>CAKNJS010000016.1 GCA_930986645.1 uncultured Lachnoclostridium sp.
AAATTTGTTGGATGCTTTGTTTACCTCTTGACAAAAGTCACTTCATAACAGTGAAGTGGTGTATTCGGGAAAGTTGTGGATTTTATGGGGAACATCAATTAAGGCATTATTGCATAATTACGAGCGAGGAATTGATCGATATAATATCTACCTTTGAACCGATACTTCGAATCGTTAAATAAACTATAGAATTATAAGGACAGCTAATATGGATTTTAAAACTTTTCAATCAAATTTAAAGGTTTTGGATAAACAAACCGGAAATACAATCAGACGCAAATATATAAATGAGTTTATAAATACTGAACATGAGCAATATCATCAGCAAATACAATTAAAACATAAATTTCGAGATGGATATTGTTATGCAGGATATTTGTGGGACTATATAAAAAATCCTATCATCATTGACAAAAAATATTTCGAGGCATTGGCTGAAAAAATAAATAGAGTATTTGTGTTTTGGGATATCCATTCATGTGAAAGAAGATTGATCGAAGATTACTGGAAATTTGATAAGGATTCAGTAATAGAAATGGACTTTAATGTGTTATTAGAAGGGGAGACATATTTACCGGAAGATATCTATATCTTTGACAAAAATATAACGTGGACATTAATAAAAACACATGAGGATATTAATGGACACTGTTATTGCCTAAAAAGCGGAACGATTTAAAGTGGTAAACTTTTATTTGTTGTAAATATAGGAGGCAAATAAATGAAAAATGGTGTGAAATATATATCTATGCAAGAAGTACCTCAACTGAAAAATAAATATCAACAGAATCAGGATATCTTTGTGGTTGAGATTAACGGCAGCCAGTGCAGTAAATTGGCAGACTACTTAAAAATAATGTCCGATAGTTTCGATTTTCCCATCGAAGCTAAAAGCATGGATGGTTATAATGATTGGATGCGGGATTTGACATGGATTGAAGAAAAGAAAATAGTTGTTTTAATAAGCAACTATACCGACTTTTTGAAAGATGATCCTTCGTCCAAAGAAAATATACCTTATAATTTTGAGCATACGATATTACCTTGGTGGGATGGGGGATATGCTGGATGTCTAGTAAACGGAGATGAATTAAAGAAGGACATGATGATTTATTTCGCTGTATAAACAAGGATTATAATACAATTCAACTTTTGTTTGTCATAAGCGGCTGATTCGTGTATACTTACACAGGATACTTCCGTAAAAAGCAGAAGAGAACAGGAGGAGCAATGCGTAAATTAGCCTTAAGTGATGAAATATTATTAAGCATAGAAAAACCTGCCCGGTACATCGGCGGCGAGGTTAATTCTGTAATGAAGAACAAAGATGAAGTGGATATCCGTTTCGCTATGTGTTTTCCGGACGTCTATGAGATTGGCATGTCTCATCTGGGCATCCAGATTCTCTATGATATGTTCAACCGCAGGGAAGACACGTGGTGCGAGCGCGTCTATTCGCCATGGCTGGATCTGGACAAGGTATTAAGAGAAAAAAACATTCCGCTCTTTGCGCTGGAATCTCAGGATCCGGTAAGAGAGTTTGACTTTCTCGGCATTACGATCCAGTTCGAGATGTGCTATACAAATATTCTCCAGATTCTCGACCTCAGTCATATCCCGCTCCACGCAGCTGACAGAACAGAAGAGGATCCCATTGTGATCGGCGGCGGCCCATGTGCATACAATCCGGAACCGCTGGCAGAATTCTTTGATATCTTCTATATCGGCGAAGGGGAGACGGTTTACGATGAACTTCTCGACACATACAAAAAGTGGAAGAAATCCGGTGCTTCAAGAAAAGAGTTTCTGCGTCAGGCGGCCCGGATCGAAGGGCTCTATGTACCGCAGTTTTATGATGTGAGTTACCGCGGGGACGGCACCATAGAGTCCTTTGTGCCAAATAATCCTGCGGCTCCTGAGAAAGTGAGAAAACAGGTGGTCATGGATGTGACTGATGCTTCTTATCCGATGAAACCTGTTGTTCCCTATATCAAGGCCACGCAGGACAGAGTTGTACTTGAGATCCAGAGAGGATGTATCCGCGGCTGCCGTTTCTGTCAAGCGGGGATGATCTACCGTCCGACCAGAGAACGCAGCGTGGAAACACTGAAAGAATATGCCCGCACAATGCTCAAAAATACGGGACATGAAGAGATTTCCCTCAGTTCCTTAAGCTCCAGTGACTACTCGAAACTGAACGAGCTTGTGACTTTCCTGATCGACGAGTTTAAAGACAAGGGGATCAATATCTCTCTTCCTTCTCTCCGTATCGACGCCTTCTCTCTGGACGTCATGAGCAAGGTGCAGGACGTGCGCAAAAGCAGCCTGACATTTGCCCCCGAGGCAGGATCCCAGCGTATGAGAAATGTCATCAACAAAGGTCTGACAGAAGAAGATATCATTACCGGCGCCGGACAGGCATTTGAAGGCGGCTGGACAAAAGTGAAGCTCTATTTCATGCTGGGGCTTCCCACTGAGACGGAAGAAGACATGAAAGAGATTGCCAGACTATCTGACCGCGTGGCGCGCAGATATTATGAAATCCCGAAAGAGCAGCGGCATGGGAAATGCCAGATCACTGCAAGTTCTTCTTTCTTTGTGCCAAAACCATTTACACCGTTCCAGTGGGCATCCATGTATACCGCAGAAGAGTATGACCGCAGGGCGCACATCGTAAATGATGAGTTTCGCGAGCAGCTGAACCGCAAGAGTCTGAAATATAACTGGCATGACGCGCAGGTGACTGTTCTTGAAGGCGTCATGGCAAGAGGGGACCGCAGGATCGCACCGGTGATCGAGGAGGCATACCGTCTGGGCTGTCTCTTTGACTCATGGACAGAGACATTCCGCAATGATCTCTGGATGGAGGCATTTGAAAACACAAATGTGGATATCTCTTTCTATAATCAGCGTCAGCGTGGAAAAGATGAGATTTTTCCATGGGACTTCATCGATATCGGTGTGAGCCGCTCTTTCCTTTATCGGGAATGGGAGCGTGCAATGAATGAGACTGTAACTCCGAACTGCCGGGAGAAATGTTCCGGCTGCGGGGCAGCAGGTTTCGGAGGAGGTGTCTGCTATGAAGGCAAGAATTAAATTCAGAAAATACGGTGCCCTGAAGTTTATCGGACATCTTGATGTAATGCGTTACTTTCAGAAAGTCATGCGCAGGGCAGATATCCCGATTGCCTTCACAGGCGGTTTCAGTCCTCATATGATCATGTCTTTCGCCAGTCCTCTCGGAATCGGTCTTGAGAGCGATGGAGAATATATGGATATTGAGCTTACTGATCCGATTGAAAGCGAGGAAGCTGTACGCAGGATGAATGAGGCCGGTGTGGAAGGGATCGAAGTAGTAAGCTTCCTTCAGATTGCAGAAGAGAAGAAGATGACCGGCATGACAATTCTCGCCGCAGCTGATTATCTGATCACCCCGAAAAAGGATATACTTCCGGATGCCGGCTCCACAGAAGGAAATCTCTCCCACGACTGGAAAGAGCAGTTCAGTGATTTTATGGAACAGAATGAGATCCGCGTTATGAAACAGACAAAGCGCAGCGAAAGAGAAGTTGACCTGCGCCCGCTGATCTATGACTGGGAATTCCGCGGCAGCTCAATCTTTATCCGCACAGCCGCAGGAAGCAACGAGAACTTAAAGCCGGATCTTGTTATGGATACATTTCTGAAATATACCGGCGCTGTTTCTGGAAAGGCAGACTCAGCAGAGGCAGCCTCCGGAGCCGCTCAGGCTTTAAACGCACAGTCATTTACTTACAGGCGGCTTGAAATGTATGCAGATTCAGGAAAAGACGGCAGGAGAAATCTCGTTACACTTGAGTCCTTCGGAGGTGAAATTCATTGAAACGAAAGCTTCTGATTGAAAAAAGAGACGGTAAGATAAGAACTTATTTCATCGAAAATGATGATATCGTCGAGATACACAGTTCTCCTGCATCAGGCGGGGATGCAGACAGGCACCGTCTGGGTGATATTTATATCGGTAAGGTGAATAATATTGTTCCCAATATTGGTGCCGCCTTCATTGAGATTGAGAAGGGCATTAACTGTTACTACGATATGAAAGACGCGGATACCGCCATATTTACACACAAATCAGGAAAGAAGCCGTTATGTATCGGCGATGAGCTTGTCGTGCAGATCAGCCGCGAGGCGATCAAGACAAAAGCCCCCACTGTGACAAGTAATCTAAGCTTTACAGGAAGATATGCCGTGCTGACTCACGGAAACACACGGATCGGTGTTTCCTCTAAGATCTCGAAGTCTTTAAGAGAAACTTATAAGAAAGAGCTGAGCGTCCTTCAAAATGATGATTTCGGCATCATTGTCCGTACGAATGCAAAGGATGCACCATTTCAGGACGTAACGGAGGAGATCAGCGCGCTGAAAGATGAATATTACAGTCTCATACACACGGCTCAGACAAGAGTATGCTTTTCCTGTCTGAAATCAGCTCCGCCGTCATACATAGCAGACTTGAAAAATGTATATATGGACGGTATGGAAGCCATCATTGTTGGAGATAAAGATTTGTATACACGTATACGTTTGTTTTTTCAATCAGAACTTCCCGAAAAGGCAGGGCTTCTGAAGCTCTATGATGATCCGTCTTTTCCTCTTGATAAACTTTATGGCACGCAGACAATACTTGACAAGGCGCTCATGGAGCGGGCGTGGCTGAAAACCGGAGGATATCTGATCATACAGCCCACGGAAGCACTGACCGTGATCGACGTCAATTCCGGAAAGAATACATCGAAAAAGGACAGTGAAGAAGGCGCATTGAAAGTAAATCTCGAGGCGGCGCGGGAAGCTGCCCGTCAGATAAGGCTCCGCAATCTTTCGGGAATCATCCTTGTAGATTTTATTAATCAAAAGGACGAAGAGAACACACAGAAACTGCTGCATGAGTTCAAATACTGTCTGGCGCAGGATCCAGTCCAGACTACACTCGTTGATATGACAGCGCTCGGCCTTGTGGAAGTTACTAGAAAAAAAATACGCCGTCCGCTGTATGAAGAGGAACAGCAGTAAAACAGTCCGATGAGGTCAGGACATTTATAGCTGAATTTTTCGCATTTTTCCGTTTACAACCCGTGAATACAGCGCTATAATATTGAGTCGAGAGTGCCCGCACAGAGGCATACAGAGGATATCATTGCATTTTCTGTATCTGATGCGGGACGGACTGTTTCGTAATGACAGACTATTATAATGATGAGACACAATTGGAGGAAGTAAAAGAAATGAAGAAAGTGGTTAAGTTCGGCGGAAGTTCTCTGGCTAACGCTGATCAGTTTAAAAAGGTCGGCGCTATCATCGGCGAGGATGAGTCCAGAAGATATGTAGTACCGTCAGCTCCCGGAAAGCGCTTTTCCAGCGATATCAAAGTAACGGATATGCTCTATGCCTGTTATGAGGCGGCTGTGAACGGCTCAGATTTCTCAGAGCAGCTTGGGCAGATCAAAGAACGCTATCAGGAGATCATCGACGGGCTGAATCTTTCCTTTTCACTGGATAAGGATTTTGAAAAGATCCGTGAAGATTTCAGCAATCATGCCGGACAGGATTATGCCGCATCACGCGGTGAATTCTTGAACGGAAAGATCATGGCTGCCTATCTGGATTTTGATTTTGTCGACGCTGCGGAAGTCGTACGTTTTGATGACGACGGATCCTTTAACGCGGACATTACAAATGATCTTCTCTCTGAGAAACTGAAAGATAAGCATACTGCAGTGATCCCGGGATTCTACGGCGCAAAAGCAGACGGTGAAGTTGTAACATTCTCCCGCGGCGGCTCTGATATTACAGGCTCTCTGGTAGCACTCGCCGTCGGAGCGGATCTCTATGAGAACTGGACAGACGTATCCGGGTTTCTGATCGCAGATCCAAGGATTGTCAAGAACCCGAAATCTATCGAGACGATCACCTACAAAGAGCTGCGCGAGCTTTCCTATATGGGAGCCAGCGTACTTCACGAGGATGCGATCTTCCCGGTGCGCAAGGCAGGCATCCCGATCAATATCCGCAATACTAACAGACCGCAGGACAAAGGTACTCTTATCGTCGAGAGTACATGCCGCCAGCCACGATACACGATCACAGGTATTGCCGGAACAGACGGCTTTGCCGCGATCACAGTCGAAAAAGCAATGATGAACTCCGAAGTCGGATTCTGCCGGAAAGTGCTTCAGGTGTTTGAAGACAACGGAGTATCGATCGAGCATATGCCGTCCGGCATTGACACGATGTCGATCTTCGTAAACAAAGATACGTTTGAGGAGAAGGAGCAGAAAATCCTTTCCGATATTAATAAGACTGTAAACCCGGATCACATCGAGCTTGAGTCTGATCTTGCACTGATCGCTGTTGTAGGACGCGGAATGAAGTCGACAAGAGGTACTGCCGGAAGGATCTTTTCCGCGCTGGCTCATGCCCATATCAACGTTAAAATGATCGATCAGGGCTCCAGCGAGCTGAATATCATCATCGGCGTACGGCATGAAGATTTCAAAACGGCAATTCGCGCGCTGTATGAAATTTTTGTCCTTACCCAGCTCTAGGAAAGGCGGAAAACAGATAAATGAATATCCTTTTCTTTTTAAAACCGAAAAGCGAAGTTGCCTATGTGTACGACTACGGCACTCTGCGTCAGGTACTCGAGACAATGGAATATCATAAATACGCCTCCATTCCCATGTTGAACAAGGCAGGAGAGTATGTCGGAACGATCACGGAAGGCGACCTCCTCTGGGGAATCAAGCGCTATACAAATTTAAACCTGAAAGAAGCCGAAAATATATTTATTCAAGATTTCCCGAGAAAAGCGGATTACGCACCGGTTTCCATAGACTCTGATATGGAAGACCTGATCCGCAAATCCATGGACCAGAACTTTGTCCCTGTCATTGATGACCAGAAAAAGTTTATCGGCATCGTGACGCGTCGGAGTATCATTGAATATTGTTACGAAAAACTGAAAAATTTACCGGAAAAGTATTGACTTGATAAAAATTCGTATGCTATACTACACTGGTATGCCGCACAGCGAGGTTTTATAAGTTCTGCAGCTGCTGCAGACACCGAAGCTGGCGAGTAATGTTTATAGGAGGTGCCATATGTACGCGATTATAGCAACAGGTGGTAAACAGTACAAAGTAGCTGAAGGCGATATCATTAAAGTAGAAAAGCTTGGTGTAGATGCCGGAGAGACTTACACATTTGACCAGGTTCTCGCTGTAAATAATGACAAGCTGGTCGTTGGTAATCCGACTGTTGAAGGTGCAACAGTTACAGCTTCTGTAATCGGCGACGGAAAAGCAAAAAAAGTTGTCGTTTACAAGTACAAGAGAAAAACCGGCTATCATAAGAAAAATGGTCACAGACAGCAGTACACAGCTGTTAAGATCGACAAGATCAACGCTTAATCATCCATATGATTAAAGTAACCATTTATAAGACCGACAGGCATGAATATGCGGGCTTTGATATTTCAGGACACGCTGAGTATTCTGAATCCGGGAGCGATATTGTATGTGCGGCTGTATCCGCCATCGTGATCAATACGATCAATTCCATTGATCAGTTTACGGATGATAAGACAAGCAGTGTTTCTGATGAGGAGTCAGGGAAGATCGAATTCCGATTTGGACAGATTCCCTCGCATGATGCCTCACTTTTGCTGGATTCCATGGTTCTCGGTCTGGAACAGATAGAGGACAGCAATGAATACGAACCATACATTGACATTATTTTCAAGGAGGTGTAAGAACCATGATGAAAATGAATCTTCAGTTTTTTGCTCATAAAAAGGGAGTTGGTTCTACAAAGAACGGACGTGACTCAGAGGCTAAGAGACTGGGTGCGAAGAGAGCTGACGGACAGTTTGTAAAAGCCGGAAACATTCTCTACAGACAGCGCGGAACAAAGATTCACCCGGGTGTGAACGTAGGACGCGGCGGAGATGACACTCTGTTTGCACTGGTAGACGGTGTTGTAAGATACGAGAGAAAAGGAAGAGATAAGAAACAGGTTTCTATCTATCCGGCAGCTGAGTAAAACAGTCAGGCCCCAGACATTTACAGTCTGGGGCTTTTATCACATTATCAGAGAAAAGGAGACGTTATGTTCGCTGACAGAGCTAAAATATATATCAGATCCGGCAAGGGCGGTGACGGACACTGCAGCTTCCGAAGAGAACTCTACGTGCCCAACGGCGGACCGGACGGCGGTGACGGCGGCCGGGGCGGTGATCTGATCTTTGAAGTAGACGAAGGACTTAATACCCTGTCTGACTACCGCCACAGACGCAAATATGCAGCCGGAGACGGAGAGCCCGGCGGGAAGCGCAGATGCCACGGTAAAGACGGAAAAGATCTTGTGCTGTATGTACCGGAAGGCACCGTCATCAAAGAAGCAGTCTCGGGAAAAGTCATTGCAGATATGTCGGGAGAGAACCGTCGTCAGGTTGTATTAAAAGGCGGAAAAGGCGGCCTTGGCAATCAGCACTTTGCAACCGCAACCATGCAGGTTCCGAAATACGCGCAGCCCGGACAGCCGGCACGTGAACTTGAGGTCAACCTTGAACTTAAAGTAATTGCCGACGTCGGACTGATCGGTTTCCCGAATGTAGGAAAATCCACCCTCCTTTCCAGAGTGACAAACGCAGAACCGAAGATTGCGAATTACCATTTTACTACACTGAGCCCTAATCTCGGTGTCGTGGATCTGGATGGAGCAAAGGGATTTGTTATGGCTGATATTCCCGGGCTTATTGAAGGAGCTTCCGAGGGAGTTGGTCTGGGCCATGAATTTCTCCGCCATATCGAGCGGACAAAGCTTATGATCCATGTGGTCGATGCCGCCGGAACAGAAGGCAGGGATCCTATCGATGACATTTATAAGATCAATGCAGAACTCGAGGCTTACAATCCGGATATTGCAAAACGCCCGCAGGTGATTGCAGCCAACAAGACAGACTTGATCTATGATCCGGAGGAAGATCCGGTAGAACGCCTGAAACAGGAATTCGAGTCGAAGGGAATCCGCGTTTTTCCGATCTCCGGAGCTACAGGAAAAGGAGTATCCGAACTTCTCTATTATGTAAGCTCACAGCTTGATACTATGGACCGCACTCCTGTAGTATTTGAACAGGAGTATTTTCCGGAGGACGAGCTGATCTATGAAGAGCTTCCTTATACAGTTGCAGTAGAAGACGGCATGTACGTTGTAGAGGGACCGAAGATCGAGAAAATGCTCGGTTATACGAATCTCGATTCTGAGAAGGGCTTTGCATTCTTCCAGAAGTTTTTAAAGGAGACTGGTATTCTCGACGCATTGGAAGCAAAAGGCATTCAGGAGGGCGATACAGTCAGAATGTATGGCCTGCAGTTTGATTATTATAAATAAACTGCTGTCTTAAATTGTAAAACTTATAACAGTTATCACAGATAAAGAAGGAGAGAACGATGACAACAAAACAGAGAGCTTATTTAAAAAGCCTTGCCATGACAATGGAACCGATCTTTCAGGTTGGAAAATCCAGCATGACACCGGGGCTCACAGAAGCAATCTCAGAGGCGCTTGAAGCACGGGAATTGATCAAGATCAGTGTCCTTAAGAACTGTGCCGATGATCCCCGCGAACTGGCTGAAATAATCGCAGAGCGCACGCGTTCGCAGATTGTTCAGGTCATTGGCAAGAAAATCGTGCTTTACCGCGAGGGAAAAGACGATAAAAAGAAGATCGTCCTCCCCCGGTAGATACACAGGGTGAATAATATGAAAATAGGAATCATGGGCGGTACGTTCGACCCGATCCATATCGGGCATCTTCTCCTCGGTGAATTTGCATATGAAAACTTCCGTCTGGATGAAATATGGTTTCTCCCCAACGGGAATCCGCCGCATAAGACAACAGATGAGAGCGGGGTGTCTCTGAACGACCGCATTGAGATGGTAAAGCTTGCAACGGACGATGTTCCGTATTTTCATCTGAATCTCTATGAGGCGACGGCAAAAAAGCATTCGTACACCTACAGTACAATGAAAGCGCTGCGTAAAATGTATCCGGAGCATGAATTTTTCTTCATACTCGGCGCCGATTCGCTTTTTTCCATCGAGCAGTGGAAAAACTTCCGCGAGATTTTTCCTTCCTGCACGATCCTCGCGGCAATGAGGGATGATAAAGACACAGAGAGTATGCAGACCCAGATCCGTTATCTCAACGAAAAGTACGGGGCGGATATCCGTCTCCTTCAAGCACCGCTTGTTGAGATTTCCTCTACTACAATACGCAGAAGAGCGGAGAAGGGCCTTAGTATCCGCTATATGGTGCCGGACGTTGTATCAGAATATATTCAAAGCAACGCTCTCTATAAAATAAAATCAGAGTAAAGGAGAATCTGACAGTTATGACAGAAGAGCTTCTGGAGATCCGCAAAGATCTGTCTAAAAAACTCAAAAAAGAACGCTTTGAACATACAATAGGTGTCATGTATACTGCATCTTCTCTTGCAATGTGCTATGGTGAAGACATTCAGAAAGCGCTGACATCAGGACTTCTTCATGACTGCGGTAAATATTGTTCTGCAAAAGATCAGATCAAACTGTGCAGAAAATACGATATTCAGCTCACGAAATCAGAACTGGAGATGCCGGCACTTGTCCATGCAAAACTGGGTGCTTATCTGGCCCGCCATGAATATAAGATCAAGGATCAGGGAATCCTTGATGCGATCACCTATCATACAACAGGAAGGCCGGACATGACACTGCTTGAAAAGATCATATATATTGCTGACTATATTGAACCAAACCGTAAAATCATTCCCGGACTTGAAGAAATCCGCGGTATTGTATTTCAGGATATCGACAGGGCAGTATATCTGTCCGCGAAAAATACTGTCCGGTATCTGAATGACGGCGGGAAAGCAGTAGATCCCGCGACAGTAAGCACCTGTGAATATTATAAGAAATAAAAAGAATAGATAATATAATAAAAGCACCGTTTTTAATCATAGAAGGAGGTATGAAATGAATCAGTCAAAAGAGATGGCGCGCATCGCATATGATGCACTCAGCGACAAAAAAGGGGAAGATATCAAAATCATTGATATCACTGGAGTCTCCGTACTCGCTGACTATTTCATTATCGCAAACGGAAACAGCGACAGCCAGGTAAATGCTCTTGTTGACAATGTGGAGGAAGAGTTGCATAAGGCCGGCTATCATCTCAAACAGCGCGAGGGACACGCAAATTCAAGCTGGATCCTGCTCGATTTCGGCGACATTATCGTCCATGTATTCGACAAGGAGAACCGCCTGTTCTATGATCTGGAAAGGATCTGGAAGGACGGAAGAGATATCACGCTTGAAGAACTTGCAGAATAAGACACAATAGACTATAAAAAAGGCAGTCTGTAGTTTAAAAAATCTACAGACTGCCATTCTTTATTCTTTTTAGAGCAAACTCTACGTTAGGTATTATTTAAAAAGTCTGATCACACCAATCACTTTTCCGAGAATGGATACTTCCTTTACAATAATCGGATCCATGAAATCATTTTCCGGCTGGAGACGATATACGCCTTCTTCTTTATAGAACGTCTTTACAGTCGCACTGTCGTCGACAAGGGCTACAACCATATCACCATTAGAAGCAGTATGATCTTCCTCGACCAGTACCATATCGCCGTCAAGGATGCCTGCATTGACCATGCTTTCTCCTTTTACTTTCAGCATAAACGTCTGTTTATTCGGCATATGTTCGATCGGAATAGGGAAGTAGTCCTCAATGTTTTCCTGAGCCAGAATCGGCTGGCCCGCTGCAACCTGACCAATAATAGGAACATTGACCATCTCGCGTCTTGTAAGATTAAAATTGTCATCCAGAATCTCGATAGCTCTAGGTTTCGTCGGATCTCTTCTTATGTATCCGTTCTTCTCGAGAGTCTCAAGGTGCGAATGGACAGAAGAAGTAGATTTCAGATTGACCGCCTCGCATATCTCACGGACAGCCGGCGGAAACCCCCTCTGCAGAATCTGCATCTTAATATATTCTAATATTTCCTGCTGTTTTTTGCTTATCTTTCCTTTAGCCATAACTTCCTCCGATAATTTTACTACTTATTATACTACCACAGCGGTTATGAAAAAGCAAACATTTGTTGCGAAAATATGTTCGATTTTCTATTGACAAACAGATGTTCGCGCACTATAATACCAAATATAGAACAGCTGTTTGCATGAATAAGTGTTCGATTTAAAGTATACTTGTATACAAACTTATTTATGCTGTTGAAAGGGTTAAATGAGTATTAGTTTCTAAAGATAAAGAAGGGGTTTCAATATGAAAAAGAGAGTATCACGCAATTCCGCTAAAAAACGTTTCAGGAGAATTTTTACAGGTATTATTTTAATGATGGTCATCTGCGTAACATTCGGTGCATTTCTTGTATCTGCACATGAGAAGACATCTGCCGGTGATGCTGTATATAAATATTACAAGAGCATTGAGATCCAGCCCGGGGATACACTTTGGGGAATCGCTGAAGATACAATGACAGATGAATATGATTCTGTCGTTGAATACGTACAGGTTCTTAAAGATATGAATAATCTGGATTCGGATAATATAGAGGCAGGTCAGGATCTGATCATAGCCTACAATGATTCCGTATTATATTAATGGTATCAATATACATCCCTATGTATTGATATATATTATACACCCACTTAATGGCCGGAGCAGTACTGGAAAAGTCTGATCCGGCCTCTTATCTATACATTTTAATCTATACGTCAAATACCGATTTTTCCAAAAGATATGGACAAAATCAGCCTGTTCAGCTATAATATATCCGTAAATGGACAATTTTGTTGAATTTCAACTTTTTATTGATAAGGGGCTAAATAATTATGGGGACATCAGAAACTAAAGAAACAACAACATCAAAATCTTATCATGAACAGAAATATATTGACAATACGTTACGGCTCAGGTCGATCCTTAAGACATTGCCGCCGTTTGCAAAAGATTATTTTCGTGCAATCGAACCGACTACATCGGCAAGGACCCGCATTTCCTATGCATACGATATTCGTGTTTTCTTTCATTTTTTAATGGAAAATAATCCTGTGTATAAGAATTACAGTATCGATCAGTTTACTCTGCAGGATCTGGAGCGTCTGGAGCCCGTTGATATCGAGGAATATCAGGAATATCTTAAGGTATACGAAAATGATGAAAAGAAACAGATCACGAACACGGAAAAAGGACTTGCGCGCAAGATGTCGGCTCTGAGGAGTTTTTACGGCTATTTCTACAAGAGACAGGCGATCACCAAGAATCCGGCTTTACTCGTCGATATGCCGAAACTGCACGATAAGGCCATCATCCGTCTCGATACTGATGAGGTGGCCAAGCTTCTCGATTATGTGGACCACGGCGGAGACAATCTTACCGGCCAGCGCAAAGTATATTACGAAAAGACAAAGAACCGTGATCTTGCAATCCTGACCCTTCTTCTCGGAACGGGTATCCGTGTATCTGAATGTGTCGGACTCGATATACAGGACGTAGATTTCAAAAACAACGGGATCAAAGTGACACGGAAAGGCGGGAATGAAATGGTTGTCTACTTTGGTGAAGAAGTCGAAAACGCCCTCAAGACTTATATGTATACGACACGCAAGACTACTATCCCCCTCCCCGGCCACGAGAATGCTCTTTTTCTCTCTACCCAGAGGAAACGCATGGGCGTGCAGGCTGTCGAGAATATGGTTAAGAAATATGCCCGCGAGGTGACTCCGAACAAAAAAATCACACCGCATAAGCTTCGCAGCACCTACGGTACAGCCCTCTACAAAGAGACAGGCGATATTTATCTTGTGGCCGACGTACTTGGGCATAAAGACGTCAATACGACCAAAAAACACTATGCGGCGATCGATGAGAACCGCCGCAGGCAGGCTGCGGGAGCTGTCAAGCTTCGTGAAGTTTGATCAAAATTCGTTTCTTACCCGCTTTAAAACAAGTACATAGAGCCGGGACAGGTTGCGGGCATACTGTGTCATCAGAGAAGAAAGTTCCGGCTCTCCTTCTATGTAACGCTGATACTTCATTTCCTCAATTTTTTTCAACTTTTTCTCTTTTTTCAGGTGCAGCATCTCCTGAATCTGGTTCAATACATAATCTGTGTATAGAATATACTGCTCCATAATCTTTCCAGCTTCTGCTCCCCTTTTTTTGTGTTTGATCTGGAAGAACATCTGCTGGATCTCGGAAGCCATGCACCATGTAATATTCAGGATCCTATTATAGTATGACCTGTCTTTTTCGTCCTTTTCCACTTTCGGCAGGTCATTTCTTATCTGTCCCAGAACCGTATGATACTGGATCTGAGCATCACAGATCCGCCAATAATCCAGCTGGTTTGTAAGAGAGTCTTCCAGCATACGCAGATACATATGATGCATATGAAATAAAAGCTGCAGATTATAACGCACCTGACTTACCAGACTTGTGGGAAAGAAAAATCTGTTTATGACCAGCACGAAGAGAACTGCAGACACGATATAGGCCATGCGAAGGAAAACAGCCATTGTCTCTCCTATTGCAAGCGTTGTCATAGACAGTGCAAAACAGGTGACGAACAGCGCATGTATGATCGTCCCCGGTGTTGCTGTGTACATACAGGTAACCATGATCCCCGCAAGAATCAGATGCGATGACATTGTATTACAGAACGGCAGAATAAGTGCGACAATGACACATCCGGCCGCAGTTCCGAGAAAACGTGTGCGCATTCGGTAATTACTGTCCTCATACATAGGGCGCAGAAGAAGAAATGCATTCATGACAAACCAATAGGAATGGGAGTCTTTGGACAACAGATTAAACGTCATTCCTGCCATAAGTACAACACTCATCCGCAGTGCAAAACGCATCTCAAATGTGTCAGGACGGGCAAGACTCCGGGACTGTTCGTCTGCAGGCATGATAATACTGCTCTGTGTCGACACAAGATAAAGGGTTCTCTGGATCAGAAGTGCAAACATATACTGAAGTTTTCCTTCTGAGGTCACGATATGCTTTTTTCCCCGCTTATTATTTGCCTCCTGATACAGGACCCGCTGAAGCCGGAAAAGATCTCTAAGGTCTCCTCTGATATCCTGTCCGTTCAAAAACTTTTCCAGCGTACACCCGAAAAGCTGCATGATCTTTCTCTCGGTACATATGCTCTGTCTGCCTCTGTTTATGTACTGGTACAGCCGTATAGTTATAAAGACGAAAATACAGCAGAATACCATAGCCTCAAACTGCGTTATAAACCCGCTCCAGCCTGCCGGTATAAACTGCATGAATGTAAATGTCATCAGCGTAGAAAAATATCCCAGCTGGTTAAACTGTGATGCTTTTGTAAAGATGAGCCAGAACGGCACAACAAGATTCAGGAGCAGTGACAGAATAATATTCCATGTAGCGGTATATGCAAGACACAGCAGGAATATCTGCTGGACAAGCAGTTTTGCCAGAGCTCCAGCCGGTATATTTCTTTTTTTATAATTTACCTGAAATACGACCGTAACAAGAGAAACGATCATGGTATACTGCATTCCGAAAAAGTAAATTACCGAATAAAACAGAATAAGGAAAAAGACTATGACAGGAAGAGCCTTCAGGAATTTTTTCCATACACTTTCCGCCTGCTCATAAAATTGCGGCAGTCTGACTTCTTTCATACCAACACCCCTTGTAATTCTTGCTTACGATCAGTATAATATAAAAATATGTATCAAAAGAGAAAGGATCCGACAAAATTATGCAGTTACAGCGTTTACTAAGCTATACAAGAAAAGCCGTTGATGAATATGATATGATACAGGATGGCGACCATATTGCAGTTGGGATATCCGGCGGGAAGGACAGCCTGACACTTCTCTATGCTCTTCACGGACTCCGGCGCTTTTATCCAAAGAAATTCGAACTCAGCGCCATAACAGTGGATCTGGGATTTGAAGATTTTGATCTATCCCCGATCCAGTCTCTCTGCAATGAAATGCAGGTCCCGTACAGGATCGTCAAGTCCGAAATTTATGATATTCTTTTTAATATACGAAAAGAAACCAATCCATGTTCTCTCTGCGCTAAAATGCGGAAAGGAGCCCTGAATCAGGCAATCAAAGAAATGGGATGCAATAAAGTTGCTTATGCTCATCATAAAGATGATATTATAGAAACAATGCTTCTTTCACTTATCTTTGAAGGCAGGTTTCATTCATTTTCACCGAGGACATATCTGGATCGTATGAATCTTACTGTAATCCGTCCGCTTATGTTTGTCGATGAAATGGATGTTATCGGTTTTAAAAATAAGTATAACCTTCCTGTAGTCAAGAGCAAATGTCCTGTCGACGGCTACACAAAGCGTCAGTATGCCAAAGAGCTGCTGAAACAGCTTAATACGGAGCATCCCGGTACCAGAGAGAGAATGTTCCACGCGATCCTGTCCGGGAATCTGGCCGGCTGGCCGGAACGCCATATACATAACCGTGCAAAGAATAACTGAATCCTGAGAAATCTCCCGGCAGATACCTGTTCTGCCGGGAGATTTCTGTATCACCCATATTGCGTAACGCACATTTTTATTATACAAATCGTTTATCTTTACTGATGCTTTCTTTCAGCTGAACATAATCAATGATTGCTTTCGCCGTTCCGTCAATTCCAAGTTCCGAACTTGTCAGACAGAGTTCATAGCTTTCTGCATCCGACCATTTCTTGTTTGTATAGTAATTATAATAACTGGAACGCTTCTTATCTGTTTTCAGGATCATATCCTTTGCTTTTGCGTCTGTAAGATCGTAGATACGGGCAATTCTTCTGATACGCGCATCCAAATCGGCATGGATAAATACACTCACCACATTGGGATATGATTCCAGCGCATAGTCTGCACAGCGCCCTACAAGAATACACGGTCCTTCATCCGCTATCTTTTTAATGGCATCAAACTGTGCAAGGAATACTTTATGGTTGATCGGCATATCCGTATATGTATTTCCGGAATAGCCCATAGAATATGTATCCATCACAAGTGAATACAGAAAACTGTTTGTCGGCTTCTCGTCATGTGTCTCAAAGATTTCCTCGCAGATTCCGCTTTCCTTAGCAGCTCGTGCCAGCATTTCCTTATCATACAGCTTAATGTCAAATGCCTCGGCAACTTTATAACCGATCTCTCTTCCCGCACTTCCGAATTCGCGTCCTATTGTTATGATCGTATTTGTTTTCATTGTAAGCCACTCTCCTTTACGCCAAATGTATTTGTGATTTTGCATAAAAATATATACAAATCACGCATCTCATATGAGTATTATAACCATAAATCAAACGTATTACAATGAAAAATTAAGATTTTCTTCTCAGTCTTACAAGAAGATCCGTAAAATATCCCGGCAGCGGAGCATCAAATTCCATGTATTCGCCGGTTGTCGGATGTGTGATACCGAGTATTTTCGCATGGAGAGTCTGTCCCTTCAGTTTATACGGACATTTCGCCGGACCATATACAGTATCCCCCAGAATCGGATGGCCGATGCTGGACATATGGACGCGTATTTGATGCGTGCGTCCTGTCTCGAGTTCGCATTCTATATATGTGTAATCTCCAAAACGTTCCAGAACTTTATAATGTGTAACTGCGTGTCTTCCATTCGGAGCTTTCGTACTCATCTTTTTCCTATCTACGGGATGCCTTCCGATCGGAGCGTTCACAGTACCTGTGTCTTCCTTTATATTCCCGTGAACGATCGCATGGTACCGCCGTGTTATGGAATGCTCTTTCAATTCTTCCGCAAGTATCTGGTGCGCATGATCGTTTTTACATATCAGAAGTGATCCTGTCGTATCCATATCGATCCTGTGCACGATCCCCGGCCGAAGGACTCCGTTGATACCGGAAAGACGTTCGCCGCAGTGATACATTACCGCATTCACGAGCGTATGGCTGTAATGTCCCGGGGCGGGATGCACAACCATGCCTTTGGGCTTGTTTACTACAAGAATATCGTCATCCTCATAGAGAATATCGAGGGGAATATTTTCCGGAAGAATATCAGGGCTCTCCGGTTCCGGAACCCGGACCTGTATCTCGTCACCCTCGGATACTTTATAATTAGCTTTCACTGGTTTTCCATTTACACTGATATCCCCGTTTTTCAGAAGCTTCTGCAAATAAGAACGGGAAAGGCTCTCAAGATCTCTGCTTAAAAATCTGTCGATCCTTTCCCCTGAATTTCGGGCTGTAAGGTTAATCAAATCCATCCTGTCAGATCACCCTTTCTTTCTGCTGAGGAACTTAAAATCATTCTCATCTCTGTAATAGAAAAGGATAAGAAGAGCAAAAACAATGCAGGCTGTCACAACATAGCAGTCTGCAACATTGAAGATCGGGAAATCGATCAGTCTGAAGTAAAAGAAATCAATTACATAATTCAGCCTGATACGGTCGATCATATTTCCGACTGCCCCTGCACATAGGAGTACAGCACATATCCGCAGGGGAAGGTATCTCAAGGTGTGCGGCATCCTGACATAGAGGTAAAGAATAATGATACATACTGCGGCAGCACCTGCAACAAAAACATACTGCATATTCTGCATCATGCCAAATGCAGCTCCCCTGTTTTCCAGATATCTAAGCTCAAACACACCGTCTATCAGTACTTTTGCCGGTCTGTCTTTCAGATACAGAACAGCCAGATGTTTTGTAAACTGATCAATTATAAGTGCCGCAGCAAAACATACTGCTGTATAAATAATTCCCCTGATGTCTGTTTTATGTCGGTTCATTTTTATGCTCCATCCTTATATATATCTGTTTATTACAACACTGATCCGGTTCTTTCGCGTTCTTCCTCCTGAACATTCAAAACGGAACTTTCCCATGCCGCGGACTGAAATGATATCTCCTTCCCCTGGCTGATATCCATTGCTTGTAATAAGCCGTCCGTTCACATATACTTTTGCTCCTTCTATAAGTCCCGTAAGCCTGCTTCTGGATTGATTAAAAGCCAGAGACAGCAGACTGTCCAGACGTACGGAAGCCACAGTCCCATGAATTTCCTCAAAATCAGGAGTATAATCAATCTCCGTCAGCGGAACCTGCTCTGCTCTGACAGTCGTATGCCTGACTCTCGTAAGTTCACTGCATAAGAAATCAGCAATGTCATTGTGGACGAAGAGGATGGCACCTCTATCATCCGGTATAATATCTCCGGTTCGAGAACGATCAATACCGAGATTTAATACAGAACCGAGATAATCGCGGTGGGTCAGTTTTTCAGCAAACCGAAGATTGACCGGAGTTATTTTTACAGCACAGAAAGGATATCCCGTCTCCTCAGGAGTAATCTCATTTTTCCCGTAACGCAAATAAAGAGCATCAGGGATAAATGCCGCCATCTGACGCTCTGCCATCTCATAGCCGCCGAAATAAACGACTCTTGTATAGAGCCGGTCTTTCGGCAGCATATGCAAAATGTTCTGTTCATTAAGATTCAGGAAATCTGAGTATGTAATAATATCCCTCTGATAAGCTGTCCGAGATAATTCAGCGAATCGCTTCTCCAGATTCAGCAGCTCTTTATCCTGATTCATAGCACGCCTCTTAGTATCTTCCTCTTACATTTGCAGACTCCATAGAGCCGCCCAGCAGATCCTGAAGATCTCCGGAAATATCGACATTCGTAGGCGTTACAAGGAAAATATAATTTGAAATCTTCTGAAGATTTCCGCTGATCGCAAAGGTTGCACCTGAAATAAAATCAATGATTCTCTGTGCGATTTCCAGATCCATTCCCTCCAGATTCAGGATTACAGTACGCCCTGACAGGAGTGTCTCTGTAATTTCTCTTGAATCATCTACTGATGTAGGTTTCACCACACAGACTTCCATATGTCCGCCGCTCTTCACAGCCGGGTGTCTCATCGGTGTTACTTTGTTATTAGCAGAGGGCTGATACTTCTTGTCCTCTTCCATATCAAAATCATCGTAATTATCTTCTTTTGTATTTTTCTTTCCGAACAATGAACGGCGATGAGGCTTTTCCTCGTAATTGTCGTCATCATAGAACTCGTCATCATCATAAAATTCATCGTCATCATAATCATCGTCGTTTAATTTCATGATGTCCAGAAATTTATCAAATACACCCATTTTTACACTCCTATCCTGTCCTGCCGTTCAAGCAGGCACTTCTTTTTTCTTCCATACTTTCTTTCCAGTCAATGCAGTCTATACACTGTAGTCTCTGGCACCAAAGATCCCGGTTCCGATTCTCACCATCGTAGCTCCCTCTTCGATCGCGACTTCGTAATCATTGGTCATCCCCATCGAAAGTATGCTCACAGTATCATTATCAATGTTTTTTTCCTTAATGTCAACATATAATTTATGTAAATCTGCAAAAATTGTACGATTTTTTTCAGGATTATCAACAAAAGGAGCAATTGTCATAAGTCCCCGGACATTAATGTGAGAATACTGTCTTATTTCATCGTAAAGAGGCAGCACCTCCTCTGTCTTTAACCCGAACTTGCTCTCTTCCTCTGCCACATTTACTTCCAGAAGAATATCCGCCGTGCAATTGTGCTTCTCAGCTTCCTTTTCGATCGTCTCAGCCAGTTTCAGCGAATCCACAGAGTGGATCAGTTTTACTTTGTCCACGATATATTTTACCTTGTTTGTCTGAAGATGTCCGATCATATGCCACTCGATATCTTTCGGCAGCGCTTCATATTTGTCACGTATTTCCTGCACTTTATTTTCGCCGAATATGCGCACACCCAGATCATAGGCCTCCTGCAGCATACTTACTGGTTTCGTCTTGCTTACAGCAATGAGGGTAACCTCCTCTCTCTTTCGTCCTGCTCTGTCACAAGCCGCCTGAATTCTCTCCTCTACGGATTCAAGATTTTCCTTCAGCATATCCTCCGCTCCTTTCATTAAACTCATATCAAACTCAAATCATTGAAAAACAACTTCATCCGGACTGACACTCGAGCCATTCTGCACAATATGATCGTAATTGTACAATCCGTAACTTTCTCCTTCCCGCACGATATAATACTCGTCGTTCTCGCAGAGAATGCTCACCTTTTTAAAAACAGCATATCCCTTATTTATGTTATACACACCCTGAAGCGCTTTTGTCTTCCCGACGGTATAAGTTTCGCTTGATTCCGGCATAACAAGTACATCTCCGTCCCGCAGGTCGTCCCGGCTTATGCACACTTCGCCCTCTTCTGATTCATCATAAATTTCTACAGGAGTAAATTCCACTCCTCCGTTTTTATTCTGTATCATAACACCTTCAGAAGAGCTGTTGCCGCCCGTTGTAATATAATCATCGGGAACGGCATAGAATTTTTCTTCAACTACGGAAGATTTCGGTATTTTAAGACCGCTCTCATCTTCAAGGATCAGTTCGACATTTAAAAATCTGTCTTCCGCATAGCGTATCATAGAATTGTCAAAGTCCAGACAGCCGTAATATGCTCCGTTCTTCTCCTCTACAGAAAAAGCGGCCCTCATTGTTTCACTGTCTTTATCGATCCTGACTTTCACGCTCGTCACTTCATTGTCTATAAACTGTTCGGCGGTCTCTTTATCAAGCGGAACGATTACCGACCAGTCTTCGCTTGTAATCAGCCGGTAAACGGGATCGCCTGCATTTATTTTCATCTGATCTGCCAGAACCGTACTTTCATATTCAGTATTATCAAAATAATCCGCACTTATGTCTTCCTTAGTCAGCGATTCGTATCCGTCTACAGTAAAGGCAGCAATTCCATCCCGGGGCGTCGTATAAGATGTCACTTCCTGACCGCTGGCTTCGATCACTGCCCCCAGATGAGCCATCCTTGTCTCACTGCTGGACTCCTGAAGAGAAGTATTAATCTCATTTTTAAGAGAATAAACAGCCGAAAAATCTGCAGGCCGATAATTTTCATTAAAACTCTGCATTTGAAAAATAATACCGGATAATGTTTCCTGAGAGACACCTGAATTCTGATCGTCCGAAGATACATTTTCTTCAGTATCCAGCGGCTTCTGAGAAAGAGCGTAAATATTTGTTCCTGCCTTCACCTTGCTGTTCTCATTCTGATAATAACTGATATAGCCGTCCGCGTCAGAAGTTACCGCTGTCTCTTCCCTTAGAATAAGGCCGGTATAGGAATCATCTCTTACGATGCTTCCCTCTCTGACCTCATAGACTGAAATACTGTCTCCGGTAAAATATAGAATCACGGTCACTATCAGGTAAATAAATACTATAGAGAACAAAATGATGCCCAGATTAATCTCACGCTTTTTTTTATATTTCTTAATACTGACTGACTTGTTTTTTTTGGATGTCAAATCAGATAAACACCTCCATAATATTTTCTGCTTATTTTCTAACTTAAACAGTATAACATTTTCTGATGTATATTTCCAGTTTTTAAGGGAATAATAAAAATATTGAGATGGTAAAGGAGGAAATAAAATGAAATGGTTTGATTACACGGCACTGACGATCGTAATTATCGGTGCGGTCAACTGGCTGCTTGTGGGGATCTTTCGATTTGACCTTGTCGCATTTCTTTTTGGCAATTTAAGCTGGCTTTCAAGGATTATCTATACCCTTGTGGGACTCTGCGGATTATATCTGCTCAGCTTTTTCGGCAGGGTCAGAGGAATGTCAGAATAATATAAAACCACCATACAGAATAAAGCCTTCGGAACTCCGTATCTTTCGGAACTCCAAAGGCTTTTTTTGAGGCATTCTCTGCCTTGAAAATACTTTATTCTGCTGTCTGCCCGTCAGCGGATGACTGGGAATTCTGAGACGGTGTACCTGTAATACCGGACTGCATCAGCGCATTCATCTGGTCATAAAGTCGTACTGTACCATCTGCTCCCATAATCACGGAAATATAAGGATGATCACTGCTGTCTTCATCGTAAAGGATCACACAGTTTCCAGCCTGCTGTGTAGTTCCCGTCTTTCCTCCGAGCACCCGGACTCCTTCCGGAGCCGTTGCAGTTCCGGCCCCGTATGCCTGAGTCGGCGTCCATACCTGATTACGTACTGTTCCATCCGCCCCCGTTAGTGTTCCTGTGTAGGAATCCATTGATATAATTTCTACGAAACGCTCATCCTTGATGCACTCATTAAATATAAGGTAAAGATCATATGCTGTCGTATAATGATTTTCATCGTGAAGGCCGTGAGGATTGGCAAAATGAGTTCCGGTTGCTCCCAGTGAAGCTGCTTCCTCATTCATCATATCAGCAAACGCCTCTTCGCTTCCTGCAATATATTCCGCAATCGCAGTTGCACAATCATTTCCCGAATGAAGGAGCAGTCCGCATATCAGATCATATAATGTTACTTTATCACCGGTGCGAAGCCCGGCTGTCGATTCATCCCAGTTGAAATCTGTGGCATTTGCACTTACCGTAATAATGTCATCTGTATTGCCGTTCTTCAGTGCCAGCAGTGCCGTCATTATTTTAGTTGTGCTGGCCGGATAAAGGCGGTCGTAAAGCTTATAGCCGCATACAACACTCTCTTCGTCCAGATTAAACAATCCTGCAGCATGAAGATCCGTATCAGGCACAAAGCCTTCCAGATCTACTTCGTCCGGAGCTACACATAAATCACTGGCAAACAAGGTTCCCTGATATAAATTCTTATTGTAGTTATCCGCCTCATAAGATGCCGTATAATTTCTTGTCAGCTCCCGGATAATAAGGGCGCCGGCAGAAACTGCTCCAATCAGAACGACAAGACAAATGAGAAGAACAGCTGCGCGCCTTTGCTGACGGCGCCGGCGCCTTCTCCTTCTGCCGGAATTTCGTCTTATTCTCTTATCCATTACTATATGTTTCCTTCTAAATATGTTTTATTTGTACATCTCCCGCCAATCAAGATCTCCTCTGTCAAGTGCGAGAATCAGTGCCTCTGCCGTTGCAATATTCGTGGCAATCGGAATATTGTACATATCACAGAGTTTAACGATATCGTTTACATCCGGTTCATGCGGCCGGGGGGCAAGCGGATCTCTGAAAAAAATGAGCAGATCGATATTGTTATGCTCGATCTGGGATCCGAGCTGCTGCATTCCTCCCAGATGACCTGCCAGAAACTTGTGAATACTTAAATTTGTTACACTTTCCACTAGAATTCCTGTCGTTTCCGTAGCGTACAGCTCATGCTTGCTGAGTATTCCGCGGTAGGCGATACAGAAATTCTGCATCAGCTTCTTTTTCGCATCGTGTGCAATCAGACCGATATTCATAACTGTCACTCTCTCCTTACTGATATTTGTTAGGCTGTAAACCGACATTCAATACGAAACCGATCCCCATAAAAAAGCACACAACGGAAGTCAGTCCATAACTTACAAAGGGAAGCGACAATCCTGTATTCGGAAGGATCAAAGTAGCCACACCGATATTGATAAAGCTCTGTATCCCTATCAGTGCGGCGACACCGCCGCAGATAATGCGTCCCCCTGTATCTTTCGCTTTCAAGCCAACCATAATACATTGTATCACAATTAATAATATCAAAAATATAACGACACAACAACCCACAAATCCTAATTCTTCACCAATTATCGCAAAAATAAAGTCTGTCTGCGGTTCAGATACGAAATTACCGTTCTTGACAGATGTTGTATCGTCATTGTCATATCCTTTTCCAGAGAGCTGTCCTGATCCGATTGCCATTACCGAATTAAGCTGCTGATACGATTCGTCGGCGGCGTATTTTTCCGGCTCCAGCCATGCGAGGATACGCTCCTGCTGATAATCATGCAGAAACGGCTGGTTCGGCTGAACGGCGATGGCAAGAAAAATAACAACCGTCGGCACTGTAATTGCCAATACAGTTCCAACAAATTTATAGCTCAGCCCTGCAAGAAAAAGCAGCGCGCAGAACAGAGTCGCTACACAGAGTGTTGTAGAAAGATTCGGCTGCGCATAGATCATTGCCAGTGACGGAAGAATCAGTCCGATTGCCTGAAGGATCACCTTCGGGTTGTTAATCACCCGCTCCCTGTCTGACAGGAATCTGGAAAAGAAAAGGATCATAAGGATCTTGGTAAGATCGGACGGCTGCAGCTGTGTAAATCCGAGATTAAGCCATCTGCGCGCTCCGTTCGTGACCACACCGAGTCCCGGAATCCAGATAGCCGCAAGCAGCACAAGATTCAGGAAATACATCGGCCAGTAAAAGTTAAGCACCCATTTATAATCGATGAGTGAAATCACAACCATAGCACAGATACCGAGAAGAACACCCAGTATCTGTCTGTCCATAAGATCAGGTCTTGCACTTCTGACCATGAGTATACCGATGATAGATAAGGCTGCAACCGATATTACAAGGCCTATTTTATAGTCTTTGATGTTATAGTGTATATATTTTTTTAAAAAGTTTTTCACTTGTTTTCTCCCGTGTATCTAATATGTATATCACTCCTTGAAATCTTGATATCAAAATGTTCCGGGGTGATCTCCATATACTTTGAAACCGTAAGGTACAGATCTTTTTCCAGTCTGTCCGCCGCATCCGGTGTACACTGCATTCTGTCTGAAATCAACAGATTCTTCAGTCTCTCTTTCGCAACAAAAACAGATGGTACACTCATCGCCTATCCCTCCTAGTTCCGGTGAAAAAGACTGGAGAGTTTTCCCAGAAAGCCCTCCGGCTTCATATAATCTTCCATAGGTATGTCTTCTCCCAGAAGTCTCCGGCAGATATTCATATACGACTTTCCTGCAAGACTATCTTCGCCTACTACCGGCTCTCCCTGATTTGTGGCAATGACAACCTGTTCATCATCCGGTATGACGCCCAGAAGATCCACGGCAAGGATCTCAGTCACATCATCCACGGACATCATATCCCCTCTCTTTACCATGTCTATCCTGAGGCGGTTAATCAGCAGTTCGTTTTTCCGGATTCCGGAAGCCTCAAGGAGTCCTAGTATCCGGTCCGCATCTCTTATCGCGGAGACTTCAGGAGTCGTCACGACAATGGACCGGTCCGCACCTGCAATTGCATTCTGAAATCCCTGTTCGATCCCTGCCGGACAATCGAGCAGAATATAATCAAAATCATCCCGTATATCTTCAATCAGTTTTTTCATCTGCTCCGGAGAGATGCTTGTCTTATCTTTCGTCTGAGCGGAAGGAAGCAGATAAAGCTCCGGGAAACGCTTATCTTTAATCAGTGCCTGCTTCAGCCTGCAGCTTCCTTCGATCACATCCACAATATTATATACAATCCGGTTTTCCAGTCCCATAACCACATCGAGATTCCGAAGTCCCAGATCCGTGTCGATGACCAGAACCTTCTTTCCCAGTCCGGACAGCCCTATCCCGATATTTGCGGTAGTTGTCGTCTTGCCGACTCCTCCTTTACCCGATGTTATGACTATAACCTCTCCCATTTTGCTTCTCCTCCTGCATAAGTTCTGACGTTATTGATTAGTCGCCGGCCATTCCATTACCCAGATCTGCCGCTTTTCCTGTAATAAGCTCGTCCTTCATATCCGGGTTAAAGTAGATCTGCGACACATCCCGCCCTATCTCGGAGGCATATCCTGAATTGTATCCGTTTACAATACGGACTGCAATTGATATTTCCGGTGAATCGGCCGGAGCGTATCCGACAAAGAGCGCATGATCCGGATGGAGCTCATTCTGCTGAGCCGTACCCGTTTTTCCTGCCATTGTAAAGTCCAGCCCCGAGAAAGTAGCGTGGCTGCTTACCATCAGCTCCATTCCTTCATGAAGCTGATCCCATGTACTCTGGCTGACATCGTCCATTGTCCTTACAACCTCTGCTTCATTGTCACGAAGCAGGCTTCCGCTGGAATCCGTAATTTTGTCGATCAGTGTCAGATCATACACCGTTCCGCTGTTGGCGACCGCCGTAACATATCTGTTCAACTGGCTGACAGTATAGTTGTTATTTCCCTGTCCGATTGCAGACTGAATCGAATACTCATCCGAAATATGCGGGGAAGCTTCATCAATCTCAAGACCGGATTTTTCCCCGAGTCCGAACATTTCAGCATATTTGGCAAGCCTGTCCGTACCGCGGTCACTGTCATAATTGCCGTCTGAATCCATTCCGAGTTCATAACCTACATTGTAGAAATATACGTTACACGAATTTTCAATCGCGTGAACAGCATTGAGCGAGCCGTGGCCGTTCGGATATACCCAGCAGCGGGGACTTGGCTGTACCTCAGAAAATACGCCGTCACAGTAAAAGGTTGTATCCGCATTGACAATTCCTTCCTCAAGAGCTGCCGTAGCTGAAACCATCTTGAACGTAGAACCGGGCGCTGTTTCTTCCTGTGTAGCCCTGTTATAAAACGGTCGTGAAGTCCCGCTGTTGAGCTGGTTATAATAAGCCGAATCCATTGTATTTGCAAGACGGTTATTATCATATCCCGGGTAGGATACGCACGCCAGTACATCTCCTGAATTCGGATCCGTTACAACAAGCCCCCCGGATCCCGGTTCGAGTCCGAGCTGTCCGGGCGTGATCTCCAGTGCTTCAATCTTATCATACAGCCATTGGTATGCACTTGCAGAACCGCTTAACAGACCATTGTAGCTGTTCTCGTCCATCGGAAGCACCCCCTGTTCATACACGATCGCACAGATCTGTGTACCGGTGACACTTCCTGATTTTATAAGATATTCATAGAGAAGTTTGTCGAAATCACTGTCATTGGACAAATATTCTTCAATATATGTCAGCAGTGCCTGATATATCTCTTCAGAACTGGAATATGCGCTGTTTCCCAGCTTTGATGTGTCGATCCAGCTCTGTGAAATGGCATAATTCAAATATGCGTTGAGACTGATTGTTTCATCCGTCCTCCATGCAATGTATGTTTCGTCTGAAGTGTCAATCTCATCTGTCAGAAGTATTCCAGTCTTTTCTGCCAGCACTGTATTGCAGATGTATGACATATATGCCTGCATTTCATCTGACAGATCTCTGTAAGCATCTGCCTGATTGTTCTCAAGCTGGGACATGATATCCGACAAGGCAGCTTCCTTCTTGCTCTGAAATGTTGCATAGACTGCTTTTTCAGCCGGTCCTGCCTCCTCGTTCGCGAAATGATCCATATCTATCACTTCATTGGCAATAAACGCGTGATATGCATCACTCACAGGAATAATAATCTCGCTTGCGTCCTTTGTCTGGGAAGGATCATAATCCAGAATATTTGTCAGCTTGCTCAGCACGATACCTGCAATTTTCTCTTCCAGAAGCTTATATGCATTCATCTGGAGATCCTTGTCTATTGTAAGATATATATCATTTCCGGCCTTGGGATCAGTCTTGCTCACTGTCTCGATCACTTTTCCAAGATTGTCTACATAAAAAGTAGACTTACCCTTTTCTCCCTGCAGAGTACTGTCAAAAGCCTGTTCTATACCTGACTTTCCTACTATATCAGAAAGAGAATAACGTTCTTTTTCCTCTTTGTCGAGTGCGTCATATTCTTCCTGAGACATCGGACCGATATATCCGATCAGCGATGCAAAATACTCCCCGTCCGGATAGCGCCGAAGGGATTCTTCCTCAATATCAACTCCGGTAAGGGTACTCTGGTTTTCCATGATCGACGCTGCAGTCTCATCGCTCACATCGGAAGCGAGAATTGTGGAAAGATACTGCTGGTAGCTGTTCAATCCCATTGCATAGCGCATATTTACCATCTTAAGTATATACGCCGGATCATTATTGGTATCGTCAAGGCCGTATCTTTTCGTACAAAGATAATGCATAATTCCGGATGGAGTCTGGTTTCTCTGCTCCTGTGAGAGATCATCCGTATATGCTTTTCCATATACATCGGCTATAAAACGGAGTCTCAAGGTTTCATTTGTCTCTGCAAACTGATATTCTCCAGCAGAGTCAAGGATGATACCGAAGCTGTCGATAACCGAATCACCGTTTTCCTCAACGATTTTCAATACCTTATCAAGAATACCGTTTAAAGTCTTGTTTCTCTCCTCTGACCCCATATTTGCGGGGAGAGTATCCTGTATAGTAACAGAATAAGCCAGTTCGTTATATGCAAGAAGATTTCCGTTTCTGTCGTATATATTACCTCTAGTCGCAGGAATCTCGCTTGTCCTTCTGATCTGGAGCTCATAGTTTTCCAGATAATCTTCTCCTCTTACAATCTGAAGATAGAAAAGGCGGCCGATCAGGACAGATGAAGTCAGGCAGAATACAATGATAAGCACCATAAGCCTTGACTTCATGATATAATCTATGCCTTCTTTTATTCTGTCAATGATTTCTCTAAACAAATTTACTTGCACTCCTTTTTTCTTCGGCCTCCAGCTTATGGTTGATAAGCAGAAGCAGTGGGTATACAACAAGGGTCACAGCGATTGTATAAATTGCCTCCGGAACAATAATCCGATTCAGATAGTGCAGGAAATTGAAGTCGCTCCTGAGCAGAAAAGTCAGGAAATAGACGGCAATTCCATATACAAAATCGCTGCCCGCGATCAGAAAAAGCGGAAGCTTTATATCTTCATCAAAATAAATCTGCTCAAACAGACCGTTTATATAACCTGCGATCAGATAAATCAGCGCATAAAATCCTATCATATCGCCGTACTGGATATCAATCAGGAGCCCGGATGCAAACCCGACAAACATCCCCTCCCTCGGACCTCTCATAAATCCGAAAGAAGCCGTAACAATCAGCATGAGATTCGGTTTGATTCCCGCAATCTCCAGTGCTGGAAACACAGTACACTGCAGAAGGTAAGCCAGCAGTACAACGACTGCCGTCACCACAATGCGTCTTATCTTTACTGCTTTCATGGATTAATTCTCCTCTACTCGCCCGTCACATTTTCACCGGTAAGTTCGGCTTTGGTAGTTGTGATCACGAGCACTTCCTGAATATTTTTAAAGTCCACTGCCGGAATGATATACCCTGAGCGCGTCAGATTATTTGAATCTACATTGATTTCGCTGATCGATCCGATCAGAATTCCCTGCAGATATTTGTCACTGATGTATGACGTGACAATCTGATCTCCCACGGCTACTACATTGTCATTATTTTCCATTTGGTCAAATGCTATCTGTCCGCTGCTCATAAGGGACAAATCCCCGCTGACAATACAGGTATCCGATGTTGAAAGGACCATTCCGCTGACATTATTTGCGTCATCAATGATCGAACGTACTTTTGCCCATGTAGGACCGACTTCTGTGATAATTCCTACCAGCCCGCTTCCCGCCAGTACATTCATGTCTACTTCAATCCCATCCTTACTTCCTTTGTCGATCGTAAATGTATTGAACCAGTTTCCTGCGTCTTTACCGATAACATGGGCAGCAGTCTTCTCATACTCAGCGTAGTTCTGATCAAGCTGATACAGCTCTTGAAGCCTCTCGTACTCATAGCGTTCTTCCTGAAGATAATTATTCTCCGTTGTAAGCGCATCGATCTGTGCCTGCAGGTCTTCGTTTTCGTTCCGGAGCTGCTGCATAGTTGAAAAATTATCCTTCATATCGCCAAGCCATCCGCCCACATGATTGATTCCCTGCTGGAGAGGGATAACCGTAATATTGGCAAGAACTTTAAACGGCCCGGCCGCCTTGTCTGAAAATGATGAAAGGACCATCATAAGTGCACAGAACACAGAAAGTCCTATAAGAATATACCTGTTTATATGGGATGTCTGATTCTTTTTCTTCATTATCTTAACCACCTGTAATCTTCATCTAACATGGAGTACGTGAGACGTTTGTAGTAACTGCGGTCCGAGATGATCTTCCTCAGTCCTTTCACAACACAGAGCTCCGGTTCCTCTGCTGTAAGAACCGGAAGTCCGATACTCTCTTCAAGATATGTAGAGAGTCCCTTCAGATTAGCCAGCCCTCCGGTAAGACATATTCCTGTCTTTTCTATTGCCCTGCGTACGTCCGGCGGAGTCCTCTCGATCATAGTGCGGATTGCCTTTACGCATTCTTCCAGAGGCTCCTTCATAGCCGCTCTTACAAGACTGATCGGTATATCTGACTGCGAAGGCACTCCGGCTACAAGATCGCGGCCCGACACCGTAATTGTACTGCCTGTACTCTGATCAAAAATACCGAATTCACGCCGAAGTTTTTCCGCTGTAGCTGTACCAATAAGGAACTCTCTGTTATGTCTGACCAGATCCGCAATCGAGGTGTCAAAATTACCGCCTCCTATCTTTAAAAGACGGTTCATGACCATACCGCCTTGTGACAATACAGACAATTCTGTAGTCCCGCCGCCGAAATTAGCCACGAAAATTCCTTTTTCACCGGTCACATCCATCCCGAAGCCTACAGCATCTGCAAGTCCCTTTTCCACAATACGAACAGACTTCGCCTTTGCCTCTGAATGGAGCACGAGGTCATAAAACGCTTTTTTCTCCACTTCCGTTACATCTGTGGGAACAGCAACCACATATTCTGCACCGAAGACAGTTTTTCTGTCAGCTTCCAACAGACTGCCCAGCAGATACTGCATATCGTCAAAATGCGCAATTACCCCGTTCTTCATGGGAAACACCACCCTGATATCCACGGGTGCCTTTTCGTATATATCATAAGCCTCATTTCCCACGGCAAAGATATATTTCTTGTTTTTCATTGCGATGGCATTTTTCTGATGCCATATCCTGTCGTTCTTTTTATCAAAAACCTTGATCTCATACGTCCCGAGGTCAAGGCCATAAACCTTTCCCGCCATAGCAGTACAACCACCCCTTATCATTTTCCGTTGACGGTCAGCTCCCGCTCTGCTGAAAGAACCCCTTTTCTTTCAAGCTGATAAAACAGTTGTTACCTATAATAATATGATCCAGCAATTCAATCCCGATCAGACGTCCTGCTTCACAGACTCTCCTTGTAATCCGCACATCTTCCCTGCTGGGAGCAGGGTCCCCGCTCGGATGATTGTGCAGGAGAATAATCGATGATGCATCCTTACGGACAGCCTCTACGAACAGTTCTCTTGGAGATACAAGTGCCATGTCCACCGTACCGACCGATATATTCATCTCCCCGATCAGTCTGGAACGTGTGTTTAACAGTAAAAGTTTCAATACCTCCCTGTTTCTGTGGCGCATATCTTCCATATAGTAACGCGCGATCGTAGACGGGGAGGAAAAGTCCAGTCCCTCAACTGCCGCTTCTCTCGCCATGCGTTTGGATAATTCCGACAGGCAGAGGATCTGAACTGCTTTGACCCTTCCGATGCCTCGGATATTCAGCAGACGATCAAGCGTCCACTGATGAATATTGTGGATTCCGGGATTGCCGAAATCCGGATGAAGAAGGCTCCTCGCAAGATCAAGGGAATTTTCTCCCCGGGTCCCCGTTCTCAGGATAACTGCAAGCAGCTCGGCATCTGTCAGATTCTCCGCGCCAAAACGCTCACACTTTTCATAGGGCCGTTCTTCCTGATACATTTCTTTAATTGTATTGTTTTTCTTCATATATTGATCTTCTGACCAGCGCAATGATACAATACAACGATTTATTTTAGCACAATTTAAAAAATGTGTATAGGGATTACACATTAAAATTCTGTGAACAGTAACAGCCGCCGGCTTCGTACTTTTTGATAATCGCTTCAGCCGACTTAAGTCCGTCCATTGCCGCCGAAGTTATCCCCCCGGCATATCCTGCACCTTCTCCGCATGGATAAATCCACGGAATGCTGCCTCTGAACTCCCCGTCTCTTGGAATTCTGACAGGAGAGGAAGTTCTGCTTTCCACACCTGACAGAAGCACATCCGGATCAGCGAAGCCGTGTATCTTCCGGTTCATCTGACTGATTCCCTGCTGAAGCGATCCGGCCAGCTCTTCCGGAAAGATTTCACGCACATTGGCAAGGCTGTAGTGTCCTTTTATACTGGGTTTTATTCTTCCCAGTTCAGCAGTGGTTCTGTTTTTGCAGAAATCTTCAAAGCGCTGTACCGGAACATTTCCTCTTCCTGCCTCCCACGCTTTTTTCTCCAGTTTCCGCTGAAATTGTACGCCGGAAAGTGGATGTTCCTGCCCGTAGTCTTCCGGAGTAACCGTTACTATCACAGCGCTGTTTGCATTTTCCCCGGCACGTCCATGATAACTCATACCGTTTACTGCCAGATGCCCCGGTTCAGATGACGCGTTTACTACATAGCCGCCCGGGCACATGCAAAACGTGTAGACGCCTCTCCCGTTTTCCAGCTTTTCAGTAAGTTTGTATGACGCGGCCGGAAGCTTTCCTCTCTCTTTTCTTCCATACGTATTCTCGTCAATCAGGCTCTGTAAATGTTCTACCCGGACGCCTACTGCAAATGATTTTGCCTCCATCTGAAGGCCGCGGTCACACAGCATTTGAAACGTATCTCTTGCACTATGTCCTATGGCAAGGACAGCTGCATCCGTCCGGATCTTTTCCGTCCCGTTTATAATAAGAGTCTTCTCCTCGGGAATAATATCAGTCACCTGACTGTGAAACAGAAATTCTCCGCCTGATTCATTAATTTCTTTTCTCATGGATTCCACTACATCCATGAGGATATCAGTACCGATATGGGGCTTTTGCTCCCATAAGATATCTTCCGGCGCTCCGAACCGTACGAATGTCTCAAGCACAAACCGATTTCTCCCTGCCGGATCCTTTACTAGTGTATTCAGCTTGCCGTCTGAAAAAGTGCCTGCTCCGCCTTCTCCGAACTGTACATTAGAATCCGGATCAAGGATCCCGTTCTCCCAGAACCGGTCCACATCTTGTTTTCTTTCCCTGACTGGAGCCCCTCTCTCCACCACCAGAGGATGATATCCTTCCCTCGCCAAAAGATAAGCACAGAAAAGACCGGCCGGTCCGCTGCCAACGACCACCGGCCGGCTGGTCAGATGTTCCGCACCATGTTCCGGAACACTGTAAGAGCGTTCAGATATTCTCTGTACTTTTCCTTTCAGCTGCCTCAGAATACGTTCCTCATGTTTTGCTTCGAAATCAACCGAATACACATAATAAAGTTCCGGTTTCTTCCGGGCATCCAGAGAACGTTTCCTAATATAATACCGCTTTACTTCTCCTTTCCCGGCCTTCAGTGTTTTCAGAAGTTTCTGCTCTAACTGCGCCTCTGTGTGTACCACAGGGAGCTTTAACTGGCTGATTCTCAGCATAACTGTTTACCTGCCTTTTCTCTCATTTTCATGGAGGTGATTCTCTTTTTCACAGCTTCTCTATTACAGATACCGTACAGGGCTGCTCGGATTCCGGTCTTTTTTCATGCCGTCTTCTGCTTCTTCCATAGTGGCATAAACCTCATCTTCCGGAACCGCCAGCGCGCCGCAGGAGCCGACGAACTGCACAAAATACTGGCCGTCTTTTTTTGCGCTGACCCTCGCCCGCTTTACCATGTCATTTTCGATTATATAGCATGTATCTCCTATTCCGTATTTCATTTTATCATTCTCCTGTCTGTAAAATACTGATACTTTTTTATTCATCTGTTCTGTCCGAAGCCGCTGTCACAGGGCAACACCGAATATCGCAAAAAGAGCAAAATCCAGTAACGTTCCGAATGACGCCATCAGGCTCCTTTTTTATGGGCCAATCCCATCCCTCCCAATAGTCTCCTTCATTCTCTTTCTTATTCTGTTGAGGTCTCATACTGCTCGGAGAGAGCGTAAATACGGGCTTTTGCGGAGTGTGAGGGGATGCGTTTTCCTCTCTTCTCTACTCCCCCGCACAACAGAAAAAACCCGGAAAGCTAAGGTGCTGTCCTCGCTCTCTCGGGTCTTCTATTCTCTATGTTACGCTATTCAATTTTGCCTCTTTTTGGATAATTGGCTTTGCCCTTCTACATAGTACGATAGACCCTGAAATGAGTATAGACTAAATTAAATTAATTGTAAATAGATTAGTCCTAATCCTCTCCAATTTCAATTTTAGGTTCTATAACTTAGGATTTATCAATCATATTTTTCGATATTTATAGTAGCAATAGCAGATTGATTTGGTTCACCAGTAACAAGGTCTTGCGGTGCAGGTACTAACATCATAAAACCGTCTTTTCCATACCGTCTTTCATAGCCTTGTGCGAATTTCTTATCAACAGAAATATGCTGCACTTGTCCGATAACCATAGACGTAATTCCAGCTCCGCTTAAATCCTGTGCTGTTTTTAAAGTACATTCCATGTTAATAAAAGCCTCTTGGATAACTGGTGCATGAATTGTCTTAGCATTGGAAAGATTAAAATGTCCTACTTCAAACTCATCCGTTTCAATATCATTATGGTTGATTGTGTCTGCCAAGTTATCATAATAGCTTATTGGCAAAAAGTTGATACAAAAGCATTTTTCCCTTTTAATGTTGGCATAAGTATGAGTGTGCTGATATAGATTTCCCATCACAGCAAAGAAAGCAGTTTTATCTCCATGAAAACAGCTCCACGAATGAAAACAGATATTCGGTTTCCCGTTTTCTTTCCATGTGGTAATTGCAAACAAAACCGTTGGTATTCCTGCGGTTACTTCAAAATGTGAAAACAATTCAAATTCTTCTGGATATGAGGGTTTGAAATATTGCGGAAAATCTTTCCCAATCTCTATTTTCATTGTGACACCTCCTACAAAAATTCCAATTCGACAACTTAAGATTTTTTCAGCAAATATTTTTCAAAAGCTTTATGATTATCTAAGTGAACATCCTTAAAAAACAAAAACAGCCATATAATAAAAGCAAAAATAGCCATATATGGTGTTACAAAATAAGATAATATTGCCCCAATTAACATTATAGCAGACCAAATAAAACATTGATTTCTAATATCGCGTGAAATCTGAGCCTTATCATATAGAGCTTGTTCCTCTTTAGATAAAGAATTGAATCCTGAAACAAACTTAGCTGCTTTCTCTTTAAATATTGCAAATAAAATTCCTATAATTCCAAAAGGAATAACCAAAACGCCGCATGCCCAAAATCCTACTATGTTCATATTATGATTCCCCTTTACAAATTCCAATTGTTACCATCTGTAAGTATACGAAGACATCCTGCCAGCATATCACCATCATAGGCTGTAATATTAATGGTCTTAGATAATGCCGCTTCCGTTTTTTCAATATTATATTGACCTTTCCACACCTTATTAACAAATGAAATAAAAATATTTGCTTTAGGTTCTTTATCGTTGTTTTATAATCCATTATTTCTATCCCCTCAAATTCGTTAGGTTATCTGTTGCTCCCCTGTTTAAAATTTATGATTGTTGATTACTTTTATCATAACGCAAATAAGTAACACAATAATGGTAAATGCACCATATAGCAAGATACTTGTATACCACGGTGCCGACTGGACAACATATAATTCAGGATGAGTTTTAAAGTCCCGAACAGTATAAATTCCATGCCCAATAAATGCACCAACAAAGGCCACAATAATGATGTCTAAAATGATATTTAATCTTTTCATGCAATCACACCTTTGGCAAATTTAATGTTCCTTTTAACGATTCCCAAAACTCATTTTTTGCTCATTAAGCACATCTTAAATATCCAACTTACAGCAGCTCCAATAACCGTTCCTATAACCGCTGTCGCTAAACTTCCTTTCGAAATACCTGCCGCAAATCCCACAACAGCACCAATATGCCAGTTACAAACCAACTTGGCTAATGTTAAAGAATTTTCTTCCTTTTTATGATTATCATTATTTTCCATTCATTAGTCGCCTCGCTTATAAATTCCAAGTCTTGTTCTGCTTAACTTCTAGATAAATATACGATTATTAATTTTCTAACTCAAAATCATATTCGTTTATAAGGCCGCAAATGAAGTCCTCAAACGTATCTGCCAAAGGGGTGATTTTGTAGTCCCATTCTTGGTCAATATGTACTACTTTAGGTTCACCATGTGTCCCACACTCCCGGTAATCTAAAAAAATCATATCATGTCCAGCGCTGGGGCAGTCACAAATGGCTACTCCAATGGCAGGATATCCCCATTCTTCAATCATAAATTGACTTCCCAGTTTCCCACATAATGAATATGTTTTCTCTCTTCCAATGCCTAAAATTCCTGTAATAGATACATAGTCATCTGCCCAACTGGTAGGATTATCAGTAGGGAAACAGGTATTGACAGGAATCCCCCCGTTATGCTGCTTCATCAACCAAATATAAGAGGCTGGTAACTTGTAACCTAATTCCTGCTCAACGCTTGCGATCAGTTCATCAGAAGGCGATTCACTGACATATTCTTTCAACGCATACGCGCTGTCTTCCCAGAAATTTGTAAAATCAAATCCTTCAAACATTATATACACACCTTTAAATATTAATTTCTCGCTCCCGTTAACTTCATGATAACATGGATTTATTGCTTTTTCACAAGCCAATTATCATTTTGTGTTTCTCTTTCTGCATAATAACCACATGGCATATCTTTAAGAATCCCAACCGAATTATCTAAATCAAACACTGATTTTAGAGATACCAACCTCGCCTCAGCTGTATCATGCATTGAACCGCACAAAAATTGCCACATTCCATCATCTTCATCATGTGATACATATAAAATAGGTCTGCCATTTTCTAAAATATGGCAACAGATTATCGCAGCTGTATTTGGCGCATCATAAAAAGGAAAATCCATATGTAACGCTCCTTTCAAATTTCAATTATCTGCTCTACTATTTAGGATTTATTATATATGGCGGAAATACTTTATCCAGTCATCTAAGCCACAGCCCTCAATACTGCATATAACTACGCTATCCCACCGCTCTCGAAGAGATTTTCCAGCAAATATGGGCGCTTCTACTAATTCTTTTGCACTTTCAAATTCACACCCGTCTTCAATATCACAATATCCCACCCAATAAGGCTTTTCATATTGCGGGAGATACCCCAAATAATGTTCATTCTTATCCGCATCATCGGCAAAATAAAAACAAGTCTCATCAATGTTTATCCCTGCCTCTAACTGTCTAAAGAAAAAATCCCATTCCATAAATGACCTCCTCTATCTTATGGAGCTACAAATTATGATTTGTCAGTATGCCTTTGCTCAGAGAAAATAACACATTCTGGATGTTTTAATTTTGAAATTAACTTCTTTGCTTTTGCATGTTTAATATCTTCTGCAATAAAATATGGCAAATTCTCAATGTTCTGTTTAAATTCACTCATTGGCATTTTATCGTAAAAAAACTGAGGATATATATCACGATATCTTGCATAATCCAAAGAGGTTCTTCCCCAATCAAAAGGCTTACCTTCATCTATATTTTTGTTAGTAATATTAATAAGGCTCTCCTTAATAATCATTTACCTGGAAGCTATCTGTAATAATCTTCAATACCAATGCCGATCGTAGCCCAGTAGTCCGCTTTTCGTCTTTCCTCTTCAATTTCTCCTTCATCCATTGGCTCTCCATCCACATCTGCTTCCTTTATCATTTCTTCAACATCTCTGGGAATGGAGGAGCGGTATACTCCAACACTGATATTTAAGAATCCATACGAATATCCATTTTCGCTATCGTCAATATCTCCACAGTTCTCTTCCCTGAGTATATTGTATAAGATATCTGCCTTGATCTGAAAAGCAGGTACATCGTAGATGACCGGCTGCAGTTCCCCGTCAATTGCCCCCAAAAGCTCAATAAATTCTACTTTTCCGTCATCGTCAAAATCAAATCGTAATTCATTGTTAAAATAATACAGAGACTCATCCCATATGTTATAAGGTTCTTCCAATAATTTTTTCACATCTTCTCTTGAAGAATACAACGCGATCTTTATATCATCAATTTCTATTCCCACTAATGGGATGATCTTTATTTTTTTCATAATTGTCCTCTGTCTATTTTCGCTTCAAGTCATTTTTTCTTTGTGAAAAGTATAACAGAAATATATGAATTCAGCTACCTCTTACAATGCAAAAAACATAATAAAAGACCCGAGAGTCAAGGTATAAATCAGCTCATGGCTAAGTAGATGTAATCAAGAGAAGAAAGGAAAATCACAATCCAGACGGAACCGGAGTGCCGCCACTTTATCGCTGACACAAAGCAGCGGTTTATCCAGAAGCGGGACAATTTCATCCAGCGCAGGCTTGCCGAAGCCAAGGCACAGGCGAGGACGGAAAAGCCACATCCCAAGAGAAAAGAGCCAGACCGAGAACGGTCATAATCGCTTCCAGAGTCGCACCCCGTGGCTTACCCCTATGAAAGAGGGCGCAACTATACACCGGTCAAGCCGGTGCGTTGCGTCATGGCGGGGGCTTCCTGCGGAAAGTGGATGATTGCCCGCAGCGTTCCGGCTCCTGTCAATCATCACAGGGGAAGCTGCATTTTCCCTGCGCTGGCTGCCGCCAGCTACCTCTTTGTGGACTTGCCGATCGGAAACGCCTTGCGCTGTAAGCTGTTCCCGTCCAGCAAGTTTACAATTCATCTATTTTCAAGAAAGGGCGGTCATTATATAATAGAGCCAAAGATAAACCATGGAGACTCAATATGTCATTTTTAAATAATATTAGGCGTGTAAACAAACAGATACCGTTAAGCAAAAAAGTTTCTTATTCCATTGTTATTTTGCTTTTGGGAATTGTATTAGGCGTCGTTTCAAAGTTCTTAGATACCACTCCATCAAATGAATTACCATTCATAATTGAGAGTTTAGATTTTAGAAATTTTTTTGGACGCCTTGCAATTTGGATATTGATTGCTGTTTATATCTCGATTTATAGCAATTCTTCCATCAGAGCAGCCATAAATGTATTTGCATTTTTTGTTGGAATGGTTACAAGCTACTATTTATATTCAAAGTTTATAGCTGGATTTTTCCCGAGATGCTATGCGATGATTTGGTTTGGGATTACAGCAATTTCCCCCTTGCTTGCTTTTGTCTGTTGGTATGCAAAGGGGAAAGGCAAAATATCTTTTGTCCTTTCTGCAATTATAATTGCAGTTTTATTCAATACGACATTCGTTTATGGATGGATTTATTTCGACATTTATTCCATCTTAGAAGCGATAGTTTTTATTTGCGGATTAGTAATTTTAAGACGTAACAGAATTAAGGATACGATTATTATGATAGTGTTGGGAATTATGATTGCAATTATCCTTAATATGATTGTTCCGTTTCATTTTGGATAAGAGAATCTACTGCACAACTGAATACCAGCCGCCCACCGGCGGCATCACCGAGCAGGAAATCAGAAACCGTTCCCTGCTCTTTTTTGCCCGGACACCGGAAGAAAGGAGTACACTACTTGCCATGCCCGCACTCTGATGTAAGAATCATCCAGCGCAGCAAGCGCCAGTCAGCCGTTGCGTCTGCCGCCTGCCAGAGCGGGGAACGGCTGTTTTTCGAATACGACCAGAAGCAGAAATACTATTCCCATAAAAGAAACACCTCGCTCTCTCGGGTCTTTTATTCTCTATGTTACGCTATTCAATTTTGCCTCTTTTTGGATAATTGGCTTTGCCCTTCTACAACAGCGGATCTGCCGGCCGCATATCCGCTTGCCCACGCAAACGTCAGATTATATCCGCCGCACATTCCGTCTACGTCAAGGATTTCTCCTGCAAAATACAGTCCCGGCACATAAACGGATTCAAGTGTTTCGGGATCGATTTCCAATGTATCTACACCGCCGCAGCATACCTGCGCCTTATCGAATGAGTTTGTACCGGTGATCCGGACACGGAACTCCATGATCAGGGCTGTAATCCTGTCAATCTCTTCATCTGTAAGTTGTCCTGCCGGCTTTTCTCCCGGAATCTTCGTCATTCTGATCCACAGATCACACAGCTTTTTATGGAACAGTCCTATCAGGAACATATCTGTCCTCTTTTCCGGTCTTGTCTCTGCACGGTTTCTGAGAAAAATCCTCATCTGCTCTTTTGTAAAATCGGGCATGAAATTAAGAACTGCTTCCGCTTCTTTTTTCTCATAAAGCAGCTTTGACGCATACCGGCTCACCTGAAAGGCCGGAATACCGGATATACCATAGTCGGTGAGTTGGATTTCTCCCGTGTCTTTTGCAATACATTTCCCTTCAGACCAGACAGCCGCTGTTCCAAAAGCCCGCACTCCAGCAATACTTTTAAAAAACTTTCCTTCACATCGCAGAGCAGTAAGTGCCGGCAGCACCGGAAGTATCCTGTGTCCTAGTTTCTTTGCCAGATCATAGCCGGATCCGTCAGATCCGGTCACAGGCGCAGCTTTGGATCCTGCACATAGAATCACCCTGTCGGCCCGGAACGTATTCCGGTTTGTCTCCACAGAGAACCCCTTTCTTCCCGGCCGGATTTCCCGGCATTCTGTATCAGTACAAATAGTTACTTTCAGTCTTTCCAGTTCCATTCGAAATGCATCCAGTACAGCTGATGCCTGATCAGAATTCGGATAGATATATCCGTTCCGATTCTTGGAATATATCCCCAGTTTCAGGAAAAACGCAATAACATCCTGCGCGCCGAACTTTTCCACAACACTCCAAGGGAACAGCAGGTTATCCGAATGATAGCACAACGGCTCCTGATGAATATTCGTAAAATTGCATCTGCCGTTTCCTGTAGACAGGATTTTCTTTCCAATCCTGTCCTTGTGTTCCAGTATAGTAACCCGCGCCCCGGATGAAGCTGCAGCCACAGCAGCCATCATGCCTGAAGCTCCGCCTCCGACCACCACTACGGTTCTCATAACGGTCTCCTTTCTTATCTATCATCAGACTGTCTTCGTAATCCGTTTCAGATCAACCGGCGTACTTTTTCGATATCCACAACGCCTCCGTCAATCAGACTCTGCAGTGATTTCAGAATTCCCAGCTTCGCATGGTTCCATGTAAGTCCTCCTTGAAAATATACTGCATAGGGCGGTTTAATCGGCCCGTCCGCCGACAGCTCAATCGAAGATCCCTGTACAAAAGCACCTGCCGCCATAATCACGTCACTGTCATATCCGGGCATTGCCCACGGTTCCGGAGTCACATAGCTGTCAACCGGCGCTGCAGCCTGAATTCCTTTACAAAATGCGATCACGCCGTCCGCACTGCCCAGCGTCACAGCCTGAATGATATCATGCCGGGACTCTGTGCCGTCCGGGATAACCGGATATCCCAGTTTTTCATAGATGTTTGCAGCAAATACAGCACCTTTGAGCGCACCGCACACTACAGTCGGCGCGAGAAAGAAGCCCTGATAGAATGACTGCATCACCCCGAGAGATGCCCCCACTTCTTTACCGAGCCCCGGAGATGTCAGCCGGTAAGCACAATTCTCGATCAAATCTTCTCTTCCCGCAATATATCCTCCGATCGGTGCAAGACCACCTCCCGGATTTTTAATCAGAGAACCGACAATCATGTCTGCCCCCACGTCACTAGGCTCGATCCGCTCCACAAATTCACCGTAACAGTTATCGACCATACAGATCACATCTGGTTTTCTCTCCTTGATAAATGCGATCAGCTCGCCAATCTTTTCCACAGAATAGCTCGGTCGGGTCTGATATCCCTTGGAGCGTTGGATTGTCACAAGCTTCGTGCGCTCATTCAGCGCCGCTTCAATTGCCGGATAATCAAAATATCCGTCTTCCAGAAGTTCCACCTGCCGGTATGTCACTCCATATTCTGCAAGAGAACCGTTGGAGGGACGTATACCGATCACTTCTTCCAGCGTATCGTAGGGCTTTCCCACAGGAGACAGAAGTTCATCACCCGGGCGCAGATTCGCTGCCAGAGCAAGGGCGAGAGCATGAGTCCCGCAGGTGATCTGAGGACGGACCAGAGCAGCCTCTGTATGAAATACGGACGCATACACAGCCTCAAGCGTATCCCTTCCCATGTCGTTATATCCGTACCCGCTGACATAATTAAAACAGCCTTCGCTGACACGGTTATCCTGCATGGCCTTGATAACTTTCAACTGATTGTATTCCGCCGTCTCATCAAATTCACGGAAACGTTCTTTTAAGCCTTCTTCAATTTTCTGTCCATATTCCCAGACTTCGGCAGAAATGCCGAGCTGTCCGTACATATATCGTGATTCTGTATTTTTCATCGTTTTCTTTCCTTCTTTATATTATCCCTTTCCCTCGAATGCATTTGAGCATATATTCCGCCAGCGTGTCCTCATCCTGCCCGATAACGGAACGATCCGCCCATATCACATCTTTTTCCCGTTTAAACCATGTGATCTGGCGTTTTGCAAAATGTCTGGTGTCTCTCTTTATAATCCGTACTGCTTCATCGAGCGTATATTCACCGTCAAGATATGCGTAGAGTTCCTTGTACCCCAGTCCCTGCATGGCTGTGGAGTCCCTGCGTACGCCGCGTTTCTTCAGATACCTCACTTCATCGAGCAGTCCGCGCTCCATCATCACATCCACTCTCCGGTCGATCCTCTCGTACAGACGGCTTCGTTCATCCGTCAGCACAAAATAAGCATAGTTATAAGGAGACTCTTTCTGACGCTGTACCTCATTATGTTCAGAAATCCGCTTTCCAGTCTGATGATAATATTCCAGAGCTCGGATAATGCGCTTGATATTGTGCGGATGGATCTCTCTGGCGGACTCGGGATCTGCTGTTTTCAGCATTTCGTAAAGTTCAAAAGCTCCCTTTTCGCTGCCTGCTTTCTGTTCCAGTTTCTTTCTGTATGACTCATCGCCATCGTTTTCAGTAAAATCAATATCATAGAGCAGCGCCTGAATATAGAAGCCGGTTCCGCCTGCCACAAGAGGTATCTTTCCCTTTGCCCATATCCTGTCGGCCGCTTCTTTCGCCATTTTCTGGAAACGTACCACATTAAACTCTTCCTCCGGTTCCAGAATATCCAGCAGATAGTGGGGTACACCCTCCATTTCTTCTTTTGTGATCTTTGCTGATCCGATATCCATATGGCGGTACACCTGCATGGAATCCGCTGATATAATCTCCGCCCCTGCCGCTTTGGCCAGACGGATAGAAAGTGCGGTCTTTCCAACCGCCGTAGGTCCGGCAAGTATAATAAGCGGTTTTCCTGTCATAATACCAGCTCCTCTCATTTTCTAAGTCCGCTATACGATTCTCTTAAATTTCTTTTCCAGTTCCTTCTTTGTCATCGCAATGATTGTCGGTCTGCCGTGCGGACAATGATACGGATTATCCAGAGTAAGCAGCTCCCCGATCAAAGCATCCACCTCCTGTGCTGAAAGACGGTTATTTCCTTTTACTGCCGCCTTACACGACATAGAAGCCACTTTCTCATCAATCAGCTCCGGTGTCATGGAAGTCGAGATTCCATCTGCCAGATCATCGATCATTTCCATCAGAAGTTCTTTCTTTGCAATTCCGAACAGATTGTCCGGTACTGCTCTTACCGCATATTCTTCGCCCCCGAAAGGCTCGATCTCAAAACCTATCCGTTCGAAACGGTCCATATTCTCCTTGAGCAGTTCTGCCTCCTGCATAGACAGTGACAGAATGATCGGCGGGCTTAAATACTGGGAGGTAAATTCTCTGTTTTTCATTCCTTTTAAAGTGCGCTCATAGAGCACTCTCTCATGGGCTGCATGCTGATCTATAATATAAAGACTGTCCTGATACTGGACAAGCCAGTATGTGTCAAAAACCTGGCCGATCAGCTTATATTCTGCTTTTACATCCCGTTTCAGGAAATTTTCCTCAAACAGATCCATCTGCCGGTTTTCTGTCGGCTGCGCGTTATACACAGCAGCTTCCCTAATACGGTCCGCCTGCTCTTCCTGCCGGTAGATACCGCTTCTGTCAGACACTTCTGCAGAGGATGCCCGGTTGTGGTATGCCATGACACGCTCGCGCATCTTCCTGATAAAGTAATCCTCATCGTGGACTTCTTCCTTTCTTTTGCCCGGATCTGTATCTTTCTCTTCCGTCCGGGACAATAAATCCGAAGGATTCTTATTCTCCTGTGAGCGCGAAGATAAGGCATTCAAAGCGTCAGACCGTACTGCCGGCCGGGCACCTTCCGGAACAGTTCCGGTCGTTCTCGGTTTCAGAAGGAACGGACTTTCTTTTACTGTGCGCTCCTCCGTCGATTTTTTCTTATCCGGTTCCAATGGCTCCGGCACTTCCGCCTGCTGGATCAGCTCAGGTTCCAAAAGTCTGCGGTGAACACCCTCAAAAACTGTATTGTACACGTCCTGCTGACGTTGAAATCTCAGTTCCATCTTTGTCGGATGGACATTAACGTCTATCTGCTCTCCATCTATATGAAAATGGAGCACTGCGAACGGGAATTTATGCTGCATTGTGAAATCCCGGTATGCATCCTCCAGAGATTTGGAGATCATCGGACTCTTTACATAGCGGCCATTCACAAAAAAATTCTCAAAATTGCGGTTTCCCCTTGTGATCACAGGCTTTCCCAGATAACCGGTAATCCGTAAACCTCCCTTCTCGTAGTCGATATCAAGAAGGTTTGCCGCGACATCCCGTCCGTATACACTGTAGATTACATCTTTTAATCGGCCGCTTCCCGAAGTGCGAAGTTTTTCCTGTCCGTTATTCAGAAATATAAGCGCCACCTCCGGATGAGACAGAGCAAGGTGGATCAGCAGATCCTGCACGTGTCCCGCCTCAGTTACCGGAGTCTTTAAGAATTTCCTTCTTGCAGGAACATTATAGAAAAGCTGGCGTACAAGGAACGTTGTACCGTTGGGGGCCCCTGTTTCTTCAATAGAGATTTCTTTACCGCCCTCAATGATATACCGGGTTCCAAGCTCTTCATCCGCTGTTTTTGTGATCAGTTCAGTCTGTGTCACAGCGGCAATACTAGAAAGAGCTTCTCCCCTGAATCCTAATGAACTGATATGGGCGAGATCTTCTACACTTCGGATCTTGCTTGTGGAATGCCGGAGAAATGCACTGCGGACATCGTCATGCTCAATACCGCATCCGTTATCCATGATACGGATCAGCGAAATGCCGCCGTCTTTGATCTCCACCGTCACGGATGTCGCTCCGGCATCAATTGCATTCTCAACCAGCTCTTTCACGATCGAAGCCGGGCGCTCAATTACTTCGCCGGCAGCAATCTTATCAATTGTCACCTGATCCAGTACCTGTATGTGAGGCATATCGTTTTCTTTCCTTTCATTTGTTTCACTATATCATATCTACCATCTGTTCTTCAGTTTATTCTGCAGGCGGTAAATTGTATTAAGAGCATCGATCGGCGTCATATTGCCGACGTCCAGATTCTTAAGTTCCTCCAAGACATCGTCATCTTTGACCGTATCGAACAAAGACATCTGGGCAATATCAACTTCATCATATTTTTTCGTTTTCGGTTTTTTCTTTGATATTTTATCTTTTACTGCAATTTCGCTTACCCGGTTGGTTATATCCTCCTCGCTCAGTTCCTCAACAATTTCCTTTGCCCGGTTGATAACCAGATCCGGAACTCCCGCAAGCTTGGCAACTTGAATTCCGTAGCTCTTATCTGCACCGCCTTTCACAATCTTCCTCAGGAAGACAATATCGTCCCCCTTCTCTTTTACAGCGATACAGTAATTGTTTACGTTATCAATCTTCCCCTCCAGCTCGGTCAGTTCATGATAATGTGTTGCGAAAAGGGTTTTTGCACCGAGCAGACGGCTGTCGCTGATATATTCCACTACGGCCCATGCGATAGAGAGCCCGTCGAATGTGCTTGTACCGCGTCCGATCTCATCTAGTATCAGAAGGCTCTTTGAAGTAGCGTTTCTTAAAATATTGGCTACTTCTGTCATTTCGACCATAAATGTACTCTGCCCGGAAGCGAGATCATCCGAAGCACCTACTCTGGTAAAAATCCGGTCTGAGATACAGATGTTCGCGCTTTTTGCAGGTACAAAAGATCCCACCTGCGCCATAAGGGCAATCAACGCTGTCTGCCGCATATAGGTTGACTTTCCTGCCATATTCGGGCCCGTGATAATAGAAATCCGGTGCTTTTTATCGTCCAGATATGTATCATTTGCAATAAACATATCATTCGGGATCATCCGTTCTACTACAGGATGCCGTCCCTCTTTTACGTCAATAACTCCTTTTTCATTAATCTTTGGACGCACATAATTATTCCGTTCAGCCACAAGGGCAAGAGAAGCAAATACATCCAGTGCTGCCACTGCTTTCGCCGTCTGCTGGATCCGTTCTACTTCTGCAGCAATCTTGTCCCGCACATCCGTATAAATCTCATACTCCAGAGCGTACAGCTTATCCTCCGCGCCCAGAATCATATCCTCAAGTTCTTTTAATTCGGGCGTAATATAGCGCTCTGCATTGGCCAGCGTCTGCTTGCGCGTATAATATTCAGGAACTAGATCTTTATAGGAGTTGGTTACCTCCAGATAATAACCGAATACTTTATTATATTTGATTCTTAAATTCTTGATTCCGGTCTTTTCTCTCTCATCATTCTCAAGCTTCGCCAGCCAGTCCTTTCCGTCGGACTTCGCGCGCCTCAGCTTGTCAACCTCCTCGTTAAAGCCGTCGCGGATAATATTTCCTTCTTTCATTGCAATAGGAGGTTCTTCGCGTATCGCATTTGTGATCAGCGAACACAGATCCTCCAGAGGATCCAGATCTTCCATAATAGATTTCAGGAGATCACACTGCATATCCTGAAGAATATACCGGATAGGCGGGAGCATTTCCAGAGAAGTACGGAAAGCGGTCAGGTCACGCGGGTTTGCCGTGCCGTATGTGATCTTTGTAATCAGGCGTTCAAGATCATAGACCGGTGACAGATACTCCCTGAGCTCCTCTCGTGAAATCGCCTGTTCTTTTAATTCCTGCACCGCATCCAGACGTCTTTCAATCTCTTTTTTGTCTATCAGCGGCTGTTCCACATATTTGCGAAGCGTACGCGCTCCCATGGCAGTCTTCGTCTTGTCAAGCACCCACAGAAGAGAGCCTCGCTTCTGCTTTTCCCTTAATGTCTCACAAAGTTCCAGATTTCTCCGGGTCGAACTGTCCAGCATCATATACTTACCGGAGGTGTACGGTGTAATATGAGTCAGGTTGGTAAGATTATTCTTCTGTGTCTCAAGAAGATACTGCAGGAGTGCCCCTGCACTGATAACTCCGCAGTCATAATCTGCAAGGCCGAGTCCGGCAAACGAAGACACTTTGAAGTGATCCAGAAGCTTCTGCCTGCATACCGCATCATCAAAATACCATGCATCCAGCGAGTAAATCGTGATCCCCAGCCTGTCTTTCATGCCGTCCAGATCCATCCCGCTCATATAGAACGCTTCATTGCAGATAATCTCGGACGGAGAGAAACGATAGATTTCATCCATCAGCTTAGCGCTGTCCTCGATCTCGGTCACAAAATAATCACCGGTCGTAATATCAGCTACCGAGACGCCGTACCGGTCCGCAATATAGACGATACACATAATATAATTATTTTTTGACTCATCCAGAGCCTGTGTGTCCAGATTTGTACCGGGTGTCACGATACGGACAACCTCACGCTTCACGATTCCTTTCGCAGTCTTCGGATCCTCTACCTGCTCACAGATTGCTACCTTGTATCCTTTGGAGACGAGCTTATTGAGATAGCCTTCCACAGCATGATAAGGGACACCGCACATGGGTGCCCTCTCCTCCTGTCCGCAGTTCTTTCCGGTCAGCGTGATCTCCAGTTCCCGTGACGCGGTAAGCGCGTCATCAAAGAACATTTCATAAAAGTCGCCTAATCTATAGAACAGAATGCAGTCCTGATACTGGGATTTCGTCTCCATATACTGTTTCATCATTGGTGTTAATTCAGCCACATTCGTACTCCTTTACTATATCTGTACCCCGTCTTTCCATACAGGTAAACGGACAAATTTTCTGCTGATGTATTATAGCATTTTTGAGAATTGACTTCAACTGCTGATAAAGAAAGTCACAGCACATGAAAATCCGGTCTCTTCTCTCCGTACAGGAAGTGGAGCAGATATCCGCTCAAAAGGATTCCCACAGCGCACAGCCCGGAAAATATGATGGTAAAGGGAAGACAGATCTGCCCCATCAGCTGGAAAGGCTGATCTGTATAATCCCACACATTCCAATGCATAATCTTATTTACAAATATCCCCGTAATGAATTCGCAGGAGGTCACAAAAGCCGTACACCATATCACCTGTTTCCACAAAGGGGCGCTCCAGCCGGTCCATATGCCCTGCTGGGCAAAGAACACCAGACAGACACCGCCCAGCAGGAACATGGACCAGTGGGAGAACCCCCGAAAGATCATCTCAAATGAATAATAGAGTGTTCCGCCCAGAGTTCCCAGAAATAAGTATTCACTCAGTCGTTTCACGATAAGTATCCCTCTCTTAAAAGCACTTACGGATAGTCTGAGCTTTTTTCGGATATTTTATAAGCGGAAATAACTGACTTCTTTCTACTACAATATATTTATGGTTAATACCCCTTACAGCCAGTAAGGAAT
>CAKNJS010000017.1 GCA_930986645.1 uncultured Lachnoclostridium sp.
CAATGTCATAAATGGATACATCATATCATCATTCCTCCCTGCTTCTTATACGCTACTTATTGTTTATATTATATCCCATTGAGAATATTTTCAATTAGGATTTGTCATACAAACCAGAAACTGAAAACTAAAACTCATACCTTGTTCCATGTGAAAGTAACAGTCCATCGGTTAATTCTACACATAAAATTATAGTATTCTCATCATCAAAATTATTATGTCCATTGTCGATCCACTCAGAAAATACTTTTTTTAATTTCTCGGCAATCCGATAATTTTCCTCTTTCCCGAAATATCCCAAATTGATACTCTTTCCATGTGCCGTGAACCATTCACCAGCTATTGCAACAGTAGAGTTGCTTTCCATATGCCTCATTTTATTTGAAAGTGCATATGTAATAATATAAAATGCACCATTCTCATAATAAGCATTTACATAACGTACAAAAGGCACCTCATTTTCTACTGTTGCCAATGCAATAATGGTATCTTTTCCAAATCGTTCTGCCATTATTTTTTCAGCGTCTTCACTTAGTTTTTTCACAAGCTCATCTCCCTTACCAATTCCAATCAGCCGACCAATTTTTTTCATTATACCATTCGTTTATTCCCCTGTCATTTCATTTCTCGATACTACGAAAAAACCTACAAAAAAAGAGTGAAACACTATTTGTCCACTCTCTTTTCAAACGTTTTATTTGATTCATTACTTCACACTATATCATACCCAAATGCGAAAAAACGCACTTACTTGTGATATGGTTCCCCATTTATAATTCGATACCCCCGATACACCTGCTCCAGTAATATCACCCGCATCAGCTGATGGGGAAATGTCATTTTAGAAAAGCTAAGCGCATAATCTGACCGCCTCAGCACCTCTTTTCCAAGCCCGATAGAGCCGCCGATCACGAATGCTATGCTGCTTTTCCCCTGTACTCCCAACGACTCAATCTTGCCGGCAAATTCTTCTGATGAAAGCATCTTGCCGGCAATTTCCAGAGTGATCACATACATATCATCCTTGATATATTTCAGGATCCGCTCCCCTTCTTTGGCTCGAATATTTTCTTCCACAGTTTCACTTGCCTGATCCGGGGTCTTTTCGTCCGCGGCCTCGATAATCTCCAGTTTGCAGTATCTGCTCAGACGCTTGCTGTATTCGGCGACAGCGTCCCTTAAGTATTTTTCTTTTATCTTTCCTACCGTAATTAATGTTATTTTCATAATTCTCCTCTTTTGAATCATACCGAATTAAAGCAATGTCATTCCTCATGGATTCCAATACGGCTGTATGCATGCCGGCTTTTTCAAGCTGATATGCCGTCAGTATTCCCGCTATGCCTCCGCCGATCACTGCCGCATCTGCATGAATATCACCATTTAACGTCGGTCTTTTTACTCTGTCAGATATTTTGCTCCATATGGCTTCCAGTTTCATGCCTCCCATGCCTGTTTATCTATAACATTTCCCATGGGAGACAGTTTAACCTGTTATGATTTCTTTGTTAAATGCAGGATCAGAAACTTGAATTGTTCTCATACACGTACAATTCCTGAAGCGCCCTTGTTGCAGCTATATATTCCGCCTGTTCTGCCAGCGGGTTCTCTTTCCTGCCGCGTATGGTAAATACCTGATCGAATTCCAGTCCCTTTGCCAGATAAAATGTGGTCACTGTCAGTCCGCGCTTAAATGCTGAGCTGTCACGATCAACATATGCTGCGTCCACACCGCGGTTTTTGAGCAGGCGGCAGATATCGTAAGCCTCGTCCTCGGTCATTGTGATAACGGCTCCGGTCTCATATCCGTCTAATCCCAGATTGACATTAGCCTCGATTGCATCAAGCATTTCATCTTCTGAATCAAAAGTTCTTTCCTCTACCGGTCTGCCATGGCGTTCCAGAAGCTCAAGCCCTGTAATCCCGCTGATCTGTGCTGCATACTTTGCGATCTCATAGGTATTACGGTAGCTCTTATTCAGTATAACCTTCCGTATATCTTTTCCGAATATCTTCGGCAGGAACTTCAGCACGTCATGTTGTTTTGTATCCAGTGTCTGCGCATAATCGCCTAAGATTGTCATCCTGCACTGGAACAGATTATGGAGGATCACATACTGCATAAAAGAGTAATCCTGCATTTCATCAATGACAAGATGTTTTATATTTTTCTGCGAGCTCTTTCCAAGCAGTCTGTATTTCAGATAAAGGATCGGAAATACATCTTCGTACTGAATCTTCCTTCTCTCATATGGCACATCCGGAAGCAGCTCATATCCGTAATCTTCCAGCATCCAGTTATAGATTGTATAGATGTCTTTTGTCACATACATACTGTCAAATCTGGCTTTCAGAAGTTCTCTGTCATCATCGGAAATATTACTGCCCTTCAGCGTCTCATATGCATCAATGAAATAGTCCATAACAGCATCCATTCTTGAGAGAAGCGGTGTATCCTGAAACTTAAAATAAAACATCTTGATGAGCTCTTCTTCTGTTATGTTCATGCCTCGGAAGCTGATTTCTGTAAAATCGATCAGCCGATCCTCCAGCGTTGCCAGAAATCCTTCAATCAGTCCTGTAAACTCTTCTGACTGCTTCATACGGAACCGCTCTTTTTCCTGATCACTTGGAAATTTCACGATCCGCTCCAGATGATCATACCGGTCTTCACAGTCAGCCGCCGTGTCTTTTAATTCACGGTACGCAAACAGATCGAAACTCATCTCCTGTATATTTTCCTCTCCCAGTTCTGGAAGAATATGGGAAATATAATCTGAAAATACGCTGTTCGGTGACAGGATCAGCACGTTGGATGACTTCAGATTCTGTCTGTCATGGTACAGAAGATAGGCAATCCTGTGCAGTGCAATAGAGGTCTTTCCGCTCCCTGCCCCGCCCTGTATCACGAGGATCTTATCCTCTGTGTTGCGGATAATAGCATTCTGTTCTTTCTGGATTGTCCGCACAATATTTTTCAGCTTAACATCGCCGTTATGTCCAAGTTCCTGTTTAAGGATCTCATCATCAATCTTGGTATCGCTCTCAAAAGCATATATCATCTTTCCTCTGCGGATCTTATACTGCCATTTGGAGCTGATCTTGCCTGTGATCATTCCCGCAGGTGCTTCGTAGGAAGCCGGCCCTTTATCATAATCATAGAACAGCCCGCTCACAGGAGCCCTCCAATCGTAGATTAACGGCGTCATGCCTGCCTTCTCAGCAAAATTTCCAATCCCGATATAAAACGGCTCCGGCTCATCTTCTCCCTCAAATATAAAGTCAACCCGCCCGAAGAACGGCGCATCCTTCATCCTCTCAAACCTGTGTTTAAGTTTCAGCTTTTCTGCATTTGCATTCGTCTGCTGGAGAAGGGCCTGACGGTTGTCATATTCCTCATAACCATACTGATCCATCTCCGTATAGTTCTCCCAGTAATACTCATGCATATTTTCAATTTCTTTTTTACCTTCATTCAGATCATGATCTATCTCATCAAGTCTGTTCTGTATCTTAACGGTCACATCCTTTAAAAACTGTGATCCGTCTGAATATCTGTTGTCCATTGTCATAATAATGCTCCCCGGTCTTCTTCTAAAGATTCCTATTTCATGCCTGCATGATCTGATACTTTATCATGATACGCAGACGATAGCTATAGTATATCATGTATTTTTGCAAAAAAAATCACAAATTAGTCATATTTTATATTTATAATAGCTCTCGTTAACAAAACTGATCCCCGTATCAGTCCACACACAAAAAACAGAAATGAGGGAATGTGCAGTATGAAAAAAGAAAACAGAAAAACGGCTCAGGAACGGCGCGCCAAGGAACGCCGCAAAAAAGAACTGCAGCGAAAAATCAGCAGGATTATTGCGATCGCGCTTCCGATAATCGCAGTTATTGCCCTGATCATCGCTGTCATTGTAACTTCCGGTTCTTCCAAAAACACTACATCTCCCGGTGATGCAGACACAGAATCAAGCTCAACAGATAACAGCACAGATGACTCCGCCTCCTACTCTACTGATTCCTCACTTACAGTTGAGGACGGAGATACCGTAAACATCGACTATGTCGGCTCGATTGACGGTGTTGAATTCGACGGCGGAAATACACAGGGAAATGGCACAGATCTCACCATAGGTTCCGGCAGATATATCGATGACTTTGAAGAGCAGTTGATCGGCGCCCACCCCGGTGATGAAGTAGAAGTGACAGTAACCTTCCCTGATGATTACGGTAATGATGAACTGAATGGGAAAGAGGCTGTGTTCGATGTTACCGTCAATGGAATATATCAGTAAAATTTCGATTTTTCGTACCAGCTCAGGAAAGTAAAATCGTTTGAAAAGGGAGCAGATACGGAATGACTGACTCACCTATCTGCAGGCAGATTGTGCATCAGGTCAGACGTATTTGTTTGCTTTTCCTGTTTTTTCAATTCTGAGCCGGAGCGATAAAAGCTCATACAAACTGGCAGAAGCCGGAACATAATTTCCAATAGCCGCGTCATATAAAGGATAACTAAATCATCCTTTAAAAGAACTGCAGCAAAAGATCAATAACTAAATCTTGCCGGGAACCGTTTCCGGTTATGGAGATTTCTGGTTCCGTTTGTTCGTCTTATATCTGCAGGACAAACAAATCCCAAATCGGCTGAAATATCCGTTATGACGGATTTTGTCACAAATAGAGAGAATCTCATCAATATGTTCCTTTACTCCGGATATGTTCTCATGAATTTGAAACCGCTGACACAGCTGTCGCAGACGGATCAGTTTGAGATCTTCGGAACAAATTCGTCCAGATATTTACGATATTCTTTCTTTTCCATCTTTGCATATCCGATAACAAGCCCCTGTAACATAATCTCCTCATGAATTGAATCCGAGGTGATTTTCTCCTGTACTTCTATAGTTACTTGAAAGACAGTAAAAGGGTCTTCGTCCGTCTCCGGACCGAAAACCCTTTCATCAGCTTTCTGAATACACAGACTTGTAAATCTGAACCTCTAGTTTTCTTTGCTCTTCAGATATTCGTCGATACCTTTCGCACCTGCTTTTCCCGCACCCATGGCAAGGATAACTGTTGCCGCTCCTGTCACGGCATCGCCGCCGGCGAATACGCCTTCTTTGGAAGTCTGTCCATTATCCTCATCAGCAACGATACATTTTCTGCGGTTTGTCTCCAACCCTTTTGTTGTGGAAGAAATCAGCGGGTTCGGTGATGTTCCAAGAGACATAATAACAGTATCTACCTCAATATCATACTCAGATCCCGGAATCTCCACCGGACGTCTTCTTCCGGAAGCATCAGGTTCGCCAAGCTCCATCTTAATTACAGTCATGCTTGTTATGTTTCCATTTTCGTCTACATTGATCTTTTTCGGATTTCTGAGCAGGTCGAAAACAACACCTTCTTCTTTCGCATGGTGTACTTCCTCTACTCTGGCCGGAAGTTCCGCCTCACTTCTTCTGTAGACGATATGTACATCAGCCCCGAGACGAAGAGCTGTTCTGGCTGCGTCCATTGCAACGTTACCGCCGCCTACAACAGCAACTTTCTTTCCTGCCGCAATCGGGGTATCATAGGAATCGTCAAACGCTTTCATCAAATTGCTTCTTGTCAGGTATTCATTCGCGGAGAACACTTCATTGGCATTTTCTCCCGGAATTCCCATAAACATCGGAAGGCCTGCGCCCGATCCGATAAATACAGCTTCAAATCCCTCGTCTTCCATAAGCTGGTCGATGGTTGTGGATTTTCCGATGACAACATTTGTCTCGAATTTAACACCAAGCTCTTTTACTTTCTCGATCTCTTTTGCTACGACTTTCTGCTTCGGGAGACGGAACTCCGGAATTCCGTATACAAGCACTCCGCCCAGTTCATGAAGCGCTTCAAATACTGTTACATCATATCCCATCTTTGCGAGGTCACCAGCGCAGGTAAGCCCGGAAGGGCCTGAACCGATCACAGCCACTTTATGTCCGTTCTTTGTCTCTGCACCGACAGGTTTGATATCATTCTCAAGAGCATAATCCGCCACAAACCGTTCCAGTTTTCCTATGGATACAGGCTCGCCTTTGATACCGCGGATACATTTTCCTTCGCACTGGGACTCCTGAGGACATACACGGCCGCAGATAGCCGGAAGCGCACTGGATTTACCGATTACTTTATAAGCCTCTTCGATATTTCCTTCTTTTACTTCATGGATAAACGCCGGAATGTCAATAGACACCGGACATCCCTGAACACATTTTGCATTCTTGCAGTTCAAACATCTTGCAGCCTCTTCCACAGCCTCTTCTTTATTATATCCAAGGCATACCTCATCGAAGTTCGTTGCGCGCACCTTGGGATCCTGTTCTCTTACAGGTACTTTCTTCAACATATCAGCCATTATTCGTCACCTCCGCAATGTCCGCATCCGTCGTGATGTGTATCGCCTTCCTGCAGCTTCAGCATCGCACGGCCTTCCTGCGTCTTGTACATCTGACTTCTCTTCATCGCCTGATCAAAATCTACCAGATGTCCGTCAAACTCCGGACCGTCTACACACGCAAACTTGATCTCATCGCCTACCTGAAGCCTGCATGCACCGCACATTCCAGTTCCGTCCACCATGATCGGATTCATGCTGACGATAGTCGGAATCTCCAGTTTCTTTGTCAGAAGACAGACAAACTTCATCATGATCATCGGTCCGATAGCAACACAGACATCGTATTTTTTCCCGTTATTTACGAGCTCTTCTACCATAGTCGTGACCATACCTGCATGTCCGTAAGAACCGTCATCCGTGCATGGATAATAATTTCCTGCAACAGCTTTCATCTCTTCCTCGAGGATCAGCATATCCTTTGTCTTGGCGCCTACGATCACATCCGCCTCGATCCCGCGCTCATGAAGCCATTTTACCTGCGGATATACCGGAGCCGCTCCTACACCGCCCGCAACGAAAAGCATCTTCTTGTTCTTCAGTGTCTCGATATCCTCGTTTACGAATTCGGAAGGACATCCGAGAGGGCCTGTGAAATCGCGGAAATAATCTCCTTCTTTTAAGTTCCCCATTTTTGTTGTGGATGCTCCGACTTCCTGTACAACGATAGTGATCGTTCCTGACTCTCTGTCATAATCACAGATTGTAAGCGGAATACGCTCGCCTTTTTCATCCATCTTTACAATAACAAACTGACCGGGCTGACAATGCTGCGCAACACGCGGCGCATGTACATCCATCAGAAATATCTTGTCGGCCAGTTTCTCAGCTTTCATTATCTGATACATGGTATTCCTCCTTGAAAATTCACTCTTTCACTATAATACGCCATAAATCCCGTAAAGGCAAGTAATTCTAACAGGCTTCCGATTCATACCGCAATAATTTTCATTTACACAAAAACGGGCCTGCCGTTACCGGCTGACCCGCTTTTTCCGATTATTTCAAAGAAAATACAAGCAGTTTTTACATCATCTCGAAATTAGAAATCAACTTCTGTTCCGTAATATGTGCATGTAAGCAATTTCTCCATTGCAGCCGGATCAATGGCACGCGGATTAGATCCTGTGCACGCATCTCCAACTGCCAGCTCTGCGATATGAGCAACTTTCTCTTTGAACTCATCCTCCTTGATACCGAATTCTTTCAGCGTCTTCGGGATGTTCAGTTTTTCATTAAACTCGTTAATCTTCGCGCGAAGGCTGTTAATGAGGGCTTTCTCTGATGTTCCCTCAAGCCCCATCCTGCGTGCGATCTCTGCGTAGCGGCTTGCAGCCACCGGATCTTTCGCATTATATTCGATTACATACGGAAGGTAAATCGCATTTGCACATCCGTGCGGTATATGTCCTGTGGAGAATGCAGCGCCTGTCTTGTGAGCCATAGAGTGTACGATTCCAAGCAGTGCATTTGAGAATGCCATTCCTGCAAGGCACTGTGCGTAATGCATCTGCTCTCTTGCCTCCATATTGCAGTTGTAGGATGCCGGCAGATAATCCAGTACCATCTCAATTGCCTGAAGTGCAAGCGGATCTGTAAACGGCCCGTGAAGTGTGGATACATACGCCTCAATCGCATGTGTCAGTGCATCCATACCTGTGTATGCAACCTGTTTTACCGGAAGTCCGGATACCAGATCCGGATCTACGATTGCAACATCCGGTGTTATATTAAAGTCAGCAAGAGGATACTTCACACCTGTCTGATAGTTTGTGATAACAGAGAACGCTGTAACTTCTGTCGCTGTTCCTGATGTTGAAGGGATAGCGGCAAATTTTGCTTTCTGTCTCAGTTCAGGGAAGTTAAACGGGGTGCAGAGATCCTCGAAAGAAGTTTCCGGATACTCATAAAATGCCCACATAGCTTTTGCAGCATCGATCGGTGAACCACCGCCCATTGCTACGATCCAGTCAGGCTCAAAAGCACGCATTGCCTCTGCACCTTTCATAACTGTCTCAACAGACGGGTCAGGCTCAACTCCCTCAAATACCTGAACTTCCATGCCTGCCTCTTTCAGATAGTTTACAGCTTTGTCAAGAAATCCCTGACGTTTCATAGAGCCGCCGCCTACAACAAGCATAGCTTTTTTCCCTTTTAAGTTCTTCAGCTCTTCAAGACATCCTTTTCCATGATAAATGTCTCTTGGTAAACAAAATCTGCTCATAACCTGCATCTCCTTTATATTTATTGTTATTTTTTTAACACACATATTATAGCTCTCTTTTACACAAAAAACAACCCTTGTATTGGTAAAAATACATAATAATTTTTATCATTGCAAGGGTTGTCTATACGATTTTACCATCGTTCTGATATCGGGAATTTTCCCGATCTAAAGCGTGTCAATCCGAGGTCGTAATATAGTTTCTGGTTGTAACTTCTGTTGCTTTCCCGTTCTGATTATTGACAAGTATTGCATTAAATATTGTCTGGGTATTTTCCGGCATGGCTACAGGTCCTGTATACTTTTCTGTCGAAGATGATTGCGGATCGGGCGTCGAGCCGTCCATAGTATAGTAAGCCGTATAACCTTCCGGAACTGTAATCGTAATCTGCGCAGGTTCCGTATACTGTCCTGTTGACGGCGTTACTGCCGGAGCGTTTTCTATAGGGAACTCTATTGTGTATTCAGATGAAGCCACCGTACTCGGAATCCCGTTTGCATTCACTGCAATCGCACGGATTTCAAAGTCACCTTCTGTCTGGATAAGAACAGGCTGTTCATATTTTGTGCCTGTCTCCGCTGTCGGATCTGTACCATCGGTAGTATAATAGATATCCCCGCCTGTTTCAGAAGAAATTGTAATCTCCTGCACCTCATTGTAAGTCCCCGCATCCGGAGAAAATACCGGCGCAGCCGATATATAATCTGAAACAGCATTTAATACATTCTGATCCTCACAGTCTTGGAGCAGAGCAGAGACCTTCTCCGGCTGCTCCGTTTCCATATAAAAATCAATGGCTGCCTGATACAGCTGCTTATTTGTCGGCTGTGTTTCTATGGCAGAAAGGAATACATCTTCCGCACTTTCCAGATCATCCTGATCTACGTAAATCTGCGCCCAGCCAGTGTATGCCTCAGGTCTTGATTTGTCCTTCGTAACCGCGCGGTTAAAATAATTCTCAGCGGCATCATAATCACGGCTCTGGATCGCTCTGTATCCTTTGTTAACCATAGAAGTATATGAATTCTGGTAAACGAGATAAATCCCGGCAGCAATCAGCGCAGCCAGCAGGAACAATGTAATAAGCAGGTTCCGTCTCTTGCGTTTTGCCGCTTCCAGTCTCTTCTGCTGACGCAGACGCCTTAATTCTGCTGTGTCCTGTCTCTGAGTATGTGTTGGGCGCTTCTTCTGATTCACTTCTCCCGTACTGCGTGAACCGCCGTCCGACGGCCTTCTTCCTCCGGAACGTCTTCTCTGCTCACGCAGCCGTTCCATTTCTTCCTGACTTAGAACTCTTGTTGAATTGACATTCTTCGTTCTGTCATCTCGTCTGTATCTTCTGATATCATCCGTCTGTATCTGACGTGTTGCCCCCTCTACAGAGCCTTTCACCTCTCTGGTAAGGACATCGTCCAGCGGATTATAGTCCGGAACAATCTGTACTTCAGTCCCGCATCTTGGGCAGACCACCTGATCATCCGGAATTATTGCTCCGCAATGGGTACATCTCATGGTCTTTCCTCCTGAGTACGCATCGTTTCCACACAGTTATTCATCAGCATTGCTATCGTCATCGGACCGACTCCGCCCGGCACCGGTGTAATTGCAGAAGTATGCGGTGCCACATCCTCAAAGTCGACATCACCGCACAGATGATTATTCTCATCTCTGTGCATGCCGACATCAATGACTACAGCCCCTTCTTTTACATAATCCGCAGTGATAAACCGCTTCTTACCTATAGCAACAATAAGAATATCCGCTCTCTTTGTTATTTCTTTCAGATTTTTTGTCCGTGAATGCGCTACTGTCACAGTTCCGTTTTCCCTGAGAAGAAGCGCAGCCATTGGTTTTCCAACGATATTACTTCTGCCGACAACCACGCATTCTTTCCCCTCAATTTCGATACCGGAACGTTTTAAAAGCTGTATAATTCCCGCCGGCGTACAGGACAGGAAGCCTTTTTCTCCTATCCATAAGCGTCCCACACTGACCGGATGGAATCCGTCTACATCTTTGTCCGGTGATATTGTTCTTATAATTTTGTCCTCGTCAATATGGCTCGGCAGGGGAAGCTGTACAAGTATTCCGTTCACCGTTTCATCTCTGTTGAGTTCTTCCACAAAAGAAACAAGCTCTGCCTCTGTCGTCTTTTCAGGCAGCTCATACGCCTTTGAACCTATACCTATATATGCGCATGCTTTCTTTTTATTGTTAACATAGACTGAAGACGCAGGGTCATTTCCCACCTGAACAACAGCAAGACAGGCGTTTTTTCCCTGAACATTTAACTGCTGTACTTCGTCCCTCAACTCATCTTTGATCTGTTTTGAAATCTGCTTTCCATCAATTAACTGTGTCATTGACTACTCCTTTTATCTAAAACAGTCCTGTGATTTTTCCGTCTTCTGTAACATCGATTCCGTTTGCCGCCGGCACCTTCGGAAGGCCCGGCATAGTCATAACCGCACCGGTAAGAGCGACAACAAAGCCTGCTCCGGCACTTACATATACTTCCCTGATATGAATATCAAAGCCGCTTGGTCTTCCCAGTTTCTTTGCATCGTCGGAAAGCGAATACTGATTCTTCGCCATACATACAGGGAAAGATGCAAATCCGAGAGATTCTATTCTGTCAATCTGTCTCTGAGCAGCCGGTTCATATACTACTCCGTCGGCACCATAGATTTCTTTTGCGATCTTTTCGATCTTTTCCCTGATCGAAAGTTCATCCTCATAGAGCAGGTGGAAATTGCTTTCTTTCTTCTCCAGAGTATCAAGTACTTTCTGCGCAAGAGCAATACCGCCCTCTCCGCCTTTCTCCCATACCTCGGAAAGAGCAAATTCGCATCCTCTTTCCTCGCAGAATCTGCGGATGTATTCATTTTCAGCATCTGTATCTGTTACAAAAGAATTAAGTGTAACAATCACAGGCACACCGTATTTCTGAATATTCTCAATATGTTTTTCAAGATTAACAATTCCTTTTGCAAGAGCATCCAGATTTTCCTCAGCAAGGTCACTCTTTGCAACTCCTCCATTATACTTCAAAGCACGTACAGTTGCAACAAGAACGACTGCATCCGGCTTCAGCCCCGCCATGCGGCATTTAATGTCAAAAAACTTCTCTGCTCCCAGATCCGCTCCGAATCCGGCTTCCGTAATTGTGATATCGCTCAGTTTCAGCGCCATCTTGGTGGCACGGACACTGTTGCAGCCATGGGCTATATTGGCAAAAGGTCCGCCGTGAACAAGTGCCGGTGTATGTTCCAGCGTCTGTATGATATTCGGCTTGATCGCATCTTTCAGGAGTGCTGCCATTGCGCCTGTAGCCTTCAGGTCGTCTGCTGTAACAGGGTCTCCGTCAAAATTATAAGCTGCAATGATTTTTCCGAGACGTTCCTTCAGATCTGCCAGGTTATCGGCAAGACAGAGGATTGCCATAATCTCGGAAGCAACAGTAATTACAAAATGATCCTCCCGAACCATGCCGTCTGTTTTGTTTCCGAGACCGACCACTATATTTCTTAAGACACGGTCATTCATGTCAACGCATCTCTTCCATACAACCTGCCTCGGATCAATCCGGAGCGCATTTCCCTGCTGAATATGATTGTCCAGCATAGCCGCAAGCAGATTGTTTGCAGAGGTAATTGCATGGAAATCACCTGTAAAATGAAGATTCAGGTCCTCCATAGGGACTACCTGTGCGTAGCCGCCTCCGGCAGCACCGCCTTTAATACCGAAACACGGCCCCAGAGAAGGCTCGCGCAGTGCAATAAGCGCCTTTTTATTCAGCTTTGCCATAGCTTCGCCGAGACCAACTGTGGTAGTAGTCTTTCCCTCTCCTGCAGGAGTAGGATTAATAGCTGTTACAAGAACAAGCTTGCCGTCTTCGTTGTCTTTAATCTTCTCCCACAGATCATCGGAAAGTTTCGCCTTGTATTTCCCGTAGAATTCCAGATCATCCTCCTGTATTCCGATTGTTGCCGCAACGTTCTTAATGTGTTCAAGCTTTGCTTCCTGTGCAATTTCAATATCCGTCTTCATTCTGTCTCCTCCTCTTTCTTCTGTATCTGATATATGTGTTTTTCTTATTATAACTGCCTACTTAATAGTATTGAGATATTCTTCAAACTCCTCTTTTGTCATAAGAACTTTCCGAGGTTTTGTTCCTTCTTCTGGTCCGACCACCCCTGCTTCTGCAAGCTGATCCATAATTCTGGCCGCCCGGTTAAAACCTATTTTGAACATTCTCTGAAGCATTCCGATAGAAGCTTTTTCTTTATCTATAATAAGTTTTCCGGCATCAACGAAATATGTATCTTTGTCATCTCCCGCCTCTGATGCAGCCGCTGTTCCTGATAGAGGAAGATTTGTATTCATATGTTCTTCCAGTTCATCATTATACACCGTGCTTCCGTTGCTGCTGATTAGATAATCAACTACATCCTGCACTTCTTTATCCGAAACAAATGATCCCTGTACACGAACCGGTTTCGGATATCCCGATGGGTAGAAAAGCATATCGCCTTTTCCAAGCAGCTTCTCTGCACCGTTCATGTCGATAATTGTTCTTGAATCAACGCCGGACGTAACTGAAAACGCAATTCTGGACGGCATATTCGCCTTGATCAGTCCTGTAATAACATTTACAGATGGCCGCTGGGTCGCTACAACAAGATGAAGTCCTGCTGCTCTGGCTAGCTGCGCCAGACGGCAGATAGCTCCTTCCACTTCTCCCGGGGCCACCATCATCAGATCTGCAAGCTCGTCAATAATAATCACGATCTGAGGCAGTTTCTTTTTAATTTCCCCGCTTGTCTCTCCCTTTTCAACTTTTGCATTGAATCCTTTCAGATCCCTTACATTATATTCTGCAAAAAGCTTATAGCGCTTTTCCATCTCGGCAACTGCCCAGTTAAGGGCCCCTGCCGCTTTTTTAGGATCTGTTACCACCGGAATCATCAGGTGAGGGATTCCATTGTATACGCTTAACTCTACTACTTTCGGATCTACAAGGATCAACTTGACCGAATCCGGATCCGATTTGTATATAATGCTCATGATCAGCGTATTGATGCAGACTGATTTACCCGATCCTGTAGCGCCTGCCACAAGCAGATGGGGCATTTTGGCAATATCTGCAACAACCACTTTTCCCGCAATATCTTTTCCCACTGCAAATGTGATCGGAGATGCGCTTGACTTAAATTCCTTAGATTCAAGCAGATCTCTCAGCATTACAGCTGTATTTTCCTTATTTGGCACTTCGATGCCTACTGCCGCTTTTCCGGGAATAGGTGCTTCAATTCTCAGATCAGCTACGGCGAGATTCAATTTAATATCATCGGCAAGACCGACAATTTTACTCACTTTTACTCCCTGCTCAGGCTGAAGCTCATATCTGGTAACAGAAGGACCGCAGCTGGCATTTGTCACATGGACGCCTACGCCAAAATTTTTCAGCGTCTGTTCCAGTTTCAGTGCCGTAGCACGAAGATGGCTGTCCGAATCTCCTCCGCTTTTCTTTCCGCGTTTCAGCAGACTGAGAGGCGGAGTGTGATAGACGTGATATTCTTTTTCCTGCTCCTTCTCCACGGCAGCTGCAACATTTTCTGTCTCCGCAGATACTTCCGCCGCTTCTTTCACTTTATTTCGTCTTCCGGTACGCTTATCCGGATTTTCCGGCCCGGTTTCTGCCATTTCACCGATTCCCGGACCTGTACCGCCGTCTGAAATATGTTCTGTCTCTTCCATTGAAGCATCCTGAGGTTCTGCCCGGTTGATCACAAAAGTATTTTCCGGCTCTGCCTGCATATACTCTTCATTTTGGGTTTCTTCCGGCATAAGTTCATATACATCAGGAGATTTCTTTTTCCTGTTTCTGCCTTTTCGCCCTGATGTTTCATCTCCGCCAAGTGTAGTAGCAAAAGATACGCCGGACACTTTATGGTCTGTCCGCCTTTCTCCTTTACCGTCGTCACTTTCTTTCCGTATTTTTTCTGTCCGCTGTTTTTCTTCCCGTTTCTTCGCTCGTATTGCCGCGGTTTCCTGACGTTTTTTCTTCGCGTCCTCATAAGCCTTTCTGCTCTGCCGTCCAAGTGGTGCGAGAAGAGATTTCTCCGTGATCAGGATCACACATATGACGGATAAAATCACGAGTACAACATATGTGCCTATCACTCCTATCAGAGGACAGAACAGACTGATCAGACAGCCTCCTGCCAGACCTCCTGCATTCCTGTGTTCGCTTGCCGCAGTATAATATGAAAGCAGGGATGTGCCCGGGGTATAAGAATTAAAAATCAGCTCTAGAATAGCAGTTATTAGAAAAAACAGCACGGCTGAAGCCGCAATCTTTACATATGCATGAGCGTTGCCCTTGTTCGACACGAGAAATGCCGCAAGTCCGAACAGCACAAAAGGCAGCAGATAAGCCATGAATCCGAATAAACCGAAAAATACGGACGATACCGCCTCCCCAACGATTCCTCCGACTCCGAAATTGCTGAGCACTAACAGAATACATACTGCAAGTACTGCCAGAATAATGATCTCTCCCCGCAGCTCTGTATTCTGCTGTACTTTCTTCTGTCTGCTTTTTGAATTTTTACGGCCCTTTGTAGATTTTGAAGCCATAGAATTCCCCCTTAGTAATTTAAACATACTATATAATAGTATATCATCATTTGAAAATCATGTCATTACATTTTTTCAGCCGTTACGGCATTCATCATGCTGCCGGGTTCTGCGCCTTTCTTCTATAAGCTCATGAAGTTTGCGCAGCGCCTGACTGATACCTCCTACTTCATCAATAATCCCTTCCCGGACCGCTTCCTCTCCTTCCAGCATTGTCCCCACATCTTTGACAAGCTGGGTGGAATCGAGCATCAGTTCCAGCAGCCGTTCCTGAGTAATTCTGGAATGTGAGGCAATAAATCCTGCTATCCTGTCCTGTGTCTTCTCCATATTGCGGTAACTCTGTATTACACCAATGAACATTCCATTAGAGCGAACCGGATGAACTATCATCGTTCCGGTGGGCACGATAAATGAATAATCTGCCGATACTGCGAGCGGGCCACCGATTGAATGACTTCCACCAAGCACAAGGGATACGGTCGGCTTGCTCAGCGAAGCGATCATTTCCGCAATTGCAAGCCCTGCTTCCACATCGCCCCCGAGTGTATTAAGTAAAATCAGAATCCCTTCAGTGTTCTCATCTTCTTCTGCCTCCGCGAGTCTTGGCAGAAGATGCTCGTACTTGGTTGCTTTCGTATTTCCGGATACAGTCTCATGACCTTCAATCTCTCCGATTATAGTTAATAACTGAATCCCATGTTTCGAATAGCCGTTATCCAGTTTAAGAGTTCCCATTTCCTTAATTTCTTTGTTTTCTTCGTTTCTCTCATTCTGCGTTCTGTCCGTCTCCATATTGATTCTGCCTTTCTTCAATACTGATTTATCTGTTTTACAGAAATTAGTATGAAAGAAACCAGTCTTTTTTATACGAAAAATGGTATGGATGTAAATTGTATACATCCATACCATTTATGAATTACTTCAGCGCCTGCTCTACATCAGCGATAATGTCATCTACATTCTCGATACCTACACTAAAGCGGATCAGATCCGGCTGTACTCCTGCTTCAAGAAGTTCCTGATCATTCATCTGACGATGTGTATGGCTTGCCGGATGAAGAACGCAGCTTCTTGCATCTGCCACATGTGTTACGATTGCAACCATTTTAAGTTTATCCATCATCTCAACGGCAGCGTCTCTTCCGCCCTTCAGTCCGAATGTCAGCACGCCGCAGGTTCCATTAGGCATATACTTCTGTGCTATGTCGTAATACTTATTTCCCGGCAGGGACGGATAATTCACCCATGCCACTTTCTCGTGATTTTCCAGATACTCCGCTACCTTAAGAGCATTCTCGCAGTGACGCGGGACTCTCAAATGAAGAGTCTCAAGTCCGATATTTAACAAAAAGGCATTCTGCGGAGACTGAATAGACCCCAGATCGCGCATAAGCTGCGCCGTTGCCTTTGTAATGTACGCACCTTTTCCGAATTTCTTTGTATAAATGATGCCGTGATATGTCTCATCCGGAGTTGTCAGACCCGGGAATTTTTCTGCATTGGCATCCCAGTCAAAGTTTCCGCTGTCCACGATAGCTCCGCCTACGCAGGCAGCATGTCCGTCCATATATTTTGTAGTGGAATGTGTAACGATATCCGCGCCCCATTCAAATGGACGGCAGTTGATCGGTGTCGCGAACGTATTATCCACAATAAACGGAACCCCGTGGGCATGAGCCGCCTTGGCAAATTTTTCAAAATCAAGAACAACAAGCGCAGGATTTGCTATAGATTCTCCAAACACAGCTTTTGTATTATCTTTAAAAGCCGCCTCAAGTTCCTCCTCTGTGCAGTCCGGATCAACAAACGTAGCTTCCACACCCATTTTGCGGATCGTATGTGCATAGAGATTATATGTGCCGCCGTACAGGGCTGATGCGCATACGATATGGTCCCCAGCCTGCGCAATATTCATAATAGCATAAAAATTAGCAGCCTGTCCGGAAGAGGTCAGCATTGCAGCCACTCCTCCCTCCAGATCGTTAATCTTTGCTGCGACAGCATCATTTGTCGGATTCTGAAGTCTTGTATAAAAATATCCGGATTCTTCCAGATCAAACAGCCTGCCCATCTGCTCGCTGCTCGTATAACGGAATGTGGTGCTCTGATAAATCGGCAGTATTCTGGGTTCTCCGTTTCCGGGCTCATAGCCTGACTGTATGCATTTTGTCTCAATTCTATAGTCACTCATCTGTCTATTTCCTCCTGTATTTTATTTTATGAATATAAATATTTCTTTTCAAGGCTGCGCACCATACGGATATACAGCCCTTTGCACTCTTCATTTCTGTCTTCCTCGATCAGCCGGATGCATGGATTTAGATAAGTCTCCCATATTTTCCGGTAAACAGCATCAGAATTCTGCTGCCTGTCAATCCTTTTCACAATGGTAGGAGCGATATTATAATATTCACGGATAATTTCCCTGCCCTCCTCTGTATCCGACAGATATTCGTCTCGGTATCTGCGCAGAGTGGTAAGCTCATAGCAGTCATCCGGCTTGTCCATACTCCTGCACACAGCTGTCGTAATATAACAGAAAATACCTTTTTTAAATCCGCCTTTAATGCTGTCATATGTAGAATGGCCGATCTTATATTCCGGCATTTTTTCATTCCAAACTGCCACGGTGCGTTCTGTCAGGTCTTTAGCCTGAAGTGACGGAATTTCACCAAGCAGGGGAACAAAATAAGATACCATGTTCATCTTGTAATCCAGTGCTTTCAGATCACGTTTTCTTCTGGAACTGATTTTTTCCAGCTCGCCGCAGACATACTCCGGAATACATGCGGCGATACGTTCCGCCCCGCCGTCTGTCCTGTCACAGCATCGGGCAGTTTCTTCCAGCAGTTCCGCGTATTTTGACTTGAGAGATTCCATATATTTTTCATAACTGGACTTATGGAATTCATATTCCATTGTCACATTATACAGCTCTTTCAGCTCATCCAGAAGTTTGTCTGTCTCCATACTGCTATTCCTCTATTCATTCCAGTTGTGATATACATCCTGAACATCATCATCCTCTTCAAGAAGATCGAGGGTCTTCTGGATATTCTTAATATCCTCCTCCGAAGTCAGCTCCACGTATGTCTGCGGAATCATTGTCACTTCCGCCTGCGCCATCGGGATGCCTTCCTCTTCCAGTTTCAGCCGCACATCGCTGAAAGCATCCGGTGAAGTAAGGATCTCATAGCTTTCTTCATCCTCTGTGAAATCCTCCGCTCCTGCATCGAGTGCCAGCATCATCAGCTCATCCGGATCCATATCGCATTCTTCCTTGGCAACAAAAATCTGTCCTTTCTCATCGAACATAAAAGAAACACACCCCGGCGTTCCCACATTTCCATTTCCTTTGGTAAATGCATTTCTTACATTAGAAGCGGTTCTGTTCTTATTGTCTGTCAGCGTTTTTACAATGATTGCAGTACCGTTCGGACCATAACCTTCATATGTAATATGTTCGTAATTATCTCCCGAACCTTCGCCTGCTGCTTTCTTAATATTTCTTTCTATCGTGTCATTGGGCATATTATTAGATTTTGCCTTTGCGATGACATCACGAAGCCTGCTGTTATTTGCAGGATCCGGGCCTCCGCCTTCTTTAACTGCTACCGCCAGTTCACGTCCGATCTTCGTAAAGATCTTTCCCTTGGCTGCATCATTTTTCTCTTTCTTATGTTTGATATTGGCAAATTTTGAATGTCCTGACATAAATTCTCCTCTTTTCTAACTGGTATAAATTGTATATTAGCGCTTTCGCGCACATTATGCCTTTCAATTTTAGCATTCTTTTTGTATTCTGTAAAGAAGTCTGTTTGAACCGTACTATGTAGTGAGTTCCAGACTGACTCTGATCGCCTGATCCACTTTATGCATCGTAGTACCGTCGATATGACAGACATATTCCTTAAGTCTCTGTTTGTCTATCGTCCGTATCTGTTCCAGCAGAATCACAGAATTCTTAACAATCTTATAGTCTCTCGTACTGATTTCAATATGAGTCGGCAGTTTCGCCTTATTCATTTTTGAGGTAATCGCCGCACAGATCACTGTAGGGCTGTGCCGGTTTCCTACATTATTCTGTATCACAAGAACCGGCCGGATACCTCCCTGCTCCGAACCAACCACAGGACTTAAATCGGCATAATAGATATCGCCTCTTCTGATCATCAATTAATTCACACTCCGATTCACTTACTAAATGCAATCTGCATACTTCAGTATTCCCTTATTCATCGGATGTATTCAATGATCTTTCCCCGATTTTCCGGATGAGTTATTCTTCGCCGCCTTCTCTTTCCATCAGTCTGCCGTTACGTCTGTAGACACGCGGAATGCGTTTGCCCAGACAGCAGACAAATTCATAATTGAATCTTCCGCTCAATTCTGCGAGTTCGTCCACCGTAATCCGGTCACTGCCGTCCTCTCCGATCAGAGTCACACGATCCATAAATTTTGTCTCCGGAATCTCTGTCACATCTGCCATAAACTGATCCATACATACACGGCCGAGTATTTTCGCTCGTTTTCCATGAATCAGTACACTTCCTTTGTTTGAAAGGGACCGCGGATAACCGTCGCCATATCCGACCGGAATCGTCGCAACTCTCATTTTCTTCGGCGCTACAAATGTCCCTCCGTAACTGATAGGGGTTCCCGGCTCCACATCCTTTACATAAGTCACATGGCTGATAAGCGACAGCGCCGGCCTGAGATCTACTGCATCCTTTTCCACCTCATCAGAAGGATACATTCCATAGGTCGAGATGCCTGCTCTTGCCAGATCATGCCTGAGATCCGGAAGATCGATTATCCCCGCACTATTATCGCAGTCAAAATACCGGATCGGGATGTTTCTTTTCTCAACCTGATCTATCATCTGCGTAAAGCGTGCGTGCTGCAGCATAGTATATTCTTTGTCCTTTTCATCCGCTTTCGCAAAATGAGTAAACATGCCTTCCAATTCCACATAGGGGAGTCGGCTGATTCTCTCGATGATATCCGCGCTGCTGCTGCTGACCGGGAAACCGAGTCTTCCCATTCCCGTGTCGATTTTTATATGAAAATATGCTTTCTTCTGCTGTCTGAGTGCTTCCTCTGACATGGCTTCTGCCATTTCTTCCGTATATACGGCCGGCCGGATCTCACAGCGGATCATTTCTTCATACTGATCCGGGAAAATACATCCCAGTACAAGAACCGGTTTTTTTATACCGTGACTGCGAAGTTCGACTGCCTCTTCCAGACAGGCCACAGCATACCCCCATACATACGGGAATTCCTCAAGCATCTCAGCGATCGGCACAGCGCCGTGCCCGTATCCGTCTGTCTTTACAACAGCGATCAGCCGTGCATCACCGCCGATCCTGTTTCTCATCTGTTCCATATTATATGCAATCGCGTCAAGATCGATCTCGGCGCACACACGATTATGCTGTTTCATTGCTGTATCTCTCCTGTTTTTCTTGTCCTTTTACAGACATGATTTTTTCGATTCCGCTGATCAGATCGCGGGCAAGCACACTGTAGCTTCCCTTTTCATCCCGCGCCTCGTCCCCGCCGCAGGCATGAATATATACGCCAAGCGACGCACTATCAAACGTCTCCATCCCCTGAGCTGTAAGACCTGTGATTACGCCGGCGAGCACATCGCCGGAACCCGCCTTTGCCATTGCACTGTTTCCGGCAAGATTGAGGAACGGATGACGTCCTTTTTTCCTCACAAGTGTCCGGCTGTCCTTGAGCACGCAGGTGACAGGATATCTGTCTGTAAACTCCTTAAGAATCTTCATGCGGCAGCTCTTGATCTCGCTGACCGGACGGCCCGTCAGACGTGACATTTCCTTCATATGAGGCGTGAGAACAACCGGTATACTGACACTCTCCAGCAATTTCATTCTTCCTGAGAGAAGATTGAGGCCGTCTGCATCGATAATACATGGCACGCTGATATTTTTTAATGTATATTCCAGTATCTGTTCCGCAATACTGTCCGTTCCCAGACCGCACCCGATACACACCACATCAGACCATTCAAGCAGTGCCGCAAGCTTATCGCCGTCATATTCTTCATAGCAGGAAATTACCGCCTCCGGCAGAAGCTGCTGGAGTATTTCCCTGTTTGATTCTGCCGTATAGATCTGTACCAGTCCCGCACCTGCCGCATATGCGGCTCTTGCTGACAGATAAGCAGCGCCTGCCATTCCTCTGCTCCCGGTAATCATAAGCACTTTACCATAACTGCCTTTATGAGAATCTGCTTTTCGCTCCGGAAGAAGCTGCGGTATATCCTTACGGTCATATGTGATATACACTTCACTGTCCGATGCGAAATAATCGGGATCTATTCCAATGGGCAGCGCAACAGTCTCCCCGGCATATAATTTGCCGGGATACATCTCACACCCTGCCTTGACACATGCCATAGCCGCAGTCAGATCTGCGCGGAACGCGGTCCCCATAATCTCACCCGAAGCAGAATTGACACCGGATGGAATATCCACTGCTGTTTTTGCACACTTCTGCTCATTCATCCAGCAAATAATATCTTTATATTTTCCAGCTATTTCACGGCTTAACCCCACTCCGAATACTGCGTCTATTATAACAGTATATTCTTCTTCCGGTATTTCAGTGAATATCCTGATCCCCAATTTTTCCGCAATCTTCTTCTGTACACTGCATTCCGGGCTGAGTGAGGATTCTCTGCCGGCAAAAAGGATATGTGCACAGTCCCCTTCCTCTGTGAGAAGCCTTGCTATGGCAAAACCGTCCCCGCCATTATTACCGCTGCCGCATACGACAAGTGTCCGCGAAGTATCAATCCCGTGTGCGTGCAAAGCCTCCACTGTCTTCAGTGCTGCCCGTTCCATAAGAACAAGAGAAGGAAGCCCTGTTTCATCAATCGTGTGCCGGTCAGCAGCGCTCATCTGAGCTCCGTTCGGAAGATATCTCATATCTGATCACCGTTCTTTCATTCTGATATTATTTTACTGCACATCTCCGTCAGCTGAGATATGCCTAAAACATATTTTTACAACATACCCCGCAGCAAGCTGCGGGGTTATCTTTGTTCTGCACTACTTAGTTTTACATAATTTCTTTTTTTGTGTGATATTGTATGACAGCTGCATCAGACTGTCTGAGAGATGGACACTCTCTACGACAACATCTTTGGGCAGTGTCAGATCTGTGTGTGCAAAATTCCAGATTGCCTTGATCCCGTTTTCCACAAGAATATCCGCCACTTCAACTGCCTTTGATTTCGGAATCGTCAGCGCTGCGATCTCAATGTCATTATTTCCAAGGAAATCAACCAGTTCGTCCATCATTCTCACCTGCACTCCCCGGATGGACATTCCTTCCAGTCTGGGATTTACGTCAAAAAGACTTTTCAAAATAAATCCGCTTCTCTCAAAGGATGCATAATTGGCAAGCGCCTGTCCGAGATTACCTGCGCCAATGATAATAAAGTTATGTGTCTTATCCAGCCCCAGTATTTTACCGATCTCTGTGTACAGGTACTTGACATTATACCCGTACCCCTGCTGTCCGAACCCGCCGAAATTATTGAGATCCTGCCTGATCTGCGATGCCGTAACCTGCATTTTCTTGCTCAGATCATTGGAGGATATCCTTTCTACCCCCTCTTCAAGAAGATCGCCGAGATATCTGTGATATCTCGGCAGACGGGAAATCACCGCACGGGATATTTTTCTATGTTCCAAATCTTACCACCTTCCATCGCATAGCGTTCCTCCTGCTCTAATATACAGCCTTCCGCGGATGGATTATGTTCACCTATGCGCTTCCTATCATATTCTGTCTTATTATATAGAATAGTTAAACTTATGTCAATTTTTACTTTCTTTTTTGTCTATATCAGTTATAATGAATATCTGAGAGGAGGAGTACCGATATGATACTCGCATGTCACAATCTTAAGAAAGCATTCGGCGAACGTATAATTGTCCGAGAGGGCTCTTTTCATATAGAAGAACGGGAAAAGGCTGCTCTTATCGGAATAAACGGTGCCGGTAAATCTACAATATTAAAAATGATCATGAACGAGGAGCCGTCAGACGGCGGTGAAATTATCCTTGCAAAAGGCAAGACCATCGGCTATCTGGCACAACACCAGAATATGCTGCCTGACGGCACGATCTATGATGAGCTGAGGTCCGCTAAAGCAGATATTTTTGAAATGGAACAGAAAATACGTTCCATCGAACTCGAATTAAAATCACTTTCGGGCGACGAACTGGAAAGCCGTCTGGATACATACAATCGTCTTCAGTCTGAATTTGAAGCACGCAACGGATATGCCTGTGAGAGCGAAATCACCGGGGTATTGAAAGGACTCGGATTTTCCGAAGATGATTTTTCCAAAAAGACGGATACTCTTTCCGGAGGCCAGAAAACCCGCGTAGCTCTCGGAAAGCTGCTGCTGACCAATCCTGATATACTTCTGCTCGACGAACCTACCAACCATCTGGATCTGAATTCCATCGCATGGCTTGAAACATATCTGATCAATTATCCGGGCGCCGTATTTATTGTCTCTCATGACCGTTATTTTCTAAACCGCGTTGTAACGAAAGTCGTAGAGATCGAAAATGGCGAAATCCGCATGTATATGGGTAACTATAAAGCATACTCAGAAAAGAAACAGCAGCTGCGTGACGCACGCCTTAAAGAGTACTATAACCAGCAGCGGGAAATCAAACACCAGCAGGCTGTAATCGACAAACTAAAATCATTTAACAGGGAAAAATCTATCCGCCGTGCAGAAAGCAGAGAAAAGATGCTTGAAAAGATCAAACCAGTGGAAAAACCAGTGGAAGTAAACACAGAGATGCATTTTACCCTTGAGCCGTCCTGCGTCAGCGGCAATGATGTCCTGACTGTAGAGAACCTCTCCAAACAGTTTGACGGACAGGTGCTTTTCCGCGACGTCAATTTTGAGATCAAGCGCGGAGAACATGTTGCAGTGATCGGAGACAACGGAACCGGAAAGACAACACTCTTGAAGATATTGAACCAAGTGCAGACAGCGGATAGCGGTTCCTTTACACTCGGTGCAAAGGTCCAGATCGGGTATTACGATCAGGAACACCATGTGCTCCACGATGAAAAAACGATATTTGATGAGATTTCCGATGCCTATCCGGCACTGAACAACACGCAGATCCGTAATACACTTGCCGCCTTTCAGTTTACCGGTGATGAAGTGTTTAAAGAGATCCGTTCCCTGAGCGGCGGTGAAAAGGGACGTGTCTCTCTCGCAAAGCTCATGCTTTCCGAAGCGAACTTTCTGATCCTCGATGAGCCCACCAACCATCTGGATATTGCATCAAAAGAGATATTGGAGGAGGCCCTCAACAACTACAGCGGAACTGTGCTTTATGTATCCCATGACAGATATTTTATTAACAGCACAGCCTCGAGGATCCTTGAACTGGTAAATCAGACTTTTGTAAACTATATTGGAAATTACGATTATTATCTGGAGAAAAAGGAAGAACTCACCCGCGCTTACGCATCAGGCAGTGCTCCTGTTTCTCCAGCTGCCGGCGGAAACTCTTCTGCTTCTTCTGCATCTTTGCAGAACTCCGCCGGCACCGCCTCTCCGGGCTCTAAGCTCAGCTGGCAGGAGCAGAAAGAACAGCAGGCAAAAGAGCGCAAACGTAAAAATGATCTCAAGAAAACTGAGGAAGAGATCAGCCGCATGGAAGAACGGAATGCACAGATCGATCACGAGTTGACACTTGAAGAAGTCTACTCTAATTCCGTCAAATGCCAAGAACTTGCAAAAGAGCACGCGGCAAATGAGAAGAGACTGGAGGAGCTCTACGAGATGTGGGAGGTGCTGGCTGAATAAAATTCAGTTATTATACCTTTGCTGATGAAGCGGCATCTATTAAAAAACACGAATTCACTTTTTCTTCCTGCACATAGGATACCACAGAATATCCGCCGCAAAGCCGGCAGCCGCCAGTCCGCCTGCAATAATACAGCTAAGAAACTCTGCCATTCCGGACGCAGTCAAAAATGCAGTTATAAAGCAGATCACTGCGATCACGGGATGGCAGATGAGCCACAGAGCATTGACACATGCAATAACATATTTCATAAGCCTGATATTCAAACAGTAAAAAATCAATGGAACCATATAACTTCCACCGCATATCATAAGGTTAAAGTACATCCCGGTACTTCCAAACTGTGTACCGTTCCCTATTTTTGCAAGCGGGGTAAGCGTCACTGCAATAAGCTCACAGCAGAACAGCACAACCGCTATTGCCGTCCACAGGATTACGCTTTCTTTTTCTTTCATGATTTTCTTCCCTTTCCTCCTCACTTTCTAAATTTTCATCGGATTTTTGGTCTGACTATATCGTAACAGAAAAAACAGATTATATTGCGAGGCTGTCATTTCCGGTATGTCTGTATGTCATTTTTGAACGTATCAGATGCTTGCCTGCTTCATTCAGAAGAATTATACTATTATCAAGTACGAATATCTGGAGGAATATATTATGTTATCTATCGCCATCTGCGAAGACAATGTCTCGGTACAGTCTCAGCTTGAAAACTATATCCACGAACTGTACAGCAGCTGTCCGGCAGAGGTCTTTTCTTCCGGCGAAGAACTCCTCTCCAGCCTTGAACGGAAAGGAAGCGGCTTTTCAATTTATTTGATGGACATCTCTCTTCCCGGCATTTCCGGAATTGAGACTGCGGCATCCATTCGAGCACGCGACCCGTATGCGCTGATCCTCTATATCACTGATTACAGGGAGTATGTGTACCATGTCTTTGAGACGCTTCCCTACCGCTTTATCCTCAAACCTGTTGACAAGAGCGTATTTCAGAAAGCGCTCTCAGACGCCATGAACTACTGTACGGACCGGAAGAAAATGTTTCTCTTCCATATTGACAGGGCACAATATCAGATCCCGCTGCAGGAAATCGTATATTTTGAATCGCATCTGCGCCGTATCACGCTCCATACACCGAAAGAATCCTATACATTCTACGGACGGCTGCAGGATCTGATCTCCAAGCTCAATCCCATGCTTTTTGTGCGGACACATGCTTCTTACATTGTAAATATGGAGTACATACGTGCTGTCTGCGAGGCAGAAATAGAACTCCAGACAGGTGAGCGCATTCCCATCAGCCGGAAATACCGCACTTCTGTCCGCGCAGGGCATCTGGAATATATGAAATGGAGAACAATGCAATGATATACTTGACAGATTATGATATTTATCTCAATACCTTTCTCTGTTTGATCGACATGATCATTATTATGGAACTTCGGGAGCGCATATATGGACGTATTGCTCATCTGCGAGGCATGTGTATTGCTCTGTCCGCCGCACTCGCAGTGCTGATAATGATTCTGCCGGAATCATACAGAAATACTTACTTTACCCTTCCTGTCAGCATGGTCCTGCTCCCCTTTTATCCGAAAAATATTAGGAAGAAGCTGCTGTTTGAAGTCTGCCTGTTTTCAAGTGTCTTTACTTATATGATGGTTCTAAATGACATTACAAACATGACTCCTCGTTTCAGTGAGTGGGTGATAACGTATATTGCCATTTTCCACGCAGGTCTCTGGATTCTTCTGTTTGTCGTCCTGAGGCTGTGCAGAAATATAGATACAGATATTCCACTGTCATTGTGGTTTATCTTCCTCCTGATACCAGTCTGCATCTTTGCAAGCTCAGCTGCCCTTATCCCTCTTTTGAGCAGCAGTTACCTATCGAGACCGGAATCTGACATATTACACCTTGTCGTTCAGGCGACGTTTTTGTTCATTAATCTTGTACTTTTGGAGTTTTTGCAAAAACTGACGGGATATTTTCAGAGAGAAAAAGAGCAGAGCCTTCTCAGACAGCAGCTCCAATATCAGGAAAACCATTATCAGCACCTGATCCGTTCGTTCGAACAGATACAAAAGATCCGCCACGATATGAAAAATCATCTGCAGACGCTCTCCATCCTGTATGATAAAAACAAAACCGATGAGCTGCGGGCATACCTTCATCAGACTTACGAGCTGCTCGCCCATTCTGAACAGGTCATATCAACGGGCAATCCGTCATTTGACGCGATCCTCAATATCAAATTAGCAGAAATGGGAAAAAAAGACATTTCCTGCTCTCCCGCTCTTTCGATTCCCCGCGGATTGGATCTTCCCTTCTCCGATACGGTGACCATACTGGGAAATCTGCTCGACAATGCAATAAATTCATGCACAGCTGCCTCAAGCGTAACCCTCTCAGTCACATGGCAGCAAGAAACACTTTTCTTGCATATGGAGAATCCGTGTACAGACACCAAAAAAGCCCCTTACGGGCTCGGAATGAAAAACGCGGAAGAAACAGTAAAGAAATATTCCGGCACCCTGCACACAGAGCTGAAAGACGGGAAATACATAACAGATGTCATACTCTACGAAATTGGAATACGACACACATGAGAAGCTCCTGATTTGATAACGCTTTCAACAATGAAGGGATAATGATTCCGGCGTCTGTAACTGAAGCTGAAATCATTATCCCTCAATGGATGAATACGTTTATCTCTTGTTTCCCATACAGAACACCGCTACAACTCCCGGTCCGGTATGGCTTCCAATGACAGTTCCGATATTATTGATCAGAATGTTATCGATACCCATTTTCTCGCGGACGAGTTTTGCCACATATTCTGCATCTTCGATACAGTCGCCGTGAGTGATCATTATTATGTCGTTATCCCATCCTTTCGCCTGTTCCGCCGCCATGTCCACGATTTTATTAAGAGATTTCTTGCGTCCTCTTTCTTTCCCGATAACCTGAAGTTTTCCGTTATTGTCCATATGTATAATCGGTTTGATCTGTACCAGAGTTCCAAGCACAGCCGTGGTCTTTGAAATGCGGCCGCCTCTGTGCAGGTGGTTCAGATCATCCACTGTTACATCATGGCATACATGCAGTTTGTTGTCTTCCGTCCACTGTGCCAGTTCCTCAATTGTCATTCCTTTTTCCTTCTGTTTCAGCGCATGATGCAGCAGAAGCGCTTCTCCAAGGCAGGCACAGAGAGTATCAATTACGATCACCTTTGCTCCGGGATATTTTTCCTCAAGCATCCCGCCTGCAATTCTCATACTGTTAAGAGTACCGCTCAGTCCGGAAGAAAAACCGAGATGAAGGATATCTTTTCCCTCCTTTACATATGGCTCGAGCAAAGCAGCCGCCTCTTCCGGATTTACCTGAGATGTGGTAGACATCTTTCCTTCTCTCAATTTCGCAAAGAACTCTTTTGCAGAAAGACCTTCCATATCTGTATAAGTCTCTCCGTCAATTGTATATTTCAGCGGTACAACAGGAACATTTCTCTCCTCAAGCCATTCTTTCGGAACATCAACCGTACTGTTCACTGTAATTACATAATCTCTCATCTTGGTTTTCCTCCCTGATTAACTGTTATTTTGATTCCGCGCAGCGGGATATATATATACGCGCAAACCTTTCACTTCAATTATCATAACATTTTTTATACTGTTAATCAAAATATTTTAACATTTTCTATAAAACGTTAAATAACAGCCTGCTATGCACAGACTGTCATTTATACTAATTCAATTTTACATTGAGATAATTTCTTCCTGATAATGTCTTGTTGAATGCAAGAAAACAGAGAACCAGAATACACCCTGCTATAAATCCGTATATATCAAACAGTGCAGTCAGTATCAGGAGCATCAGCCTCATGAATTTCAGTGCATATCCAAGCTCAAAGTTAGGCTGGGTATAATTTGCCACGGCAACGAAAGCCATATAGAGCATTACTTCGCTGTTGAACCATCCGGACTGCACGGAAAATTCTCCCATTACAATACCAGCGATCACACTGAGAGGAGTACTTAGCATGGTCGGTGTATTCATAGCAGCCAGCCTCAGTCCGTCTATTGAAATCTCCAGCAGAAGGAACTGGAATATCAATGGAATATTTACCGTATCTCTCACTGCAACAAATTCAAAGGCTTCCGGCAGCCATTCCTGATTCTGCATAAACAACAGATAAAGCGGAGTAAAAAACACAGTGGCTATCGTGATAAGTGATCTTGTCACTTTCAAGTATACGCCTGTAATTGTCGGAAAATAATAATCATTTGCTTCCTCTATCATATCCAGTACGGATGTGGGCAGGATCATTGCCGATGGAGAATTATCGACAAGGATGACCACTTTTCCCTCCAGCAGACAGGCGGCAGCTGTATCCGGCCGTTCAGTATATTTGAATTTAGGGAACGGATTAAACCATTTCCGTTTAAACAGTGCTTCAGCCAGACTCTGCTGATTCATGCGCAGATCATCAAGCTGAAGATTATCTATTCTCTTTTTCAGATTATCAAGCAGTGCTTTGTCGACACGATCGCTCATATAGCAGATCGCGATGTCAGTCCGGGATGACTGTCCGGCTTCTGTCATTTCCATAATAAGATGCGGGTCGCGGATCCGCCTTCGCATCAACGCAGTATTAAAAACAATAGTCTCAACAAAACCGTCACGCGATCCCCGAAGCGATTTGTCTTTATCCGGTTCATCCACGCTCCGGGAAGGATAGGTACGGCAGTCCAGTATAATACATTCCTTATAGCCGTCGATGAATAATGCTGCAGGACCGGAGAGAACATTCCGTATGACCTGATCATAATTTTCTGCCAGATCAATCTCCACATAAGGCACCATATTCTGTATAAAACCTTCTGCATCCTCCGGCATATCTGTTTCTGAAACAGAAAGAAAAGAGTCCATGATCTTCAGCATGACTTCATCTTTAATGAATCCGTCAATATAATAGAACACGGACGCTTTTCCTCCTATCATAATATTCCTCCTGATAATGTCAAAACTCTCGGATACCGGAAGGATTTCATTCATATATCTGATATTCTCCTCAAATGAGGTGCTTAACTTTTTACAGTTCTTTTCTACCATAGATGCCTCTCCTTTCAGCTAGACGGCTGGATTGTTATCTATGGTTAGATTTCCCTTATTCCTCTGAAATATACCCCGCCTTCTTCATCTTTTCAATCACCTGTGCCTGACGTTCTCTGGCCAGTTCCGGGCTGGCAGCAGGGTTATAATTCGTCGGTGCATTTGGAATGCCTGCAAGAAGAGTACATTCATCAAAATCCATTTCTGACGGTGCCTTTCCAAAATAGCCCCATGAAGCGTCAGCTACGCAATAATATCCGTTCCCGAAAAATATAGAATTAACATACAATTCAAAGATCTTATCTTTATCCAGAACTGATTCAATTTTAAAAGCCATAAACATCTCGGCTGCTTTTCGTACAAGCTTTTTATCCTGTGTAAAATACTGATTTTTAGCCAGCTGCTGGGTAATAGTGCTTCCGCCTTCCACGTAGGATCCCGCCTTAATATCATTGATTAAAGCCCTGCATGTGGCAGCAGGATCGACTCCCGGATGAGAATAAAACCGTTTGTCTTCAACTGCCAGCACGGCATTGATATAATCCTGCGGCAGTTCATCTATTGTCGTATAATTATCGATTGACTCAATCTCTTCTGCCATTTGCTCTACGCTTTTATTATCAAGTGCTTCCCTGTAATCTATGTATCCTTTCACACAGAGCACACCGCAGAGTATCACGATTGCCAGAATAAGAAAAGAACACAGACGCTTAATCCATTTCATAGTATGCAAGTACTCCTTTCATACATAAAGTATACCGGATAAATCTGTGTTCTTCCCTTATATCTTCTTACGTTTTTCTTAATTTACATTACATTTTTGTAAGCTGTACAGACACAGACAGATACCTGTTCGGGCATATCAGCTTATCTGTCTCCATGAATTAATTTGTAGTGCTCCCAAATCCGCCATTGCGCACACCTGTTGCATTATCATCCAGCGTAATACCATACTCTGCAAAGATTCCCTGCATGAAACCTTCGCCCGCTTTCAGACTGAGAGTTTTATTTTCATTGGAATCATTTGTAATCTTGGCAAATATATGTCCCTCATTGTCTGAATAATAGTAGTCACTATCGATAATACCTACAGTATTATTGAGCTGCAGTCTGTATTTGAAACCAAGTCCGCTTCTCGGATAACACTTGAGCACCCACTCCGGTTCCATCCACACGCGGATTCCTGTAGGGATCTTGATTGTCTCGCCCGGTCTCAGTGTAACAGCCGCAGGAGCAAAGAAATCATATCCTGCACTTCCTGCAGTCGCGCGTTTCGGAAGACGTATATTGTCAAATATCTCCCTGATTTCTTTCTCATCCGTTATTCCGAGGGTGTTCCCCCACCCTTCCAGAAACTGTTCAAAACTTACTTTCTCGAATTTTGCTATTCTTTTCATCTGATTCACTCCTGTATTTACTTCGTCTGCATTTTATCTCCAGATCATATCGCTGTTTATCTCATCCAGAGAAAATGCACCGCACATACGCATTGTATCCTTCAGTTCCGCTCCGATCTTATCTACATAAGCTGAGATTCCGTCTTCCTGTCCGCCATAGACCGCTGTCACGAAAGGGCGGGCAATCAATACAGCATCTGCCCCAAGCGCCAGTGCCTTAAATACATCTACACCTGTACGGATTCCTCCGTCCACGAATATCTTCATCCGGCTTCCCGATTCCCTGACCGCTCTTACTATAGACGGCAGTACTTCCGCTGTAGCAGGGCACTGATCCAAAACTCTGCCTCCATGGTTTGAAACTACAATTCCCTGTACTCCTGCCTCCACAGCTTTCAGCGCTCCACGCGGTGTCATAATTCCCTTTAAAATGAAAGGAATCTCTGCCATCTTTACGATTTCCCTGAGCTCATTCACTGATTTACTTCCCGCAGGAGGATTTAAATTCTGAAGAAAAGGAAGTCCTGCAGCATCAATATCCATGGCAGCTGCAAATGCGCCTGACCTTTTCACAAGTTCCATTTTTTCCCTTATCGTATCCATATCCCATGGCTTAACTGTCGGTATTCCCTGTCCGCCCAGCTGGCCGATCGCATTTGTGGCTTCAATCATGACATTGTAATCTGTTCCGTCTCCGGTAAATGCCGCAATCCTGTTTTCCGCACAGCCCCTGAGAAGTATTTCATTATACTGCTGATCTGTATATTTATCTCCGTAATGCAGCTTCACCGCACCTACCGGCCCAGCAAAAAAAGGATAAGAGAACCTCTGTCCAAAAAGCTCTATCTCTGTATTCAGCTCCTTCTGTTCACAGATCGTATCCATATTAATACGGATTTCCTGCCATTTCTGATAATTTCTCACAGCAAGTTCACCGGTTCCTTTCGCCCCGGGTCCCGGCATTGTATTTCTGCATGCCGCGCCATTACAAACCGGGCATGCCTTGCAGTAAGGACCGATACACTTTCTTGCCGCATTTACAGCTTCATTGTAATCCATATATACCCTCGCTTCTCCTCTTTCAAAATCAGTTTTTAATTTCTATTCTGCCCGCATTCCTCATGAGCGGAATATTCCCGACTGTTCGAGCACATCCAGTATCTCTGCAATAGTCTTTTCATCCACTACAAGAGCCATCCTTACATATCCTTCCCCGCCTGTTCCAAATGCGCTTCCCGGTGTTACGATTACGCCGGTGCGCTCCATCAGTTTCATGCAGAAATCAACGGAAGAATCATATCCTTCCGGAATCCGTGCCCACACGAACATTGTTCCCTGACTGTCAGGCACATTCCAGCCGATTCTCCTTAGGCCTCCGCAGAGCGCACGGTTACGTCTTCCGTATTCTCTGCGCTGCTCTTCAATAAAATCATCCGGCCCGGTCAATGCAGCAATAGCCGCATACTGCACCGGATAGAAAATACCATAATCAATCTGAGACCTGAGCAGCCGGAATTTACGGATGATATCCCTATTTCCTACTACAAAAGAAATTCTTGCGCCCGTCAGATTATACGACTTTGAAAGAGAATAAAACTCCACTCCGACATCTTTTGCGCCTTCATATGCAAGGAAGGATTTTCCCGGCTTTTCTGTAAATGTAATATCCGAATATGCATTATCATGCAGGATCACGATATCGTTTTTCTTTGCAAAGGCAATCAGTTTTTTGTAAAAATCATCCGGAGCACACACACATACAGGATTCAGCGGATAAGAAACAATCATGTACTTTGTTTTCTTTAATGTCTCTTCCGGAATACTGTCAAGATCCGGCAGATACCCGTTCTCTTCGCTGATGGAATAATACTGTACATCCGCTTTCGCCATAATTCCACTCATTTCGAACATTGGATATCCCGGATTCGGAACAAGAATTACATCTCCCGGATCACAGAAGATCATCCCGATATGCGCCATCGCCTCCTGAGAGCCATAGACTGACATTACCTCATCCGTGGTGATATCCACGCCGAATCTCTTTTTGTATCGATACTGCACCGCTTCCAGAAGCTCCGGCAGGTCAGCTAGAGAATACTTGTAATTCTCCGGTTTTCTGCAGGCCTCTTCCATCGCTTTCATTACGTGAGGTGCAGGCTGAAAGTCCGGTGTTCCCACAGACAGATTATAAACTCTGCGCCCTTCCTTTATAAGTTCTTCCTTTTTTTCATTCAGGGCTCCAAATATTCCCTGCTGAAAATGATTTATCATTGTCGAAAAATGACTGTTGTCCATATATATTCCTCCTTTGCCGCCGTGCAGCGTCTAATCGCACGCAACGCGGTTATTATATCACATTTCAGCACAAAACGACAGAAAAAGATCCTGTCTCTGCCCAATAAAGCACTGTCTATTCAGGATGCCCCTGCTTCCGAATTCTAGATGAAAAATTTGTTTTCTGAAATCTGGATTCTTCTTGAAGAAATCCGTTCTTTTGGGCTGGCTCATGCACTAATGAAATCTGCCGAGCAGGACAGGATACAGACCATGCTTTCCTACATCCAAACAAAGCACACCGTCCGGCGTTTGTTATGATCTGCAATGCTTCTGAGTGCTTGACTGCCGGAAGTGGATTATACACCTTAATTTGCTCTAAATAAGGGTCGAGATAAAACTCTCTTTCGTCCTCTATCCCTGCATTATTTAAAACATCCAGAGCCAAATCATACAGAGTAATTACTAATTCCCTATACAATCCTTTGTAATAGGTATCTGTCAACTGATAAAATCGGCTGTCGCCGTAGACTTTGAGAAGTTCTGTTCTGCCGTGGCATATGGTTTTGTGACCGTATATCCGTCAAATGTTTTTTTCTCGTCAGAATAGTATGTAAGCTCTGTCTCTTCATCAAAGATCGCATTATTCTGCGCATCTGAATTTACAACGCCTATAGACACTCTTATGTACGCCATGTTTCGGAACGGCAACTGCATTGCTTCTTTGTATTCTTTGGTTGCAAGTTGCATGGTCTCACTCCAATCCTGCGTCTATCAGGTTGACAGCAAATGTTTCGTCTTGAAGTACCAAGTGAGTCAGTCGGTCAACAAAAAACGGTTTTCCTGTCCTATCTCCCGGATACATAGTAATCGTGATCACATGACCGGGATTTGCCATATCTTCAAACGTAACCGGAACATAAAAAGGCTTTGATGAATCAAGCATCCGTTTTCTGACTGTCAGTGAAAGCTCTACCCATTCCATATTATCGAGTTTATACAAGTCTCGTCCTGCTCTCTGGCCGATAACTGCATTACTGGCATTACGCCCTGCATTTACCGTTGTAGAGGTTGGCCACGAAAATCCACGCCTCGGACACAACCAGTTATACCCGTTTACATTCAAAAAAGACGATAAAGCCATGCGCACCACCTCCTACTATAGAAAATTAATTGCATCCAAAATGCAATTAGTTGCAATTTATTTCATCAAAAAAGCACCTATCCGAAGATAAGTGCTTAATCTGTTTTATATTGTTTTATTGAAGTTTAATTATCTCTTTGTTTGTTCCAAATAATGACATCGAATCATATTCAAGTTCAATTGATTTTGAGTCTATTGGAACAGTGTAATATGTACTAAACGAAACATTTCTTCCGGGTGAAAGATTTGTATTCATGAAACTGCTATCATCAAGAGAATAAACTTGTTCACAAGTTGTATCATCTGCATAACAGTCAAAATCATAAATGCTCACATATTCATCATCTGTTCCGGTATTCTCAAATGTAAATGAAACTTGAATATATTTCATTCCGTCTTCCGGTGTATTCCACCCATATTCATTATCATAATCCTGAAAATCAAGGTTTGCAGAATCAACGGTTACTTTAAGTCCATCAGTTTCAAATGATTCACCTACTTTTACGCCGTATGAATTATCCATATCATCTTGTTGTTCGTTTTTATCGCTCTTTTGTTTTTCTTCAGCGCTTTTATCCTGTTTTTCTTCGATTTGCTCTTTTGGAGCTTCGTCTTTTTCTGGCTCTTTCGTTTTATTTACATTAGAATCATCTTGCATTTGTTCGATTTTTTCAGACATATTATCGTATTGAGATACATTGCTATAATCTATCGAACTCATAACTATGATAAACAATAATATTGATAAGACCGAAAGAACAATTCCTGTTATCGACATCCCTTTTTTGGGTTTCTTTGTTATAAGCGCTACGATTCCAAGTATAAGTCCAATAACCGCAGGAATTATACCGATTATAATAAATGTAAGTATAAGACCTGCAACACCCAGAATCATAGATGCTATCGCCATTGATCCCGACCCATTGTTTTTATTATTCCGTTCATTCTGAACTTGTGGCAAAGGAGTGCCACAATTCTGGCAAAACTTATTTCTACTATCATTTGGATAATTACATTTTGGACAATTCACAACTCATTCCTCCCATAGTATGATAGATAAATTCTACCACACTACGGGAAATTTTACAATTTAAGTAAATGAAAATCCGTTACGTGATTTTCTTCTGTCATAAGCATTAACAAGTGACCGTCCATCTACATCCACTGAGAAGTCTTTATCCGCCGTTTCTCTTGTATTGTCAGCAATCTGCTGTAAATACGGTGCGAGTATTTCCGCAACAGCTTCTTTTACGCCTTCTTTAATTCCACTTTGTATATTAGCATTATTAGCAACTGCCGTCCGTCCATTATCGAACTGTCCGACAAACTCATTATGATTAGCAAAGAACAGTCCGTCCTCTGGGAAGCCGCCGACTCCATAAGCCGGTATCAGGTCTGACAGATTAATCTTTCCAATACCGCTTGCATATCCGTAACCTTTCCATTCATTCGCAAGACTGTTGTAACGAGACACTGTGTATATTATTAATGATTGTAATTATTCATCTGTGGATAATAAGTTTGATATGTCTGCATAAGGATTTTCCTCCTTTATTTCCTCTAAGACTTCTTGAAACACGTGGACTGCCGTTGACTTGCATCCAATTGGAATTTTCTGCATTTCCAGATGAGAAAAAATCTTTTCTAAGAATTCGTCCGTAAACATAGGAAACTACCTCCTTATGCTTAAATTTTTGCATAAAAAAAGACGGTAAAACCGCCATGTTAATGACAGCTTACCGCCCTAAAATACGAGGCTTTTCTATATAAATTTTACTACACCATTTAATATAACTTACTACACCATTTTTACACCAATTTATACCAAAATATGACAATTTATGCCGGTATTAAATTTTTGATAATAAATATTATAAAATCAAAAAAAAGCGTATTTTCAATGTTTTTCAGCATTTATTTAATTGTTTTATACAGGTCATACGGCGTTGTCTGATATACGTAATAATTGACCCAGTTTGTATAGAGGTTATTGGCATGCGACCTCCATGTGAGAACCGGCTTATTGTCCGGATCATCGTCCGGATAATAATTCTCCGGTATCTGCGGGTTTAATCCTCGTCCCATATCTCTCTTATATTCCGCATCCAAAGTCATGCGGTCATATTCCGGATGCCCCATAACAAAGATCTGTCTGCCTTCCTTCGCCATGCAGAGAAATACTCCCGCCTGCCTCGAATCCGCCAGAATAGTAATCCTGTCGTCTGCTTCCAGCTTATCCTGCGGGACTTCCGTATGTCTGGAATGTGGTGCCATAAAAATATCATCAAATCCCCTCACCAGCGGGATCTTACGGTTTCTCACGCGATGACGGTACACGCCGGACAGTTTCTTCGGCAGATCTGCCTTATCAATTCCATAGTGATAATAAATGCCCGCCTGAGCTCCCCAGCACAGGTGAAGGGTCGATGTCACATTCGTCTTCGTCCATTCCATGATAGTTTTCAGTTCTTCCCAATAATCTACCTCCTCAAAAGGCATCTGTTCTACCGGGGCTCCCGTGATAATAAATCCATCGAATTTTTTATCGCAGATGCTCTCGAAAGGCTCGTAAAATTTATAAATATGACTTGTAGACGTGTTTTTTGACACATGGCTCGTCATACGCACAAAAGTGACATCTACCTGAATCGGCGTATTAGACAGTGACCGGAGAATCTGCAGCTCCGTATCCTCTTTCAGCGGCATCAGATTCAGAAGCCCGATACTCAGCGGACGGATATCCTGATGAGCAGCCCTGTACTCGTCCATCACAAATATATTTTCCTGTTCCAGTATTTCTTTTACCGGAAGATCGTTTTGTACTCGAATCGGCATATTAGTACTCCCCTTCTGTCATTATGTATTTCCGGCACAGTCCCTGCCGGAGAGACGATAGTAAAATTATAACGCTATATATATCCGACCGTCAATAAAGAATAAGAAGACACAAAATTTGATAATAAGAATAAAATATCACAGAAAAAGGCCCGGGAATACTCCCGGACCCATTAATTTCACCTGTTGTTCTTTCGCACTGATCCCCGTGATCAACCACAATGGCATTGGAACGTAGCACATTCCGTTCCGTCTGCCGTTCTGGCGCTTCCGCCTTCCACACTGATCTTTCCGGCATGGCATTTACACTGCTCATTATACATACAGTTCGCAGCTTTGCAGTCGATCGCCGAGCGGTCAGATGCCTCATGCATAGAGTTCATGGAATTACTGTAAGCGCCTTCTTTCCTCTCCTGAAAGCTGTCACAGCAGGTCTCCTGAGGATTCTTTGCATTCTCTCCACCCACCTGAATCTTGTCAAGATCGCAGAGATACTGCTGATTGTGTACACAAGTCTGCACCGTACATTTTAATTCCGGCATAATAAAACCTCCTCTTTCTACAGATTCAAAATCATTATGCCCTCTTTATGCTGAAAATATACGTCTATATTCTAACACGTTCTCTGTCCGGATGTTCTCCTGACCAGCCCGTCTGCGGCATTGTTGCCAGTCTCCAGATATCTTCCTGTTCCATCTCGAATGAAAACAGATCAAGATTCTCTTTCATCCTCTCCGGAGCAGACGATTTAGGAAGAGGAATAATCCCGCGCTGAACTGCAAATTTCAGACAGATCTGTGCAGGTGAAACCCTATATTTTTCCGAAAGTTTCTGTATAAGTGGCTCATTCAGTACTCTTCTGCGTCCAATCGGGCTCCACGCCTGCACAAGGATATCCTGATCTTTGCAATATCTGACAGCCACCTCCTGACTATAGCCCGGATGATACTCAATCTGGTTAACTGCAGGTTTGATTCTGCAGTCTGACAGAATATTTTCAATATGATGGGGCAGGAAATTACTCACCCCTATAGCACGGATCTTGCCTTCCATATAAAGGTCCTCCATCGCGCGCCAAGTTTCCCTATCCAGAGCTTTCCAGTCAGTATATTCCGGATCGGGCAGCGGCCAGTGGATCAGATACAGGTCAAGATAATCTGTTTTCAGATTTTCAAGGGTACGCGCGAATGCCGTCTTCACATTTTCATATCCCATTTCCGTTTTCCACAGCTTACTTACAATAAATAAATCGTCTCTTGAAATTCCGCTCTCACGGACGGCCTGCGCCAGATATGTCTCCGTTCCGTAGAAAGACGCTGTATCAAAGCAGCGATATCCACATTCAACCGCCATGCGGATCACGTCTGCGCTTTTTCCGTCAGCCGCCTTATATGTTCCAAAACCTGCTGCCGGAATCTGCACTCCATTATTCAGTATATAGCTTTCCTCTTTTTTCAATATTGTTTCACTTTTCATTTTTCTTTCCTCGATTTGATTTCGAACTGTCCGGCCGTATATTCAGCTTGACCGAAATTACAGCAAAAAACTCTCTGGTAAGATAATTGATCTGAAATGCCGGATTAGATCTGGCAGGGATCTTGTATACATGCTTATATCCTTCCTGTCCGGCAATCAGAAGCGATCTGTACATATGGAAACCATTCGTCACAATTCCTACCCTGTCATGCTCCGGGTCTATATATCTGCCGCTGTAACGAAGATTTTCTCTTGTAGAAACAGAACGGTTTTCTCTGATGATCCTCCCCGGATCGATCCCGCATCTGATCAGATAATCGCCCATGGCATCCGCTTCCGCGATATCTTCTCCCGGACCTTTTCCGCCCGAGACAATCACTTTTGTCTCCGGGAAGCTTCTGAGATACCGGACAGCGCGGTCAAGCCGGCGTTTCAGAGAATCTGTAATTTTTCTTCCTTTTACCTGAGCTCCCAAAATGATAATGCAGTCTGTTCTTCTGTCCTGATGGGAAAACATTGCAGATATAATCTGCATTTCCACGACAAAAAAACACACCCAGCCTGCTCCGCATACCGTCAGCAGACCGGCATACACGTATACAGGAAACGGCGCACATCCGATCAGAAGATGTACGCCGCCTGTGAGCAGCCAGAAGACTGCAAAAGTCGATCTCAGTTTTCGTGAATGATATACAAGTACCAGATAATATAAAATGCACAAAACCCCAACGATCAGAAAATAATACTTCATCTATGCGTTTCGTCCACAGCACTTTTTATATTTCTTTCCGCTTCCGCACGGACACGGATCATTTCTTCCGATTTTTTTCGGCTTGCGGATCGTACCGGATGCTTTCTGCTCTCTGTAAAGACGCTTCCTTGTTTCTTCATCAAAGATTGCTTCCCACTGCGGCAGGCCATAGAGCCAGTCTGCCTTAGCATCTACCATATTCTTATACAGTCTCTCTTTGTCAAAACCAAGACTTACCTCCGTATCCTCCGTCATAGTCTCGATCGGATTCGGCATTACGAGGCTGTCGTTGATTCCGTCAAGGAATCCGACCATTGTCAAGACATCCTGTCCGTATTTTTCTGCCAGCTCTTTTACAGTTCCCTTTACCACTGTATCCGGATCTTCAAGAAGCTGCTCGTAAATTCCTTTCTCAATCAGGAAATAATTTGCCCAGAATTTTTCAAGCTGATCTTTTGACAGTGTCTGATCATACGCCATGCCACGCCACTGATCCAGTAAACTTTTTTCACTCATTGTATATTACTCCTTTATCTATTATCTGAAAATCTGTCGCTGAATATTATATACCAAAAATTGTTTGCCGTAAACCGTTATTTTCGTTATACTGTATTTATCCCAATGTATTGTAACATTGAAATGCTATTATAATCAGGAGTATACTATATGAACAAATTAAAACGCATTCTGGCGCTGGCCGGTGCTGTTCTTCTCATCGGTATGTATGCTGCCACACTGGTATTTGCACTTATGGACTCACCTGCAGCCTCAGATCTCCTCAAAGCCTCTATCGCTGCAACTATACTGATTCCTGTTCTGTTATATGCATTTATACTCGTTACACGTCTGCTGAAAGATCACAGCGGAAATGACGAGGATCAGCATAACAGACGGTAAATCTGTAATTTTTTCAGACATATAACAGTTCCGCCAGTTTAAGAGCACGTTCCGTATCTTCCGTATTTTCTGTCTGCCATCTTCCGGCAGGCGGTGTCATCGCTTGTCTTCTTTTCAGGTATTCTTCCATCGATATCATATTTGCTGCCGTTTCATTGCTGTTTTGACGCATAAAAAATACCTCCTTCTTTTAACCTCAGCCTTATATTATATGTGCCGTGCTCTGTATTTATGACTAAAAAACCACAGTACTCTGGTCTCAATACACCTTTGTACTGTGGTTTTTCTCTTTCATGGATCATTAAATTGTATTATTTGTTACGATAAATAATATCTTCTCTTCCCGGTCCATTGCTGATCATTGTGATCGGGTAGCCGATTTCTTTCTCAACAAATTCAATATAGTTCCTGCAGTTTTCCGGAAGATCCTCGTATTTTCTGATACCGCGGATATCTGTCTTCCATCCCGGGAGCTTCTTAAATACAGGCTTTGCTTTCTCAAGAAGATGTGTAACAGGGAACTCTGTAGTCACTTCCCCATTAATCTCGTATCCGACACATACCGGAATCTCATCAAGATATCCGAGTACATCAAGCACTGTAAAGGCTACGTCAGTTGTTCCCTGAAGTCTGCATCCGTATTTCGATGCAACGCAGTCGAACCAGCCGACACGTCTCGGACGTCCTGTGGTAGCTCCGAACTCTCCGCCGTCACCGCCGCGGTTTCTCAGTTCGTCTGCCTCATCGCCGAAGATCTCACTCACAAACGCTCCCGCGCCGACAGCGCTGGAATAAGCCTTGCAGACTGTAATGATCTGCTTGATCTCATACGGCGGAATGCCGGCTCCGATTGCTCCGTATGCGGCAAGTGTAGAAGAAGATGTAACCATCGGATAAATTCCGTGATCCGGATCTTTCAGAGAACCGAGCTGTCCCTCTAAAAGAATATTCTTGCCCTCTTTGATCGCATTGTAAAGATAAAGGGAAACATTGCACACATAAGGCGCCACCATTTCCTTATAGCTCAACAGCTCTTTATATAATTCATCAGGATCGATCAGTGGTTTATGGTAGAGATGCTCAAGCAGCACATTTTTCTGTTCTGCAACACGGACAACTTTTTCTCTGAGCAGATCATCATCGAAAAGCTCGCTTACCTGAAAGCCGATCTTTGAATACTTGTCTGAATAGAACGGTGCGATTCCGGATTTTGTGGAACCGAAAGATTTTCCACCAAGACGTTCTTCCTCATATGCGTCGAAATTCTTATGATATGACATCACCATCTGCGCTCTGTCTGAGACAAGAATCTTCGGCATCGGAACACCGCGGTCAACAATAGACTGAATCTCATTGAACAACTTCGGCACATCAAGTGCGACTCCGTTTCCGATAATACTCGTTGTATGTCCGTAAAATACTCCGGACGGCAGTGTATGCAGCGCAAATTTGCCATAATCGTTTACGATCGTGTGGCCTGCGTTCGCACCACCCTGAAAACGTACGATGATATCGGATTCTTTTCCGAGCATATCTGTAATTTTGCCCTTTCCTTCATCGCCCCAGTTTGCACCAACTACTGCTTTTACCATTTTTATTCCTCCTGCGTATCGTGTTTGCCGATATATTATTAGCAGCGGCAATTATAAACAACCGCCGTAAGAATTATACTATAGATTTTCCTTTCTGTAAAATGTTATTTTCAATTTGCAGGGCTATTGTAATTAAAGTAAAAAAGTATTACAATAAAAGACATATTCGGGATGTTCTCTTTTCACAAATAATTGGGAGCACATCTTCTGACAGAAAGGAGATCTTGCATTGAAAAAAATATTAAAATGGTTTAGTATCTTTGCTGTCATCGGAACAGCAATCGGCCTTGCCGCAGCTTACTTCTGCAAAAACAGCTCCGGTAATCCCGATGAGAATGAAAGTGACTATACGGAGGATGAAGATTTTGATCTGGATGCCGATCTGCAGCCGGCAGAAAGAGAGTATGTTTCCCTGAAAAAAGAATCTGAAAAAGAAGAAAAGCCGTCTCAGGATGACACGGCCGAAACGTCCGTTGAATCAGAAGAAAATGAATAACACAGACAGAAAAAGTGCCGGGGATTAATCCCCGGCACTTTTTGCAGCTGCGGTTATTTGTTTTTCCACGCTTCTTTTAAAAGATCTGCCGCATTTTTTATCTTCTCTTCATTCATATTCGCATATCCGAGAAGTATCACTGCTTCTTTTCTGTCTTTACTGCCCTTTACATAATATTCCGAAAGACCGTATACTTTAACTCCTTTTCCCGCAGCGAGCCTGATCAGTTCCTCTTCACTTCTTCCATCATGAAAATGAAGGAGGAGATGGACTCCGGCATTCTCGCCCGAAACTGTAAAACCGGCATCCCAGTCACGAAGGGCCGCAAGAAGAGTATCATGTCTGTTCTTATAAAGAGCACGCATTTTATTCAGATGGCGCTCATAATATCCTTCTTCGATAAACCGCTGCAGGATCAGCTGATCCACCTTCGACACTGTCGAACTGATAAATCCGCATCGCTCTTCATACATTCTGCAAAGATTCTCCGGCAGGACCATATAGCTCATTCGGATAGCCGGGGCAATAGACTTGGAAAATGTTCCGATATAGATTACCCTGCCTTTTCCATCGTACCCCTGCAGGGCAGGAATCGGTTTGCCTTTATATCTGAACTCACTGTCGTAATCATCTTCTATAATATACCGGTCTTGTCCGCCGTCTGCCCACCCCAGAAGTTCTATACGCCTTTTAATCGGCATTACTGTTCCGAGCGGATACTGGTGGGAAGGCATAACGAAAGCAATATCCGCGCCGGATGTTTCCAGTCTGTCCACCCGCATCCCTTTGGCATCCATATCCACTGTGCATACTTCACATGAAAGATTTGAAAAGAGCCGGTAAGCCTGCCTGTAAGTCGGATTTTCCAATGCGACACGATGTCTGGTGCCGATTATTGCGCACAGAAGCATCATAAGGTAATCGTTTCCCGCACCGACTATGATCTGTTCCGGCGTACAGTTCACGCCGCGGGCTTGATGCAGATAGCTGCTTATGGCATTTCGCAGCCCCCATTCTCCCTTGGGACTCCCCAGCCGGAACAGCTCTGCACGGTCATCCATAAGACATTCTCTGGACAACTTCCTCCATACATTGTAGGGAAAACTTTTCAGATCCACGCCATTGGGAGTAAAATCATACGTATATTTCTTTTCCCCTTTTGAATCTTTCTTTTTCGTACTGCGGTTTTGCCGCTGAATCTGATAGAGGCCGTCGATCTGCGCTGCAAAATATCCGCGGCATGGCTGAGCTTCAATATATCCTTCAGATAACAGCTGCTCATATGCCAGCTCCACTGTGCTCCGGCTTACGTCAAGGCAGCGGCTCAGAGCACGTGTGGACGGCAGTTTTTCACCGCTTGAAATATGCCCGTCTCTGATTTCGGAACGGATATATTCATAAATCTGTTCGTACAGCGGAGTTTTTTCATCTGGTTTCAGATTAATCGCCAGTTCATACATTTTCTTATTTCTTCGGAAGTTTAAACGAGCTCTTCAGTGATACTATACGGTTAAACACCAGATGCTCCGGTGCAGAATCATGGGAGTCAATGCAGAAATAGCCGTTCCTTACAAACTGAAAACTGTCATATGCTCCGTATCCTTCGAAACTCGGCTCCACATATGCATCTTTAACCACTGTAAGTGAATTCGGATTCAGGTTCAGTGAACCGTCTTCTTTATTATATACACCTTTTTCCTCATCAATCAGATTTTCGTACAGACGCACTTCCGCTTTCTGCGCGTGGGAAGCCGGCACCCAGTGGATCGTTCCTTTCACTTTTCTTCCGGTAAATCCGCTTCCTGCCTTTGTCTCCGGATCATACGTACAGTGCACAACGGTCACATTTCCGTCCTCATCCTTTTCAAATCCCACACATTTTACGAAATAAGCGTGCATCAGGCGTACTTCATTTCCGGGGAAGAGCCGGAAATATTTTTTCGGCGGTTCTTCCATAAAGTCGTCTCTCTCAATGTAAAGTTCTCGTCCGAACGGAACCTTTCTGCTTCCGAGTTCTTCATTTTCAAGATTATTCGCCACGTCAAGATATTCAATCTGTCCTTCCGGATAATTATCGATCACAAGCTTAATCGGATCGAGCACAGCCATCATACGCGGCCTTTTCAGCTTAAGGTCCTCCCTGATACAGTACTCAAGCATTGCATAATCCACAGAACTCTGTGCCTTTGATACACCGCACAGATCAATAAACATCTTAATAGACTCCGGTGTAAATCCACGTCTTCTGAGTGCGGCTATTGAAACAAGGCGGGGATCATCCCAGCCGTCCACGATTCCGTCTTCCACCAGCTTTTTGATATATCTCTTGCCTGTCACTACGTTTGTCAGGTACAGCTTTGCAAACTCAATCTGTCTGGGCGGATTCTCAAATTCGCATTCACGCACAACCCAGTCATAGAGCGGTCTGTGGTCTTCAAATTCCAACGTACAGATTGAGTGTGTAATCCCCTCAATAGCATCCTCGATCGGATGTGCAAAATCATACATCGGATAAATACACCACTTATCTCCTGTATTATGGTGTGTCATATGCGCTACGCGATAAATAATCGGATCACGCATATTGATATTCGGAGATGACATGTCGATCTTAGCCCGGAGCACCTTTTCTCCGTCCTTATATTTCCCATCTTTCATCTCCTCGAAGAGCCTTAAATTTTCCTCAACAGAGCGATTGCGGTACGGGCTCTCCTTTCCCGGTTCTGTAAGCGTTCCGCGGTACTCTCTCATCTCTTCCGCCGTCAGATCACATACGAAGGCTTTTCCTTTCCTGATCAATTTAACGGCACACTCATACATCTGATCAAAATAATCAGAAGCAAAATAGAGATGATCTCCCCAGTCAGCACCTAACCATTTAATATCTTCTTTAATTGAATCTACAAATTCCATCTTTTCCTTCATAGGGTTCGTATCATCAAATCTCATATGGAATGTACCGCCGTATTCCTTCGCCAGTCCGTAATTCAAAAGGATTGACTTGGCATGTCCGATATGGAGATAGCCATTCGGCTCAGGCGGGAATCTCGTACATACGTGATCGTAAACACCTTCTGCAAGATCTTTGTCTATTTCCTGTTCGATAAAATTCTTTGAAACAGTTTCGTTTTCCATTGTCTCCTCCTCTATATAACGCATACATTCATGAAAGTTATCTTACCATAAAATGCAAATGACCACAAGTGCCGGAGAATGTTCTGCTCAAAAGCAGTCTGTTCTCCGGCACTTTACCTTGTGTTTAAATCAGATCAGATATGACCATTTCCGTTCCGCTCTGATCAAAGAAGTGCTCCACCTCTGACAGAAGTTCTGCGAAATAGAGCCCCAGAACCGGATCGGCTTCAGGATGAGCTTTTCGGATATCATAGCTCTGCACGCCTATCAGCACTGTGTGCGAAGCTTTCCAATCCCTTTCGAGTACAGGCAGGAAATCATCGATATCTTCATCACCTATACGAAAAAAAAGCTCGATATTGTTCTTCATCGTATCAAAATATCTGTAAAAATATGGCAGTTCTCCCTGTTCCATCCCCCTGACGAACTCCATCAATTTCTCCAGTCCTCTTCCTAAAGCCTCAAGCTCCTCTCTTCCAATTTTCATTTTTCCCTCCAGTCTTACCGGAAACACCACCGTGTTATCCAAGTATAGCATAAGCTGATATAAAAAAGGAAAAATGACAGGAATCATTGCATTTTTCTATTGACAACATATTACGCACTGGTGTATATTAGTCATTGCGTATAAAGCAATATATACTAAGCTGTCTTGGCGCAGTCGGTAGCGCGTCGCCTTGGTAAGGCGGAGGTCGGGG
>CAKNJS010000018.1 GCA_930986645.1 uncultured Lachnoclostridium sp.
TCCTTTCATGATCATTTCCTTGATCTGGGAAGTGATCTGTTCGTAGATCGGCCGGTCGCTTGCATTGCTTAAAATAATTTCCATATGATCACCTCTCGAATCCGTTCCTGCGGTACAGGAAGAGGAAAAGAATCAGGGAAAAGATAAACTCTGCCGCAAGTACGGCGATTCCCTTTACATCCACTGCGGGAAGACCGTTTGAAATGTTTGCAATGGCGTCAAATGCAATCCCGGTAAAGAAGAACATGCTGATCTTCTGGAGTGTCTCACTGAAACCGGTAAACATGGGAACCATCATAAATACAAGCACGACGGGCGTAGTAAGTGTGCTCGCGGTAACCTGATTCTTGGAAAAAATTCCAAGGAGCATTCCGATTACGGAGGCAATGACGGAAGCGGCCGTAGTGACGGCCAGATAAGCAGCCCACTGCATCGGGCTCATGGTCATATGCACGATAAAGACGCAGAGTACATTGACGGCTTCGGTCATCAGTACGATCGGGATGAGGCTTCCGAGGAAGAATTCAAGTCCGTTGACAGAGGAAGTCATTAAGGTGCGCAGTGTGTTTTTCTCCTTCTCTTCTGCCAGAGATGCGGCAGTGCAGTAAAAGCCCATCATAGAGACATTCATGAGCATTCCCATGGCAAGAGCATAAGCGTTCATAGCCGCCATGCCTCCGGAGGCTTTCTCATAGATAATCTGCATCAGAAACGTAAATCCCAGAGAGAAGACGGGCATGATGATAAAGTTTTTGCTGAAGAGCGCCCGGCCTTTCACATCTATGATGGCGGCAAGTTTCCTTAAGTGTACTGGTTTGATATTCATTGTAATTCCCTCCCTGTTACTTCTAAAAATACAGTTTCAAGTGTGGGCTCGCAGGTGTGGAGCGTCTCGATCTGATCTTCGTTCATCCATGAGCTGATGCGTCCGGCGGTCTCAGGACTCTGCAGGAGAACGTGTTTCGTGCCGTCGGTGAGCTGCACCCGGTATTTCTTGATCCGGTTGTACTTCAGGCAGATTTCCTCCGGTGTGCCGTATTCCACGATCACGCCCTCGTTTAGGAGCGCCACATGGCCGCAGAGCTTTGCAGCTTCTTCCATGTTGTGCGTAGTCAGGAAGATGGCCATGCCATCATCTCTGAGCTCCTTTAAGATGCGGTGGATCTCAAGTGCAGTGGATGGGTCCAGTCCGCTGGTGGGCTCATCGAGAAAGAGGACTTTCGGTTTATGCAGAAGCGCTCTTGCAAGGATGAGCCTCTGGGTCTGCCCTTTGGAGAGCTTTGACGCCGGTTTCTTCCTGTGTTCATAGAGTCCGATACGCTTCAGGAGCGGATCGATATTTTTAAGAGGTACATTCAAGATACGGGCAAAGTATTTCAGGTTGTCAAAGACGGTCATCCGTTCGTACACGCCGCTGGAATCTGTGACGATGCCGATCTGCTCATAGATGCGTTCATCAATTTTCCGGCAGTCGATGCCGAGGACTTCCGCCGTGCCCGATGTGGGTAAGAGCTGTCCGGTCAGGATTTTGATCGTAGTGGTCTTTCCGGCTCCGCTCGGTCCGAGGAAACCGAGGATTTCTCCTTTATGGAGAACGGCATTGACATCTTTTAACACAAAGTCTTTATCGTATTTTTTTGAAAGGTGGTCGATAGAGATATATGTTTCACTCATTTTTTTCTGCTCCTTTTCTGTATTTGTATAGCAGAGTGACTATACTGTACTTGTTAGATAAGCACAGTATAGCGAAAAATGTACTGACTGTCAATATAAAATATATACAGTTTGAAAAAATAAAAGGATGTCCCTCTTGAATAGAACATCCTTTATAATTAAGTCTGTATTTTTGTCATTCGGCGGCGGAGGCGTCAGATGATGCATCCGGATCAGCAGAATCGCTGTCTTTGGATGTAAGAACTTCCGTGGCGCTGAATTCTTTCGAGGCCAGTTCTGTACCTTTGTCATCCAGATAACGTACAAGTACGACAGGAGAATCTACATCTACTGCGTTTACAAGTATATCCGCGACAGATTCAAAGGCAGATGCTTGAGAATCCAGAGCAGATTCCAGAGACGAGGGATCCATAGCGCCGGAAAGATTAGAATCTGTAATTTTAAAGTTCCAGATCAGTTTGTTGTCCTCAGCTTCAAAACTCATAGCCAGCCCTTTATCTTCAAAGTCGGCAATCTTAGGTTCCAGATGCTTGCGAAATAGATCAGAGTCGATAAAATCCTGTATAGAAGCAAATTTCCCTGTGACTTCTCCGTCTGGTTTTTCCTCCGATTCATTCTCAGAAGAGTTGTTTTCTGCGGTATCTTTCCCGCTGTCTTTCTTATCCTTTGAGCCGCTGCAGGCCGCAAGGGCAAATATCAGAGTGACGGTGCACAGGAGTGCAAGTATTCTTCGAATCATATGTTTCATCATTTGTGTCCTCCCTTAGTTTATCCGTTACCGGCATTATCTCACATAACAGACTTTCAGGCAAATGAAATTCTGATAAATATTTTCTGTTGTGCTTTTTATAGACAGGAAGAAGACCGCATCCCCGCGGATCAATCATTACGGCCGTGCGATAAAATATGTTGTGGAGACAGGCGGACTGTGCAGTCAAAAATATTGTGTAAAAATCTGCGGTAAAATACTATATTTTGTGGTTGGAACGTCCCTTTTTGATTTGTCAAGTCTTGATATTTTGTTTTTGAAATGATACCCTTTTTTACAGGCGCATGTATTCCTGTGAAGAAGGGTACATTTTTAGTATATGCAAAATTTGAAAAGAGGTACGGAAAATGACAGTAGAAGAATGGCTGGGAGAAGAAAATCAGCTCGGGACAGACATCTGGACAAAAAAGTATTGTAATGAAGGAGAAAGTTTTGATCATTGGATCCACCGGATCAGCGGCGGCAATGAAGAAATCGCTGATTATATCCGGCAGAAGAAATTTCTGTTTGGAGGGCGGATCCTTTCCAATAGAGGACTGAATCAGGAGGGCAGGAAAGTAACTTATTCCAACTGTTATGTGGTCGACCCGCCGGAAGATAATATAGAGAGTATCTTCGACTGTGCCAAGAAACTTGCACGTACTTACAGTTACGGCGGAGGATGCGGCGTGGATATCTCTAAATTGAGTCCAAGAGGCGCAAAGATCAATAATGCTGCAAAAGAGACAAGCGGCTCCGTGTCTTTCATGGAGCTTTATTCTCTTGTGACAGCGCTGATCGGCCAGAATGGCCGGCGCGGGGCTCTTATGATTTCTATTGACTGTTCCCATCCTGATGTGGAGGAATTTATAGATCTTAAGACAGATCTGGAGAAGGTGACAAAAGCAAATATTTCTGTCCGCATTCATGAAGACTTCATGGAAGCGGTGAAGAATAATGAGGATTATCTGCTTCATTATACGAGAGAGGCGACAGGTGAAGTTATTGAAAAGACAGTAAATGCCAGAGAACTGTTCCGCCGTATCGCTGAGACAAACTGGGACTATGCGGAACCGGGAGCTCTGTTCTGGGACCGAATCGAAGGATGGAATTTGCTGAGCAATACAGAGGAGTTTTCTTATGCCGGAGTAAATCCCTGCGCAGAGGAGCCGCTTCCTGCAGGAGGAAGCTGTCTGCTTGGCAGCATTAATCTTTCTGAGTTCGTACAGGATCCGTTTACAGACCATGCACAGTTTGATTTTGAGGGGCTGAAACACTGCGTTGCGGTTTCCGTCCGCGCACTCAACGAAGTACTGGAAGAAGGCCTTCCGCTGCATCCTCTGAAAGAGCAGCGTGACAGTGTAGGTGAATGGAGACAGATCGGTCTGGGCATCATGGGACTTGCTGACTGCCTGATCAAGCTGGGGCTTACCTACGGTGAGGAAGACGCGGTCGAGATGTGCGATAATATTGGATTTGCAATGGCAGATTCCGCGATCGCCGCGTCGGCACTTTTGGCAAAGGAAAAGGGGCCGTTTGAAAAATGTAATATTGAAGAGATCATGTCAACCCCGTTTTTTGAGGCAAATACATCCGAGAAGACAAGGGAACTGGTTCGTAAGTACGGCCTGCGGAATTCACAGCTCCTTACGATCGCTCCGACAGGAACACTTTCCACAATGCTGGGCATATCAGGCGGAATCGAACCCGTCTATGCAAATTACTATGAGCGGAAGACAGAATCCCTGCACGGTACAGACGTATACTATAAGGTATATACAAAGATCGTTGAGAGTTTTATGAAACAGCACGGACTGAAGAGCGATTCGGAGCTGCCGGATTATTTTGTAACAGCCATGACACTGGATTACCGCCAGAGAATCGATATGCAGTCTGTATGGCAGACACATATTGACGCTTCCATCAGCTCTACTGTAAACGTGCCGAACCGTTTTACAGTGGAAGAGACCGAAAGCCTCTATCTGTATGCTTATGAGAAAGGGCTTAAGGGTATCACAATCTTCCGTGATGGATGTAAGAGGATCGGCATTCTCAATACTACTGAGAAGAAAGAGACAAAGAAAGTATCCGCAGGCGAGGGTCTTAAGAGAGGTGAGATTCTGCTTGTCACAGACGATGTAGTCGGAAAGAAGAGAAAACTGACCACAGGATGCGGAAGCCTTCACTGTATTGCATTGTTCGATCCGCACACAGGAGCTCTTCTGGAGACGTATTTAAGCAAAGGCTCCACAGGCGGATGTAACAACTTTATGGTGGGACTTTCCCGTATGATCTCCATCAGCGCAAGAGGCGGAATCAGCATTGAGACGATTGTAGATCAGCTTAATTCCAGCGGCTCCTGCCCGTCCTATACAGCAAGACGTGTTTCGAGAAAAGACACGAGCAAAGGAGCCTGCTGTCCGATGGCAGTCGGAAACGCACTCATGGATATGTACAATGAGATGCAGGCAGAGCTGGCGGAGCGGAACGGAAGCTCAAATGTAAAAGCTGTCCGTAAGACGGAGAAGGCGCCGAAACCGAAAGCTGTGAGCACAGAGTCGGAGACAGACAAGATGTACTGCCCGGAGTGCGGCGAGCCGCTTGTATTTGAAGAAGGCTGCAATATCTGTAAGTGCTGCGGATGGAGTAAATGCCATTAATACATGAAAGAGAAGGTGATTCTTTGCTGTTTCGACAGATGAGATATTTTACCGCTGTTGTGGACTGCAGCAGTTTTACCGAGGCGGCAGAACAGTGCTATATATCCCAATCTGCCATCTCTCAGCAGATACGTGCTCTGGAAAAGGAACTGGGAGTGGAGCTGATCCACAGGGAGAACAGGAAATTCTCCCTTACTCCGGCCGGAGAATATTTTTACAGCCAGAGTAAGGGGATTTTGGAAGAGGTGGATAATGTCCGGCGGGAGACGATACGGATCGGGCAGGATGACGAGCTGCAGCTGCGTATCGGATATCTGCGGTGCTACAGCGGTCAGGAGCTCCATCAGGCCGTAGCGGAATTTTCTCAGCTTTATCCTGAAGTGTCCATCAGTATTGTCAACGGCACTCACGAAGAGCTGTATGATCTGCTGCGTTTCGGCGGAGTGGATGTGATCTTAAGCGACCAGAGACGAGCCTTTTCCAGCCAGTATGAAAACTATCAGCTTCTGCAGTGCGGGTGCTATGCAGAACTCTCGGTACGAAGTCATCTGAGCAGTCAGGAGTCTGTGGAACTGGAAAGTCTGAAACGGCTCCCCTGTATCCTTATCTCTTCCAGAGAACAGCAGAATACAGAACAGGATTATTTTCAGAACACATTAGGATTCGGAGGGAAATTCCTGTTCGCGGAGAATCTGGAGGAGGGGAGGCTTATGGTGGCCGGGAACCGGGGCTTTCTCCCCATTGAGAGTGTGGGAACACTGCCGCCCGCAGGAGCCGCCATCAGGAGGCTGCCCATTGTCCGGAACGGACGGCAGCTTCAGAGAAATTACTGTGTGTTCTGGCTGAAAGAACAGACGAATTATTATATTGAGGAATTTGCTGCGATCCTAAGGAAGCTTCTTACATCTGAGGATACACAGAAGGAAAACTGAAAAGTAAGAGAGTATGGACGGGTATCAGAAAAATATTCTGGTATCCGTTTTTTCAGAATAAACCGTCTGTAATGTATGGATAAAGTCCTGCAGTTCTTTCCGGTATGTCTGATACAGATCAGATGAAAGATAATCTTTCTTATATGAAGAACTTTCAGCCATTGAACGAGGAAGAACAGAAAATCATCCAGCAGGCCCAGAGGATTATGGGAAATTCTTCTACAATTCCCTGTACGTCATGTCATTATTGTACCGAGGGCTGCCCGAAGCAGATTCCCATTGTAAAGTATCTGGAACAGTGTGCAGAAGCACTGGAAGCAGAGACAGATGTGGAAAACTCTGCGTCAAAAACAGAGACGGAAGACCAGAGCCAGGAAGGAACAGGCAGTACAGACAGTCATATCCTTGCAGCATATTTTTCCATGGCAGGAGAGCAGTATGTAGTTGGAAACATTGAAAAGGGCAACACACAGATTATTGCCGGGATGATCGCCAGCCAGACAGGGGCGGATTTGTTTCAGATCCAACCGGTAACGCCTTATCCGGATACTTATGAGGAGCTGCTGGAAGTCTCGCAGCAGGAGCCGTCGGAGATTGCAGATGCTGTTGAGAATATGGAACACTACGACACGCTGTTCATAGGTCCAATCTGGTGGGGCATCGCTGCAAGGTCCATGGATACCTTTGTAGAAGCAAATGATTTTACTGGGAAGACAGTGATCCTGTTCTGCACTTCATCTTCATATTGGGAAATGTGAGCAGGGTGCATGGCATCCTGCCTTTTTCTGATGAAAAATCCTGCATAAGTTTTACTTATGAGTTTCATTTGAAAACAGAATTGTTCTTTCTGGAAATAGTTCTAAAATAACAGTTAAATAAGAAATTATAAATCAGAGCCGACAGATCAGGGAGCGTGATTGAAATGAGTATTACGGAAGCATCAAGAAAATATCATGACAGAATGTTCCCGGGTTACAAGTCGAAGTTTCTGGAGACAGATCCGGAAGTTTATCGAGCGGTTTGACAATTTTGCGTTTGATGAAGTCGTAAACAGTGATGATATCTGGGTATTGGAAGAGTATTCCCCTGTCTGCATATCGTGAATGATATTCTGACAGAACGAGGCATCAAACTGCCATTGGAGCCTCAGGCAACGACGGCCACAGAGAATAGACTGGAGGCAGGAGAGAAAGCGATGATCGATATCATGGGAGAGTCCATGAGAGGATTCGCCCAGTCCGGTCCGGAAGAGAGCAGACATATCAGTAAGTGGCTTACAGACAACTGCTTTGGAGACTATTACACAAGAAAAGGTCTGGACTATAAGCAGAGAGAGATGATCACATTCTGTTTCCTGGCAGCGCAGGGCGGATGCGAGCCTCAGCTTACATCCCATGCCATGAACAACATGATGGTGGGAAATGACAAAGCATTCCTGATCAAGGTCGTCTCCCAGTGCCTTCCGTTTATCGGTTATCCGAGAAGCCTGAATGCTCTGAACTGCGTCAATGCGGCAGCAGCGAAGATGGAAGAAAAGTAAAATATAAGATAGTCAAACAAACAGAAACAGCAGAAAGGATGAGAAAAATGGAAAAATATCAGTTTGGTTATGGATGCATGAGACTGCCTGTTACAAATGCGGATGATCCGGCGTCTTTCGACTACCCGTTGATCGAGAAACTTTTCGACACATACATGGATCAAGGATTTACTTATTTTGACGCGGCATATACTTATCACGGATATCACTGTGAGGAGGCGGTCAAAAAAGCTCTGGTGGAGCGCCATCCGAGAGACAGCTTTGAACTGGCAACAAAGCTTCCGCTGCGTGACTTTAAAGATGCGGAAGACATGGAGCGCATCTTCAATGAACAGCTGGAGCACTGCGGGGTGGATTACTTTGACTATTATCTGCTCCACAACATGGGCACCAATGTCTATGATAAATGTCAGAAATATGATGCATTTGGTTTTGCCGCAAAGAAGAAAGCCGAAGGAAAAATAAAATATCTGGGTATGTCTTTCCACGATATGCCGGAGCTTCTGGATGAGATCCTTGGAAAATATGGAGAGATTTTCGACTTCATTCAGCTCCAGATCAACTATGTGGACTGGGAGCAGCCCAATGTACAGTCCCGTCGCTGTCTCGAAGTAGCGAATAAATACAAAAAGCCGGTATTTGTCATGGAACCGTGCAAGGGCGGTACGCTGGTAAATCTTCCGGATGAGGCGCTGAAACTGATGAAAGGCTGCAATCCTGACGCTTCTGCAGCTTCATGGGCCTTCCGGTTTGCGGCGAGCCAGGAAGGCGTCGTGCGTGTTCTGTCCGGCATGAATTCCATGGAGCAGGTTATGGACAACACGGCTGCATTTAAAGATTTTAAACCGATTACGGAGGAAGAGCTGGCGATTATCGATCAGGTGAGGAATATTATTGAGAAGAATACGCCGATTCCTTGTACCGCATGTTCCTACTGTACACACGGATGCCCGAAACAGATTGCAATCCCGCAGTATTTTGCACTTTATAACAGTATTTCCAGAACGACAGGAAGCTTCTCCAGTCAGGCGGTCTATTACAACAATATCAGTCTGAAACATGGAAAAGCAAGCGACTGCATTGGATGTAAACAGTGCGAGAAAGCCTGTCCGCAGCATCTCCCGATCACGGATTATCTGAAAGATGTGGCGGAGAAATTCGAGGCCGGCAGCAGTTTCCCGACGAAGAAATAAAATAGACAGGAGCTGTTTACGTACTGAATTATAATGATAGAAAAGCGGATACAAATAATGGAAAAGGCTAAAGTATATTTTACAAAAGAGATCACGCCGGAAAGCCTGATAAAAATCTACAATGCCCTTGGAACAGAGCTGAAAGGAAAGGTTGGCGTAAAAATTTCCACCGGTGAGCCGGGAGGAAACAACTATCTTCATCCGGAACTGATCGGCGATTTGGTCCATAAGCTGAACGAAACGATTATCGAGTGCTGTACGGCTTACGGCGGACAGCGTCAGGATCCGAAACTGTACTGGAAAGCAATTGAGGATCACGTTTTAAGGCGATGGCGCCATGCGATATCATGGATGAGTTCGGCGAGATGGATATTTCGGTAGAGAACGGATTCCATCTGGACAAAGACATCGTAGGAGAACATTTTGCAGATTATGATTCTGTCCTTGTGCTGTCCCATTTCAAAGGACACGCGATGGGAGGATTCGGCGGCGCACTGAAGAACATCAGTATCGGTATTGCGTCTACTCATGGAAAGACCAATATCCATACCGCGGGATTGACCACAGAGTCTGCAGAACTGTTCAACAACCTGCCGCCTCAGGATCATTTTCTGGAGTCCATGGCGGACGCATGCAAGGCAGTGATTTCATATAAGGGAGCAGAAAATATGCTGTATATCAATGTGGCGAACCGGCTGAGTGTAGACTGTGACTCCCATCCGGCAGAACCGGAGATGGCAGATCTTGGAATCTTTGCATCTGTTGATCCGGTAGCTGTGGATCAGGCGTGCTATGACGCAGTAGTCAATTCACCTGATCCGGGAAAGAAAGCGCTGATCGAGCGTATGGATTCCCGCCACGGTATTCATACAGTGGAAGCTACGGCACAGCACGGACTGGGAAACCGGGAGTATGAGATTGTCTCCATGGATGAATTATAATGACACATTCAGGACAGTAATTTGAAGAGGGTGCTGCATCTAATTGAAAAGAAGCAGGATAAAATAAAGGCAGTTAAAAGGAGGGAGAAAGGGTGAATGAACTATCATTGCAGACAGGAAGGAAATTGCAGCCATTGGGCTTCGGCTTCATGCGTCTGCCGGTATTTGACGAGAATGACCGGTCTACAGTAGATGTAGAGAAAGTAAAAGAGATGGTAGACCTGTATATGTCTCAGGGATTCGGATACTTCGATACAGCCCATCGTTATAACGATGAGGCCAGTGAACCGGTGTTAAAAAAGGCGCTTGTTGACCGGTATAAAAGAGAAGATTACTGGCTGACGGATAAGATCACTCTGAACTACATCAAAAAGCCGGAGGATCAGGAGCCGTTCTTCCGCAGCCAGTTGGAAATTTGCGGTGTAGATTACTTTGACCTTTATCTGATCCACAATGTGGGAAAGGCGTACTATGAAGCGTTTGAGAAGCTGGGGACTTTTGAGTTTGTGGAAGAAATGCGAAAGCAGGGGTATGCAAAGCACACGGGTTTTTCATTTCATGGAACAGCTGACGTACTGGAAGAAGTGCTGTCGAAACACCCGGACACAGAATTCGTTCAGCTTCAGATCAACTATCTGGACTGGGAAGATCATGCGATCCAGTCCCGGAAATGCTATGAGACAGCGAGAAGATACGGATGTAAAGTACTTGTTATGGAACCGGTGAAAGGCGGAACCCTTGTCAATCTGCCAGAAGAGGCGAGAACACTTCTTAAAAACGCCAATCCCAGCGCAAGCCTGGCTTCATGGGCAATCCGTTTTGCAGCAGGTCTGGATGGAGTCTGTGTGGTTCTGAGCGGAATGTCCACGCCGGAGCAGGTGCAGGACAATACCTCTTATATGAAAGAGTTTCGCTCACTTTCCGAAAAGGAAAAAAACATTGCTTGAACAAGTAGCGGAAGTGATCCGGAAGAACACGGCGATCGGCTGTACCGGATGCCGTTACTGTACGACAGAATGTCCGAAGCAGATCGCCATTCCAGATTATTTCGGGCTGTACAATAATCTGAAGAGGCTGAAAAACACGGCATATATGTATAACCAGAAAGTCTATTATTCATGGTCCAATGGAAACACAAAAAGAATCGCAGAACACCTTGCGGAAGGAATCGGAGCGGATATTACCCGTATTGATACGGTTCAGCCGTATGAGGGCAGCTATGATGAAGTAGTATCTCAGGGACAGAGAGAGGTAAATAAAGGGTATAAGCCTCCGATCAAACCGATTGACGTTGATTTGTCGCAGTATGATGGGGTCGCCATAGGAACTCCCACATGGTGGTATACCATGGCGCCGGCGGTACATACATTTCTTGACAAGGCTGATCTTACAGGAAAAACGGTAATTCCGTTTATGACAAACGGCGGCTGGCCGGGACATGTGATCAAAGATATGAAAAAAGAAGTGACGAAAGATGAGTGAGAGAGAGGATCGGAAGGCACGCATCTTTGCGGAGGCACCGGTGGGAAAGGCTGCTGTCCATCCCGCTAATGTAAGCATGATATACCGCTGCTGTTCACACTGGTTAAATACGTGAAAATCATAGAAATAAGGAGTATCTTCAATCTGAATCTGAGGATGCTCCTTTTCTATCTCATTGCGGATCTGATCCAGTACGATGGAGTCTCCACGTCTGCACCAAGCGTGTTATAAGTTTTACTTATGAGAAACAGAAGAAACTGAAATTGATGATTTTTCGGTTTTGTATAGAATAGAGTCAGAAGAATATAAAGGAGACGTTTCAAATGGCAAAAAGATTTTGTTTTACTATTGATGGCAATGTATTTCATGCCTTACTGCAGGAAAACAATTTACTGCAGCCTATCTGAGAGAGGCGGGACAGAAAATACATATCCGTTGTGAACTGGATCAGGAAGGCAGGGAAGAACGAGATGGATGACAGAAAGAAAATAGAGGAATGTTACCGGCTTATGTATGAGGGAACTGGCACAAAGGTCTTTTCCGTGGGAAATATACAGCGGCAAGGATTTTGATGAATGTGATCGATCTGGCGCTGTTCATTGCAATGATCTGTCTGATGGCAAGCGGAATCATCATGTCCCGGCACGTGTTTGCATTCCTTCCCATTGACAGTGGAATGGGAACTGCCAGACTGATGCATATGGCTGCATGCTATTGGGGATTTGTCCTTATGTCTCTGCATCTCGGACTCCATTGGGGCATGATACTGGCAAGAATAAGCAATATTTTCCCGCAGATAAAGTCGCTGCGGGTCAGGACAATCCTGCTTCGTATCATAGCGGCCGCGATCGCGGTATACGGGCTGTATACTTTTGTGACAAGAAATCTGGTGACTTACATGTTTCTGAGAACACAGTTTGTTTTTCTGGATTACAGTGAGTCCCTGATATCTTTTTATATAGATTATCTGGCGATGATGGGGCTGTTTATCTGGATCGCATATTATCTGCCGCGGATTTTTCAAAAGACCGGGAGACAGCTGCGAAGATGAAGGAGATGAATGAAATGAAGGTATTGGTAATTAACGGAAGTCCCCGTGAAAAAGGAAATTCTGACCTGCTGTGCGATGAATTTATCCGCGGGGCAGAAGAAGGGGGACATCAGGTGGAGAAAATCTTTCTTCGAAGCAGAGAAATCCATCCATGCAGGGCATGCTACGCCTGTTTCCGGACCGGTTCATGTGTTCAGAAAGATGACATGGCAGAGATTCTCGATAAGGCAGAGGCGGCTGACGTGCTTCTGCTGGCTTCGCCGACTTATTTCCTGACGATGAGCGGACAGATGAAAGTAATGATCGACCGGCTCCTTCCGAAGTGGCAGGGGCTGGGCGGCAAGGAAGCCTATGTGATCGTGACAGGACATGACGGAAAAGGCGGCCTGAAGAGAAACGCCGACGATCTGGTGATGATACTGGAGAATCTGGGAAACCGTGTACGTCAGGTGATCTGGGGCGAGCGTGTCTGGCAGAAGGGTGAAGTAATCGGAACAAAGGCAATGGAGGAAGCGTATCTGGCAGGAAAAAGAATCGGGGAATAAAAATGGCAATTAATATTAAACAGATCGTGGCGGACGCTCTGCTGGAGCTGTGCAGGACAAAAGAACTTAGATCTGTCACGATCAAAGATATCCGGGAAAAGACCGGAGTCAGCAGACAGGGATTTTATAATCATTTCAAGGATAAAGACGATCTGATCCACTGGATTTATTACGACCGTGTGATGACCAATTTTCATAATATCGATGCAAACAAGGGATATTATGAGAATCTGAAGGATTATTATCTGCGGGCGGAAACGGATCACTATTTCCTTAAGCCGGCCGTTATGATGTGCGGACAGAACTGTCTGAAAAGCTATATGCTGGAGCATCCCTTTGAGTGGGATCTCCGTTATCATGAAAAATGGTATGAGAAAAATGCCGGTCTCCCCGGAGATGATGGCGAAGAGGATTACGAATCTGAGAAGGATCGGACTGGCAGTTGACCGGATTCTTTAAAACTATTCATAAAACGTATGGAAAACGATAAAGGACAGGTATTAGACTCTAAAGCCGATCCGTCTTACAATATATATGAAGACAGAAATTAATCTGTAAGATTGGAGGCATAAAGATGAAGATTGTAGTTTTGGAAGGAAGTCCGAATCAGCATGGCTCTTCAAATATGCTGGCGGACAGTTTTATCCGGGGAGCAGAGGAAGCCGGACATACTGTCAAGGTGATCGATGCCGCCCATGCGGATATTCATCCCTGTACCGGGTGTATTCACTGTGGATATGAAGGACCATGCGTACAGAAAGATGATGTAGAGGAATTCCGGCAGGATATTCTGGATGCGGATATGATGGTATTTGTCACACCGCTGTATTATTATGGGATGTCGGCTCAGCTGAAAATACTGATCGATCGTTTCTGCGCGTTCAACAGCAGTATTCAGCGCAAGAGGATGAAATCTGCGCTTCTGACGGCAGCGTGGAACAGCGACGGCTGGACCTTTGACGCACTGGAAGCACACTATAAGACACTGGTACATTATCTGAACTTGAAGGATATGGGAATGGTGCTTGGAAAAGGCTGTGGAACGCCGTCTATGACAGAACACTCGAAATATCCGAAACAGGCATATGAACTTGGCAAAAAACTGAAATAAACAGAATTTGAAAGGAAGTAAAAGATCATGAAAAAGAATATTGGAAAGAGCCTTGCACTTTATCCTACTCCGCTTGTTGTAGCAGGTACTATGGTAAATGGAAAACCGAATTACGTTCTGGCAGGCCATGTGGGAATCATCGGACACGACCGGATCATGGTGAGCCTGGCAAAAACCCATTATACAAACCAGGGTATCAAAGAGACACGTGCCCTGACTGTAAATATTGTAGATGAAGCAATGCTGGAAAAAGCAGACAGGGCAGGATGCGTCAGCGGAAACAAGGTAGATAAATCCGAAATGTTTGCTTACCACACAGAAGGTACAGGCGCGCCGGTAATCGATGAGGCTCCGGTAGTTATGGACTGTACAGTAGACGACATCTATGAAACGGAAGGATTCGAGAGCTTTATCTGCAAGATCGACGGCGTTTATGCAGAGAAGAGCGTATTAAATGAGGCTGGAAAGATTGATTACCATACGCTCAAGCCCGTTCTTTTCGAGATGCCGACTTATGAGTATCTCCGTACAGGCGATGTGATCGGGAAATGCATGAATATAAGCAAAAAAGAATAGAAAGTCAGGAGGACGCCTATGAAGACAAGGTTATTGAAAAAGATGTTTTCCGTACTGATCGCGGGAACAGCAGTTCTCTGTCTGGCTGCGTGCAGCGGCGGGACAGATTCCGATACCGCGGCATCTGATCAGACAGTGGAAAATACAGATTCCCAGGATGCGGCGGAAGCTGAAGACGCAGAACAGGCGGAAAGTACGGCGGACGGCACGGAAAGTACTGCCGGAGAAGGGAACGCTCTTATCGCGTATTTTTCGTGGTCAGGAAATACAGAGGCCGCAGCGCGGGAGATCCAGAGACAGACCGGCGCGGATCTGTTTGAAATCGTCCCTGCGGAGCCTTATACAGATGATTATGACGAACTGCTTGATATCGCCAAGGAAGAGCAGAGCAGTGACGCCCGTCCGGCGATCGCAGATACTGTGGATCTGTCCGGTTATAACACGGTCTATCTGGGATTCCCCAACTGGTGGGGCGATATGCCGATGATCATTTATACATTCTTGGACGAGTATGATCTGTCCGGAAAAACAGTAGCTCCTTTTAACACAAGCGGAGGAAGCGGATTTTCCGGTTCTCTTGATACAATGGCTGAGATGGAACCGGACGCAGAGATCACAGAGGGTCTTTCCCTTGGAAGTGATGAGGCGGAGGACTGCGCGGACGCCGTTGCCGACTGGCTGGAAAGTATCGGCATGGCAGGATAAAATCACGCAGCTGCCGCACAGCTCAATGTGATCCGTTACTGGGAGAAAGAGATGAAATAAATATTTGCCATGGACCATGAGGCTCTAAAAGTCTCATGGTTTTGGAGTTTACGGAGGCAGTTATGACAGAGAAAATAAAATTAAATAACGGGATCGAAATGCCGATGGAGGGATTCGGCGTTTTCCAGATCCCGGAGGAAGACTGTGAACAGGTGGTCAAAAACGCCATTGCAGAAGGATATAGATTAATCGATACGGCAAGTTCATATCAGAATGAAGAAGCAGTTGGCAGAGCAATCCGAAGCTGCGGCATCCCGCGTGAGGAACTGTTTATCACTACGAAAGCATATATTCAGCAGATGGGGTACGAAAATACGATGTCAGCTTTTGAGGAATCGTTACATAAACTTGGACTCGACTATCTGGACCTTTATCTGATCCATATGCCCTTTGGAGACTACTACGGTTCATGGCGGGCTATGGAAGAGTTGTATAAAGAAGGAAAGATCCGCGCAATCGGGGTGTGCAATTTTTACCCGGACCGTCTGCTGGATCTGTGCTATAATGTGGATATTGTACCGCAGATCAACCAGATTGAGCGGCATCCTCACTATCAAAGAAAAGAAGATCTTGATATCATGGAGGAGCTGGGAGTACAGCCCCAGGCATGGGCGCCTTTCGCGGAAGGGCTGAAAGGCATGTTTGACGAACCGGTATTGAAGACAATCGCTGAAAAGCACGGAAAGACACCGGCGCAGATCATTCTGAGATGGAATGTACAGCAGGGAGTGATCATTATCCCCAAATCGGTCCACAGGGAGCGTATGCGGGAAAATCTGGATATCTGGGATTTTGCACTGGACGATGCGGATATAGAACAGATCGCCGGTCTGGATAAAGACTGTCCGTCTATGCTGGATACCCGTAAAATAAGCGAGGTCAAACGTGTTTACGATTATTTAAACAACCCTGTTTTGACAAGTTTATAAGATGAAAGGATTGGTGTATATGGAATACGCAAAACTTGGAAATACGGACATTGAGGTATCGAAGCTCTGTGTTGGCTGCATGAGCTTTGGAAAACCAGGAACACTGCATGACTGGACATTGGATGAAAAAGGAACTGAGGAAATCGTAAAACATGCGCTTGACCTTGGGATCAATTTTTTTGATACTGCAAACGGATATTCAGAAGGGACCAGTGAAGAATATCTTGGAAATGCACTCAGAAAAAATGTTTCAAGGGATAAAGTTGTTATTGCATCCAAAGTCTATTTTAATCCCGGAAGACTTTCTTCCGAAGCGATTCACCGGGAAATCGAAGGCAGTCTGAAACGGCTCGGTACGGATTATCTGGATCTGTACATTATTCATCGTTTTGACTATGATACGCCGATTGAAGAGACGATGGAGGCTCTGAATGATCTGGTGGTGTCCGGAAAAGTACGGGCTATCGGAGCGTCAGCTATGTATGGATATCAATTCTATAATATGCAGCTCGCCGCACGGGACAACAGGTGGGCACAGTTTGCGGCTATGGAGAATCATTACAATCTCCTTTATCGGGAAGATGAGCGTGAGCTGATTCCCATTTGCCGTCAGATGAATGTATCCCTCATGCCCTACAGTCCTCTCGCAGCCGGACATCTGACCCGGCCGGAATGGAATTCGGATTCTATCCGCAGCAAAACAGACCGGGCCGCTATGGGGAAATATGACCGGACAAGGGAGCAGGATATGGAAATTGTCCGCAGGGTTCATCTTCTGGCAGAAAAATACGGCGTAAAAATGCAGCAGATCGCATTGGCATGGGAATGGGCAAAAGGAGTGACAGCGCCGATCATCGGAGCGACGAAAGCATCTCATTTTGATGATGCCGCCGGAGCATTTTCGGTGAAATTAACAGAGGAAGACATTGCATTTCTGGAAGAACCATATATGCCCCACAGAATCGTAGGCGCGATAGACAGCAATCCGCCGGAGGGTACCAAGCTGTTGGACGTGAAGAAATAATTCGAATAGATCCATTAAAGATCAAACGTTCTCTGTATCCTCTGCGCCGTCTTTCATATATTGAGAGATCAGGTTCAGGAACCTTTTTAATACCGGCTGATCGTGTTTATGCTGGCAGTACACCCCGAATGAGATCCGGGGAAGATTGGTGATTGGGATATAACGCAGTTCCGGATCTCTGGCGGGAGCAATATTCGGATATAAAGTATAACCCAGCTGTGCCTTTGCAAGAGCAAAGGCACTTTCTATATTTTCGGCAAAGAATCTCTGTTCCGGCAGCAGATTCACAAGGATGCTGTTCTGCATTGTAAAGATCGAATCCGGGATCTGGCGCGGAGAACAGGCAATAAAATTTCCCGTCAGCTGGTTTTTTGTAAGCGACTCATATTTTGACAGCGGGTGTTCCGGAGAACAGACACATGCTACCGGAGCGGAGCAGAGCTCTTTGAAAAACAGCGGAGACATTCTCTGGTCATCTTTAATGCCAAGCGCTGCGTGGATCTGGTTGTTTTCGATGAGACTTAAAAGCGAGGGAAAAGGAACCAGATGGATATTTGGCCGCAACAGCGGAAATTCGTCTGAAAGTTTTTTTAATATGGGAGGAAAGAGATTCAGTTCCATATAGTTATGGCATCCCAGTTCCAGCGAAATAAAATGCTCATGGCTGCCCAGACGCTGTTTTGCGGTCAGGGCAGTTTTTAAGATAAGCTGTGCATCCGGCAGAAACAGACCTCCTTCATGGGTGAGGGTAACACTTTTGCTTGTGCGGTTAAACAGTTTCACACCCAGTTCTTCTTCCAGAGTCTGGATCTGATGGCTGACCGCCGGCTGTGTGATCTTAAGCTCCCGGGAGGCTTTTGAAAAATTCAGATATTCCGCTACTGCGATAAAACATTCCAGTTGTATGGTATTCATAAAATATTTCCCTTCAAGATAATACAAAATAATAATTGATAACTATAAAAGATGTTTATTGATTATAGCACTTTTGAATTTCACATTCAATGAATTCTGAGCTAAAATCTCTAATGGACAGAAAATAAGGATACGAACTGTTCGGTTAAAAACAATTATGGAAAGATTACAGAATTACAGGAGGTGCTCACAGGGAATGGAAGAAAGTTTCAGAACAGAAGAGCTGCTTTTCAGGATCAAGAAGATCGGACTGAATCTGGCAGCGCTGATGGAACTGAATTTAAAGAATGAGAGTATAACCGGTGTACAGGTCTATTTTCTGGTCTATATCCTGAGACATCATCCCAATGGAACATACCTGACGGAGTTATGCCGTGAAATAGGGGTGTCAAAGCCAACGCTGTCTGCGTTGATCAAAAAAATGAGGGAAAAAGGTTATCTTTATTTTCTTGCTGACCCGGACGATGTCCGGAAAAAGAAAGTGCTTCCTACGGCGAAATTGATCGCTGAGGGTGATAAGTTCATGGAAAAGGCGGATCAGATGGAGTCAGAAATCTGCAGTGCACTCGACCGGAAGGAACAGACACAGCTCTGGGATCTGGAACAGAAACTTATCAATCAGCTTGCCAGGATGGAACACGAGGAAAACAATCAAAAAAACAGACAGGAGGTTTATCTACAGTGAGAAAAGTATTACAACAACTGGGAAAGTATAAGCGGGACACCTTTCTCTGCATAGGTCTGACCGCCCTTGAAGTAATTATGGAAATACTGATGCCCTTTGTCACCGCGATCATTATTGACCGGGGACTTGAAGCGAGCAACCTTCCGGTTGTATACCGCTATGGAGCCCTCATGGTGCTTATGGCATTTTTAAGCCTTGCTTTCGGTGCATTTGCAGGAAAGAACGCCGCAAGCGCCGCATCAGGGCTTTCGGCAAATCTGCGTGAAGCGATCTATGCCAACATCCAGACGTTTTCATTTTCAAATATTGATAAATTCAGTGTACCCGGTCTGGTCACACGTATGACGACAGATATCACAAACGTGCAGAACGCGTACATGATGATCATCCGTGTGGCGGTCCGTGCGCCGCTGAACCTGATCTTCAGTTTCGCAATGTGCCTGATCATCAGCCCGCGCTTAAGCGCAATGTTCCTGATCGCCGTTGTATTCCTTGTAATCGTGATCGGTTCGATCATGATGGTTACACTGAAGATATTCAGACAGGTATTCCGCAGATACGATGACTTAAATGCCAGCGTACAGGAAAATGTTACCGCAATCCGCGTTGTAAAGGCGTTTGTACGTGAGGATTACGAGAATGTGAAGTTCTCCAAAGCCTCAAAGATGCTCTACGACCTTTCCGTTAAGGCCGAGGGCCTGCTGGCGTTTAACAACCCGGCCATGATGGTGGCAGTTTATTTCTGTATCATATCGGTTTCATGGTTCGGCGCCAAGTTTATCGTCGGCGGTTCACTGACGACCGGTGACCTGACCAGCCTGTTCAGTTACATTATGGCACTGCTGATGAGTCTGATGATGCTCTCCATGGTTGTCGTTATGATCAGTATGTCCATGGCAAGTATCCGCCGTATCAGCGAGGTGCTCAACGAGAAAGCAGACCTGACAGATCCGGAGGATCCGGTTATGGAAGTGGCTGACGGAAGCATTGATTTTAACCATGTGAATTTCTCATACAAACACGGAAGCGGCAAAAACGCTCTTTCCGATATTGATCTTCATATTAAGAGCGGCGAGACCATCGGTGTCATCGGCGGCACCGGTTCGGGAAAGAGCAGTCTGGTCAACCTGATCTGCCGGCTTTACGATGTGGACGAAGGAAGCGTCTGTGTGGGCGGTGTGGACGTCCGCAGATATGATACGGAAGTCCTGAGAAATCAGGTGTCCGTAGTGCTTCAGAAGAACACTCTGTTCTCCGGTACGATCCTTGATAATCTGCGCTGGGGAAATCCGGATGCCACAGAAGAGGAGTGTATCGAGGCGTGCAAGGCAGCCTGTGCCGATGAATTTATCGACCGGATGCCGGACGGTTATGAGACAAGGATAGAGCGCGGCGGTTCCAATGTATCAGGCGGTCAGAAACAGCGTCTGTGTATCGCCCGTGCCCTGCTTAAGAAGCCGAAAGTCCTGATTCTTGATGATTCTACAAGTGCCGTGGATACGGCGACAGATGCAAGTATCCGCGCCGCATTTGCAAAGAAGATCCCGGGAACGACAAAGATCATTATTGCACAGCGTGTCTCCAGTGTTGAGTCCGCTGACCGGATCCTTGTGCTGGATGATGGAAAGATTAATGCATTTGATACTCACGAGAATCTGCTTAAGAATAATGCGATCTATCAGGATATCTACAACTCACAGCTGGAAGGCAGCGGTGACTTTGACCAGCCGGCATGATCCGGACAACATAAAAACATGGAAAGGAGAACAACTGATCTATGAACGAACAACAGAATGAGAAGAAATCAGGAGGCCGGGTCAATACAGCTGCAAAGCTTATAAACCGTGTCATCCGGTATATGCTCCATTATTATAAATATCCGTTTATACTTGTTATCGTCTGTATCCTGATCACTGCCATCGCGACAGTAGTCGGGGCAACATTCCCCCAGACACTGGTGGATGATTACATTACTCCGATGCTGAAGAACGGCACCGATGATTTCAGCGGCCTTGCTTCGGATCTGATCCGGCTGGCATGTATCATGGGAGTGGGCGTTATCACTGCATTTTCCTATAACCGTATCATGGTCAATGTCAGTCAGGGAACGATGCGTCATTTAAGAGACGACCTGTTCCGCAGGATGGAATCTCTGCCGATCAAATATTTTGATACCCATGCCCACGGAGATATCATGTCCGTGTACACAAACGATGTGGATACGCTCAGACAGCTGTTGAGCCAGAGTATTCCGCAGATTATTAACTCAGTCATCACGATGGCGGCCACACTGATCACGATGATCATCCTGAACCCGGCGCTTACGGTGATCTCCATACTGACTGCAGCAGTCATGCTGTTTGTCACATCCAATTTCTCCAAACTGTCCGGCAGATATTATATCCGCCAGCAGATCGATCTGGGTGCTGTGGACGGCTTTATCGAGGAAATGCTGGACGGACAGAAAGTGGTAAAGGTATTCTGCCATGAAGAAGCGGCCATGAGAGATTTCCACGAAGTGAATGAGAAGCTGAGAAACAGTACGAACAAGGCGAACCGTTATGCGAACCTGCTGATGCCGATCAATGCCAATATCGGCTGGATCAGTTACGCGCTGGTCGCGATCGTGGGAGCGATCCTGGGAATCAACGGTCTGGCAGGAGTGACTATCGGTACGGTTGTCACATTTGTCGGACTGAATAAGAGCTTTACGAACCCGATCACTCAGGTCAGCCAGCAGATCAACTTCGTTGTCAACGCCGCAGCCGGCGCACAGCGTGTCTTCGATCTGATGGATCAGGAACCGGAAAAAGACGAGGGATATGTAGAGCTTGTCAATGCCGTGGAAGACGAGAACGGCAACCTGACGGAGTCACCGGTCAGGACGAATATCTGGGCATGGAAACATCCCCACAAGGCAGAAGGAACTGTCACCTATACAAAACAGGAAGGCGCAGTTGTCCTTGACGATGTAGACTTCGGCTATGACGAGAATAAGATCGTGCTTCACAATATCAGCCTGTATGCGAAACCGGGACAGAAGATTGCCTTTGTCGGCGCAACAGGAGCAGGAAAGACGACGATCACCAACCTGATCAACCGTTTCTACGATATCGCAGACGGCAAGATCCGTTACGACGGTATCAATATCAATAAGATCAAGAAGCCGGATCTGAGAAGATCTCTGGGCATGGTGCTTCAGGATACCCACCTGTTTACAGGAACTGTGATGGATAATATCCGTTACGGCAAGCTGGACGCAACCGATGAGGACTGCATCAAAGCCGCGAAACTGGCCAACGCGGACGGTTTTATCCGCCGTCTGCCGGACGGATACGATACGATGCTCACGGGAGACGGAGCAAACTTAAGTCAGGGCCAGAGACAGCTTCTTGCCATTGCCCGTGCTGCGGTTGCAGATCCGCCGGCGCTGATCCTCGACGAGGCGACGTCATCCATTGATACACGTACCGAGAAACTGGTTCAGGCAGGTATGGACGCACTGATGAAAGGACGTACTACATTTGTCATCGCCCACCGTCTGTCTACAGTCAAGAACTCCGACTGTATCATGGTTATGGAGCAGGGACGTATCATCGAGAGAGGAACCCACGATGAGCTGATCGCTGCGAAAGGAAAGTATTATCAGCTGTATACAGGAAATTTTGCTGCATAGGAAACAGAATAAATAACATCTGCCGGGACAGAGGAAGACCAATGTAAGGTGGTGCCTGTGTCCCGGCAGTTTTCTTTCCGTCTCTATTGACAATAACGCTTATCGTACTATAATATTTTATTGGAAAAGGTTTACAAAGAAACTGTTTATACAAAAACAGTTATCAAAAAAACTAAAAGGAGCGCGGAAATGAAAAGGACGACAGAATTATTCACAGGGTTTCGGAGTCTGTTCCGGCTGTATGATAAGCTGTTAAAGAAAGTATGTATGGAACACGACCTCACGGTGATCGAGGCTGATATTATCAGTTTCCTTCAGAATAATCCGGGCAAGGATACGGCGGCGGATATTGTGGAACTGCGTATGCTGTCCAAAGGAGCGGTGTCCAAAGGGGTGGACTCCCTGATCCGGAAATCACTGCTGGAGCGGTTCCCCGATACAGAAGACAGGAGGAAGATCCATCTGAAACTCATGCCAAAGGCAGGCCCCGTAACGGCTGCAGTCAGTGAGGTGAGAGATGAATTTCTGGCAGCAGTCCTGGAAGGCTTTACAAGGGAAGAGCTGGAGATGCAGGACCGGTTTATGCGCAGGTTGTTTGATAATACAAAAAAGGCAATGGAAAGAAGGAAATGGTCATGAAACAGAGTGAACAGGATCAGAGAAACGTACAGTCAGCGCAAAACGGCGGTACCGGAGAAAGCAGCGGCAAAGAATTCCTCCGGACGGAGCCGCTGGGCAGACTGCTCCTTAAGCTGGCGCTGCCGACTGTGGCTGCCCAGCTGATCAATATGCTTTACAATATTGTAGACAGGATCTATATCGGACATATTCCGGAAATCGGCGCAACGGCCCTGACAGGTGTGGGCGTCTGTATGCCGCTGATCATGATCGTCTCGGCTTTTGCAGCGCTGGTGGGCTATGGCGGAGCTCCCCGTGCCTCTATATTCATGGGAAAGAAAGAGAAAGAATCGGCAGAGAAGACGCTGGGAAACTGTTTTGTACTCCAGATTATCATATCTGTCATACTCACGGCTGTCCTGCTGATCTGGAACCGGGATTTCCTTATGGCATTCGGTGCAAGCGAGAATACCATTGAATATGGCGTCAGCTATATGAACATTTATGCACTTGGAACAATCTTTGTAGAGCTTACGCTCGGTATGAATGCATTCATCACGGCACAGGGATTTGCGAAGACAGGAATGCTTTCCGTGCTGATCGGTGCAGTTGCCAATATCATTCTGGATCCTATATTCATTTTCGGATTTAACATGGATGTGCGGGGAGCCGCGCTTGCCACGATTATCTCTCAGGCGCTTTCCTGTATCTGGGTTGTCAGCTTCCTGTGCGGGAAGAAGACTTTCCTGAAGATAAAGAGAGGAAATCTGGGGCTTACGCCGAAGATCATTCTTCCCTGTCTGGCGCTGGGAGTTGCAACCTTTATCATGCAGGCAAGCGAGAGTGTGATCTCGGTGTGCTTTAACAGTTCTCTCCAGAATTACGGAGGAGATATTGCCGTAGGGGCTATGACGATCCTGACAAGCGTAATGCAGTTCGCCATGCTTCCCCTTCAGGGGCTGGGGCAGGGAGCTCAGCCGATCATCAGTTACTGTTACGGAGCCGGGGATTCCGGAAGAGTGCGTGCGGCTTTTAAGCTGCTGCTTAAAGCAAGCCTGTGCTATTCGGTTCTCCTGTGGCTACTGGTCATGGTATTTCCGGGAGGATTCGCGGCCATGTTTACTTCGGACGGACAGCTGATGGAATATACGAAGACAGCGCTTCGGATCTATATGGGTTCCATGTTCCTGTTTGGTATACAGATGGCATGCCAGATGACATTTAACGCTCTGGGAAAAGCGGCGGAATCTATCATAGTCGCTGTGATGAGAAAGTTTATTCTTCTAATCCCGCTGATCTATATCATGCCCCGGATTATCCGCTCAAACCAGACGATGGCTGTATATATGGCAGAACCCATCGCAGATCTTCTGGCAGTGACATTTACAGCAATTCTCTTTACAGTACAGTTTAAGAAAACGCTGAAAAATATAAATAAGCAGGCAAAAGGAGATTTCGCATGAGCAGAACAGGGATCCGTGAAGAAAGTAAGAGAGAAGACATATTAAGATATGTACTGCAGAAGTATGGTACAAAACCGGAATATCCGTGGCGGACTACTCCCGATAATCTGGTGCTGCGCCACCGGGACAACCGGAAGTGGTATGGACTGATCATGACTGTAAAGCGGGAAAATCTGGGACTGCCCGGAAACGGGTACATAGACATTCTGGATATCAAGTGCGATCCGGAGATGGCGGGATTTCTGACTGTGGAAAAGGGAATCCTGCCCGGTTATCATATGCACAAGGGGAACTGGATTACAATCCTGCTGGACGGCTCCGTGGAGATGGAACAGATCTGTTCTCTTCTGGATCAGAGCTTCCTGCTCACAGCCGGCAAAAAGACATTGGCAAAGCTGCGGCTGGCCAAGAAGAAGGAGTGGCTCATTCCTGCAAATCCGAAATACTTCGATCTGGAAGAGGCCTTTGCAAAGAGTGATACGATCAGTTGGAAGCAGAGCAGTAATATCAGTGCGGGGGATATCATTTACATTTATATGGCGGCGCCTGTTTCCGCGATCCTGTATAAATGCGAGGCGGTAGAAGTGGATATCCCATATGATTATGAAGATGAAAATGTCCATATGAGCCGTGTCATGAAGATCCGTCTGCTTCATCGGTTTAACAGAGATCAAATGACCCGGGACAGGATGAAAGAGTACGGAGTGTATGCCGTACGGGGACCAAGGAGTGTTCCTCCGGCTCTGCAGGAGGAACTGGAAGTTATGAGCAGTTAACTGCGGAGGATATCTATGACTCAGTTTGCAATTGAACAGAAACATATATCTGTCTATCCATGTGACGAACCGGACAGGCCGGTGATTTATCTAAATACCTTTGAGGGAGAAGGCGGGCAGGTGCTGCGTCTTCTAAGGGACAATGGCTGTCCGCCGTTTACGCTTGTATCTGTCAGTAATCTCGACTGGAACCATGATATGCCGCCGTGGGAGATCCCGCCGGTCTTCAAAAATGCCGAACCATGCACAGGAGGGGCAGATGATTATCTGAAAATTTTTATCGAAAGGATTGTGCCGGAAGCTGAAAAGGAGATCAGGGGAACTGTATTGTGGCGCGGCATTGCAGGTTACTCACTTGCAGGACTCTTTGCACTGTATTCTCTGTATCAGACTGACGTTTTTTCAAGAGCTGCCAGTATGTCCGGTTCCTTGTGGTATCCCGGAATTACAGAATATATTTCATCGCATACGATGAAAAGGATACCGGATTGCTTATACTTTTCACTGGGAAGCAAAGAAGCCAAAACACGCAATCCCTATATGAAAACCGTGCAGGAGAATACAGAGAAAATTGAAGAGTATTACAGAGAAAGAGGAATCAGCACAGTCTTTCAGCTGAATCCCGGAAATCACTATAAAGATGCTGAAAAGCGGACTGCGGCAGGGATTCACTGGCTGCTGGACAGATAGAAGAACAGAGGAAAAACATCGTCAAAAAGTAAGCCGGAAATCATTGACAAGTCTGTGGATTCGTCCTATCATCTTACCCATACGACAGGATGAATTATATGGGAGGAAACGAATGAAACCTGAATCACGAAATATGAAAGAAGAAATAAAATCTCAGAATATAAAAGAAGGAAATACAGACAATTCGCAGAGCAGGATACTGACGATACCAAATCTGCTCTCGCTTTTCCGGTTGTGTTTAATCCCGGTATTTATGTGGCTGTACTGTGTGGAAAAGAATTATCTGTGGACGGGGATCGTGCTGATCATATCCGGACTTACAGATACTGTGGACGGGATCATTGCAAGAAAATTCAATATGATAAGTGATCTTGGTAAAGTCCTTGATCCGATCGCGGACAAAGTGACACAGGCGGCCATGCTGTTCTGCCTGCTCACACGTTTCCCTCTGATGATCGCACCGCTTGCCCTTATGGTAGTGAAAGAGTTCTTCATGGGAGTAACCGGTCTTATGGTGATCCAGAAGACGGGAAAGGTATTCGGTGCAGACTGGCATGGAAAGGTCAATACATGGCTTCTCTATGCTATGATGATCCTTCATGTGTTCTGGTATAATATTCCGGATGCTGTATCAAAAGTGCTGATCGGAATCTGTGTTGTCATGATGCTGATCTCGCTGGTGCTCTACGGACGCCACAACCTGAAAGCTTTAAGAGAGACGGAGCCGGAGAAATGACGCTGACCCAGTTGAACTATATCATTACAATAGCCGAGACGAAATCCATCAATAAGGCCGCGGAAAAGCTGTATGTCTCACAGCCCTCTTTGACCAGTGCCGTGCAGGAACTGGAGAAAGAGCTGGGGATCACGCTGTTTAACCGCAGCGGCAGGGGAGTGACGCTGACCAATGACGGAGCAGAGTTCCTGCTGTATGCAAGACAGCTCTACAGTCAGTATGAAACGATCCTTGAGAAGTACGGGGAGAACGGTTCGCTGAAGAAGAAATTCGGCGTCTCCACCCAGCATTATTCCTTTGCCGTGAAGGCATTTGTGGACATGGCAAAGCAGTTTGATATGTCCCAATATGAGTTCGCTGTCCGGGAGACAAAGACTGCAGAAGTGATCCGTGACGTCAGCACTATGAAAAGTGAGATCGGCGTTCTCTATCTCAGTGATAATAACAGAAGAGTTCTGGAGAAACTGTTCCGCTCGGCAGGACTTGTGTTCCATCATCTGATCGACTGTCAGACCTATGTGTATCTGTGGAAAAAGCATCCTCTGGCAGGTGAGGCGGTCATTGGTCTGGATCAGCTTTCCGACTATCCCTGCCTTGCATTTGAGCAAGGGGAAAACAGCTCCTTTTCTCTCGCAGAGGAAATTCTCTCCACGAATGAATATCCCAAGATCATCTGGGCAGACGACAGGGCGACCATGCTGAATCTGATGGTCGGGCTGAACGGATATACACTCTGTTCCGGGATTATCTGCGAGGAACTCAACGGCAATGAATTTACGGCCGTTCCATTTCGAAATGATAATGAGAATTACAGCAGTGTTATGGAAATCGGTTATATTACCAGAAAAAATACAATCCCGGGGAAGGCAGGCGGGATGTATATAGAGGCGTTGAAAAATTATCTTGCTGCCAGAGAATAGTTCTGCAGCCGTGTGGCCGCGGCTTCTTTTTACATGCGAGTCAGACTCACCTAACTCAAAGATGGATATCAGTATCCGCAGAACTGTTCATGGCTGCATATATTTCAGCCCCGGCTATAGGTTTATCCTATAACCGGGTATTTTTTTTGTGTATTAGGCAGAAGATATTTACTGTGATAGGATGAATCCAACGGCAAAAGAGGTACAGAACACCGCCGTGTCAAATAAATACGACAAAGGAGGAAACTATCATGACAGACATCAGAAATTCACAGAACTGGGGCTTTGAGACAAATCAGGTACACATCGGGCAGGAACAGCCGGATCCGGCGACCGGAGCAAGAGCGGTTCCGATCTATGCGTCCACATCCTTTGTGTTTGATGACTGTCAGCACGCGGCGGACCGGTTTGCCCTGAAGGACAGCGGCAATATATACGGAAGGCTGACCAACCCGACGGTGGATGCATTCGAGCAGAGAATCGCGGCACTGGAGGGCGGCACGGCAGCTCTTGCAACAGCATCCGGCGCAGCGGCAATTACCTACACATTTCAGGCACTGGCGAAGGCGGGAGAACACATTGTATCCTCCAAGACTATATACGGAGGCACTTATAATCTGCTGGCCCATACGCTGCCTCTTACAAGCGGGATTACAGCAACTTTTGCAGATCCCGAAGAAGATGGTGCGTTCGAGGCTGCGATCCGTGAGAATACGAAGGCGATTTTTGCGGAGACGCTGGGAAATCCGAATTCCAATGCTGCAGATCTGGAAAAGCTTGCAGAGATTGCCCGCCGGCACAAGATTCCGCTTGTGGTGGATTCCACATTTGCTACACCGTATCTGACGAGGCCGATTGAGTATGGCGCGGATATTGTGGTGCACTCTGCTACAAAGTTTATCGGCGGCCATGGTACGGCTCTGGGAGGAGTGATTATTGACAGCGGCAGGTTCGATTGGAAACGTTCGGGGAAATATCCGTGGATATCCGAGCCCAATCCGAGCTATCACGGCATCTCTTTTACAGAGGCGGCACCTGAGACGGCGTTTGCTGCCTATGTGCGTGCCGTACTCCTGCGGGATACAGGAGCCGCACTTTCCCCGTTCCATGCATTTCTTCTGCTTCAGGGACTGGAAACTCTTTCACTCAGGGTGGAACGTCATGTAGAAAATGCCCTGAAGATCGTGAATTATCTGGCATCCCATCCGCAGGTGGAGGCAGTGCATCATCCGTCTCTTGAAAGTGAACCGGCCCATGCACTGTATGAGAAGTATTTTCCACAGGGAGGCGGTTCCATATTTACTTTTGAAATCAGAGGAGATGCCGGAACTGCACGGAAATTTATTGACAATCTTCCGATCTTTTCGCTTCTGGCGAATGTGGCGGATGTGAAATCCCTTGTCATACATCCGGCAACTACTACACACAGCCAGTGTACGCCGGAGGAACTGGAGGAACAGGGAATCCGGCCGAACACGATCCGGCTGTCCATCGGGATCGAGAAGGCTGAGGATCTGATCGCGGCACTTGACACAGCGTTTGCGGCACTTTAATGAGTTTGGATATGAAAGGAGAATTTAAATGGCAGGTTACTATAAAAGTGCATTGGAACTGATCGGTAATACTCCGATGGTGGAACTTACAAATATTGAAAAGGAGCTCGGGATGGAGACAATTATTCTGGCGAAACTGGAATATTTTAATCCTTCGGGAAGTGTAAAAGACCGGATCGCAAAGGCGATGATCGAAGATGCAAAGCGCCGGGGATTGTTAAAGGCAGGCTCTGTAATTATCGAGCCTACTTCAGGAAATACCGGAATCGGACTTGCGGCTATCGCGGCGGCAAAGGGATATCGGATTATCCTTACCATGCCGGAGACTATGAGTGTGGAGCGCAGAAATATTTTGAAAGCTTATGGAGCAGAGCTGGTGCTTACGGACGGCGCAAAGGGGATGAAAGGTGCCATCGCGAAGGCGGAAGAACTGGCGGCAGAGATACCGGATAGTTTTATCCCGGGACAGTTTGCCAACCCGGCAAATCCGGCAGTGCACAGGGGCACAACCGGACCCGAGATCTGGAGAGATACGGATGGAAAAGTTGATATCTTTGTGGCAGGAGTGGGAACCGGAGGAACGATTACAGGAACCGGGGAGTTTCTGAAATCAAAGAACCCGGATATCAGAATTGTGGCTGTGGAGCCTGCTGAGTCTCCGGTATTGTCCGAGGGAAGAGCCGGAAAACATAAGATACAGGGTATCGGAGCGGGATTTGTTCCTGATGTATTGAATACGTCGGTTTATGATGAGGTGATAAAGGTAAAAGACGAAGACGCATTTGCTGCAGCAGGATATCTTGCCGGAAAAGAAGGAGTCCTGACGGGAATCTCTTCGGGCGCTGCACTGCATGCAGCTATAGAACTTGCAAAGAGACCGGAAAACACAGGAAAAATGATCGCAGTGCTCCTGCCCGATTCCGGAGACAGATATTATTCAACACCTTTGTTTACCGGTACACATGCGGAGGGGCAGAAGCAGGTATACAACAGTATGACCTCATTATCGTGACTGAGAGCTCTTTGACTGAGAACGTTCTTTCCAGATATAGTATCCGATAAAGGCAAGTGCCGTGATGACCCATGTCACGGGATAACTGAATATGATCGCATGGATTGTAGGAGAAATCTTCAGAACACCTGCCAGCCATATGATTCTGAGCACGCAGACGCCCAGCAGGGTGATCACCACGGGGACAATTACATTCCCGCGTCCGCGCAGAGATCCCCCCAGCACCTCGATAAACACATATACAATGTACCACGGGGTGATAAAAAGGAGCATATCGGCTCCGATCCGGACTACGGTCTCATCCGAAGTAAAAAGGCGGAAAAGGAAGCTTCTGGCTGCGATGAGGACCGCTGTAAGGATGAAAGATACTGCAAGATCCATGCAGAGGCATACACGGGTGCTCCGGCGCACGCGGTCCGTCTTTCCGGCGCCATAATTCTGACCGACAAATGTTGTGATGGAAATTCCAAAAGCTGTGCTCACCATCCAGAAAACAGCATCCAATTTGCCGTAAGCAGACCAAGCGGCGGCAGTGTCCGTGCCAAATGTGTTGATGGCAGCTTGAATCGCAATATTGGTGATTGCAAACAGGATGGACTCAAAACCGGCGGGAAGACCCAGCTTCAGCTGCAGTTTTAGGAGCGAACCGTGAAAACGGATCTTCCGGATGGACAGATGAAGCGGCCTGCCCGAATGCGTCAGCTTCATCGTGACCAGCAGGGCGCTGACAGCCTGTGCAATCAGCGTGGCAACAGCAACACCCGCAACCCCGGCGTGGAAAAGGAGGACGAAGGCTGTATCCAATATAATGTTGATGATACAGCAGGCGATCAGGATATACAGAGGCGTTTTTGAGTCTCCGGCAGCGCGCAGGATGGCGGATCCCATATTGTAGACAAGTACAAAAAGAATGCCTGCAAAATAGATCCGCAGATAGGTCAGGGAGTCGTCCATAATCTCGGCCGGTGTATTCATCAGTCCGAGCATAAACGGTGCGGTCAGTATTCCGATAAATGTCAGAACGATGCCGCCGGCTGCTGCGATTGCATATGCGTTGTGGAGACCCGCATTGGCGGTTTCTTCCTTGCGCGCCCCGACAAACTGGGCAATCGTAACAGCGGCACCTGAGGAAAGACCGGTGAAGAACCCGACCGCGAGTGACACAATCTGAGCTGAAGAACCTCCCACACTGGCAAGCGCCGCTTTTCCTACAAACTGTCCTACGATGACACTGTCAATAGTATTGTATAACTGCTGAAAGAAAGTCCCGAGCAGAATCGGGAAGAAAAATAGAAGAAGCTGCTTCCATATTATCCCTTCTGTGATTTCATTTTTCGTCTGGCGTATTGTTTCCATAAAAGACCTCATTTGTATCGCATTTTTCCGGATATTTTCCGGGCATGAAAATCAGCATAAGTATTATAATCTTCCGGTCAGGAAAGAGCAATATAAAAGTTAAAAAGAACACTTGTTCGATTTAACGATTTGTGTTATTCTGTATATATCAGAGGATTTCAAAGAGACTGCAGGGAGGCGTGATATGAATGGAAGACAGGACTTATATTGCAATTGATCTGAAGTCATTCTATGCATCTGTGGAATGTATGGAGCGGGGACTCGATCCGATGACTACGAATCTGGTGGTAGCAGACATAAGCAGGACACAGAAGACGATCTGCCTTGCGGTCTCCCCTTCTCTTAAGGCATACGGCATCCCGGGGAGAGCGAGACTTTTTGAAGTGATTCAGAAGGTCAGGGAGATCAATGCACGGAGGCGGCAGGCTGCGCCCGGACATCAGTTTACCGGAACGTCCTGTCAGGATCCGGAGCTTAAGAAAGAGCCGTCACTGGCACTGGATTATGTGACCGCTCCTCCGCAGATGGCCCGCTATATGAAGATCAGCGGTGATATCTATGAAGTTTATCTGAAATATATCGCTCCGGAGGATATCCATGTTTATTCTATCGATGAAGTGTTTCTAGATGTTACAGCATATCTTGGGACTTATAAGATGACGGCAAAGGATCTGGCGATGAAAATGATTCTGGATGTGCTTGAAACAACTGGAATTACGGCTGCGGCAGGCATCGGTCCGAATCTGTATCTCAGTAAAGCGGCCATGGATATCGTGGCAAAGCATATTCCGGCGGATGAGAACGGCGTGCGTATTGCAGAGCTGGATGAGATGTCATACAGAAGGCTTTTGTGGACTCACCGGCCCCTCACGGACTTCTGGCGGGTGGGCAGGGGGTATGCGAAGAAGCTGGAAGAAAAAGGGATTTTTACTATGGGAGACATTGCCCGGTGTTCGCTGGGCGGACCGACAGATTACTATAATGAAAACCTCCTGTACGATATGTTTGGAGTCAACGCAGAGCTTCTGATTGACCACGCATGGGGATGGGAACCCTGCACGATGGAGGATATCAAAAAGTACAGACCGAGAAGCAGCAGTGTGGGATCCGGACAGGTTCTGCACTGTCCGTACCCTTTTGAGAAAGCGAGGCTGGCGGCAAAAGAGATGGCAGATCTGCTTGTGCTGGATCTGGTGGATAAGGATCTTGTGACTGACCAGATCGTACTGACAGTGGGATATGATATTGATAATCTGAAAGACCCGGTGCTTAAAAAGAGGGTCGGCTCTGAGGTGAAGACAGACCGCTATGGAAGAATCATACCAAAGCACGCCCGCGGTACGGTCAATCTGCATCAGTATACTTCCTCTTCCCGGCAGATCATACAGGCGGTTACGGAATTGTTTGACCGGATCGTGGACCGTAAGCTGCTTGTCAGGAGAATCAGTATGGCGGCTGCCCATGTTGTGAGTCAGCATGAAGCAAATCAGAAGATACAGTATGAGCAGATGGACCTTTTTACGGATTATGAGGCGCTCAGCAGAGAACGTAAGAGACAGGATGCAGAGATGGAGCGGGAGAAAAAGATGCAGAAAGCAGTACTGGAGATTAAGAAGAAGTTCGGGAAAAACGCTATCCTCCGAGGCATGAATCTGGAGGAGGGCGCAACGGCCAAGGACAGGAACAGCCAGATCGGAGGCCATAAAGCATGAAACAAGAAGATATGTACAGTCTTTTAATAAGAAAGACGAGGCGGTAACAGATGAATACAGGGGATGTTATGCGGGATTACGGAGATATCATAAATCTTCCGCACCACGTGTCAGCCGTTCATCCTCATATGCCGGCGGCCGACAGAGCAGCGCAGTTTGCGCCGTTTGCAGCTCTGACAGGATACGGGGATGTAATAAAGGAAACGGCACGTCAGACAGATATGAAGCCGGAACTTTCAGAGGATACAAAGGAGATGCTGAATTATAAACTCCGGCTGGTCTGTGATCCTTCCGGAGAGAGGCCGGATGTTACGATTACGTACTTTGTACCCGATGAAAAGAAAGCAGGCGGTGCATATCATAATGTATCCGGAAAAGTCAGAAGAGCGGATTCTGACAGCGGTGTAATTATTATGGAAGGCGGAATGCAGATCAGGACGGCGTATATAGTGGATATCTGTCTGGGAAACTTCTGACGAAAAAGAGCAAAGGCATTTTTCGCTGAAAGCAGATAATTATACGGCTGAAAAGCGGTCATAATCGAGATGAATGAAATCTCTTACTTACAATTATCATAGCGGCTATAGCATTGAAAAAATAAAGTCCGGAGTTCCCTTTAGGGACGGGAGACGCAGGCAGGTCTCTGTAAAGTGCAGTGAAAAGCGTACTATGTATGGAGTTCAGAGTGTGAATCGCAAAACGATCTCATATAGAATGCCGCCAGCAGTTCAAACCGATCCTGCACGTTATCAAGGGGCAGCCCCAGTGTTTCTCTGAGAATCCGGACGCGGTAGTTGACGGTATTTCTATGGCAGAACATTGCCTCGGCAATCTTCTGAATGCTTCCGTTGCAGAGCAGGTACTGATACAGCGTTTCCAGACAGCAGCTTTTATGCGCTTTGTCATATGCAAGAACGGGGCCCAGCTTTTCCCGCCAGTAGTTGTTCAGAATACTTTGATCCGTGACAGAGAAAAGTATTTTATAAAATCCCAGATCATCAAAAGCGTGGAAAATCTCTCCGGCAGCAGAACATGCGGCCAGAGCAGACCGGGCCTGTGAAAAACTGCGCGGGAAATCACTGAGCCCTGAAACAGAACCCAGTCCGGAGCGGATGACCCAGTGAGAAAATGATCGGCTGATACGGCAGGCAAACTCCCGCACTGCATCTTTCAGTCCGGCAGGTGCCCCGGCTTCTGAGACAGAATGTTCCGATTTGTCCGTACAGGGAAGGACGACAAGGATGTCCTCTCGAAAACGGCACATATGACTGCCGGGAAAATGAACTTTGAGTTCCAGTTTTACAGCGGTTTCAAGCCGCTGTTTTTCCAGTTCCGGGCCATTTGCACTTATACAGCATGCCAGATAATAGGAGTCTGGTGAGAAGCCGCTGCGTGTGAGAACACTTACAGCATGTTCCGGGTCGGAACCGCTGATCAGATCCAGAAACGCTTCGGTAACAGTGTCAGAGGACTGGGTATCCCGGAAAATCCGGTTATAGTAGTTGCGGGTGATATCGTAAATATGGATTTCCCATGGCATGGTAAAGAGCGGGTAGGAGTGTTCCTCGCAAAAGGTTCGGATTTCCGGAGTGATATCATCTTCGGAGAGATACATCCCCGTGTTAAGGATAAGACCGCAGGTGCCTTGACGGAACAGTTCGCAGATGAAATCAGAGAGCCATCCGGGGGATGCCTGCTTCCCCATTCCGGTAGTAATGATCAGCTCGCCGCCGTGCAGAAATCCGGTCGTAGCAATATCTTCCGCCACATAGACCCAATTCATGAGACGGTTCAGACCGCCGGCTCCGCAGACCAGTCTCAGTTGGAACATATTTTTTGTTTCAGAATAAATATCTTGCAGTAATAATGACATATGGAACCTCCGCATAATTTTACTGCAAGAATAGCATGGAAATAGTGCATGCGTCAACAAAATTTATGCTGAGAGCACAAATGTGAAGGCGATATTCGTGCACTCAGGCTATTGGCACAGATGGCTCATTGTGCAATACTTATATACGAAAGAACGAGGAAGTGCTTTTGGGAGAAAGCCTTTCTCGTTTTTTGTTTACAGAAAACTTTGCGTGATAAAAAAGATACAGTGACAGGAGGATGGTATTATGCTTAGAACAGATTTGCCTGAGATTGTAACAGAGACGCTTCCGGGGCCGAAAGCGAAAGCAATGATTGAGAGAAGAAAAAATGCAGTGCCTTCAGCAATTGGCTGTGTTTATCCGGTGGTGATCGAGCGCGGCGAGGGCGCCATGGTGGAAGACGTGGATGGTAATAAATTTCTTGACTGGGTTGGCGGCGTAGGCGTCCTGAATATCGGATACTCACAGCCGGAGATCATAGAGGCGGTAAAAGAACAGTCGGACCGCTATTTTCACGGGATGTTCAATATTGTAACCCACGAGGGCTATGTGGCTCTTGCAGAAAAGCTGGCGCAGATCACACCGGTGAAGGGAGAAAAGAAAAAAGTATTCTTTGCAAACAGCGGCGCAGAGGCAGATGAGAATGCAGTTAAAGCGGCGAAGGCGTATACAGGAAGACCGAACATTATCGTTTTCTCAGGAGCTTTCCACGGAAGAACATTACTGACAATGACCATGACGTCCAAGAAGGCTTATACAACTGGACTTGGACCGCTGGCAACGGGAGTGTTCCGGGCAAAGTTTCCATACTACTACCGCAATCCGGAAGGCATGCCTCAGGAAAAAGCACTGGACTATTACATGCAGTCGATCGAGGATGTTTTTGAAGAATGCGGTGCGCCGGACACCATCGCGGCAATTGTAGTGGAACCGCTGCAGGGTGAGGGCGGATTTATCCCGGCACCCATTGAGTGGGTAAAAGCAGTAAGAAAAGTCTGTGATAAGTACGGCATTCTTCTGATCGCGGATGAAGTACAGAGCGGATTCTGCAGGACCGGACGGATGTTTGCGTCTGAATACTGGAAAGAAGCGGGGGTAATGCCGGATATTCTGGCAACAGCAAAATCAATCGCGGCCGGTATTCCTCTCTCTGCAATCATTGCGGGGGAAGAGATTATGGAAGCCGTTGCTCCCGGAACTATCGGCGGAACATACTGCGGCAATCCTCTGGCATGTGCTGCGGCGCTGAAAACCATTGAAATCATGGAACGGGATCATCTTGCCGAGAGATCCTGTCAGATCGGAGAAAAGGTCACGGCACGTTATCGGGAGATGATGGAAAAATATCCGGTAATCGGGGATGTCCGCGGACTTGGAGCCATGGTGGGCATCGAGTTTGTAAAAGATAAAGCGACAAAGGAGCCGGCTTCGGAGCTGACATCTGCTGTCGTGCAGGCATGTGCATCTATGGGACTGATCGTGGAGAGTGCCGGCACGTACCGTAATGTCATCCGCTTCCTTGCACCGCTGGTCATCACTGACGAACAGCTCGAGGCAGGCCTTGATATCTTTGAAAAAGCCGTTGAAATGTCTATTTAGCCGATTTATAATAATCCCGGAATCTCTCGATTAGAAAAGGTTGCAGTATGTGGTCTGTAACCGGAAAGGAGAGCAGGAATGGATTATTTATCGCACAATGTTGCCGTTAATTTGAAGAGAATACGCAGGTCGAGGGGGATGAGTCTGGATCTGGCCGCAGAGCAGACCGGCGTAAGCAAGAGCATGCTTGCGCAGATTGAAAAAGATAAAGCCAATCCCTCTCTTGGCGTACTGGGGAAGATTTCCAGCGGACTGCGGGTAAAAGTAGAGGAGCTGTTGGGGCCGCCTCCGCTTAGCAGCAGCCAGGTCCGGGTTACCGATATGGTTCCCACAAAAGAGGTGGCGGGAAGGTATAAGGTCTGGACCTGTTTCCCTTATGAGGACAATCAGATCTTGGAAATCTACCGGATCGAAATCGAACCGGGATATACATATGAGAGCGGCGGGCATGGCGAGAAAACCATGGAATATATCTCCGTATCCGAAGGTGAGCTGGTCATACAGTGCGGTGACGAAAGGCACTGCCTGACGAAGGAGGATGTTCTGAGGTTTGAGACCGGTCAGACGCACAGTTACATCAATAAAGGAACGGAGAAAGTGAGCTTTCTGTGTGTGTTTATAGATCAACATTAGAATGTACAATATAATGTACAATAAGACTCTAAATAGTACTTTTCTTGATTAAGAAATTACAGATTTATAATGTAAAAATCGTGTAAATATGTGGAATATTATAAAAAACAGATATCTAAAGAAAAAATATTGACATAAATAGGATTCCGTGATAATGTTATAAATGTACAATATATTGAATAGAAAAAGAAAGGCGAAGGCGCTTATTTTAATGAGCGTCTTCGCCTTTTTGTTTTTCAAGGAAGGGAGACAGCTATGAGATTAAAAGACACAGGTTTAACAGTACAGGATATCAAGGACAAGGTAAACAAATATATGATCGAGACATATGAACGTTTCGATTTTCTGGCGGAGACAGCAAAGGGAATGTACCTCTATGATGAAAAAGGAACACCCTATCTTGATTTTTACGCAGGAATCGCCGTGAACTCTGCCGGAAACTGCAATGAGAAAGTTGTGGCAGCCGTGAAAGATCAGGTGGGCGATATCATGCACACCTTTAATTATCCGTACACGATTCCTCAGGCTCTTCTGGCGGAAAAAATATGTACCACACTGGATATGGACAAGATCTTCTTCCAGAACTCCGGAACTGAGGCAAATGAGGCCATGATTAAAATGGCGAGAAAGTACGGAGTGGAGAAATACGGCCCCCGCAGATATAATATCGTGACAGCTAAGGAATCCTTCCATGGACGTACCTTCGGATCTATGAGCGCCACAGGACAGCCGGACAATGCATGTCAGGCAGGCTTCGGTGATATGACACCGGGATTCAGCTACGCGCCTTTCAATGATCTGAAAGCATTCGAGGAGGCATGCACAGAGGATACCATTGCGATCATGATAGAGCCGGTGCAGGGAGAAGGCGGCGTGCACCCGGCAACACAGGAATTCATGCAGGGACTCCGGAAACTGTGCGATGAGAGAGGCATGCTGCTGCTCCTTGACGAAGTGCAGACCGGATGGTGCAGAACCGGGGCAGTCATGTCCTATATGAATTACGGAATCAAGCCGGATATCGTATCTATGGCAAAGGCCATGGGAGGCGGAATGCCGATTGGAGCGATCTGCGCCACAGCAGAAGTGGCGGCAGCGTTTACTCCGGGATCCCATGGATCTACATTCGGCGGAAGCCCGGTAAGCTGTGCAGCGTCACTTGCAGAGATTGACGAGCTTCTGAGCAGAGACCTGGCCGGAAACGCAAAAGAGATGGGAGCTTATTTCATGGAGGAACTGAAAAAACTTCCCCATGTAAAAGAAGTCAGAGGACAGGGACTGCTTGTAGGAGTTGAATTTGACGACACGGTCAACGCAGCAGAGATTAAACACGGATGTTTTGACAGAAAGCTTCTCGTAACTGCAATCGGAAGCAGCATTATCCGTATGGTGCCGCCGCTGATCCTGACAAAAGAGGACTGTGACAAGGCGTTTGCCATTCTGAAAGAAACCGTGGAAGCGCAGTAAGCAGATCCGCGATCATAGATTAGTACGCACAAGGAAGGAGAATGACAGATGAGCCATTTTGTAATAACGCTGGGCTGCGAGTACGGCAGCGGGGGACCGGATATCGGCCGGATGATCGCCGATTCTCTGGGAATTGAATTCTACGACAGAGATCTTATAGATAAAGTTGTGGATGAACTGGGCGTAGACCGGGAACTTGTGGAGAAAGCGGACACCGGAGACAAGGTCAGATATGAGTTTGACACAAATCTGGGGCCTAGGTACGCAAACCTGACGAACCGGGTTATCGCTGCGCAATTTGATGTAATACGGAAGTTCGCAGATAAATCGTCCTGTCTGATCATCGGACGATGCAGCGATTATGTTCTGAAAGACCGGGATGACTGCCTGAACGTTTTCGTTTATGCGCCGGAAGAGTACAGGATCCGCCATGTCATGGAACAGAAGCATATTAAAGAGAAAGAGGCCAGAGAACTGGTGAAATACAATGATGATATGCTCCATGCCAGATATAAGTATCTTACAGGAACATACCGGGGAGACAGACACAACCGTCATCTGCTGGTTGACAGCAGTGTCTTGGGATTGGAAAAGACGGCAAAGTATATTATGCAGTTTATTGATCTCAGATTTGAGGATATGTAGGGAGAAAGGAGCGGATGCAGATGGAAAATAAGAAAAAGTCAGAATTTAATAAAGTGTTCAGCGCCTGGGATATCCTTGTAATCGCGTTCGGCGCCATGATCGGATGGGGCTGGGTCGTATCTACCGGCGACTGGATCGAAACAGGCGGTGTGATCGGCGCAATCCTCGGATTTGTGATCGGCGGTATTATGATTTTCTTTGTAGGACTTACCTATGCGGAGCTTACAGCTGCTCTGCCACAGTGCGGCGGGGAGCATGTATTCAGTTTCCGAGCCATGGGACCGATCGGCTCCTATATCTGTACATGGGCCATTGTCCTTGGGTATGTCAGCGTTGTATGTTTTGAAGCCTGTGCGCTTCCAACGATTATTACATATATTTATCCGAATTTCCTTCAGGGATACATGTATACGGTAGCGGGATTTGATATTTACGCATCATGGGTTGCTGTTGCAGTGATTGTGGCGGTCTTTATTACCTATATCAATATAAGAGGCGCAAAGACCGCAGCCCTTCTGCAGACAGTCCTGACTGTTATAATCGGAGTGGTGGGCATTCTTCTGGTGGCAGCTTCTCTGTTCAGCGGGGATATGTCAAATATGGAGAATCAGCTTTTTGTCGGAAATACTGCCGGGACGATGGCACGGAACGTATTCGGGGTTGCAGCCCTGACGCCGTTCTTCTTTATCGGTTTTGATGTAATCCCGCAGGCTGCGGAAGAAATCAGTGTTCCGTTGAAAAAGATTGGCGGCATCATGATCCTTTCCATCCTTCTGGCTGTCGTGTTCTACGGTCTTGTGATTTTCGGAGTAGGCTATGTCATGAGTCCATCGGATATTGCGGCTTCTCAGGCGGGAACAGGGCTGGTGACAGCCGACGCTATGGCGAAAGCTTTCGGCAGCGAGATGATGTCAAGAGTGCTGATCATCGGAGGTATGTGCGGAATCATTACAAGCTGGAATTCCTTCCTGATCGGAGGAAGCCGCGCTATGTATTCTATGGCGGAATCCTATATGATCCCGAAAGTATTTGCCACTCTTCACAAAAAGTATAAAACTCCTACTGTTGCGCTTTACCTGATCGGAGCATTATCCGTACTCGCACCTTTCTTCGGCAGGCAGATGCTTGTGTGGGTAGTGGATGCAGGAAACTTCGGATGCTGTCTTGCATACTGCATGGTAGCGCTTTCCTTCATCATTCTGCGTTCAAAAGAACCGGAATTGAAGAGACCGTATAAGGTAAAACACTATAAAATCGTAGGCGTAATCGCAGTGATCATGTCCGGTTTTATGGTAGCCATGTATATTATCCCGAATTCCGGATGTTCGCTGGTGCCTCAGGAGTGGGTAATGGTCGGCGGATGGTCCCTGCTCGGAGTTGTATTCTTCATCATCTGTAAACTGAAATATAAAGAAAAATTTGCTACTCTGGTAGACATTGTTGATGAGGATGAAATAGAAGAGAAGAAAGAAGCTGAAAGTGCTGTGGCAGCAGCTGTTTCCATTGCGAAGAGCAAAGAAGCGGCAGTCGAAGCGGAAGCAGATATTGTCTTCTCATATTATCTTCCGGTAAATATTGAGTTCGGATGTGGAAAAGTGGATCAGGCGGGCAGTCTGGCGAAGCCGTACGGAAAGAATGCCCTGATTGTTACAGGCCGCAGCAGTGCGAAGAAGTCCGGACTCTATGACAGGGTGGCAGCCAGTCTGGATGCGGCGGGCATGACCCATCTGCTCTTTGACAAAGTAACCCAGAATCCGCTGACAACTACAGCTGAGGAAGGAGCGGCATATGCAAAAGAGCACGGATGCGATGTGATCCTTGCAATCGGCGGAGGAAGCGTTATGGACTGCGCCAAAGCAATCGCGTTTCTGGCTGTAAATTCGGGAAATATCAACGATTACATTTTCAACAGGCTGACCAGCGATAAAGCCCTGCCGATCATCTTGATTCCCACTACCTGCGGAACCGGATCGGAAGGCAATGGGTTTGCGGTTCTTACCAATCCCGAGAATGGGGACAAAAAATCCCTTCGATGCAATGCAATTGTTCCGAAGGTATCCATTGTAGATCCGAAGTGCATGATGACCATGCCGAAAAAGGTACTGGCATCCGTCGGATTTGACGCGCTGTGCCATTGTATGGAAGCATACACTTCAAAGATTGCCCAGCCGTTTACAGACGCGCTCTGTGAATATGCAATGAACCTGATCGCTCATAATCTTGTAAAGGTTTACCGGGGCGAAGGGGATAAAAGAGCATGGGAGAAACTTACTCTTGCAAGCACTATCGGAGGCATGGTGATCAATACGGCGGGAGTTACGCTGGCTCATGGAATGGAACATCCGGCAAGCGGACTGAAAGATATCGTTCACGGTCAGGGTCTGGCAGCGCTTACGCCTGCGGTGATCGAGGCTTCACAGAAAGGCAGTCATTTTAAATTTGCGAAGATTGCGAGAATCTTCGGAGGAATTACTGCGGAAGACTGTGCACCTGCAATCCGTATGCTCCTTAAGGATCTGGATCTTACCTGTACCCTGTCTGATCTGGGACTGGAAGAGAAAGATATTCCTTGGATGGCTGAGAACTGTATGAAAGTTTCCGCAGCAGGCGTGGCGAATAATCCGGTGGTATTCACTGAGGAAGAGATTGCAGAGATTTACCGCGCCTCAATGTAAAGAAATAAACGAATAGAGTATGCGGGCTGTCATGTGATGTGGCGGCCCGCATTGTCAGTTAAAACAAAATCAGAGAGAGGAGAATATTATGGGTACGAGACGTTTGAGCTGTGCAGACTGCGGCGGAAGTGGAATATGAAGGATATCTGAGATGGTGCCGTGTGCGGGAAACCATTGAATTTGCATCCCGGATGGGATTTCACAAGATCGGGATCGCCACATGCGTGGGTCTGATCCGTGAGACGAGGATTCTCACGGATATCATACGGTCCCATGGGTTTGAGGTCTATGGGATCGCGTGTAAGGCCGGAGCAGTTCCCAAGCCGGAGATGGGCATTGATGAAAAATGCTGTGAGATCGGAGTGAATTCCTGCAATCCGGTCCTTCAGGCAGAGCGGCTGAACAAAGAAAAGACAGATATGAATATCGTAATGGGGCTCTGTGTGGGACATGACAGCCTGTTTTATAAATATTCAGACGCCATTGTTACAACGCTTGTCACGAAAGACCGGGTCACCGGACATAATCCGGCGGCGGCCCTCTACACGGCAAATTCATATTATCATGATAAATTGTATCGGACAGAAGAACAGGAGGAGAAAAATGGAATTCAGAACAGCGGTAACGGAAGACTTTGAAACGGCGTTTGACTATATACAGGCTCTCTGGACGTATAATACTTACGATAAAGAGGAAATCCGAAGGGTTTATGAGCGGGTGATCCGGGAAGAGAATTCTTTTGCCTTCTTTGTTCTGGATGAGGGAGAGTATAAAGGATTCTGCCACGGAGATTATTTTGACACGTTCTGGATGTCCGGCAGAACCTGTTATATATCCAGTCTCATAACAAATGAAAAAGATCGGGGAAAAGGATACGGCAGAGCACTGGTGGATCATGCCCTGCAGCTGGCCCGCCGGGAACGGTGCAAAGCTGTGATACTGGACTCCGGATTCCCGAGAGAACAGGCGCACAGATTCTATGAGAAATACGGGTTTGAAAAGAGCTGTTACGGATTTGAGCTCGAATTAAAATGATAGAAGACAGATAAGTTTGATCGGCATGAGTGGATATAATTTTGATATTATATAAAAAATAACTATATAAAAAGATTAAATATAAATATTTGAAATACAATCTTCTCCGTTATACAATAATTACAGAAAAAGATAACAGAAAAGGAGCTGAAAATAAAAATGCTTGGAAATTTTGAATACTGTAATCCGACGAAACTTTATTTTGGAGAGGATTCACTGAATTACTTAAATACGGAACTTCCGAAATACGGAGACAATGTAGTTTTGATCTACGGAGGCGGTTCTATCAAAAAGAACGGAATCTACGACGACGTATGCAGGATCCTGAAAGACAACGGGAAGAACGTGGCGGAGATCTCCGGTGTAATGCCAAATCCGACTCTTGAGAAGCTGTATGAAGGCGTAGAGATTGCAAGAAATCATCATGCAGACTTTCTTCTTGCCGTAGGCGGCGGCTCTGTCTGCGATTATGCGAAGGCAGTATCGGTTTCTGTAAACTGTGAGGAGGATCCGTGGGAGAAGTATTATCTCCGCTTTGAAGAACCGGACTGCGAGACCCTGCCGGTGGGATGTGTTCTGACGATGGTGGGAACCGGATCAGAGATGAACGCGGGAGCGGTTATTACAAACCATGAGTCAAAGCTGAAGATCGGCCATGTCTTTGCGGATGAGAAGATCATGCCAAGATTTTCTATCCTGAATCCGAAGTATACGCTGACACTGCCTCATTATCAGATGACAGCAGGGATTTATGATATCTTTAATCATATCTGTGAACAGTATTTCTCCGGAGAGGACGACAATACAAGCGATTATATCAGTGAAGGCCTGATGCGCTCCCTCCTTCATTCCAGCCGGATCGCCAATAAAGATCCGCAGAATTATGAAGCTAGAAGCAATATCATGTGGACCGCTGCATGGGCATTGAATACCTTAGTTTCCCGCGGAAAATCCACGGACTGGATGGTTCACATGATCGGGCAGTCTGTAGGTGCTTATACGAATGCAACCCACGGTATGACGCTGGCTGCAGTTTCTCTGCCTTATTACCGTTATATCATGCCATATGGACTGGCGAAGTTCAAACGCTTTGCTGTCAATGTATGGGATGTGGATCCGGCAGGAAAGAGTGATGAGCAGATCGCAGAAGAAGGTCTCAAAGCCATGGAAAACTGGATGAAAGAACTTGGGCTTGTCATGAATATTTCCGAACTGGGAGCGACAGAAGAGATGCTTGACGGTATCGCAGACGGCACGCTGATCATGGAAGGCGGATATAAGGTTCTTGAACGGGATGAAGTGAAAGAGATCCTGAAAGAAAGTATGTAAGTCGAATAAGCCGGAGTGGAGGAAACTTCTGCTCCGGTTTATTCTGCACGGCCGCGGGCAATATGCTAAAAGACGCTGATTTTGAGTAATTGAAAGGCGGTTCTGGATAATGAAAAAATTTATTACTATGACACTTATTCTTGCGTGTACTCTTGCAGCAGTATTGTCAGGCTGCGCAGGCGGCAGTCAGACAGAAACACCTGAATCAGAATCGGCAGGAAATGATGCAGAAGGATTTGAGGAGGAAGAAAATATGGGCAGAAAAATAATCGTGGAAGTGAACGGCAGCCGTTTTACTGCCACACTGGAGAATAATAAAGCAGCGGATGCTCTGGAGGAGATGGTGCAGGAGGAGCCGGTTACGGTACAGATGAGCGATTATGCCGGCTTTGAAAAGGCAGGATCTCTGGGAGCGAGTCTCCCTGCAAGCAACAGACAGACAACAACTCATGCCGGAGATATCGTGCTGTATCAGGGCAATCAGATTGTGATCTTCTATGGCTCTAATTCATGGAGTTATACAAGACTGGGGAAGATCGATGATCTGACCGGCTGGGAAGAGGCACTTGGAAACGGAGATGTGACTCTGACTCTTTCTCCGGAGGAATCATAAAGATTACTTCATGGTTATAAAGACAAACAGAGAGGATTTGTCGTCCTTGCTTTTGATCCGGCATACATGGGAGAGAGCGGCGGAAAACCAAGACATGTGTCTTCCCCTGATATTTTTGCCGAAAATTTCAGCGCAGGTGTAGATTTCCTCGGGACAGTTCCTTTTGTGGACCGTGAGAAGATCGGTGCCATCGGAATCTGCGGAAGCGGCGGTTTTGCTCTTTCAGCAGCTCAGGTGGACGTAAGGATCAAAGCGGCAGCAACGGCAAGCATGTACGATATTACAGCGTCAGCCGGAGAAACATCCAGCAGCGTCCGGGAGATTCCGGCTATGCGCAGATTTTAAGGACGCTGCTCTTTTTATACAAAGAAAACCACGCGATAGTCGCGTGGTTCTGTGGAAGCTTTAGCG
>CAKNJS010000019.1 GCA_930986645.1 uncultured Lachnoclostridium sp.
ATCCGCCGTTTTCTCCTTTCCGTATGTTTTGTGTTTCTTGTTTTCATTTACCTCTTCCTTTCTTGTGCGCATTTTTAAGGTGCGCAGCTCCCTTATTAATGTATTTCCCCCCTCGGGATCAACAAAGGTGCCGAGCCTCAACTGAAAGGAGCCGAGACATAACAATTATTATGTAGTAACAGAACTTCTGCATAGACATCCGCTGTCATTTTAGGAACTTCATAACCGGAAATCATATATTTAAATTTTATTTTCGGAGTATTTTTATCAGGTTCTTAAGACTGACTTAAAACGGCATGAAAGAGAAGACAGATCTGCTGATTTTAAAGACCACGCCAAAAAGACCTCCTGCGGAGGTCTGGAAAAAAGTTATGTGTAATCTATCAACAGATGTGGGTATATTCCCCTTATAAAAGGCGCACTGTTCCTGCACAGTGTGTGCACAATGTAGAAAAAAGGAGAAGTTTGTCGAACTGACAAGAAATCAGGACTCGAATGTAAAATTTGGGTGAAAAATATTTAACATTAGAGTGTGGATAAGTCGTCCCAATCTGTTGACAACTAATTTTATGTATTATAAAATGTAGAAGATTAAATGGATTTTTCTTTTTAGGGTCTGTTACTACATAATAATTGTTATGTTTCCGAGTCTAGTAATTTAATTTTCTCAATATTTCGTTTCCATTCCTTTATTCCGTCTGATGCATACCCCCTTGTAACGTCGAGATTGCTATGGCCGAGTATATCCGCCAGATTGATCAGGTTCTTTGTTTCTCTGTAAAATGTGCGCGCGAACAGATGCCGCAGATTATGTGGAAATACCTTTTTCAGGCTGATGTCAGCAAGATCTCCTATCTCTTTCATTTCCTTCCATATATTAGAGCGGTTCTTTTCGCGGCCTGTCCGGGTACGGAAAATGACGCCCGACCGGATTCCATTTCTTCCTATATATAGTAGAAGTTTTTTCCGAAGCAGTTCCGGCAGGATAACCATGCGGTACTTTCCCTTGTTCCATACTCTGACAACGCCGTTTCTGATATTCTCCACATGGAAAAATTTCAATTCACTCACGCGGATCCCCGTCGCGCATATAGTTTCCATAATCATTGCAATCTGGTCTTTTCCATTCTGTCTGGCAGTACGCACAAGTTTCTGAAACTCTCTCTTGTCAAGAACCCTGTCTGTACACAGCGCGTCCAGCCTCTGAACTTTAATCCGTCTGAGCCGCAGCCTGCCCTTCTCCTGAAAGACCAGAAATTGATTCAGTGCCACAAGCATAGAATTCACGCTGCTGACCGCATAGTTTTTCACAAGCCATTCCTTGTATTCCAGCAGCTTTTCCTTGTCCACCGGCGTGCCTGTTCCGGCAAACGTCATAAATTTTCTCACATCCCTCAGGTATTTTTCAATTGTTGCCTCTGAATTTTCCCGTTCATGCAGATAATACTGGAATTCGTTTATATCCTTTTCTTCCAATATAAAAGTAATATTATTCATGGGCTTTTCCTCCTTTTTTATTGTTATACCCAGTCATACCTCAAATCATCCCGCATATCTGTCAATAGAATAAGACGCCGGGAAAAGAAAAGTTTTATCTTTCCCCGACGTCCCACATTTAAGAGTCACTTTTTTATTATTTGTCTTTCTTACCATACATCCGCCGGTACGCCTGATAGATCCTTGAGCCTGCAATCCCCCGGATCACATTTGCAGCGCATCTCTTCAGCGCCGTCCTGTCAAGCTCCCCTGTCCTCAGCTTCTGCCTCAATTCCTTAACCACGCCTTTTCCTCCCGGCATGATCAGATCGTTTCCAGCTTCGATTGCTGCGCTGTGGCTTCCCACATCTTTGCCTGTCGCGAACCAGTCTGTCATCACAACACCGTCGAATCCCCACTCATTTCTGAGTACTTTTGTCAGCAGATCATAGCTGTTGTTCGCGTAAGTGCCGTTGACCTTATTGTAGCTGGTCATAAGAGCCCTCGCGCCGCCCTCCTGTATAGCGATCCGAAAGCCTCTCAGATAGATTTCCCGGAGCGCCCGCTCATTTACATTGGCGTTCGTATGATTCCGGTTATCTTCCTGATTATTACAGCAGAAATGCTTGATCGTCACAAAGCATCCTCTTCTGGACTGTACGCCCCGGCTCATGGCAGCTGCCATCTTGCCTGTCAGCAGCGGATCTTCGGAGTAATATTCAAAGTTCCGCCCGCACAGCGGATTCCTGTGGATATTCATGCCCGGTGCCAGCCAGTAGGTAACGCCGTATCTCTCCATCTCTTTTCCCACCGCTTTTCCGACTCGCTCCACAAGAGCCGTATTCCACGACTGCGCCAGAGCAAGCCCTGCCGGAAATGAGGTCGCGAACTGATAGACGCAGGGCTGTTTCTCCGGATTTCCGAGAGCGAATTTCTTCGCAAAATCAGGAATATAATTCATCGCCGAAAGCATCGGTTCTACACCCTTCAGTCTGCCATTATGCATTACAGCTGAAGTTTTCTGAAGACGAAGTCCTGCAGGACCGTCCGCCAGACATACATTGGGCAGGCCCTTTCCGATCAGCTCTCCAGTGGTATACCCGGCAGAGCCCGGAGCGTCGAAGAATCTGGGGCCGTCCCCTCTTACCCCTGCGCCTGCCACCACGCTGCACAGCTCGTCGTCCGACAGAACATTAAGAACTGCGTCGACTACGGGGGATGAATATATCTCCGGTTCTTCATAGCGGTGTCCAACGGTTGCGATATCTGCTGTCTTCACAAGAATGCGCTCGACATCATTATCCTGCTCGTCATCCGTGTCAGCATTCATCGGAGGCTCCATTTCACGCACTTTCAGAACTGCAGGGCAGATATTTTCACACTGCTCTGTCACGATTTCTTCATCCAGAACAAGCACGGCTGCCGCTGAAGTATCTCTGCTCGAAGAGCCAAGCCGTAAGATATAGTCTCCCTTCTCCAGTACATATGCCGCGTCTTCTTCACGATAGGAAGCCAGTTCCTGAATATCGAATATAAGTGTTACGCTGCTGCTGTCTCCGGGTCTGATCTCCTCCGTCTTGGCAAATGCAGCCAGCTTCTGGTATTCCTTCGCCATCCCGGTCTGCGGGCAGCTCACATAGAGCTGTACGACTTCTTTTCCGGAATAAACGCCTCCGGTATTTGTTACTTTCGCAGTGACGGAAACTTTTGTTCCATTCACTTCAACCTTCTCTTTCTCCACTGAAAAAGCGGTGTAAGACAAGCCGTATCCGAACGGATATCTGGGCTCCACATCATAGCTGTCAAAATACCGGTAGCCGACATAGATCCCTTCCCTGTAATACTCCTGATCCACATCTCCGTTCAGATAGCTGTAATCCATGGCAAACGGGATATCCCTGTATTTCTTAGGCCATGTATCCACCGTCTTCGCCGACGGGGATACTTTCCCGCTGATCAGATCCGCGAATGCTTTTCCTCCCATCATTCCCTGCTGCGCGTAATAGACGACCGCACCGATTCCCGTAATCTCATCGAGGAAGCTCATGTCAAATACCGAGCCCGCATTGATGACCACGATCATTTTCTCATAATTTGCCGCGCACATGGCAAGATTGGCTTTCTCCTCATCCGACAGCGAATATTCGTGATTCTTAAGCTTCCTGTCCGCACTCTCTCCTGCCTGACGTGCAATGACATAGATACACGTATCAGTATCGGATTCGTTGACATCCTCGATGGTCACCGGCTGTCCGAACGGATACTGGTACGGGGTGCCCATCATATTTACCACATCCAGCTTCATCATCCTGCGCCGGAACTCCGCCGCGTACTGTGCTTCACCCTTCCGGTACTCTTCCGCATAGCCCTCAAGCCATCTCTTTGTCGTAACCGTATATCCTGCTGCCTCCATCCCCTCCAGAATAGAGACCGCATGCCGCTCGTTTACCTCGCCGGAACCTGTCCCGCCCTTAATGGTCATTGCCGCGCCTGCGCCGTACAGAGCCGCTTTTCCCGGTGCGATGGGCAGTGTGCCGTCATTTTCCAGAAGTACAATGCCCTCCAGCGCCGCCTCGTATGACACTTCGGCATTTTCTTTTTCCAGAGGCGTGACCTCGTCAGTAAACGCCACCTTATTTCGTATTTTCATTTTCATCGAATGAAGCCTCCCTTATATTATTTTGCCGGAAAATCGTCTATACCCTGTCAAAGAGTATAGACGATCACATTGTTTTCTATGCTTCCAGCATCTCGGCTTTCTTCGCGAGAATCGCTTCCACTGCCGCGCACGCCGGGCAGTCGCAGTATTTTGCTCCTGATGCCTTGAGCTCCTTCGCGTGAGCTGCTACCTCTTTTGTCTTCTCGGCGCCGAATACTTTGGCTCCTCCCTCTGACTCTGCAAATGCGATCAGATTGTCGAGAGGCATGATATCCGCCTCAAGCTCCGCAATATACTTCTCTGTCTCCTGAGCCTCGTTCTCCGTTCCGATCGCATCAAGCCATGCCTGTCCGGCAGCCTTTGCCTCCGCACTGCAGGAATATGCCTCCATCATATCGTGTGTCTTCTCAACTACATAATCCAGTACTTCTTTTTTCATGATTAAAATCCCCTTTCTGCATCTGATATCTTCTATTCTATCACACACAGGGGTAATTTCGTACTCCCATATCGGGATCAGCATCAGATTTATTTCTTAGATCTTCTTCTCAGTACGGCTCCCGCTGCTCCCGCACTTGCGATCAGGCATAATGCCCACACTGCCGGATTTGAAGTGTCACCGGTCTGTACTGCTTTATCTGTCCTGTCCCCGCTGCCGTTCTGGCCGTTTCCCGTCTGGCTGTTTCCTGTCTGGCCGTTTCCTGTCTGGCTGTCTGCTCCGCCAGCCGCCTTCAGCGCGAGCTCTGCTTTTTCAAAATCTGCCTTAAGCCGAGCGAACTGTTCTGCGCTCAGATCGGACGGATCTGTACTCATCAGCGCTTCATAAGCTTCTTTGTAAACCTTATAAGAATCTGCCGTATATCCCTGCTCCGGCTTCAGGGTAATGCTGTCACGGTAATCCTCCACACCTTCCGCACGCGGTACAAGTGACCGGATCGCATTTTCGATCGCCTCTGCCGCCGCAGCTATGTCTTCTCTGCTTCCGGACTTCAGAAGTTCTTCTGTCTGGCCGAGCAGATCGGAAAGTACCTTGTGAGATGATATAGTGAACGAATCGGCGTCCACGCTCTTGGCCGCTTCGATCTGAGTTCTCAGCGCCGTCACATCGACCAGTTCTTTCACTGCCGTCTGGATCTTTTCGATGTAACTGTCATCTCCATTCTGTTTTGCCTCTTCTACTATGGCAGCAAGAGCATTGTAAGAATCTGCCGTATATTTATCCTCCGCTCCTTCCGCTTGCAGCAGTTCCTCAGCTGCTGCAACCGCATCTGCCAGTGTCGTGTCCGGCTTGAGCGTAAGAGCCTCATATGCTGCCTTGATATCCTCAACCGCATCTGCTGCAGCGTCTGCTGTTCCATTCGCAAGCAGAGCTTTTCCTTTTTCTACTGCCGCCGCATATGCCTGATAGCTTTCTTCTGTATAGAGAGAAGAATCTACGGACTCTGCCTGCGCCAGAACTTCTTTTAATGCCGTTACGTCAACCAGTCCATCCATCGCTTTTTGGAACGCTGCTCTCGCGTCGATAAACTTCTGCGGATCCACGCGTTCACCTTCACCGTTCTCCGCCGCTGTATCCTGTGCCGCGAGAGTATCAATGGCTTCTTTTGCCGCCGTCAGGGCATCATAGCTTTCTGTTGTGTAATTATCTCCATTAACCGCGTCATATCTGAGCGTCTCCAGAACAGCCAGCTCTCTGTTTCTTGTCGAGTACTCCAGCGCCGCCTCCGCACTCTCCACATCGGCTTTAAGTCTGTCTGCTTCCTCCTGTGACAGGTTGTCCGCATTTTTCAGAGCTGCCGCAAGTTTATCTACTGCGGATTCGTAAGCATTATAGGTTATGCCTGAATATATCATATTTTCATTGTCTGCTTTTCCGTCTGCGATCGCCTGAAGTTCTTCTATGTTTGAAGCTTTTTTCTCTGCATTATTAAATGCCGACTGCAGAGAACCAAGCGCAGAATCTACGACCGTCTGGCTTACATTTTCGTTATTGTATATCTCATTTGCCACATCCCACGCAGCCTGATATTTCTCTTTACTATTAGTGGTCCACGCATCATCCGCCGTCTGTTTCAGGGCTTCTTCCAGTTTCGTCTTATCTGCCGCCCCGCTGCGGTCTTCAGATGTTCCGATCTCCGCGATCTCCGGAATCTTATCTGCCCATTCCACCGTGATGCTCTTCAGTGTCTTTCCTTCCGGAATAATATATTCGTTGATCGCCTGATTCAGTTTTCCAAGGGAAACCGGCTTATCCTCTCCGATATATCTTGCCGTAACTTCCGCATTGGACACTGCTCCGCTCTGGATTATTCTGATGGACGCCTTTCCCTCAGGTTCAGAGAGGCGGTAGGTAAAGGAGCTGTTTTCCTCTGATGATCTGTATGTCGTGCTGTAGTCTCCGTCAAGCATATTTGAAGGAAGTTTTCCTCGTTCCTCAACAGCTTCAGAAATGACATCTCTGTTTGCTTCTGTGGAAATATAAGCTCCGCCGTTGATCTGGATCTCATTAAATCCGACCCATCTGTGTGAATATGTCTCAACCGGAGTCACACGGATGTATCTTCCGTCTGCATCAAGCCCCGCTGCCTCCGCGTACATATACCCCGGATTCATAGCATCATGTGTCAGTGTAATGCCCTGCATATCTTTTGCAGTTGTGCTGTCAAATTTATTCTCTGTCTCCTGTCCTACATGAAGGACTTTTGTCCACTTACTTCCGTCAACTGATACTTCAAAATCAGCATTTCTCAGATAGTTGAGCTGGCTCTCGATAATATAGTAACGCAGAGATGAGAAGTGGATCACCTGACCGAGGTCAAATGTAATATGCTTTCCTGCCTCCTGCGCTCCATTGATCATTCCGATCGTGCTAAGGTCTCCATCGAACACATTGCCCGCCGTGCCGGCTGATCTCATATCATCTTTTGTCTGAGCCATAGCGAAATCGCTTTCCACAGATTTCTTTCCAACGAACTCATACTCGACATCAAACTGTGTCAGCTTAAATTTCACACTGTCCGCTGTGCCGCGGATGCGGATATATCTCGCATCGACCGGAGTATCATCCGAACGATACGGAACCCACTCGATCCCGTTCATAGAAACTTCGAGTACTGTATTTTCCGGCAGTTCTGATGCAGTCACTCCCGTCACCGCTTTGATATGATCAAGCTTTACACCGATATAGTCATCTTTATTCAGGGTTACAGTTCCTTCTGAAAGGGATACAATGCCTTCATCCGCCGATGAAGAAACAGCTGTGTCTATGTTCGTATATACATATTCTGAACTTCCTCTGACCTGTTCCTTTACGGTAAATTCAGAGAACTTGCCCCAGCTTCCCCGCCGCTCCAGATTTCTGATGCGGATATAACGTGCCTTTGTCCCGGTAAGATCAATGTCCAGCGTATCCTTTCCGGAAGCAGCACCCTCGTAATTCTCATAGCCGTTGACCGCACTCCACTTTGTGCCGTCAACAGATATTTCGACCGCATACTTCATCAGTTTATCACTGCCGTCATGGCCGACAACGATGTGCGCGCTCATAAGGTCTGCTATTTTTCCCAGATCATATCCAAGGAAATCGTCAACCATGAAGTCATCGCCTGTGGTGTTGCCGCTTCCGTCCGGATCGTACCATACATATGTATCGTCATTTCCGTCATATAGATTTGCCTCTGAGCCCTGATGTACTGTCCAGCGGTCTGTGCGGATCACATTGTACTGGATCGGTATATCAGCCCCGCTCTGCGGCGGAAGGATCTCAATCTCCGCAATCCTTACCCAGCCGTATGTAGCCTCCCTGTTCAGAATGCGTACTGCTTTCACATTTTCAACTATTCCGAAATCAATCGTCTGGTCTTTCTCACTGCCTATAGTTCCTGCCTTCACCCATTCTGTCGATCCGTCGAGCTGGTATTCTGCATCCGCATTACTGAATACATCCCTCGCATCGGATATTCCCTGTACAAGGCGGAATGATCCCACGGTTTTCGGCTCGTCAAATGTGACTGTCAGAGATGCACCTTCCGCGATCTTGTCGCGGTCCGGCTGCTCATAAGGGCCTTTGGCCAGCTGAACTTCTGTGCTGTCGCTTCCATCAAAATAATTCGCTTCACCGGCACTATTGCGTACAGACATGCCGTTGTATGTAACTGTGCCGGTATATCTCTCCTGTCCTTCCTGTTCCTGATCTGCATTACTGTTGATCTGGATCTCATGTACATTCAGATATGCGTCCTTCACATTGTCCGCAGCTGCAACAAGACGGATTCCCATTGCTTTAAAATCTTCCGGAAGATTTTCCTGTTTAACAACAATGTCCAGATACTGATTCTCAATTCCGGTAAATGCGTTGTCCATTCCTGCCAGATCCAGATCCTGCCATTCTTCTCCGTCCATTGTATACTGAAGCTTTGACGCCTCAAAATGGTTCTTTCCTGTGCCGAGCAGGAAACGGATATCTCGGATCTCGATCACTTTATTATAAAGAACACCCACATAATCTCCCGTCTTAATCCATACCGGATTCCGGTAGCTTGCCATCGTCTCGTCATTACCATCAAATACATTCTCCGTGCTCCCGGCCGGATTGTCCGTCCTGTTTGTAATAAATGAACGGATAACCGCATCCGGATCCATGGCTGTCTCCGCATATCTGGAAACATATTCCCCGACAGCCTTTATAAACGGCACAATATGCTGTACTCCGACTTCCGCGTACTCGTAATGATCCAGATACCAGAATTCGTGGGTTCTGGAACTGTCGAACGCTGTTTTTCCATCTGTATTGTACTGAATGACCGCCGTTGTATCATTGTCAAGCACTGCCTTGACACCGTTCAGGTACGCGATCGCTGCGTCTGCAGTATCATCCCAGCAGTCCAGCCAGTATATGATCTGAGCTTTGATGTCTTCATTGCCCGATGCCTCATAAGTATCAGCGGCATCTTGAAGGATCTTAAACTGTTCGATCAGCGCGTCTGCATCTTCCGCTGTTACAGTATTATTGTTCAGCTTGTTCCTGAACTCCGTAAGCGCCGGAGCCAGATCTGTCGATTCCTGAAGAGCTGTAACCTTGCTGTCCATGTTCTGGTTGATCATATGTTTGGACAGTTCTTTAAGCGCATTGGAAGCATCCGTCTCAACGGATGAATTGTGATCCACATATTTAAATGAATCCTGCCATATCTGCTCTGCTTCTTCCTCACTCTGCCATATATTCCATGAATAACAGGCGTTTCCGAAAATAGCGGTCTTGCTCGGCTCCGACTGCTGCATCGGATTCAGAACGATACCCTGTATCTTATCCGGATCTACGCCCGGGTGGAGAAACGTACTGTATCCGCCCATGATCAGATGATTCTTGGAATTATCTGTACACGGCCAGTTCACCCACATGTAAGGTCCGCGGCCGGCATTATTGTAAAATGTTGTTGTAAATTTGTCGCTTACTTCGCCCCATACCTTTCCGCCTGTCATTACAATCTGCACGTTTTCCGGGAAATTCTGATAATAACTCTGTCCATTTCCCATATACTCTACTGTACAGAACGGAAGTGTCTGTTTCAGGTCAGGATACTTCTCGCCCATCCCTGCCAGCCATTCTGTCATATCATTCAGAAATCTGACATAGTTATCGCTTCCCACATTGCCCGCGTCATCGGCCAGAATCGCGATCTGCTTTACTCCTGCCTCGATCACCTGCTCGAACTTCGCCTGCACTGCCGCCAGATCAGCCTCGTAATTTGAGTCAAATCTGACCGGACTGTTCATAAATGTATGAAGGGCATATACAAACCGGCACTTGGAATCATTTCCTGCTTCAGCCAGCGGCCTGATCAGTTCATCGAGTTCCTGCTCCGTGTAAAGCGTTCTCCACTGGGCGTTATGCTTCGGGTCATTTTTCGGAGCGTAAAAATAAGAGTTCAGTTTATAATAACCGCCCCATTTCATCAGATTGATGCGGTCCTGTGTTGACCATGGATTGCCGTAGTATCCTTCGATAAAGCCGCGGCTTGCCACGTCTGCCCAGTCCTCGATATGGAAACTGCGGATCGTATAGCTGTCCATCTGTTTGATGATATGATACAGCGTGGTCAGTCCATAGAAGCTGGCGTCTGTATCTGCTCCCAGAACCGTGATCACATTATTGCTGCTGTCAAGGACATAAGCGTCAAGCTTATCAAAAAGCCCGTCATCCGTTACGTCTATATTTTCCTCCACATACCTGTCAACATACCCCTCGGAACCATCGATGCCGACCAGTACGTTCGTGCTGCCTTCCACGATCTCATCCGATACTGTCACGCTGATATCGCTCTTTAGCGCAAACACTTCATCGAGACGTGCCCGTGTTTCGGCATCAATACCGTCTTCATACACTACATTGACATCATTATTAATAATGTAGCTGTCTCCCTCATAACTGATCACCTGCGGGGACGGATAAATCTCATATTCAGCCTCCGCGGCCTCAGCATCCCCTCCCGGAAGAGTAACCCCGGTCAGAACCATGACTGCCGCCATAAAAGCCGCGGTATATCTTCCCGCGCTTGTTTTTTCACTTTTATTATTGATTATCTTTTTCACTTTTCCTCCTCATAAGAAACACATCTGGAATTTCTCCTATTTGTCTATAAAACGGAAGCTGCCGCACATGCAGCAGCCCCGCTTTTTCATTCACATTCCGAAGTTTTCTCTCGTTTCAGGATGTTGTTGACTATCTGACTATTTCGTGTTTCTCCTTCTGATAACGATCGCTGCTCCGCCTGCTGCCGCAGCCGCCGCAAGTGTCACTATCCATATCGTCACGTTCGTATCGTCACCGGTCTGTACAGCCTTCACCGTATCCTTTCCTGAATCCGTTCCGCTCTGCGGCTTATCGCTGCCTGCTGACGGCTTGTCTGGTCCGTTTCCTGATCCCGGTTTGTTCTGGTCATCACCGGTTCCCGGTTTATTCTGGTCATCTCCTGTTCCCGGCTTGTTCTGATCGTCTCCGGTACCCGGATCCGGCGTCTCTGTTTCTTTCTCTTCCAGAAGTTTCTGCGCATCTGCAAGGGCATTTACTGCTTCAGAGATTTCATCTGCTGTTGCATTATCATTGTCATATACCGCCTGAGCCGCATCTACAGCTTTCTGATACTCGGCAAGTGAATCCGCCGTATACTTGTCTGTCTGTGCAAGGACGGCATTTGCATCTGCAAGGGCATTTCCAAGTTCAGTCTTGTCCGGATTCTCCGGTGCAGGTATCTTCTCAAGAGCTTCGATCGCATTTGTCAGCAGTTTAATCTGGTTGTCCACTGCTTCCTGTGAAGCATCGTCTGCACCAGCAACCGCTTCCGCCTCTGCAATCGCTTTATTGAGAGCTTCGATAGATTCTGCCGTATATACGTCTGTCTCGGCAGCTCTTTCCTTTGCTTCTGCAAGCTTTGCCTCGAGATTTGTCTTATCTACAGCTGCTGTTTCCGTTTCTTCAACCAATTGGATATCGAATTTATCCAACTGCGGTGCGTTTTTTGCTCCCGCCGTAAAAGTAAGTACGCCTGCTCCCGGAGTTTTAACTTCCCATGTAAGATCTACGGTATAAACTTTTTCTGCTTTACTATCAGCTTCTACTGATGACAGTTCACCTTCTGCAATATATCCGTTTGCTTCACTCCATATCATAGAGTTCTTAGTATCTCCACTCTTATATTGAAGTGTTGCTTTATAAATTCCTGCTTTTTCTGCATTATAGTAGAGAACTACACTGTCTCCACTGTTCATGGCATTAATATATTTGCCTCCGCTTGCCCAATTTCCTTCGCTCACCTGAAGCTCCCAAGCTTCAGCTTCTCCTGTATTATTCAGGATCATTTTTTCTGCTTCAAGTGTAACCGGCTCCCCGTTAACCTCTGTTGGGAACTTGAACGGATTTTCTTCTGTGTACTGCTCAAAGACCGGTTCCGTTCCACTTTCTTTGAAACTCACAACTATTTGTGTTGATTTTTGTACATTTGTTAATGTATATTTTCCATTCTCCACATCATCAAGAACAGAGACTCCATCAACTTTTACGTCTGCAATCTCATATCCATCTTTCGGAGTGATTATAAAATCTTTACTTTCTCCTTCATCGATTAAAATCTCACCATTCGGAGTGATCATTCCGTTTTCATCAGCTGTTGCTGTAATTTTGAACTTCTGTAGTTTAATCTCTCCCGGTGTGATCACAAAGCGGTCGAGTTGCGGAGAATTTCCCTCAGGACCTGTCAGCACAAGCATGCCGCTTCCCGGTTCATTGACAGTAATTGTAAATTTGGCTTCATGTGTTGCACCTGCATTGTCATTTGCCCCGGCTGACGCAGTTCCTGCTTGTATCAGATTATCTGGATTGCTGCTCCACGACAGTTTATTTGTGCCCGATCCACTTCTATAGTATGCTGTCACGTTATAAGTTCCGGCTTTCTCTGCTTTGAAGTAATATTTGGCTGCATCTCCTTTATTCAGGGAGTTAAGGAATTTGCCATTACTTGCCCATGCATTTTCCGAAACTGAACACGGCCATTTTCCATTTTGCCCGTCATTGCTTGTATCATTTTTTATCTCTGATACAAACTCTGCTTCCAAAGTTGCCGAACTTCCATTTCTCCAAGGAAATACAAACGGGTCTTCTTTCGTATATTTCTCCCTTTCATGAAGCTCTGCTTCGGCATCCGTCAGGTTTGCAATCGCTTCTTCTATCTGCTCCTGTGCTGCTTCCGGATTCTCCGCTATTTCCTGCGCTGCCGCATATGCCGCCGCATACGCATCCCAACCGCTTACATACCAGTCTGCAATTCTGTCCTTTCCTGCCTCAAGAAGTTCTTTCAGACCTTCCAGTGAACTGGACTCTGTATCTTTTATCGTAACTCTTGCAGAATCATTAAAGCCGAGAACAGCACCGCCGGAAGGATCAGTCAATGTAACTGTAAAGTAAAGATCTCCTGTTTTATCCTCGTATCGTTTTGTTGTAATCGTTGCCTTTTTGGAAGTTTCCCCTTCTTCAAATGTAAGCAATGTCTTTTCATCGGGATCCATGTGCCCCTGTACCGCACTTCCGGGTTCGTTGCTGACAAGGACTGTTACTTTCCCCTTGCTTCCGCCTACACGGTTGACTGTAATCTCCATTTCAGAATCTTCATTCATGGTATATGCTGACTTCTCAATCTCGAACATTCCAGCTCCGCCGTTATTCAGCACCGCTGCCGCTTCAACCCCAATAGCCTTACCTGTTACTCTGAGTTCAAGAATATGCTCTTTATCCTCAAGTGTATCAGATGCATAAATCACCTGTCCGAGAGAACGTGAAGACGCATTTGTATCAATTGAACCGACTTTTTTATTATCGATATAAATATCTGCGGTTCCATGATTTGGATCTTTGGTTCCGATCAGATAAATCTGTGTACCAGTAAAATGAACTTTAAATGACGCGCCCTTATTTGCATACATGCTTGTGCCGTCACTAAACTGAGTCCCCTGCTCCTGTGTCCATCCCGTATACTCAAAGTAAGAACCATCCTGAGAATTTGTATCTATGTTGTCAATCTGTTCAAGCTCTGACGGGATACCGCCTGTCAACTCGAAATCAGCACTCGCCTTATAGACACCAACTTCACTGATCATTGGAACTTTTCCTTCCGCTGTGCTGACTGTAATCTTAATCTCTGTTGCACGAACAGGGGAAGTTCTGACCAGTCTCTTAGCTCCGATTGTTTCTCCTGACTCCATCTTATGCCATGTATCACTATCTCCGTTCCGGTATTCAACTGTATAGCTTTCGATTCTCTGGCCATTCTGGATTGCTTCTTCGATAGATACGACATCGAATCTCTTAGTTTCTCCTAAATCGATTATAAGACTTCCTTCATTTGTACCATTATCTGTTGTCCAGTATGTAGCATCATCGCCATCAATTGTCTTGCCCGGGCCATAATCTATATCATTACCTCTGACCTGAGATGCTTTAACAGAAGCATTCTCTCCTGTTGCCAGATTTGTACGGAATGTCTCTTTTATGTTGTCTCCAAACTCCGCAACCCTGTTAAGAATAGCATCATCCACCTCACCTCTGTCATTCGGCGGAACATTCAATAGAAGGGTTGCATTGTGTCCGACTGTATTAAAATACATATTTCCAAGTTCTGTAATACTTTTTGGGGTGTTTTTGCTATTCCCCCAGAACCATCCGCTGGTAATACGCGCATCTGCTTCAGGCACTGTCCACTTATTTCCATCCTTGGAACCAACAGTTACGTTGTTTCCATTTTCTTTAATCTGATAGCTGTTGATCGTATTTTTAGCCTCGTCTACAGTTGACTTTGACCATGTGTTAGTTCCTGCTACACCATTCTCATTTCCAATCCAGCGCACAGTTGTATAAGCCTGAGCTCCGAAGAGCATGCAGTCTGAGCTAAACTTATCCTTAGCTGTTCCTTCTTCTTCCTGAATTGTTTTAAACCATTTTTCAAAATCATATTCCTGTGCATCCTGACCGCTTCCTTTTGCACCATCCATCCAGACTTCTACAAAATGGCCCTTATTTCCGTATTTTTCATCATTTCCAAGAATTTCACGAAGCTGATTATCATAGTACTCATTATAATCTTCAGCATCATCATCCTTATTAGCCACGGGTTTCCCGTCTGCATCATAATATCCATAGCTGTCATCATGAATATCCCATGGAGACAGATAAAGTCCCATATCCATATCATAAGTCGTGCAGGCTGCAGAAATTTCAGCAAGGATGTCGCCTTTACCATTTTTATAGCTTGTATTAGCAACATCATAATCTGTATATTTACTATCCCAGATACAGAATCCATCATGATGCTTAGCCGTTACGATCAGCTTCTTGAAGCCGGCATTTTTTAACGACTTAACCAATAAGTCTGCATTAAAATCTTCTTCCAATTTAAAAATCTCATCCGGCTTTTTATCACCATATTTCTCGCCCCATTCAACTTCGTTAAATGTATTCGGTCCGAAATGACAAAATGCTGCCAGCTCATCTTTCTGATAGTTATACTGATTTTCATCTGGCAATACCTTATCCTTCTCCGGCGCATCTGTTTCTGTATCTGTAAGCTGATCATCGCTGATCCATTTATCCGTCTCCGCTGCTTCAGCCGGTATCGTCATTCCATAAAATGTTGACGCCGTCATGGCTGCTGCCATCAGAAGCGCTAGACTTCTCGCTGCTTTTCTTTTCACTTATTTCTCCCTTTCTTTTATATGCTGTTTACTAGGTGCCTTTAACTTGTACGGCAGAGGCATCTTCTCAAATGCCTCTGTCCATACTTTTCTTTAATCGAAGATTTTACTTCCTTGATCTTCTCTTTATTACAACTGTTACAGCTGCCGCGCCCGCAATAACTGCTGCCGCCGCCCACGGAACTGCATTCGTTGTATCTCCCGTCTGTACAGCTTTATTTCCGCTGCCGGTCTGTCCGCCTGTTCCTGACTGACCGCTGTTTCCTGTCTGTCCGTCACTGCCGGAACCGCTTCCGGTATTTCCTTCATCAGAACCGCCGGTATCTCCGCCCGGTGTTCCCGGATTCTGCTGATCATCTCCCGGCTCCTCTTTATCCGGATTATCCGGATCTGGCTTGTCCGGATCAGGTTTGTCCGGATCTTCACCCGGATTCGGATCAGGAACCGCAGCTTCATCTACCCGGATATCAAATGATGTCTCAAATCCATTGTATGTAAGGGCAACAGCAGTATCTGTCGTCTTAAGCGCTGTCTGCAGATCCGGCGAAAAGCTGAAGTTACCCGCTGTCTCACTGCTGTACGCAACGTTCTGAACTGTGTCGTTATCATAGATGACAGCTATTTCCAGTCCGCTCGGATCCAATGTATCCCCTTCTGTATAAACTGTCTTGCAGGGTTTGATCACTTTAATTCCCGTAATCTCCGGATTTCTCTGAGTAATTGTAAATGCTGCTGTAACACTTCCTGAATATCCGTACTGTCCGAGACCTGTGATCACTGCCGCAGCTTCTCCTGCCGCAGTGTTATTTTCATATGTGACAATGTAGTCGACGCCATATCTGAGTTCTGTACCATTATCAAGAATCACCGTGATATCATCTTTCGACAATGTTACCGGATGATCCTCATCCACAATCGATACCGCCTGAGGTTTGATCGTCACTTTGGCATTGCTGATATCTGTTTTATCTTCTGCCATTCTCAGACGGATCTCAGCTGCACTCATGAACTTGTCATTTCCGGAATCACCATATGTGTGAACGCCGGTGAGTCTTACATATTTTGCTGCCGCCGGCTGATCAAATACTGCCAGTTTCCATCCTGCTGTATTCTCCCATGTTCCTGTGGATACTGTCGTCCATTGTTCACCGTCTGTACTCACCTCAACTTTATACTCTTTGACACGTCCGTTCATACTTCCATCACGGCCGTAATAGCGGAGTGCATCAAGCACAGTCTCATCCTCGAGTTTAAGAGTGATCCAGAGGTCTTCCTTTGGTACAGTTACATTCCAGTTTGTATGCCACCATGTACTTGTATTATTGTCCACAGCGTAAGATGCAGGTCCTTCATTGCCTGTCCCCGGATACTCGCTCGCTGCCGCTGCTGTTGTTTTGTTATAAACATAATCCCTGCCGCCATATCCCGGATCTGTGTTTTCTTCAGAAAGATCAGCTGCGAGGTTTATCTTATATTCCGTTCTCTTACTGTGGTCTTCAGCCTCAACGATCAACGTCGCTGTATTTTCATAAGGCGGAATATATGTTACTGCCGCATTGTCTGTGCCCGCATAACTGATTTCATCGATAAGGACTGCCTCTGTATTAAACTCGCCTGCCGCAAGATCACCCGCGCTCACTTCCAGTCCGTTTACTGTCAACGACTGAAGAGCCGCGGCAGAATTTGTGGTATAGGAACCAGTCCACTCATTAAGCTCAACCTCAGTGATTGCAACACTTGGTTTTTGCAGATCTGTTCCCGTCGGATTTACAACCCGAAGTTTTACAAATGTAGCCGTCTGCGGATCAAAGTCGTAGGTGTAGGCTTTAACTCTTTGCGGATTTTCTGCTTCTGCAATTGTCTCTTTTGCCTCTACTTTAGTCCAGCTTCCCTCCTGTCCGGTCTCAGAGATAAAGATCTCGGTTGTTCCGGCATTCGGAAATCTCAATCCGTTGTTGTCCTTTGCAAAGTAAACGACAATCTGACCGATTCTCTGCTGAGTATCATAACGGAATGTGAGCTCTGCATCGTTATCATTATTCTTATTGGTGCTGTTCCAGTTGCTCCATGCAGTAGGATTTGCGCCTCCTGTATTATTATCACTGATTGATTTATTTCCGTCTTTGATCGCGTCCAGTGTATCTGACCAGAACTGTTCTTCAATATCCTGACTCAGATTTGCGGCATTTGTCACACTGCCGCCGATCACTATCTGCTGCTCCTGTACCCGTACAACCGCTGTTACCGTCATCTCTTGTCCGAGCACGTTTGCCGCGCCTGACACTTTAACTGCTCCGGCCTGATCATAACTTCCTTCAGGCTCTCCCCACTCTACAGGGAAGGATGCGCTGATCACTTCACCGGTCTGGAGCACTGCCGGTCTGGATGCCGGCAGCACAGGCTTCTGTCCCACCGGAACTGTGGTCGAATAGTTAAGAAGCGCAGCTACCTGATCGATCATGTTGACCGTCACAGAGACCTTATCGCCTGCCGCTGTCACACCTGCGACTGAGAAAGTTCCTGTCTCTGCAATCTGCTCTTCTGAGATGCTGTTCCATGTCACTGCCATGTCTTCCACTGTTTTATCCGAATAAACAGCCTTCACTGCCGCCGGAAGCTGCGGCATATTACCGGTCTTGACATAGTAGTTTTTGGACATCTCATAGCAGCTTAACGTCTTTTCTGTTGAGCCCGTCTGCACCGGAGTGGTATTGATGACTGCCGTTGAAGGTTCAAGACCTTCTCCGCCTGCGGTAACTTTGATCGTTCCGGCATTCTTCGTGGACTGTACAATTGCGAGTACTTTTCCGCTGAATGCATTCCTGTTGTTATCCTGATAAGACTGGTGGTCGTCCTGTTTTCCATTATCAACGCCGACCAGCTTTCCTTCGCCCTCTACCGTAAACTTCACATTATTGGCCGCATCCGGAACGATATTGCCGTCTTTGTCTGTAACATCGACCGTAATGTAACTTAAATCCGATCCATCAGCCTTGATTTCTGTACGGTCAGCTGATGCTTCCAGCTTGGACGCTTTTCCTGTTGTTGTTACTGAGGTGCGTCCTTCTGCTTTATCCAGATTAATCTCGCTGCCGGATGCATCCCATGCTTTTGCTGTAATTGTCCCTTCTTCAAACGGTACGTTCCATGTCAGATACAGGTTCTTGTGTGCCACAGCATTTGCGTCATTTCCTTTATAAATCTGATAGGTATAACCTCCTGCCGTTGTTTCCGTTGTGAATTCTTTTGTACCAAGATCTTTCACTTCACCGTCTGCCGCAGTCAGTGTCAGCTGAACTTTCGCGGCATCCGTATAAACAACAACCGGGACACTTCCATTACTTTCCTTCACTACATTTTCATTCCATGCCGGCAGGATATGAAGAGTATTTACATCCTCATTCCACTGACTCTGGTAGAAGTAGTATGTATCCTTCGGAAAACCTGCCGTATCGATGATCCCGAAGTAGGAATTCTTCGGGGAAGGCCATGCGCCCTGCACACCCGCGCTTGTTCCGTTCCATGGAGTCGGCTCGCCGATGTAGTCAAAGCCTGTCCATACATATTCTCCTGCGACAAAATCACGCTGGATCACATCGTACCATGCGCTGCTTGCCAGAGCTCCCCAGCCAACACGTGAATTATCATAGGACGTAAGTTTTTTATCCGATGTGGTCTGCTGTCCGCCATTTCCAAGTCTGTCATAAATGCCGCGGCTGTTTACTGAGGATGCGGTCTCCGATCCGTAGATCATCCAGTCTTTGTGGTTTTTATGCAGAGAATCATACTGACCGCCGCCGGCATAATTAAATCCCGTGGTTCCTCCCGCTTCTGTGATGTCATTCATCATTGTAACAGCCATCTGGCCGCCGTTTTTAACGGAATTACACCCTCTTGTGATCACTCTTGTATCATCAAGATCAGACGCCCAGTCAATAAGCTGCGTCTGTATTGTCCTGTATGACTCTGTCAGAGATCCTGTCGCACCTTCCTGAACTTCATTGCCAAGCGACCACATGATAACCGAAGGAGCATTCCATCCTCGTTTGATCATAGCGGTCAGGTCAAACTGGGCCCATGTCATATTATCTTCTGCTCCAATGATCTCATTTTCAGCATCAATGGTTGAATTGAAGAACCTTGCATAGTCATTGTTATTTCCGTTCTTTGCCCATGCCCATCCGTCAAAAGCTTCATCGATCACTAGGATTCCCTGCTCATTACAGGCCTCGATCAGCTCATCCGCTGCCGGATTATGAGTCACACGGATGGAATTGCATCCCATGTTTTTGAGGATTTCCACCTGACGTTCGACAGCTCTCTCCCACGCCTCTGAGCCGAGAGCTCCCTGATCATGATGCATACACACGCCTTTGAGCTTCATGTTCTCGCCATTCAAAGAGAATCCTGTGTCAGCATTAAAATCAAAATATCTGAATCCATAATCCGTATCATAGGTATCAACCACTTTATCTCCGATTTTCACCTCGGTCCTTACTGTATAGAGATTAGGATCATCTGTGCTCCAGAGCTTCGGATCTTCCACTAAAACATCCGCGTCTATGGCAGCGCTCCCGCCTGCCGCTACCGACTGTGGTTCTGTTACAGCAGTACCGATCGCGGCTTCTTCATCCCCGCCTTTCGGAAATACGGTATGCGTAAGTGTCACTTCCTGTGCTGTGTCAGAATCATTCACTACCGAAGCCCTGATCTCTGTATTAACTGTTCCCCCTGCTTCTTCCTTCAGATCCGGGGTCTCAATCTTAGTTCCGTACATATCCACATGTACGGGATCCGTAATCGTCAGTTCCACACTCCTGTAAATACCGCTTCCGGAATACCAGCGGCTGGACGGAGTCTGATGATTAACTTTTACGGTAATCACGTTTTCCTCGCCTGACTCATTCAGATAATCCGTAATATCAAATGAAAACGGTGTATATCCGTAAGGATGTGTGCCAATCTGCTTTCCGTTTATCCACACAGTGGAATCCATATACACACCGCCGAAATCAATACGGATTTCTTTGCCGGCAGTACTCTCATCCAGCGTAAAATTCTTCCTGTACCATCCGGTACCTCCCGGCAGATAGCCGCTCTCCGCCTCCATGGATGAAGAATAATCCTGCTCAATACTATAATCATGAGGAAGGGCCACCTGTTCCCATGATGAATCGTTGTACCCCGGCTCTTCGGCACCAGATGCGTCCCCAAGATAGAACTTCCAGTTATCATTAAAGTTCTCAGAACGGGTTGTCCCTGCATAGTTGTTAACATATACAACTTCCGGATCGGAACTCATCTGTACACTTGAATCGGACGCTGTCTTTACGACCGGCCCCGAGGCAAATGCTGCTGACGGGAACACCATTCCTGCTGAGAGGACGGCCGCGACTGCTGCCGCACCCTTTCTTTTTAGTTGTCTCTTTTTCATTATGCCTTTTCCCTTTTCCTCCATTCTTTTTATTTTGCGCAATACTCGTGTTTCCCCCGTCGGATCAGGCAGTTAAAAAAAGAAACCGAATTTAATAACCAAGCAATAATTCCTGACCTTCAGAAACTATATAACTCAGTTATCAAATTCGGTTTTGCCCAAAAAGAGAAAGGTAACAATCCTGTACTATGCAATTAATGTATGCAAATTGTAACATTTTTGTATCCTTTTTCCTACATATTTGTTAATTTACACTGCAACTTCGTCACTATCTACAAATTTTGTCTGTTTTTGCAGTGTTATTCGCGTCTGTTTTTGTCAATTTTCCCCATTTCTTCTGTATTTCAACTCATCCATATCCGGTCTGACTTATTGTATTCCAAGAGAAGCCAGCTTCATATCTCCATTAAATGCAAATGTAAAATGTATCTCCGCATTTTCGTAATCTGCCGTCACATATGCAACTGCTGCAGTCACTCCGCGCTGCGTCACTTCTGTCGTAGTAATATCTGCCACAGACTGGAATGCGCCCCAGTCTTCCGATACCCTTGCCTTTGCCTCATCCATTCTCTCCTTGTTCATAATGGACGACATATCCTCAACGGACATATCCTTTAATCCGTCGAAATTTTCCTCATTAATGTAGTCCACCACCTGCTCTGCCATCGCCTCAACCTCTGCCTTGTCAAATATACTGCTCTGTGAGAGATCCTTGTTCTTCGGCATCGCAAAATAACACGCTGTGGCCGCGATCACCAGAACCACCGCCGTTATGATAATATTTCTTATTCGTTTCCTCTTCTGTTCTTCTGTCTGGGCGGGCTGAAAAACCACCTGCTTTTTTTTCTTCATATCTACGTCCACCTTTTATTTTAATGCAACAGAACAAGTCATCTCATCCCGTCTTCTGCTATTTTAACATATATTGCAGAAAATAATATGACAAATTTAGTTTAACTCCGGATTGAAATCGTGGTAATATATCAGATATAAACCGACTCCCGCCGCTAACGGCGCGGAGCGGATCCCGAGCAGAAAGAAAGGAGAGCTGGATTATGGGCAGAGGCGGCGGTTCACACGGCGGAGGCGGTCATTCCGGAGGCAGATCATTCGGCGGCCGCTCAGGCGGCGGTTTCGGAGGAAGCCAGGGCGGCGGAAGAGGGCCCGGCGGCCCCGGCTTCGGCGGACCGGGATTCGGCGGTCCTCCACCGGGAGGTCCGGGATTCGGCGGTCCCGGCGGATGGGGGCCAAGATGGGGCGGCCCCCGCAGAAGATGGGGAGGCCCCATATTTCCGGGAGGCGGCTTTGGCTGGGGAGGTCCGGGAAGAAGAGGCGGATGCGGATGTTTCTCTGTCATTGTCGTCCTGATCATCCTGCTGATCGCTTTCAGCTATATCAGACCGGCCTTTTACTCTTCTCAGGGTAACACCGAAGTAACTGTATCGCGCACCGAACGTACAGCTGTCACCGGAACACAGACTTACGGTGACTGGTATGTGGATGAACTGGGATTTATCGATCACGACACGGATCTGACCGACGGGCTGAAATATTTCTATTCAAAAACCGGTATCCAGCCCTATGTCATGCTTCTCGATTATGATGAATCCTTATGGGACGGAGGAAATTGGAATGAAGATGCGGCAGAACAATATCTGGCGCAGGTCTATGAAGATACTTTCTCTGATAACGGACATCTGATCTTTGCTTATTTTGCATGTGAGAACGATACAGAAGATATGGATGGAATGTTTTATTTCTATTACGGTTCTGCCGCATATTCCATCATGGACGATGAGGCTGAGACAATCTTCTGGAGCTACTTTGACATGAATTACAACAATCTGGATCTGAGTATCGCAGAGTTCATCGGCCAGACATTTGAAGAAACTGCAGATAATATCATGCACGTCGGAAACGCAGGGAACAATACGCTTATAAGAGCGGCAGTCATCTTTGCCGTGATCTGTGTTGTGGTCATTATCGTAGGGATCGTTGTGGCGAAACGGGCAGGGAAAAAAGATACAACAGATTCATTTTAAAATAACAGACCCTATCCTATATATATACCGCAGAACGTACAGGAGCCGGCGTATTATTTTACAATACGCCGGCTCAGTACTACAATGGCTATTTTTCCTCCAAAGTCTGAATAGCTGCTTTTACCGTATTCGCACATTCATCTATCAGTTCCTGACTTGACCAACGGTCTGCGCTGGCAATACGTGCTTTTTCCAGTGCAGCCTGAAGATTTTCATAAGATTTCTCTGTATACCCTGTAGGTCCGATCGCCGTTCCCTGTGAAATCTGCGCATTCAGCACAACCTTATCCGCTTCTGAGGTCTCTTCCGCATTCTCCATAGCATCCGCAAGAAGCCGTTCAGCCATGGTCACGACTGCCTGTGTAACATTTTTATCTGCCACAGCCTGTTCCGCGTACTCAATCGCACTTTCAATCCTTGCTCTGCTCTCCTCTGTCCAATGCGTTGTATCCACAGATTTTGCCTCTTCGATAAGTTTCTCAAGATTCGTCGTTTCCACTATCTTATGGAGTCTACCGATTGCCTGATTCAATCCGTTGATCGCCGACTGTATCTCAGAAGAAGACGGATCTGACGCTGCGAGTACATCCGCGGCAGTATCTGCTGCCGTTTCCAGTCTTACAATATCGTCTTCGGCATACTGGTCTCTGTTGTCAAGATACTGCAGTGCCTCTTCATAAACTGCTTTCAGCTCTTCTCTCTCGGAATTTCTGCTGAATTCAAACCAGTCAATATTTGCTACATAATTTCCGTTTCCTCCGTCAGTTCTCAGCACGAAGTAAACATCATGCGTACCGCTGACTGCATTATCAAGTTTGACAGTCAGTTCGTCATAAGCGTTCCAATTACTTCCTGTTGCTGGGATTTGTACAGTCTGCAGCGGGCTGCCGTCCATGGAATCCAGATAAACCTCAATCCTGTTGTTATTTCCGCAACGGCTTGAGTTATTTACATACCGGATTGTAAGATCGGTCATTTCCTCTTCCCCAAAACTGCAGTTTCCATATTTCAGCCATGCACCGTCATAGGTTCCGCCCACATTAGACAGACTCTGTCCCTGACTGTCAGTGCTGTTCTCTGTCTTCAAAGCTTCGCCGCTCCAGTCGTTCCCGTCTTCTATACAAGCTTCTGCTTCCAGCCTGAACCGGTCAGTACCTGCTTTTTCCGTAAAACGGAACCAGTCAAAGTTCGCTACATAATTGGCATTTGCCGCTTCCGTGTGCATCACAACATATACATCATGAACACCGGTAATTCCCTGCGGCAGATCGGTCGTCACTTCCTGATAAACGTTCCAGTTATCCGCCGTTGCCGGTATCGATACAGACACTGCCGGATCTCCTGTCATCTGATCCAGATAGATGTCCACTCTGGAATTATTACCGCATCTGCCTGAGTTGTTGGCATAGCGGACTGTAAAGCTGCGAGCCCCTGTTTTCCCAAAATTAATGTCATCATATTTCAGCCATGCACCGTCATAGGTACCTCCTACGTCTCCTACCTGTCCGCCACTGGTATTATCCTGGCTTGTTTCCGTCTTAAGAGCTCCCCCGCTCCATTCGTCTTTATTTTCCGCTTCCAGTTTGTCATATGCGCTTCCTTTGCCGCCATTCATGCTGCTTTCCGCCTCATTAATGGCTTCCAGCAGACTGTTTACAGCCTGGCTGATCTGTTCGTCAGAAGCCGCCGTATATTGCTGTACTGCTTTTGCTTCATCCACAGCCGTCTGAAGTGTACTTGTAACTTCTGCCGTAAATCCGCCCTGATCCAGAAGCTTCTCCGCTTCCGCTATTGTATCTTCGAGGCGGGTATCCGTGCGCTCCATCTCATCGGCAATTTCATCTGATGTCAACGCTCTGTTGTACACAGTAAATCTGCTGATTCTTCCATCTGTATACGGATCGCCCCAGAAGTCAATGCCACCCAGATGTACAAAAGATCCATCCATAATTACATTGCTGAGAGAACTGTCCGCTTGGCCGGATGCAATCTGCTCTCCATTCATATACAGATAAGTCTCCCGTCCCTGCTGTACATAAGTAAGATATGCCCATTCTCCAACCGGCACTGCACTGTCAGCCTGTGTTCGGTCTTCTCCTGCGCCGTTAATATTGAGCCCTGTACGAAGGACGTCATTGGTTGCAAATACAAAGAAGTTGTTTTTATCCGCGCCCGCACCGAGCAGCATCTGGTTATTTGCCGCGGAATCAAGATATACCCATGCAGAAATTGCCGCGTCTCCGGTAAGACCCCCAAATGCTCCAGCCGGTATGTCGAGATACTGTTTTTGGCTGTTGTCGAGCACCAGACTGCCGGATTCCACAGCAGCGCCATTTCTGAGTGTTCCGTCATATCCGTTCTGTCCTGCATCTCGCACGACTCCGTCTTCACTCTCTGAGAAGTCATAATCCAGTACAATGGACTTTTCATCTGCCTGTACTGCTTTCATGTTGACGGTAAAATAGCCTTCTGCGTCTTTATATGTGACTTTTACCTTCTGTCCTTCACCAACCTCTTTGGGCAGGCTGTCTACCGTAATCTCTTCGCTTGTAAGAGGAAGTGTTCTTATAAGATCTTTTTTATAGAAAATCGTAACTGAGCCGCCGTCCGGATTCAGCAGATCGCCCACTGTGTAATCTGTCTGTTCCGGTGCTTTTACTTCCACGCTGACGGGCATCATCGTATTTTTCAGCCGGACTGCAGACATACTGTTCATAACCGCATTTTTTACTTCAGACGCCTTAATGCCATCCGCAAACACGGTATCATCCATCGTGATCTGAATATCATAAGTTTCGTATTCTTCCGTAACCTTTTCAATCTCACCTTTAAATCGAAGTTCAACAGTCTGGTCGTCTTTCTTTTCTGCGGACATTTCTACACCGTCCGGAAGTCCTGCTGCTTTGATATCTGATACATTGTCAGAAAATGAGGCATCTCCTGTGAGTACTGCTGTCAATACCGCATCAACCTGACCGTCTTCGACCGCCAGTTCATCTGTATTATATTCCAATGAATATTTATAGACTGATGTATCTTCCTCATCAGATACCGAAGGTGCATCCACTCCATCGGCAGCCCAGTCTGACGGTTCTGATCCCATAGTAAATGTCACTTCACCGCCCTGTGCAATCTCGCTGTAGTCCAGCCATGTACGATCGAGGCTTACCCCGTTCAGTTCTGCGCTCTGAATATAATAACTGTTAGCCGACACATTTTCTGCATTAATAACAAATGTTTTTCCATCTCCCAGATCAAGTGTCATCTTTTCAAAGAACGGAGAACCGATCTGAAATGTAGTATCGCCCGGAGTCATCGGAAAAATACCCATTGCAGCGGACACATACATTGCCGACATAGTGCCCGCATCATCATCCATCGTCTGGAGAAGTCCATCCGGAGTTGGCTTGTAAACCTGAACATACTGCGGTGTTCCGTATTCTCCGGTTCCACTGTACCTGTTCCATGTCTCACCCGCGTAGATCTGGCGCACCCAGTACTGAGTTTCGCTCGGAGCCCCGGCGAAATTAAACAGATATGGCGTCTGAAGGTCAATCTCATTTGTGTTTGTATGAAGCATACGCCTTCCGTCTGCGTCTGATCCCTTTGCCCCGTAAAGCATATTCAGTGCAGTCAGCATATTTTTCTCACCGCCCATAAGCTTCATCAGACCTCCAACATCGTAAGTATCCCACCATGTATACTGCCAGAGAGTACCCTGATACAGACCGTTGTCTCCATACCTCTCGGGATCTGCATTCATCCAGTTTCCACTGCTGTCTTTCGGCCACAGAAGTCCGATCTTGGAGCCGTCATCCGTTGTCACTGCGTCTTCTTTATAAAGATTCTTATAGTTAAGTGAACGGTTCAAATAGTAAGCTGACTCATCTGTCTTTCCAAGCACCGACGCAATCAGTGAAAGACACCAGTCGTCATATGCATATTCTACTGTCTGATCCACACGTCCCTCAAAATATCCCCTGCTTTCTACAGCGGCATTCACTGCGCTGTCTGCTATCTCTTTTGCTTTCTCATATGCAGTTTCGAGATTCTTTATATCCGTATATCCTTTCGCAACTCCGTCAGCAAGAAGAGCAACCGCGTGTTCATTGCGAACCGTCAAAACAGGCTGCGTGTCATTGCCCCATGTTGAAATCCCTGTCACAAGCATATCCGCAACAGACTGTATCATATCTTTATAGATATCAGGCGCAATCAGGCCGATGATCGGGTATTTGCGGAAATCATCCCAGAGTGTCCACGAATCATAATGTGTATATCCGTCTGCCTGATAGACCTTTCCGTCTGTTCCCCGGTATGTACCGCTCGTACTTGTAGCGTTCATCGGAGTCATAAACATCCTATACAGTCCGGTATAAAACAGCGTTCTCAAGCTTCCGTCAGGATCACTTGTTGCTGAGCTCTGTATATCTACTCTTCCCAGTATACTGTTCCAATCATCCCTTGCCTGATCCCTTACTTGGTCGAAATCCCAACCGGAATTTTCTGCTTCCATATCTATCTTTGCCTGTTCGCTGCTGATCGGCGAGACAGCTACCTTCACCTGTACTGCCTGTCCCTCGTCAACATCAAAGGACAGTACTGCGCCGAGATCATTTCCGGTAAGGCTTGTAAGTGATCCGTAGTTGTTACCGTTCCATGTATGGACCTCTTTCACCGGTGTATCCGTCTCCATATAGAAGTACATCGTATATTTACCGTGACCACTTACATTGCGAGCCGAGAATCGTCCGCTTAACGCTGTATTTCCATCCTCTGTCTTGTCCACATTGAGGACTGCGTCTCGTATGTCGGTTCCGTGATAGGTATAGTTCAGATCCATAACGACTGACGTCTCGCCGGCTTCAGGGAATGTATATCTGTGAAATCCCGTCCTTGTTGTCGTTGTCAGTTCTGCTTTAATGTTTCCGATCGACTCGTCCGGGGTACCCGCGTCAGTTCCTGTATTCGGAACCAGCTCTACTTCATAATATCCCGGAGACGCAGACTCTCTGTCATGGGTGAATGACTGCGCTCTGGATTCCATAGATGGTTTTCCAGTGTACTGTACATAGGTTGGAGTAACCAGAACATCACCTCCGGCTCCCTGTCCGCCTACACCCTCTACCCGGGTGTGAGAAAAGCCTGCTATCTGATCTTCCCCGTAGTCATATCCTGCATGATCGTCATTTGTGTGAGGATATGTGTCCGGGCTTAATTTTACAATTCCAGACGGAGATACCGCGCCGGGAAACTGCTGCCCGTTATCTACCTGAGTCGCTATGAATGGATCCACATATTGTGTATAGTCTTCTTCTCCTGAGAAAACGCCCATTTTAGCAAACCCGGCTACTGAAACACTGGTACACAACACTGCCGCGCCGAGTACCCCTGCCAGTATTCTGACTCTTTTGTTTCTCCCTTTCTTTTTAACCATTTCTTTTGTCCTCTATTATTCCTAATTTCTTTTCCATAACAGCCGCAGAAATAAATGCAGTAATCGGTACTGCAAGAATCACGGCCATACTGCCTGTAAGACTGTTCATTAACTCCAGTGCAACATAATCTGAACTCAGAAGCTGATTGACTGTAGTTCCATATGATATCATCACTAAAAGAGCGGCGATACCTGTTCCTGCAAAAGCAAGGACAAGCGTCTGACACATCGTTCCGATCATATCCCGGCCAATTTCCATTCCGGATCGAAAAATTTCTCTCTGTGATAACTCCGGATGAATCCGTTTCATTTCAAATAAGGATGACGCCACCGACATTGTCATGTCCATCACTGCGCCTAATGAAGAAATCAATATTCCTGTAAATAAGAGCTGGCTTACGTTCATTCCCGTATTATTCTGAATCAGAATCAACTCCTCGGCTTCTTCCATATTAAAGCCGCTCAGATGAAGAACAGATGAAAAAATATAGTATATTACAGCGGAGACAAGTACACCCAGCATAGTCGCCGTTACGGCAGTCAGCGTCTTTCTGGTGGTTCCGTTTAACAGAACCATCGAAAATACAGCGATCAAAAGAGCTGTTACTATGCCCGCCGCTACAGGAGACCAACCGTGATAGACTGCCGGCAGAAGGAATGCCATGATCAGCATCAAGGCAAATGCAAGCCCCAACATACTCCGCACTCCCTTCATCCCGCCTGTCAGTATCATCAATACTGCGAACAAAACAAGAAGCATTAGAATTCCTGTAGACCGGTCATAATTAAACACACTGTAAAAAGGTGTAATTCCTTTCGGCGCATCTACTTTGATCACCAAATTTTGTCCGACACCGGACAATATATTGTGCGTGCTGCTCAATTCGTTCGATACTTCGATTTCTTTGCCTTTCAGTTCCCCGCTTTTCATCCGTACCATCAGAACCTGCGTTCCTCTGTACCGGTTTGAACCCTGTTCACGTTCAAGATTTTCCTCCAGAATCTGCGTCACTGTCCCTTTTTCATAACTGATTCCTTCTGATGTAAGCATCTGATAAGATATCGGCCACATCCTGTTGGCGGCCCACAGCACAGCCGTAAGAAGAATCATTACTGCGAGTACCGCCAGATCTGCTCTGTGCTTCTGAAGTTTATTCTGTTTTATTCTGCCTGTTTCTGAACTTTGGTTTTGCAATCATTTTCCAGCTTTCTCTTTTATTTTCTGCCTTTTAGGCGCAGAACAGCCATTGTAAGACACGCTGCAGCTGCTGCCGCCATAATACCGATATAAAGTATTACCGGAAGGCTTTCATCACCAGTCTGTACAGCTGATCCTGTATTCTGAGCTCCTGATGCGCCTGAATCAGAAGACTGATCCGCATTCAGATTTCCGGAACCAGTTACATTGTCCGGTGTATCCGGATCCGTTGCGCTGCCCGGATTATCCGGATCTGTCATTCCGCCCGGATTGTCCGGATCTGTCGTTCCGCCCGGATTGTCCGGATCTGTCGTTCCGCCCGGATTGTCCGGATCTGTTGTTCCGCCCGGATTGTCCGGATCTGTTGTTCCGCCCAGGTCAACAACCTTAACAAGCTGTTCTGCCGTAACAGTTTTTCCATAATTATCCGTCACTTCATATACGATCCGGTAAGCCCCCGTCTTGGATGTATCCACATACTGTACCTGCGTCTCGTTATCTCCGTTCTGGGCATATACTGTTACGAATATTCTGTCCGTCAAGTCATTTCCGTCACAGTCTGCCGCTGATACTCCTGTCATCGGATTAAATGCCTGACCTTTCGTAATCTCTGTCATCCCGCTTTCAGAAGACGGCACTGTGATTTCGGGAGCCTCTGTACGCCTGATTGTAAAGGAATCCATTAACTCAAGCTGATCATCACTGTCTGTATAATAGGTATCCATACGGAATTCCTTATCCGTAACTGTCACATTAGTTATACTCGTCCTATTACTCTGATCCTGAACAGCTACATATTCCGGCCATCCTGTACCGAGACTTCCGTTTTTGCTATAATATTTACTTCCGGATGCAGAGTTTGCCGTGAGATAGAACACCTGTCCTTCCTCAGGATTTGTAACTATGGAAGGGGCTTCCTCACCAAGCTGTACATTATTTCCTTCCGGGATCACCGGATTGCTTCCTTCCATCATATATGTCCTCGTATAATAATGATCGTGCCCCATCAGTACAACATCGATTCCTAATTCCGAAAATACCGGAGAAAGTTCAGCTCTTCGCTGAATTACATCACTATCTGTATAATGATTAGCCACGCTGTAAGTGGAATGATGAAATGTAACTACTGTCCAAAGTGCATTTGGATTTTTATCCAGTGCATCCTCAAGAAACGCTTTATGCTCCGATGTATTTACATTATTTGAGTTAAGTGACATAAAGAGTGTTCCATTGTACATAAACCAGTAATCTCCGCTACCGCTTCCTGTATTTCCGCTCGTGCCAAGAGAAGACAGATTCGGCATATTGTAATAATCCGTATATCGTTCGTTTCCGTTATCGTGATTTCCTACATTAACTGCCAGAGGAATTGAGCGTATTACTTCCGGGGAAAGGAATCCATCATACTGTGCATCGTCATTATTGCTGTTGACCTGATCGCCTGCGCTGATGAGAAAACTTGTCTCCGGAAATGTATTCAGTGATCTTCTCATTGTATTCTGCCAGTTTTCAGTATCAGATCCCGCATTTCCGCTTGCCCCGATCTGCGGATCTCCGGCAAACAGAAAGCTGAATTCATCTCCGTCTCCGAAAGACTGTGTAGTAAACTCATATGTGTTTGACCATCCTTCATCATTTCCCACCCGGTAGATGTATGATGTATTTTCTTTCAGGTTTATTATTGTAGCCTTATTACTGTTGAAGCCGCTCACCTGAGAACTAGCCTGACCCGCCGCGTAACTTTGCGCTGAATCAGTCGGGAAATCATCCCCTTCCTGATAGTCGGCAGGTTTCTCTGCTACCTGAATATAAGATTCTTCGGATGAAGAGCTGAGCCACGCCGCATTCCGCTGTGTCTCATCTGCTCCGATTTCGAGAGAGAGACCTTTTATTTCCGCGGTCTGTTCTGCCTGCTCGGTCGTATCCAGTACAAGGGACTGGAAATCAAAATATATATCGGAACTGCTTGATCTTCCATTGTGAAGTTCTACAGCCAGCACATTTCCTGTCTCTTTCAAAGCAAGCTTTTCTATATCCAAATATTGAATCGTACCCGTCTTCGGCGTACTTGCATTTGATCCTCCATACCCCTGTTCATCAAAGCTACCATCATCAAAGCCCGCAATTTTCTGTCCGTTAATATAAATGACAGCAGCATCATCATAAACGACATTTCCAGTAATCTGCGTTACTTTGTCTGGTTCAGCCACACTAAAAGTTGTTCGAAAATAGAAAACCGGTATATCATCGGAAGTACCTTCGATATACTGTGTCAGAAGATTGACGGGTGTATATCCACCTCCCAGATCACCAATCTCGCCATTTTTGGCGCCGAAACTTCCCGTTCCGCTTTTCCATTCATTTTCAGTTACTGCTTCGCTTGTCTTCCAGCCGTCTGCCGGTACAGCATTATCATCCCTGTACTGCCACTCCGTTGTTCCAGTCGATACAACAGACATCTGTGTTCCTTCCGCCTGTACTTTCATTTCAAACTGTCCTGTCATTGTTGTCAAAATAGTTGTCAAGACAAGCAATGCCGCAAATACAAAACACATCAGGTGTTTTGGCAATGCCTTTTTCATTAGAAAACCTCCTCCTTTACCTGTTTATTCGATTTATTTTCTTATAAATACTTTAAATCTGTAATATGATGAGGTAAAACGAAAGTAAGGAAACATTAATTCGACGTAAATTTTTCTAACCCGAATTTGATAATTCAGATAGATAAAACCATCGAGAGCATTATAAAAAGCCGGCATACGCCGGCTTTTATCCATGAACAATATTTCTTTCCTGATCTGTTTATTTCATTTCTTTTTCCCAGTAACGGATCACATTCAGCTGCGCCTCATCCCCCATTGTCTCCATTTTCTCAATTTCTTCTGGTGACAGTTCAACTGCAGCAGCTTTTACAGCATCCTCTACCTGATAAACTTTCGTCACTCCGATGATCGGCAGCGTTCCTTTTTCAATAGCCCATGCGATCGGGATCTGTGCAGTAGTCCAGAATTCCAGAAGTTTCCGAAGACCGGTTCAGAAGACTGTAATGGTTCTGGATCGCCGAGATCTTCAGACCCTCTTTTGAAAGGATGCCGGCAGCCTCTTTGATCTCTGCCAGACTGTGGTTTGAAAGTCCGATTTTCCCGATCTTCCCGCTCTTTGCAAGAGGGATCAGTGCAGTCACCGCGTTATCTGCCGTTGGATCCGCGCACTGCGGGGTAAATTTATCAGAGATCAGATAGCTGTCTCTTGGAACTGCCGCAAGAAAATCCCCCAGAACCTTTTCAGATTTAGTTTTTTGATGTTTCAATTTTCTGGCTGCCTGTAGACCACACGTGCTGCTGCTTTGCAGCTGCCGGCGTGTTCTGCGCCATCACTCCTACCAGCTTATGCGGCACATAGGGTTCTTCTAAATAGGTAATTTCTTCCGGTGTCAGGGTGAGTTCTACCGCTTTTGCCGCCCCCTCAATATGGTGGAGCTTAGTAGCTCCTACTATCGGAGACGTAACTTTGGTAAGCAGCCACGCCAAAGAGATTTCCGTCATAGATACGCCCCTCTTTTCTGCCAGTTCAGCCACACGGTTAATGATCACAGCATCCTGTTTGGCAGTTGCGTCATACTTAAACTTGGCATAACTGTCCTCTTCCAGTCTTTTTGAGTTTTCTCCCGGATGTTTCGAAAGGCGTCCGCTGGCCAGGGCACTGTAAGGAGTCATGGCAATATTATCCTCAGCGCAGAGCTTTGCCATCTCCCGCTCCTCCTCACGGAAAATCAGATTGTAATGCCCCTGAACAGAGACAAATTTGGCAAAGCCCTCTTTTTCGGCAAGTGCATTTGCCTTAGCCAGCTGATAGGCAAAACAGTTGGAAATACCGATGTATCGAACCTTTCCGGCTTTTACAATACGATTGAGCCCATCCATGATGTCATAAAGAGGAGTCTCGTAATCCCACATATGGTAAATGTAAAGATCCACATAATCGAGCCCCAGATTTTTCAAGCTGGTGTTCACCATCTGCTCGATATGCTGCTGGCCGGTGATTCCTGCGGCAATCTCCTCCTGAGTGCGGGGAAGGAATTTTGTGGCCACCACCACGTCTTCGCGCTTTGCAAAATCACGGAGAGCCCTGCCCAGATACTGCTCGCTGGTTCCGCTCTGGTAACCGATGGCAGTATCAAAAAAATTCACTCCAAGTTCCAGACCCCTGCGGATAATCTCGCGGGAGTGCTCCTCGTCCAGAGTCCAGCTGTGCTGTCCGTTTTGGGAATCGCCAAATCCCATACACCCCATACAGATACGTGAAACATTTAATTCTGAATTACCTAATTTTGTGTACTGCATACTGTAATCCTCCTTTTTTGATAGAGATTTTTTTGCAAAAGTCCTTGCCGGGTAACTGCCTAAATCACCGGAAGTGCCGAACGGCATATTCCGAGATTGTATGCCTGTTCTTCCCATATATTGTAAAATGGATCGTTTTCTATGCGTTTTAAGAATGGTTCTCCGGAAAATTCTGCTCCAGCCATGCCTGTACCATATCCTGCAGATTTTCCCGTCTGTTTTCCAGTACATACAGGCTGCTTCCTATCTTTGCTTCCGGACAGAGGTCTCTGACCGCCTGCTCCATCCCTTTATCCTCTCCTCCGCAATGACTGAAAAACGGCAGAAGAATCTTCCCCGCCATATTGTTCTCCTTCAGCCATGCCGTCAGCGGAGGAGCAATGGTTCCGCACCAGTTAGGGGAACCGGCAAAGACAATATCGTATTTGTCAGCTCTTTCGGTTACGGGAAGCAGAGACGGGTAATTCCCGGTCCTGATCTCCCGTCTGACCTGACTCAGGAGCTGCTCAAAATCCGCGGGGTAAGGCTGCCTCGGATAGATCTGGCTGCGGATTCCTCCGGTCTGTTTTTCTATCATTTCTGCAATCCCGCGGGTTTTTCCTGAATAGGAGTAGCAGATGATCAAAATATTTTCTTTCATAAAAAGTGCCCTCCTCGTAATCCATTCTTATCCGGCTTTCCTCCTCCGCCTGTTGTTTATATTATAAATTTCTCCCATCGCTTCTGTCTAATGCCTGTCTATTATGAAAAATCATACTTTTTACGTATACTAAAAACGGCTATGACATCAAGCAGAGATAATGACGCCATAACCATTTTAAATCAGTGTTCCTGTATTGTCTGGACGAAAAGGGAGACTGCCTGTGAAAACAGATGATTCTTCTTCCAGAGGATTACACTCCTTGTAATATGCGCAGGGGAGATCGGGCGGAAACAAAGTTCCAGATCCGCATGTATGGACAGAGCTCCGTCGAGACAGACCGCACAGCCCATCCCCGCTTCCACCAGCAGTGCACTGTTGGAAAGCAGATTATAATAAGCAGGGATATTCAGATGCCTTTCTTCACACTGCATCCAGTGGAGAATCTGATTTTTTGCATTTTCTCTCCCCGGCATGATCAGCGGGTACCGCTTGATATCTTCCACTGTTACAGTTTCTTTTGAAGCGAGCTCATGATCCTGCCGGACAAGGATGCCCCATGTCTCTTTCTGGGGAAGTCTGACATATTCAAACTTTGAAGTGTCTATCGGCTCCATCACAAGTCCCAGATCAATCAGTCCGTGCTCGATCATCTCCTTGATGTTATCCGCCATTCCGTTATAGAGATCAAACTGGACGTCAGGATATTTCTCCCGGAATTCTTTCATATGGGCAGCCAGCGTCCGTCCTCCCAACGCTTCCGTGGCGCCGATCCGTATGGTTCCGCAGATCACATCCTTCTGATCTGTAAATGTATGCTCCAGCTTGTCTGCAAGCTCTACAATGGTTTCCGCCTGTTGCTTGAACAGGAAACCTTCATCCGTCAGCGTAACAGAACGTTTTCCCCGGATCAGAAGAGCTGTACCCATCTCATCTTCCAGTTCCATCAGCTGCCGGCTGAGGGTCGGCTGTGTTACATGAAGAATATCTGCCGCTCTTGTAATATTTCCTTCGTCCGCTACTGTAAGAAAGTATTTCAGTACACGCAGTTCCATACTGTTCCCTCCTGTTTTCTGTTCACTAACTGTTTTCCGCTCACTAACTAAATTATATCATCACGGCAGCCCGGCTTCAATTTACAATATTTTTTCAGATTCTCTTTGCAGACTTTTTCCCGGTTTTGTCTATTTTAAACTCTCTATTGACAACCTGCTCTCTGCACCATATAATAACATTGTTATATGACACTGTTATATGGAGGATGCTATGGAAGAAAAGTCATCTAATACACTGGAAAATATTTTTCAGGCCGGCATGGAAGAATTTTCTGACAAAGGCTTTCTTGGCGCATCCCTGCGTCAGATCGTCAAAAAGGCCGGCGTGACTACCGGGGCCTTCTACGGATATTTTTCCAGTAAGGAGGCCTTGTTCACCGCCATTGTAGAGCCGCATGCCGCCGCCCTCATGGGCCGGTATATGGAAGCACAGACTACATTTGCCGAACTTCCTGAGGCAGAACAGCCTTCTCATATGGGATTGGAATCCGGCGAATGTATCCACTGGATGGTGGATTACATCTGCCGGCACCGGGAGCCGGTGAAACTGCTGCTCTGCCGTTCAGAAGGTACCAGTTATGAACATTTTGTCCACAACATGGTCGAGGTGGAAGTAGAATACACGATGAAATATCTGGAAGTCTTACGCCGCCTCGGACAGGATATCCCGGAACTGGATGAGCAGATGTGCCATATCATTGCCAGCGGTATGTTTAATGGGGTATTTGAGATCGTGGTACACGATATGCCAAGAGACAAAGCACTGCGCTATGTGGATCAGCTGCGGGACTTTTACACAGCCGGCTGGCTGAAATTGATGGGGCAATAGCCCCCATCTTTTTTGCATGATGGTTAGCCTCATCTAACTTCATGATAAATATTTTCAATAAAAAGGAGGTATCTTTTTGAAACCCAAAAAACAAAGCAGCCTGTCTCGTATCTTAGGTTATGCAGGCGGGCACAAAAATCTTACCCTGCTGGGCTGTATCCTCTCCGCCCTTTCTGCGGTACTGGGGCTGATTCCTTATGTGTGCGTCTGGGCGGCGGCAGGGAATATGATAAAGTCATGGCCCGATCTTGACAGGGCGGCCGGTCTGGACCGCTGGGGCTGGACCGCGGTATGGACTGCAATCGGCAGTATTATCCTGTATTTTGCAGCGCTGATGTCCACTCATATCGCCGCCTTCCGCACGGCACGGAATATCCGGCGCGCCGCCATGTCCCACGTGCTGAAACTGCCTCTGGGCTTTTTCACCGGGAACCAGTCGGGACGGCTGCGGAAGCTGATCGACGACAACGCCGGACTCACCGAAGATCTGCTGGCCCATAAGCTTCCCGATCTGGCAGGGACCATAGTGACGCCTGTTGCCGCTGTTGTTATGCTGTTCCTCTTTGACTGGAAAATGGGACTTTTGTGTCTGCTCACCATGGCTCTCGCCCTTCTTTCCATGTGTCTGATGATGGGCGGAAAAAACGCGGGATTTTTCCATCGATATCAGAAAGAAATTGAACGCATGAGCGGTGAGGCGGTGGAATATGTACGGGGAATCCCGGTTGTAAAGATGTTCCAGCAGACAGTCTACTCATTCAAGGCCTTTTACGCCGCCATAAAGGATTACAGCGATCTGGCAAGCCAGTATGCCATGAGCTGCCGTGTGGGGCAGACCTGTTTCCTGACTTGTATCAACGGGGCATTCGTCCTGCTGATTCCGGCCGCTCTTCTGCTGGCCTCCGGCGGGAATGTCCGGACAGTACTGGTTAATTTTATCTTCTACGCCCTGTTTGCTCCTGCCTGCGGGCAGATGATCAACCGGATCATGTACATGAGCGAGGCTGTCATGGAAGCGGACGAAGCTGTGGGGCGCCTGGATGAAATCCTCGGCCAGGAGCCTATGGAAGAACCGAAAGTACAAAAACGTCCGGCGGACGCCGCCGTATCTTTTGACCATGTGACCTTTACCTATCCCGGCGCGGACCGCCCGGCTCTTAACAACGTATCCTTCACTGTCCGGCCCGGCCAGGTAGTGGCGCTGGTAGGGCCGTCCGGCGGCGGCAAGACCACAGCCGCAAGCCTGATTCCCCGCTTCTGGGATACAGACAGCGGAACCGTCTCGATCGGCGGAGTCAATGTCCGGGAGATGGACACAGAAGAACTGATGAATCAAGTGGCTTTTGTCTTTCAGGATACCCGGCTGTTTAAAGAAAGCCTTATGGAAAATATCCGGGCTGCCAGACCGTCTGCTTCCAGAGAAGAGGTCATGGCTGCCGCCCATGCCGCCCAGTGCGACGACATTCTGAGAAAGCTGCCGCAGGGGCTGGATACTGTGGTGGGAACAAAAGGCGTTTATCTGTCCGGCGGCGAGCAGCAGAGAATCGCTCTGGCGCGGGCCATTTTGAAAGACGCTCCCATCGTAGTGCTGGATGAAGCCACTGCTTTTGCCGACCCGGAAAATGAGCATCAGATCCAGAAGGCCTTTGAAGTGCTGACAAAGAACAAAACCGTGCTGATGATCGCCCACAGGCTGTCTACCGTACAGGACGCGGATTCCATCATCGTCTTAAGCAGCGGAAAGATCACCGAACAAGGCAGCCATGCAAGCCTGCTTGCACAGCATGGCGTTTATGCCGCCATGTGGGAAGAATACCGGCGCAGCGCCCGGTGGAGAGTTGGAAAGGAGGAAGCGGTATGACAAAGAAATTACAGCACATATTTGCTCTCAGCGAAAAAGGGGCAAAAGATCTGGTAAAAGCCGTGATATGGTGCTTTGTGTGCAACTTAAGCCTGATGCTTCCGGTAGGCGCCGTCCTGTTTACAGTGCAGCATCTCTTGGATTCCATGGAAAACGGAAACAATCCTGTGGATGGATTCTGGATCTATACAGGCTTTGGAGCGGCTGTCCTGATCCTTCTGTTCATTCTCCACTGGTTCCAGTACGCTTCCCTGTATCTGGCAACCTATAAGGAGAGTGCCAACAGGCGGATAAGCCTTGCAGAAACTCTGCGCCGCCTTCCCTTAAGCTTTTTCGGAAACCGGGATCTGAGCGACCTGACATCCACCATGATCGCGGACTGCTCCAGTCTGGATCAGATGTTTTCCCACTATGTGCCCCAGCTGTTTGCTTCTGTTTTCTCCACACTGGTGATCGGCATTGCCATGTTCCTTTGCGACTGGAAGATGGCGCTTGCCGTATTGTGGGTGGTTCCGGCGGCAGTGCTGCTCACAGCAGGGAGCAAGAAGATCCAGGATTCCTTCGGTACTAAAAATATTTTAAACAAGAGGGCGGCAGCCGAATGCATTCAGGAAGGACTGGAAACCATACGGGATATCAAGGCCTGCTGCCGGGAGGAAGCCTACATGGGGAAACTGGAGGAAAAGCTGGCCGTCATGGAGAAAGGCTCCATCCACTCAGAGCTGGCAACCGGCGTGTTTGTTTGCTCCGCACAGGCTTTCATGCGTCTGGGGCTGGCTACCACCATCCTGACCGGAGGAGCGCTTCTGGCAGCCGGGGAGATCTCTTTCCTCTATTTTCTGGGATTCCTCTTTGCCGCCGCAAGACTTTACGATCCGCTGGGGCTGGCACTTCAGAATATCGCCGCCACCTTCAATACCAAACTGCAGATTGAACGGATGCGTTCCATTCTGGAACAGCCGGTACAGGAAGGCTCAAAAGAGTTTGCTCCAAAGAACTGCGATATCACATTTGACCATGTTTCCTTTGCCTACCGGGAAGGGGACGGCGTGCTGGAGGATGTAAGCTTTACCGCCAGACAGGGAGAAGTGACCGCTCTCATCGGTCCCTCCGGAGGCGGGAAATCCACTGCATGCAAACTGGCCGCCCGTTTTTGGGACGTTACCGGAGGGAAAGTCACCCTTGGAGGGGTGGATGTATCCGGTGTGGATCCGGAAACACTGTTAAAATATTATTCCATGGTATTTCAGGACGTTGTTCTGTTTCGGGATACGGTGATGGAAAATATACGTCTTGGCCGCCGGGGAGCCACGGATGAGGAAGTCATCGCAGCAGCCAGAGCCGCCCGGTGCGATGAATTTATACAAAAGCTCCCGAAAGGCTATCAGACCATGATCGGAGAAAACGGCTCCACCCTCTCCGGCGGCGAGCGGCAGAGGATCTCCATCGCCCGCGCCCTTTTGAAGGATGCACCTGTCATTCTCCTTGACGAGGCGACTGCCAGCCTGGATGTAGAGAACGAAAGTGCTGTTCAGGAAGCTCTCTCCCGCCTGCTTCAGGGCAAGACAGTGCTGGTCATCGCCCACAGGATGCGCACTGTCGCCGGGGCAGACCACATCGTTGTGCTGGAAAACGGGCATGTGGCACAGCAGGGCACTCCGGAAGAACTGATGGAACAGGGCGGTCTTTACCGCCGTATGGTGGAACTTCAGAAAGAAACGGCCCAGTGGAAGCTGGGAACGTAACAGCCGCCCTCACCGAAAAAAATGAAAATGGCCCGTATGTCAAGAAAATTTCTTTTCATACGAGCCGTTTTTTATGCAGTTCCATAAGGATGTTCTTCTTTGCCCTCCGTATCTTTCAACAATTCTCCCAGTCCTATCCTTCTCAGATTGGTAATTTTTTCTGGTATCTCCAGCTGCTGATAGTACATAATATTAATATACACATAGCAATCATTACCGGAATAATCAAGATTCTATATATGTCCAGCAGAACAACTGTCATGATCATAAATAAAGGCGTTCCCGTTATGAGTAAATATCCTGCGCCGCTTCCCATAAGCCGGATTAACAAAGGAGACAGCCATATCATACATGATACACTCACCGCATGAAATAAAGTTTTGGTATGTGCTGATACACAGACCGTAATCGCACAAAGCGAGAGCAATGCCAGATAATCTAGTACTAAAGTCAGAGAAGCAAAATACAATACTGTTTTCATTGTCTCAGGGCTCTCGGGATTTAAGCTATTTGCCAGCACAGTTCCGATTATACAGTCTTTCCCCTCAAATCCGTATACCGCCCCTATACAAACAGATACACAAACCACTATAGCAATATAAATTATTGTTGTCATTGTAAAACAAGCTGCTATTTTTGCTATAATATCTTTGGATTTACCTTCTTCACTTGTAAACAGTAACGCTGACATGTTATTTTGATATTCTTCTGAAAATACAGGTGATACACCAACTAAAACTAAAACACTTCCTAAAATCATCCCAAGCTGCAATATATCAAAAAATACTGTCCATCCTTTTGTATAATCAAGTATGATTTCATTTCCCCCTGCTTCCGCTGCTCTTCCTAAATCAGTTTGAGAAATTGTATACAGGGAAGTCGAAACTTTATAGTCATCCCAATCCCTGAAATAACCATTTCCTAAATATTCTGTTATAAACCCGTTAAGGTAATTCTGATCTCTGAAATCTCCGTAGTATTCTTCAACTTTAGACGGGAATCCGTATTTCTCAATAATCTGTTCTGCTTTATCATCCGTTAATACTCCCCTGAATTCTTTTGTAATTTTACGATCCTCCTGAACCGCTTTATATCCGGTATATAACTTGCCATTAACAGTACTTCTTTCATCTCCTGCATTTACAAAATAAAAATAAAGGAGCAAAATTCCCAGCACACATAATAAACAAACTACAAAGAATTTCCTGTAAAATAACTTGAACAATTCAGTTTTATATAATCTCATTTTTTATCTCCTGCGGATTTCTAGTAAAATATAAATAAATATCTTCTAACGCCGTTTCTGCCTTTACTGAATCGGAAGTTGGTTTTTCATCTGAAACAATACGCAATTCCACACATTTATCCAGATTTCTTATGTTGCTCACGATAAATTTTTCACTGTATTCTGCTGCTTCCTCTTCTGGCACATTACATTTCCATACGATTTGCTTCACCTCATCCGCCAGCTGTTCTTCTGTTCCCATTTTGATAATTTTTCCCTCATGCATAATCATGATCTGATCCGCAATATATTCTATATCCGAGACAATATGGGTTGACAGAAGTACAATACGTTTTTTCCCAAGCGAACTTATAATATTCCGAAACCGAACTCTTTCTTTGGGATCTAACCCTGCTGTAGGTTCATCTAATATCAGAATTTCCGGATCATTTAACAATGCCTGTGCAATCCCCAGCCGCTTCATCATTCCTCCGGAGTACGTTTTTAATTTTTGTTTTTCCACTTGTTTCAGACCTGCAAGTTCTAAGAGCTCATCAATACGATTTCTGGCATGGTCTGCCGGAATTGCTTTCAACGCTGCCATGTAATTTAAAAATCGTAAAGCAGAAAACTCCCTGTAACAGCCTAACTCCTGCGGCAGGTAGCCCAATAATCTGCGATATTCTTTTCCCAGCTGCTGAATACCGATGTTGTCACAACGTATATTTCCGGAATCAGGCTTTAAAATTCCGCAGATCATTCTCATAAGAGTCGTTTTTCCAGCCCCATTCTCTCCCAACAATCCATAAATCCCGTTTTCCATATGCAGATCTGTTTTTTGTACCGCTGTTTTGTCTCCGAATTTCTTTTCCACACCAATTAAATCTAATCTGTGCATAGTATATCTCCCTTATTAATTTCGATAAAAAGCCGCCTGATTTGCATACATAAAAAAATACATCCAATTACAAATGCAATACACCAAATCGTAAATGCAGATGCAAAATATAATCCGGGAACTGAAGAAAGACCTAATATAATAATCACAGAAAGCATCCCGATAACTAAAAAATATGTTTTTCTTCTTCCTGTCTCTGTCAACAGTATTGCCATACATATAGATACGGTAAATAAAAAAGGGACGCCTATATAAACTCCAACCTGTAGAAACCAGATCTTCCACTGTCCGCTTACATAAATTGTTATAAACATAAAAGTAATTAAATTTAACGAACCCAATATAGTCATTTCAATACCTGCCAGTTGTCTAACGTTAAAATAACAAGTATCGAATAATTCAGCCATTCCACCTGTAAAGATATTCGATAAAATTAATATGGATATCCATCCTGAAACAGACGATGCCGCCATTGCAAAAACTGTTATATCCTTTGCAGAAATATCATATCTTTTTAAAACTAAAAATACTGCAGCTATTGCCAGATTCATTATAAAATCTATCAGCCATAAATGTTTATCCATATAGTACAATTGGCTTCTGACTGTTTGAAACCAATTATTTACAGGTGTGATTTCCTTTTTGCTTACTTCATCGGATAATATTTTCAATATCCTGTCCTTTTTTTCACTATCAATAATTATTCTTTTATTCGTATTTTCAAACCATATTTGTAAATCGTTATTCTTCATAATCTGCCATTTCCTTTCTCATTTTTTCAATACCGGAACGATAACGGGATTTTACAGTAGATAGATTACATCCAAGCATTTCAGCAATCTCTTTAAACCGCAAATCACCCTGAATCCTCAAAACAACTACTTCTCTCTGCTCGAAGGGTATTCTATTTAAAATGGCATTGATATAAAGTTTAAATTCAATATTACTTAATTCTTTATCAACACAAACTTCATCTTCTGATATCTCCACGATATCTCCCCGTTTTTTAAGCCTAAGGTAATCTCTGCAGAGATTTCTGGCTATGATCAATAAATATCCCTTTAAATTCTTATAAGTATATGTATCAATATATTTGATAAACCTTAAAAAGACTTCCTGTGAAATATCATAAGAATCCAATTCATTCAAAGTGAGATAAAAACAAAACCTGTAAATATCATCATAATATTTATCTATAATTACATTTAATGCCTCTTTATTTCCGGCACGAACTTCCCGAATAAGTTCTCTATCGTTCACCCCAATCTCCCTCTCTGTTGATTCTTATATAATAAATAACTCTCAAATATCTAAAAAAGTTTAACACAAATCAAAAAATCACAAAAATTTTTCTCTGATTGCAAAATCTCATGCTGCATGGTTCATTATATATCAGGACATAAAAAAAGATCTGCAAATTTAAATTTGCAGATCTTAAGCTCCCCCTGTTGGACTTGAACCAACGACACTTCGGTTAACAGCCGAATGCTCTACCGACTGAGCTAAGGAGGAATACTTTATTTAATTTTCAGCAGTTTTCACTGCCAAGTGGAGAATACGAGAGTCGAACTCGTGACCTCCTGCTTGCAAGGCAGGCGCTCTCCCAACTGAGCTAATCCCCCGGAAAATGTGTTCTTGTAAGAACTTTTATAAGATACCATATTTCCCGGAGGATGTCAACCTATTTCATTTAAAATCCTAATAATCTGATCATAAGCGGATTCGTATCATACAGGAACTGAAGTATCGGGCTCTTCTCTACCATTTCAAAGCAGGCTGTTCCCGGGCCTGTCGTATATGCCAGTGTCATGACCAGAAATCCGAGCCATACTACGACAAAGGCAAGCACAAGGCCGAGTACGCCTCCGGCAATATGATTTACAAGACCGAGCACCGGCAGCTCCCCGATTATATTCACTGCAAACATCAGTGCTTTCACAATGATGATCGCCAGCAGGAATGTAACAAGGAAGGAAACCAGATTAAGCACAAGCCTTGATATATAAGCCGCTACGTATTTGGGGAAACTATCCACACCCAGCTCTCCGTATATTGTACTGTTGTTATTTTCAATAAGCTGATCCTTTAAAAACTGCGGCATAGGCGCATCCTCGATTTCCTGAATCTGCGTATCTTTCGGGATTTCTCCGATGAGATTCAGCACATCGTCCGACGTGATCCCCAGCAGATCCAGATCAAGATTCCCCAGATTTTCCAGCTGCTCTGCCGAAAGATCCGCAAACGGGGTTCCGCTCAGATCCATCTGTGCAATCTGTTCCCCGCTGATCTCCGGGACGAACGCCTCCACGATTCTCGACTCGATATAATCGTCCACCGGCGTATATTCTTTCAGAGCCTCCGACACGTAAGGCGACAGGAACAGCACAATAATCAGTGTCAGGATCGTAGAGAGAAGTGATATTCCCAGTTTCAGAAATCCTCTGATATACCCCGCCGCGATACAGATAATAAATATTGTTGCAACAATAATCAAAAGCCAGTTATTCATAATCTCACCTACTTCGTCAGATAAATCACGCGCAATTCATCGACGCTCATCACATAGTATCT
>CAKNJS010000020.1 GCA_930986645.1 uncultured Lachnoclostridium sp.
ACCGGGAATGAGAGGGAGCACCTGAGAGAGTAATCTTTCAGGTGCTTTTTTCGTTCTCTGTAACACTTCAGTCTTTCGGCTGAAACCATATACACGGTTTACCGTATACGATTCGACTTTACATTTGCAATTATTATGATTACAATATTGAAAGATACATCAGGATAAAGATGACGCTTTATCGTCATTGGACTATGCATGGCGAGACAAGTGCTTGATTAGGAAAAAAGGAAGGGTATATCCGGTTTATGAATGTAGAAAAGCAAGAGACGATCAACGAAAATGGTACTTACACAACGAAGAAAAAAATCACAACCACGGAAGAGGATGGCTTGATTAATATCAGAAGAATACATGGCAGAAGAACAGAATCGCGTGAAAGATATTTCAAGGGAAATGCTGTCTCGTATCATTATCAGACCAATGATCCAAAAGTAACAAAACCGGCTCTTTTCATTATGAGTATTGTGATGTTAATAGCAGCTGCAGCTATGTTTGTACTTGCTGTCCTGTTTCACGCTATGACAATACTTTTCTTCGGTGTAATTTTCGTAATTTTTGGTATTGTTATTCTTATAAGCAACGTGCGTGCCATCCATCGAGTCGAGAAGGAGATTCAGGATAAAGAGGAGCAGTGAAAACTATGAAGAAATACGTTCTGTTCATGGGAACTATGGTAATACTTCTGGTCATGCTCTCTGCCTGTGGAAATAAGATTAGAACATACACTTATGAGAATGAAGCAGTTCTTGAGATCAGGATCAAAAAGACAGAGGTTTATCCGGACAGGCTTGTTGTAACATTTGCAAAGGGCTCTCTTTCCGGCGTAGAAAATGTGAATTGTTTCCGGGCAGATTTTTCTGCCATAGAGGGAGACCCTGAATTCTCATTTGACGGAGATGTTCTTACGATAGAAACAGACGAAGCAGACCAAATATCCGGTCTCAGGGTTTGGGAAAGCGGAAGAGATCTGTATTTTGATGTGAGGTATCTGGATTCTGATTCCTACGCCATGTTAGTTTCTGCTTGGGCAGATGATATTGGATATATGGTAAATGGCGATACAGATGCTTATTATACTCGGGAAGAGAAGAATGCCCAAAGAGAACTGGAAGAGCAGCAGGCAGAATCAGAGGCCTTTGCTTTCAGCCAGTTAATCGGCGAATGGGTCAATGAAAGTGGAAATACCCGTATTGTATTTGACGTTGATGAGAGTTCCGGCAGATATTTTCTGGTTTCTGTACTTGCCAACGGGGAATGGACGGAGCAGGAATTCATGTATATTACTTCACTGACAGAACGAGACACGGCCGACGCCAAAGAAATCATTGTATATGACAATCCTGCATGGGGACGGGCCGTTTCATTCTATATCATGAATGATGCATCCGGAATGGAATGCGAATATGCAGATGAGAAATTTACGAGAGCAGAGCAGGAGAAACCGGGATTCGGACCGCTATCTGTTAACTTCCCTTTTTACACATCTGTTTACTCATGCTGCTGAGAACAAGATACCTCTTATACCTGAGCAATTCTTCTGCAGACAGGTTCATTGCAGCTCATACGTTCAGCGTATTTAATGGAGATTTTGTTTATCAATGTTGAGATAAAGAATGAAAAGTCCGTTTTAATGGACATATAATACTGTACACTATAACCAGCTTAGAAAATTGCTCTTTAAAGGTTATGGAGGTGACAGTATGAAAGGATATACTACATCTGAAGGTTATATGGGATTTGTAAATGGACGGTACATGCTTTTTGCAAGTGAATCGGAATACAGAGAATATATTGAAGAGATATAAATTATGTGACAGAGAGACTCCAGAATATCCGTAAGAATGACGGAAGATCTGGAGTCTCTTTTTTGTGATGATGACGGGCTAAAGTCCGGGATGGACCGGCATTATACTATATGGCTGAGTCGGTTGACTGGAAGTATATCTGATCGCTGTCCTGACAGCCGGTTATAGAAAACGATAATTTCCATCCCAGTTAAAAACAGGTATTCATCCAAATTACGTTTGATGAATACCTGTTTCAGTTTTGTGTCTAATAAGATAAATTAATGCTTACGTCTTTGCTTAGTACGGAGCATCAGCAGTACGGCTATAGTTCCAAAAGATACAACGGTGAATAATGCCCATGCTGCTGCAGGACTATTGACACCTGTCTGAGGAGTTTTGCCCGATTTATCTGTATTAGTCGGTTTCCCGGAATTCCCAGCACCATCAGGCTTGTTCTGATCTGACGGTTTGTTCTGGTCCGATGGTTTGTTCTGGTCCGACGGGTTATTAGAATCTGTTGGTTTATCGGAGCTGTCTTTTTGTTTAAAAGAGACAGACACAGTTACATCACTATTCGGCATAGTGAAAGCATAAGTACCATTGTTCTGATCCGTAACAGCAAGCGTATTGTCAGAAGCATCTGTAACAACCACCTTATCCACTATATATCCCTCATCAGGAACAGTAGTAATGATAACGCTGCTGCCTTCGGTATATGAACTTTCAGGAACGGCTGCCTGACCATTTTGTGTCTTGTTAATAGTTATCTGATAGAACGGTTTGGCAGGCTGTTCAACAAGTTTAAAGGAGACAGATACTGTGACATCATTGCCGGGCATAGTGAAAGCATAATTACCGTCGCCTTGTTCTTTAACACTAATTTCGTTATTATCTGTATCAGTAACAACTACCTTATCTACAGTATATCCCTCGTCAGGAACAGCGGTAATAACAACGTTACTGTCTTTGCTGTATGTATTTTCAGGGATAGTTACCTTACCGTTTTCAGTGTCAGCAATCGTTACCTGATATTTATTTACAACGGAACCGTCTTTACTAATGGTATAGCTTTCTCCTTCTGATGTCTGGAAGGAAATCTTGTCGCTGCTTAATGATTCAGCTGCAACCGGATTTCCTTGTGAATCTACTACTGTATATTCGGAAAGACCGGTATATTCCGCAGTGAATTCTCCTCCGTTGCGTGATGTTACGACAAAGAAATCTGCTTCGCCATCGGTCCATTTCATGTCAATCTCAAAGTTACCGCGCGCTACCATGCCGTTTACAAAACCAGTGTTCCACTCTTCTGGAAGAGTTGGAAGAAACTGTACATATCCAAGCTGGCTCTGGAGAAGCATTTCGTTGACACCTGCTGTGTAGCCAAAGTTACCATCAATCTGGAAGATCGGATATCCCTTGTAGTTCGCACCTCCGCCGTGGGAAGAGAAGAGGTTAGTCAGGAATCCTGAGTTTCCACCGCCTACTGCGGACTGTACGATCTGGAAAGCTTCATCGGAATGTCCTGTGCGGGCCCAGAGATTCAATTTGTGTGCTTTGGACCATCCGGTAGCGTCCAGACCACGTTCTTCAAGTGTAACCATAGCTGCGTCCATATATTCTGGATTGTCTTTACTGATAATGTTACACGGATACAGAGCCATCAGGTGTGACAGATGTCTGTGCGGCGGTTCCTGTCCGCTGGATCCTGCTCCAAGGCTTACTCTCCACTGAGGAATGTCAATCTCAGGAAGATCTCCGGCTTGAGCTTTACCAAATGTTGTCTCTTCATACCATTCTTTTACCTGTCCGCTATCACCGACAATGACAGGATTCAGTTTGTCCTGCTTTTCTTTCCACTGAGCGATCAGATCCTGATCTACGCCGAGGGTTTCGGCTGCTGCGATTGTGTTCTCAAAGTGCTGCCAGATAAACTGCTGGTCATAGGAAGCACCTGCTACGATCGGGCCATTCTCCGGCGAGTAGGAAGGAGAGGATACATATCTCTGCTGACTGTCGCTCCATACAAGCGCTTTGTCCCAGAAGTTAGCTACTGATTTCATGGACGGATAGAGCTCGTCTCTTAAGTAATCTATATCTCCTGTGTACAGATAGTACTCATATGCATTGAGGAGCGCCCATGCAGAACCGATCGGGTTCCAGCCGGCAGCATTCCCTTTCTGCCCCATAGAAGCGAACATATACGGTGTACTAAAGCATCCTACGAGCCATCCGTTTTCACCGTTATCATTTTCGATACCGAATGCGGATTCTACAGCGCCCTGCCCAGCTGTACGCAGAACGTCAAGAAAGTCATTGTACGGAATCTGGCATTCAGCCAAGTTGCTTGCCAGTGTCGGCCAATAGTTCATCTGAATGTTAATGTTAAAGTGGTAATCTCCATACCACGTGAAGCTTCCTTCACCCCAGACACCCTGAAGATTTGTTGGAAGAGAACCTTCTCTGGAACCTGCAATCGTCAGATAACGTCCGAACTGATAGCAGATGATCTCCAGTGCGCGCTGTTCTGATTCGGTAGGGGTCTTGCCGCCGTTTCTGTCTACCATGTTGCGGTATTTCAGGATCAGTTCATCCGTCGGAATCTGAGGGATCTCTTCGTTGAATCCGATCTCCAGACGGGAGAACAGTGCAGAGTGATCAGCCACATGGTCTTCTTTCAGAGCGTCATACCCTTTTTCTGCGGCAGCATTAACACGCTCAGTTACAGCAGCATGAGGATCTTCACCACGGAAGGTTGGAAGTTCCATTTTATAGTCAGTTCCGCAGGCAAGGATAAGTGTTGCTGCATCCGCATCGGTTACATTAATGGAAGAATCGTTAACCGTCATCTGACCGCCTTCCGGAATGACTTTCAGCTGTGCTTCTGCGATAAGTCCGTTACTTGCAAGTGAGCCTCTCAGTGTGATCGTATCGTCTTCAGCTGTATTGGAAGCCGAGTAAGAGAATATAGATTCAAGATTAGTATCAAAATCGATCTTTCCCTTTTCATCTGCTGTCAGCCGGATAACAAGCACATTGTCAGGATAACTGTTAAAATATTCACGTGTGTAGTGTACACCTTCGTAATCATAGCTGACTGTTGCAAGAGCAGTTCGCATATCCAGATCACGGACATATCCGGTTGCCTGATCCTCGTCTATATCGTGGCTGTTGATGTAAATACTTGCAAAATCTTTGGGTGCTGCATAACCTGTTAAGTCACCCATAAGTTTATTCAAGTCGTCCATTGCATCTCCGTTAGTTCCTGTTCCAGCTGAAGAGTAGGAGTTCTCATCATAGCCGAAGACATACTGCGATTTGTCTTCCAGTTTTCCACGAATCGTGTCCAAATTATCTCTGATTTTCTGAAGGCCTTCCTCAGTATTCGTCGGATTAGTATTACCATAATTATAGCCATTGCTGTTGTCTTTTGTCGGACCGCCGTCCCATACAGTCTTTTCGTTGAGATGGATCTTATCCTCAGCAATTCCGCCGTATATAAGACTGCCCATGTAGCCATTGCCGATCGCAAGCGCTTCGGTCTGCCAGTCTGACGCTGGTTCATCATACCAGATCCTCAGCAGGTTGTCATTTACAGATTCCGCTGAAGTTTCTGCTGTTGGGTTCTCAGCAAATGCTGCGGCAGGCAATAAAGAAACGGTCATTGCAACTGCAAGTGAAATGCCTGCCAGTTTTCTGAATTTGTTTTTCATTCTTTCTCCTCCATGTAAAATTAAATTTCCTGAATTTATTAAAATTCAGGTTTGCTGCATAAAGCTTCTCCGATAGGATATCCCTCCTTTTTAAATAAATTTACTGCTTATTTATCTAACAATCACGCGGACTGTTATTCATAGAACGGGACGACTGCAGTATCTGTTTTGCAATCATCATATATTAATTGATGAAAATAAATTATCTATTCAAAATTGAATTGGTAAAATTGTAAAAAATGGTATTCTAAAAAATGCTGTTTGGCGAAAAATATCATAAAATATATTTCTCGAAAAAGCAATATAATAGTTAAAAATAATAATAACAAATCGTATTATATATAAATATTGTGCATAATGCACAATAATAATGCGACAAGAAATTTGATATATGTCAGAAAAACATCATCTATAATGGATAAAACGGAGACAGGGAAATTACTATGTATGCAAAAAATAAAAAGCAATACAAACCGAATTATGTATTTGGTCTTGACAGTTTATAAAACGTGTATTAATATAAATACATAGACAAAACCGAAACGTTTCGGTTTATAAAAGAAGGAGGAAATATTATGCCATTAGTTACTTCGGAAAAAATGCTCTTAGATGCTCAGAAAGGTGGTTATGCGGTAGGCGCATTTAACGTCGAAAACATGGAGATGGTCAAGGCGGTGCTCGCAGCAGCAGAGGAGCTGAAAGCGCCTGTTATGCTTCAGACGACACCCGGTACGATCAAATACGGAACAGTTGAGACTTATGCGGCAATCGTGAAAGCAGAGGCTGCCAAGGTGTCTGTCCCGGTGTGCCTGCATCTGGATCACGGCGACAGCTTTGAGCTTGCTGTACAGGCAATGAAGGCGGGCTATACATCCGTTATGATCGATGGTTCACATGAGGATTTTGAAAACAATATCGCGATCACAAAGAAAGTTGTAGATGTGGCAAAAGCGATCGGGATCCCGGTTGAAGCTGAGCTTGGAAAAGTCGGCGGTAAGGAGGACGATCTTGAGGCTGATGCAGATACTAATACAGATCCGATGGAAGCAAAAGAATTTGCAGAGCGTACAGGAATATCATCACTTGCTGTTGCCATCGGTACAGCTCATGGATTCTATGTAGGAACACCGGTGCTTGACAAGCCGAGAGTAAGCGCAATCAAAGATGTTGTATCTGTGCCGCTGGTGCTTCATGGAGCATCCGGACTGAGCGAAGAGGATGTCAGAGAGTGCGTAGAACGCGGTATGTGTAAAGTTAACTTCGCAACTGAACTGAGGGCTGCATATACAGCGGCTGTTAAGAAACTTCTTGAGGAGAAACCTGAGACATATGATCCGAAGAAACTGGGAACTGTCGGAATGGAAGCAGTGAAAGAGCAGGTTAAGATCCGCATGAAGATGTGCGGCTGTGACGGCAAAGCTGAATAAAAAGAATAATTCAGAAAAGGCGGTGGTGTTATGGGAGCTACGATGAAGGACATCGCCAAACGTACCGGCCTCGGGCTTGCCACTATTTCGTCCTATCTGAACGGAGGAAATGTCCGGGAAAAGAACCGCATTAAGATAGAAGAGGCTATCAAGGAACTTCATTTTGAAGTAAACGAAGTTGCCCGGGGGCTGAAGACGAACCGGACGAAGACAATCGGAATTGTAATTCCCGAGCTCAATAACATTTTCTTTGCTGAGATCATCACCGAAGCGGAAGATATCCTGAGAAGCCACGGGTACGCTACAATGATCTGCGACTGCCGTTCTGATACAGAGCGGGAAAGGGAAGCGGTCGAGTTCCTTTATCACAGGCGTGTGGATGGCCTGATCGTTATGCCGACAGGAACGTCGGATTCCGGATTTCATAAGTTTATCCGGGCGGGAAAACCCATTGTGATGATCGACCGTAAAATGAAAGACGTCTGCTGTGACTGTATATTGGTTGACAATGAAGGCGCAGCCGAGGACGCTGTGAACAGGCTTGTGCGTGCCGGACACAGCAGGATCGGAATGATCGCGGGTCCGGAGGATGTTTATACGGCAAAAGAGAGGCAGCGTGGATATGAGAAAGCAGTCCGGGATAACAATGCAGCGTCTGATGAGGGATTGGTTGCCCGGGGAAATTATACGATCGCCGGAGGCGCGGCCGCAATGCGCCAGCTGTGGGAGAATAATCCGGATATGACCGCTGTGTTCATCTCAAATTATGAGATGACCGTGGGTGCTATGATGGAGATCAATGATCTGGGCATCCGGGTTCCTGATGAGCTGTCAGTGATCGGTTTCGATAATGTTGATTTTGCGAAAGCGTCTGCACCCCGGCTCAGTATCGTTACACAGCCTACAGCGAAGATTGCGCAGGAAGCAGCAGAGACACTGATCATAAAGCTGGAAGGGAAAGACCGGACTATGGATGTCGATCATCAGGACGTTGACGGAGAGCGTACGACAGTGACTGTGACTTTAAAGACCGGATTTGTCGAAGGCCGCTCGGTAAGAGTGTTGAATAATAAAGTCTGATACAGGATAAAGGAGAATATTATGGGCGAATATTTGTTGGGAATTGACATCGGGACGAGCGCCTGCAAGATTGCCGTGTTTACAAGAGACGGACAGGCAGCGGCATCCGGAAACGGTGATTATCCGGTGTATTATCCTCATCCGGGATGGGCAGAGCAGAATCCGGACGAATGGTGGGATGCTGTGTGCAGAACAATACCGGAAGTACTGAAGAAAGGCGGGATCGACCCGTCTGAGATCAAAGGTGTAGGGATTGACGGGCAGAGTTGGTCGGCGATCGCAGTAGACCGCGAGGGAAATGTCCTTACCAACACACCGATCTGGATGGATACAAGAGCAGTTGATATCTGTGACGAGTATAATGAAAAGATCGGAAAGGAAAAGATATTTGAACTGTGCGGGAATCCGCTCCAGCCGTCATATACAACCCCGAAGATTATCTGGTATCAGAGAAATCTTCCGGAAGTTTATAAAAAAACATATAAGATCCTGCAGTCAAACAGCTTTATCGCGTACAGACTGACCGGTGTGTTCAGTCAGGATCTTTCGCAGGGATACGGGCTGCACTGCTTTGATATGCGAAAGGGATGCTGGAATGAAGAAATGTGCAGAGCTTTCGGTTTTTCGCCGGATATACTGCCGGAGATCCATGCCTGCCATGATATCGTCGGGACGGTGACAAAAGAGGCAGCGGCACAGTGCGGTCTGGCAGAGGGTACACCGGTGGCAGCAGGAGGACTGGATGCGGCGTGCGGTACGCTGGGGGCCGGCGTTATCCACAGCGGAGAGACGCAGGAACAGGGCGGACAGGCAGGCGGAATGAGCATCTGCACCGATACATATCAGGCGGATGAACGGCTGATTCTCGGGTATCACGTAATCCCCGGACACTGGCTTCTGCAGGGCGGAACGACCGGAGGCGGGGGAGTGATGCGCTGGCTGGAGAGAGAGTTCGGCGCCTTCGAGAGGGAAGAAGGAAAAAGACAGGGAAAGAGTTCCCTTGACCTGTTCAATGAAGAGGCGGCGGCAGTGGCGCCGGGAAGTGACGGCCTGATCTTCCTGCCGTATATGTCCGGAGAAAGAACCCCCATCTGGGATCCGGACGCCAAGGGCGTATATTACGGCATTGATTTCAGTAAGACAAAAGGACACTTCATCCGTTCGGCTATGGAAGGAACTGCATATGCACTCAAGCATAATCTTGATGCAGCGGAGGAAGCAGGTGCAAAGGTGACTGTGATGCGTGCGATGGGCGGATCAGCAAACTCCCTGCTCTGGACACAGATCAAATCCGATATTACAGGCAAACCGATCATCGTTCCGTCATCCGATACGGCAACCACACTGGGAGCAGTGATACTGGCGGGAGTCGGAACCGGTATGTATGCGGATTTTGAAGAGGCAGTCAACCTGACAGTGAGGGATCAGAGAGCCCATGAGCCGGATCAGAAAAAACGTGATGTATACGATGAAAATTACAATACATATATAGAACTTTATCAGCAGTTAAAAGGTATCATGAAAAAAAGAGGAGGCAGATAAACATGAAAGCAGCTGTTGTATGTGCAAATGAGGATGTACGTTATATGGATTATGAAGAGCCGGTGCCGGGGCCGGGAGAAGTCAAGGTAAAAGTAAAGGCTTCCGGTATCTGCGGTTCAGATATCCCGCGTGTACTCAATCACGGAGTACACTTCTACCCGATCGTTCTCGGACATGAATTTGCAGGAGATGTAGTGGAAGTCGGAGAGGGCGTAACAAAAGTAAAAGTCGGAGACCATGTATCCGGAGCTCCGCTGAAACCGTGTATGAAATGCGATGACTGCCAGAACGGTAATTTTTCCCTGTGCAAGCATTACAGCTTCATCGGTTCCAGAGAGCAGGGAAGCAATGCAGACTATGTGGTGATCCCGGAACAGAATGCAGTTGTATATGACGCCTCCATCCCCTATGAGCAGGCAGCTATGTTTGAGCCCGCCACAGTCGCTCTTCACGGTGTATATCAGAACGATTATCAGGGCGGACAGTATGTTGCTATCTTAGGCGGCGGAACTGTCGGAATGTTTACTATGCAGTGGACAAAGATATTCGGATCGAAAAAGGTCGTTGTGTTTGATATCAGTGATGCAAGACTGGAGCTTGCAAAACGCCTTGGCGCAGATGAAGTGATCAATACAACAGAAGAAGGCTTTATGGAGAAGGCGATGGCTATCACAGGCGGAAAGGGATACGGATATGTATTCGAGACAGCTGGACAGGTGCCGACTATGCAGGAGGCTTTCCGACTTGCCGCGAATAAAGCTCATGTCTGCTTCATCGGAACGCCGCATGAGACGCTGTCATTTACACAGGATCTCTGGGAGCAGATGAACCGTAAGGAATTCAAGCTGACAGGATCATGGATGTCCTACAGCGCGCCGTTCCCGGGCAAAGAGTGGGAGCTTACAGCACACTATTTTGCAACAGGCCAGCTGAAATTTGACGAGGGATTTATTTACAAGAAAATGCCTATGAGTCAGGCACAGGAAGCATTCCAGATGTTTAAGACACCGGGGCTGGTCAAAGGAAAACTGATGCTGGTCAATGAGGATTAGGAGGCTTTTGATATGATACTGACAGTGACACTGAATGCCGCGATCGATAAACGGTATGTGGTAGACGGATTTCAGGTCGGAGAGGTGAACCGTGTCAGAGAATGTGCCTATACTCCGGGAGGAAAGGGACTTAATGTCTCCAAGCCGGCATCCATTGCCGGTGCGGATGTGACAGCTACCGGATTTGTCGGTGGACACGCGGGCAATTATATTGTGGATTCTCTGAAACCATTCGGCATTAAAAGCGAATTTTATCACATGGAGGCTGAGAGCCGTTCATGCATCAATATTTGGGATGAAGTAAATCATGTGCAGACGGAGTTCCTCGAACCCGGATTTACCGTTTCAGAAGAAGATTTTCAGAAATTCGAAGAAAAGTTTTCGGGTCTGGTGAAGACAGCAGATGTCGTAGCGATGTCCGGAAGTGTCCCGAAAGGACTGGACGGAACCGCTTACCAGCGGCTTGTGAAGATCTGTAAGAATGCCGGAAAACCGGTTATTCTGGATACGAGCGGAAAGCTTCTGGAGATGGGAATTGAAGCGTGTCCGACGATGATCAAGCCGAATATCGATGAGATCCGGATGCTTACAGGAAAGTCCTGTGACCATATGGAGGATATGATCGAAGCGGCAAAGGAAATCCATAAGAAAGGCGTGGACATTGTTGCTGTTTCTCTTGGAGGCGACGGCTCATTTGTAGTATGCGGCGAGGGAATCTTCCGTGCGGAGGTTCCGAAGATCGATGCTGTCAACACCGTGGGATGCGGGGATTCTATGATTGCAGGATATGCACTGGGAATCAGTGAAGGACTTTCTGTCAAAGAGACTCTCAGGAAAGCCAGCGCCATTTCAGCGGCAGCAGCTCTGAGAGAAGAGACCGGATTCTTTGTAAAGGAAGATATGGAACGTATTCTTCCACAGGTAAAGATCACTGAGCTGTGATCCGGCAGCCTAAATAGCAGATGAGTTGTTTATCATGCCGAATCATGCGTTGTATGGTTCGGGTAAATAAAGATATTATAAGGAGGAAAAGATGGGAGAATTTATTGATCCGGCTATCGTGCCGAAAATGAAAGTTTATACCGGCGAAGAAATCCCGGGAATCGGAATGGGGACTTTCGGTTCTGACCGTGTCAGCCCGGAAGAGGTGTCAAATGCAGTAGCAGGGGCAATCCGCTGCGGTTACAGAATGTTTGACTGTGCTGCATGTTACGGAAACGAGGATCAGATCGGAAAAGTATTTAAAGATGCCTTTGATGAGGGCGTTGTTGAGAGAAAAGATCTGTTTATTATGACAAAGGTCTGGAATGATATGCATAGAAAAGTAGAGGAGTCCTGCCGTAAGAGTATTGCAGACCTTCAGTGTGATTACATCGACCTTTTCTATATCCACTGGCCGTTCCCGAACTATCATGCACCGGGATGTGATGTGGATTCCAGAAATCCTGATTCAAAACCGTTCAGCACAGATGAGTTTATGGATACATACAGACAGTGTGAAGATCTGGTGGAAAAGGGACTGATCCGCAATATCGGAATCTCCAATATGACGATTCCGAAACTGGAGGCAGTGCTTCCTCTTATGAAGATAAAGCCGATCGCATGTGAGTTGGAGCTCCATCCATGTTTCCAGCAGAAAGAGCTTTGCGACTATCTTGCTGCTCATGATATTCAGGTGGTAGGCTATATGCCGCTGGGCTCACCGCAGAGACCGGAGAGAGATATTATGCCGGAGGATATCGCAGACATGGAGATGCCTGAGATGAAAGAGATTGCAGCTGCTCATAACTGTCATCCGGCGCTGATCTGCCTGAAATGGTCCCATCAGCTGGGCGCAATCCCGATCCCGTTCTCCGTACGTGAGAAGAATTATGTAAGCAATCTTAAGTCACTGACAGAGGATCCGCTTACGGATGAAGAGATGGCAAAAATTGCCACATTGGAGAGAAACAACCGTCTTGTAAAAGGTCAGGTATTCCTCTGGCCGGGAGCAAACGACTGGCATGATCTCTGGGATGAAGATGGAAAGATTGTAACAGCAGAAGCGTAATTAAGAAAAATACTGTCAAATACTTGAAATATCTGCTTTAATCTGATAATATACTATTGTTGAAACCGGCAGAGCCGGAAGCAGAACAATACAGACAGTCCGAAGAGGGATAACATTTGGTTATCCCTCTTTTTTTGTATAGGCAGCGAGCCGGAGCCCGGGCCTGCCCGGAACCTCGGAATCCGCATACAATCCCGGACTGTATGTTTTGACATTTACGGTGAGTTTGAGTGTAAACAGAATGTGAGGAGGCAGATACTATGAGAAAGACAATGAATATCCGTTTTGAATCCTACGATATGATCGAGAGATTTTCCAAAGATATTGCAGATGCAAAAGGTGAGTTTGATCTTGTCTCGGGAAAAAGAAAGGTGGATGCAAAATCTTTTCTTGGTATCTTCAGTCTGGATCTCTCGAAGCCTTTAGTGCTGGATGCAGTAACAGATGAAGTTGAAATATTTGATAAATTCAGTGCTTATCAGATATAAAATAACAGCATATGGCTGAAGTGTTATAAAAAAAAGAGTGTAATCGGTTTTTCCCCTTGACAAATCCGTCTGACACGTTTACCATAAAATCGTTAGCATTTTATCAAGGAGGAGTTATTATGAAAATGTTAAAAAAAGCTGCAAGCATTGCACTTGCATCAGCTATGGTATTTTCACTGGCTGCATGTGGAAGCAATGGCGGCGGAAGTGATGAAGGAAATTCTGACGCAACAACGTTTAAGATCGGCGGCATTGGACCGATCACAGGAGACACAGCAATTTATGGTACTGCTGTTCAGAACGGTATCCAGCTGGCTGTAGATGAGATCAACGCAGACGGCGGTATCAACGGATATCAGATCGAGTATAAGTTTGAAGATGATCAGAGTGATTCTGAAAAATCCGTTAACGCATACAATACTCTGAAAGACTGGGGTATGCAGATGCTGGTCGGAACAGTCACATCTACACCGTGTACAGCAGTTGTTGAGGAAACACACGCTGATAATATGTTCCAGCTTACACCGTCAGCTACAGCTGTAGATAGTATCCAGTATGACAATGCATTCCGTATGTGCTTCTCTGACCCGAGTCAGGGTACAGTTTCTGCCGATTATATCGCAGACAACGGACTTGCAACAAAAGTAGCTGTTATCTATGACAGTTCTGACACATACTCAACAGGTATCTATCAGAACTTTGCTTCAGAGGCAGAGACAAAAGGACTTGATATCGTTGCTGCAGAGGCATTTACAAAAGACAGCAACACAGATTTCTCAGTACAGATCCAGAAGGCAAAAGACGGCGGAGCAGAGCTTGTCTTCCTTCCGATTTATTACCAGCAGGCTTCCCTGATCCTTGCACAGGCCGACAGAGCAGGATTTGCTCCGAAGTGGTTCGGTGTTGATGGTATGGACGGACTGCTTGATGTAGACGGATTTGATGCATCTCTTGCGGAGGGACTGATGTTCCTGACACCGTTTACACCGGATGCAGAGGATGAGGCAACTCAGACATTTGTTGCAAATTATGAGAAAGAGTTCGGCGATACACCGATCCAGTTCGCAGCAGATGCATATGACTGTATGTATGTGATCAAGGCGGCAGCCGAGAAAGCTGACATCACACCGGATATGAGCATCTCTGATATTTGTGATGCTATGAAAGGTGCTATGACAGAGATTACGATTGACGGCCTTACAGGAAAACAGATCACATGGGGCGAAGATGGCGAGCCGTCTAAAGAGCCTACAGTTGTGGTTATAGAGGATGGAGCTTACAAAGTCCTTCAGGCTGAGTAAATTCGTGATTGACGGAGAGACATTTCTTCGGTAAAACGTCCGAAAATTATTCGGAGACAGTGGATTAATATACGTATCCGGATCAGGCGGAGTTGCAATGCTTCCGGCTCCGGTTACAAAAGGAAGATAAACTAATAACCCTGAAATATAGCTGAAAACAATCAGCCGAGCGAACAACTCGCGATGCTTAAACAAGTTCGCCCGGCTGATTAACGCTATATCTCAGGGTTAAAGTTTATCTAACCTTTCTCCACAGTCACCGTCCGCATTACAATTCCGCCTGATCCGAAAGATGCATTATATCGGCTGTATCCGTTTGATTTTCTTCGCTCTTCCTATGGGGAGCCTCTTCGACAATTGCAGAATTTATAGAAAATTGGTCGAAAGAGTGAACTTTATTGACTTTGTTCCCATCTCCGTCCGTCTTCGGACCTTATCCCCATCGGCATTTAGTCCGACAAACAAGAAATTTTTTATTTTAGCTGCTCTGCTTTCTTATTGAAGCCCGCAGTTTTGGACCGATAATTGCCGCTATAATGATTTTGACCGCATCTCCCGGCAGATACGGCAGTACACCGATCGCCAGAGCCGCGATAAAGCTCTGCCCTGTCTGCCATGCCAGCCATGCTGTCCCAAAGACATAGCATACCGCCATTCCGAGGATCATTCCCGGGATGGCGGTATATTTTTTCCCGGGGAAGTGTTCGAGAAAGAATCCCTGTATGAGGGCCAGCAGGATAAAACCGGCCAGATAGCCGCCGGTGGGACCGGCTAACTTTGCCAGTCCGCCGCTGAATGAAGAGAAAACAGGGAGCCCGGCAGCTCCCAGCATGAGATACAGGATCACGCAGACTGAAGCAGATTTCATCCCCAGTATGTAAACGGCTAAAAAGATTATAAAGTTTGTAAGAGAAAGAGGAACCGGACTGACGGGAATTGGAATAGAAAACGGGGCGGCGATGCAGATTACGGCTGTCATAAGACCGATTACGGTAATATTCTTTGTCTTGTTCGCTTGATCATATATACTGTTAGCATTGTCTTTCATAGTCATACACCTTTCATATACGAAAATTCATCTCGGTTAGCAGTATAGAGAATAAAACGAAGAATGTCAACTACTAATTTATATAGGTTAACAATTCGAACGCAATCTTATTTGACACTGGAAAGACATGACGATAGAATTGGATAAAGAATACCGAACAGGAGGCGGAAATACCATGGCAGCAGTATGCATTTTGGATGAATTTGAAGTCCATAAGAATGAGAAATTTTTAAAAATAGCAGATGAATTAAAACCCGAACTTCACGAAACGGTTGTAAGACCTCAAAATATGAATGAGCTTGCGGCAAAACAGTTTAAAAGAGATGATCAGATCGTTCTTGATTTCGGAAACCATCAGGTGGGCTGTGTCACTCTGAATCTGTCGAGCGCAGGGAGCCATCAGGATGCTCCGGCATACATTTATCTGAGATTTGCAGAGAGGATTGAAGAGCTGAGTGCTGATCCGGCAGAATATGACGGCTGGATCAGCAAGAGCTGGATTCAGGAAGAGTATATTCATGTAGATGTCCTGCCGGCAGAGATCAGTCTTCCGAGACGCTATGCTTTCCGTTATCTGGAAATTAAAGTGATTGATGTGTCCATGAAATTTTCTGTAGTGGTCAATGATGTGTATGTAAAAGCTGTATCGGCTGTATGTCAGGATGATATTTCTCCTTTGAAAATGAAAGATCCGCTTCTTCAGAAGGTTGACCGTGTGGCGGTCCGGACTCTTCAGAACTGTATGCAGGATGTGTTCGAAGACGGGCCCAAGCGTGACCGGCGGCTCTGGCTGGGGGACTTCAGACTGCAGGCAAGGGCAAATTATGAAACTTTTAAAAACTATGATCTGGTGAAGCGGTGTCTGTATCTTTTCGGAGGCATGACATTTAACGAGGGCAAGATCTCAGCATGCCTTTTTACAGAGCCCTGTCCGGAGCCGGATGACACCTATCTATTTGATTTCGCACTATTGTATGGCTCTGCCCTTCTTGACTATTACGAGGAGACAAAGGATGAAGAAACATTGAAAAATCTTTATCCGATGGCGATCCGTCAGATTGAGATCGGACTGGACTATCTGACCGAAGAGAATGTGATCCCGGATCGGAGCAATGAATTCTGGTGTTTTGTTGACTGGGGAGAGGGGCTGAATAAACAGGCGGCGTCTCTTGCTATCCTCATCTATGCGATCCGATACGGTATCCGTCTCGCCAATTATATGGGAGACACAGGGCATATCGAATGGCTGAACAAAAAAGAGGCCGAGCTCAAGAAGAGTGCGGTGGATCATTTCTGGGATGAGGAGCGGCAGCTCTTTGTGAGCGGCAGCGAGCGGCAGATTTCATGGGCAACGCAGGTTTGGATGATCCTTGCGCGAGTATTTCCAAAAGAGAAAAACAGAGAGCTGATTTTAAGGACGATCAATGTGAATCCTCGTATCCAGATGGTGACTCCGTATATGTATCACCATTATATCGACGCACTCATACGATCGGATGAAAAGGAACGGGCGCTGAACGAGATTAAAAGATACTGGGGGGAGATGGTACATGACGGTGCGGATACTTTCTGGGAAGTATATAATCCGTACAACAAATACGAGTCTCCTTACGGTTCTGTGATGATGAACAGCTTCTGTCACGCATGGAGCTGCACGCCGACTTATTTCCTTCGGAAATTCTATGAAAATGCGTGAGTGTTAGAAAAAGAATGATTCGAATAAGGAGCTGCAGTCCTGAAATGGGGCGCAGGTTATACCCGTTTGCGACAGGATCCCGACAGTTTGCGCCGGAGAAATAAATTGGATTGTAAAAGATGCTATAATTTTCCTCAATAAGAGTGTTATTTTTGGTAAATCGGACAGAGGAGGAATGAGAAATGGAGAAGAAACAGGCATTTAATCCGTATCTGCCAAGTTATGAATATGTCCCGGACGGGGAGCCTCATGTTGTGGACGGAAGAGTATATATTTACGGCTCGCATGATCTGTTTAACGGATTGAATTTCTGCCTTGGCGATTATGTATGCTGGTCTGCACCGGTCGATGATTTGGGAAACTGGCGGTATGAAGGATGTATCTACAAGAGAGAACAGGATCCGGCGGCGCCGAAGATCCGCTTGACAAACGGACTCGCCGCTCCTGATATGGTGCGGGGCGATGATGGCAGATATTATCTGTATTATTTTATGGGCGGCACGAAGATGATCTCTGTAGCGGTGTGTGACAAACCCGCGGGAAAATATGAATTTTACGGATATGTACAGTATACGGATAAAGTTCCGATCGGCAAGAAAAATGAGCCTTTTCAGTTTGACCCGGGCATCTTCCGGGATGATGACGGAAGACTGTATCTTTATACGGGATTTGCCCTTCAAGGCAATCCGATCCTGCTGGACGGATCTAAACCGACAGAACACGGACCGATGTGCTTTGAAATCGATCCAAAAGATATGCTGACTGTCAAGAGCGGCCCGGAGTATATAGGGATTGCAGGAGAAAAGGAGTCTGTCGGAACGCCTTATGAGGGACATGCATTTCTGGAGGCAAGCTCTATGAGAAAATTCGGGGATACCTATTACTTTATCTACAGTTCTCTGAACAGCCATGAACTCTGTTATGCGACCAGCGATAATCCTGTGCACGGATTTGAGTACGGCGGTATTCTTGTAAGCAACGGAGATATAGGACTTCCCGGAGTTACGGATGTAAAGCATGCGAAGAACTATACGGGGAATACTCATGGAAGTCTGATTGAGATCAACGGAAACTATTATGTATTTTATCACAGGCATACAAACCGTAAGCAGTCTTCCAGACAGGCCTGTGCAGAGAGGATCCGCTTTGAGGATGGTAAGTTTTACCAAGCTGAATTGACTTCCTGCGGTCTTAATAACGGCCCGCTCAAAGGACATGGAAAATATCCGGCGTATATCGCATGCAATCTGTACGGCAGAAAAGGAACTATGTTTTACAGCATGATCAAGCACAGAAAAGGCGGATATCCGTATATTACTCAGGACGGAGGAGACCGTGAGGACGGACCGGATCAGTATGTGGCGAATGTATGTGACGGTGCGGTCATGGGATACAAATATTTTGATCTTGCAGACACGAAAGAAATCCGGATCAATATCAAAGGAAATGCAGACGGAGTTGTAACAGTAAAGGACGGAGACGGACCGGATGCGGTTCAGCTTTCTGAGATCAGAGTATCCGGTGCGGGCAGCGGGAAAGAGTTCGTCGGGAAACTTGACAATGTGAAGAACGGACAGGCGTTGTTCTTCAGTTTTAAGGGAAAGGGCGCTTTCAAGTTTTTATCATTTGAATTGAAATAAAAACAAATTAAAAGAAATGAAAATAATTACAAAGAAATTAAACCGGAGTTTGTTAGGGACTCCGGTTTTAAAATATTTAGAAAAAAATAATACTCCGGCGGCGGGGGGCATGGTATAATGATTGCGCAAAGCGCAATTCAGACCGACATAGCCGGTCTGTCCTGCTGCGCAGGAAGAATATGAAGACAGGAGTATTATATGTTTGGTTATGTAACGATATGTGAACCGGAGCTGAAAGTAAAAGATCTGAAGAAATACAGGGCATATTACTGCGGGCTCTGCCGCGAACTGAAAGAGGAGTACGGTTTTTTGGGGCAGATGACGCTCACATATGATATGACATTTGCCATCATCCTTCTGTCCTCATTGTATGAGAATATCGCGGATATAGAGATGCACCGTTGTAAAGTCCATCCTGTAAAAAAACAGATGATGTTAAGAAATGAGATCACTTCCTATGCAGCTGCAATGAATGTTCTTCTGGCATATTACCATATGGATGATGACTGGCGGGATGACCGGAAAATCACAAGTTTTATGACGAAGAGTGTGATTCACGGCAAGGTGAAGAAGATTATAGAGCAGTATCCCGGACAGAGTGAAGCAATCAGAACTTCTCTGGAAGAACTTGAGCGGTGTGAGAAGGAAAACAGTATGGATATTGACCGTACGGCGGGATGCTTCGGCCGGCTGATGGAAGAACTGTTCCTTTACCGGAAAGATATTTGGGAGAAGAATCTGCGGAAAATAGGATTCTTTCTCGGAAAATTTATCTATCTCATGGATGCTTATGAAGACCTGCCGGAAGATCTTGAAAAAGACAGATATAATCCGCTTAGAAAAATTTACGGGGAGCCGGATTATGAGCAGAGAATTAAACAGATTCTGTGTATGATGATCGCGGAGAGCACAGCGGAATTTGAGAGGCTTCCATGCCTTGTAGATGTGGACATTTTGCGCAATATATTGTATGATGGGGTGTGGAGTCGATATAATAAGATACAGATGAAGAAAAGTGAGGAACAGAAAAAATGAATAAGAATCCATATGAGGTGCTCGGAGTATCTCCGAACGCGTCAGATGATGAGATAAAGAAAGCATACCGCGATCTGACGCGGAAATATCATCCGGATGCCAATGTGGACAATCCGCTGGCGGATCTGGCTGAAGAGAAGTTCAAAGAAGTACAGGAAGCTTATGATACGATCATGCATGAGCGTGCTTCCGGTAATTCCGGCGGATATTCCTATGGGGGAAATTCTTCTTCCGGCAGCTCGGGCGGATACTCCTATGGGGGTTCGTCTTATGGAAATACCGGCGGATACGGCGGCTATCAGAATGCTCAGCAGGATCCGAGACTTCAGGCGGCTGTCAACTATATCAATAACAGACGTTTTCGTGAGGCGCTTAACACACTGGATCAGGTGCCGGAGAGGACAGCCCTCTGGTATTATCTGAGCGGCTGCGCGAATGCGGGGCTTGGGAACAATGTGCTGGCAAGAGACCATGCGGCTCAGGCAGTTAATATGGAACCCAATAATATGCAGTACAGACAGCTGTTAAATCAGCTTGATTTCAGCAGCAGGAGATATCAGAACAGCCCGTATGGCAATGGATACGGCATGGGCGGAAACACATCCTGCGGTACAGGAAATTTCTGCTGTGATCTTTGGCTCGCTGACACATGCTGTGAATGTATGGGAGGAGATCTTTGTTCATGCATGTAAAGGCAAAGACAGTGGCGCTTGGGGGGCTTCTTCTGGCGCTTACCGTAGTGTTTATGGCGCTTGGAAGCATCATTGAAACGAGCACATTATTCCTGCTCGCGGCGGCTTCCTTTTTTGTGGGAATCGTTGTGAGAGAATTCGGGCTGAAGACCGGAGGAGCCTTTTATCTGGCAGCAGTCCTTCTGGGAGCGATCACCGCACCGAATAAATTTTATGTGCTCACTTTTGCAGCTATGGGATTATATATCTGGGGGATCGAGGCTGTCTGGAGATGGCTCGAGAAACACCCGGAGATGACGCAGAGATATACGTTTTTCTGGATTGCGAAATATGTGATTTTCAATATTGTTTATATACCGATAGTAATACTCTTCCGTGATCTGCTTTTTGCACAGGCAGTATCGGCAGGAATTATGGCAGCTGTTATTGCAGGCGGCCAGATCGGTCTGTTTATCTACGACAGAGCGTATGATTATGTGCAGGTGCATCTGTGGGGGAAGATGAGAGGAAGATTTTTATAATCGGAATCAGCTATTAAAAATACCGGGCAGCTAATCGAACAGCGCCCGGTATTTTGTATAAATAAAAAAGGAAGAGCCACATTTCTGTGGCTCAAAGGGGGAAAAAGTTTATGAAAAAGTGTTCTTTTCAAGAACAATTATAGTATAGAAAAGAGTTGTGTAAAAAGTGTGTTCAACTTTTGAATGGATTATGAACAATGAGTAAAAAACTGTTGCAATCTTGAAAATAAAGAGTTATATTAATACACGTAAAAGGAATAAAATCTTCGGGGTCGGGTGCAAGTCCCAACCGGCGGTAAAGTCCGCGAACTGCTTTACAGCAGCCGAACCGGTGACTTTCTTTAGGGAGAATTCCGGTACCGACAGTATAGTCTGGATGAGAGAAGAGATTTATAGCTGCCTGTATATGATGTGAGCATCAGGCAGCAGTCCATTGTATGAGGAATGAACCCCGGAAAGAAATTTCCGGGGTTTTTTACTGTGTTTTATATGGCACACAGAAACGGCTGATGGACAAAATTTCCATGAAGATTGCCTTTTTCAAAAATTAATATGCCGCATAGTGCGGTGGAAAAAGGAGAGAAGAAAGATGAGTACAGAAACAAAAACAACAGTACAGACACAGGGAAAGGAAAAGGAGAGATTTGGCGTCAGAGCACTTGTGAATATCGGTATGCTTTCGGCAATCGCAATCATTTTGATGCTTTTTGAAATTCCACTTCCGTTTGCGCCGTCATTCTATGAGATCGACTTTAGTGAAGTGCCTGTCATGGTAGGATGTTTTGCCATGGGACCGTTTGCGGGAGCGCTTATTGAGTTCGTAAAGATCCTGCTCAATTTTGTGTTTACAGGCACAGATACCGCTGGGGTTGGTGAACTTGCCAATTTCGTCATCGGCTGTTCCCTCTGTGTTCCTGCCGGCCTGATCTACAGAAGAAAACGTACAAGAACTACGGCTCTGATCGGTATGGCTGTTGGAACTGTTGCTATGACTGTGATCGGATGCGCAGTGAATGCGTACATACTTCTGCCGACGTATGCCGCAGCATTCGGTATGCCTATGGATGCGCTTGTAGAGATGGGAACTGCGGTAAACCCGAATATCACAAGCCTTTCCACATTTGTGATCTTTGCAGTGGCGCCGTTTAATCTCCTGAAAGGAGTACTTGTATCAGCTATTGTATTTCTTATCTATAAGAAGATCAGCCCGATTTTCAGAATGCGTCTGTCATGAGAGAGCGGACGGCAAAGGTTGTAAAATGGAGCCAATATGGTCATTTTTCTTGAGGAGACAGATGACGGGGCTGCCGCACTAAATAATTAGTGCGGCAGCACTTTTTTTGCAAAGAATAAGAGCCAAGTCTGTGACGCGGCAGCTCCATAATTTTTGTGAAAATACAGTTCAATCTGTGCCGTCAGAAAAGTCCTGTTGACGCGTTAAAAGCGAGTAGAAATAAAAAAGTTGACAACTCCGGAAGTTTGTATTAAAATACCGCCTGTAACATTTTTGTAATATTTGTAATAAAACTGAAAATAATAACATATATATTTAAAAGAAGTTTGTAAAGATATTGCAATCTGTTAGAGGAGGAGTATATGAAGAATAATCAAAACAGGCGGTTTTTTCGTATGTTTTACGCCGCAACTGCAAGTGTAACTTTGTTAACAGGTTTTACAAGTCTGGCAGCAGAGAAGAATATACCTGTAACAGAACCAAGTTTGGAGCAGGAGGAAACTTCGTGGAATTTTGCAGATGCCGTAACGGATATACAGGAAAGTGCTGTGAGTGAGACAAAAGCCGCTGCAGCAGAGGCCTATAAAGCGTATCAGAAAAAGGTAGAAGAAGAGAAGAAAGCAGCAGAAGAAGCAAAAAGACTTGCTGAGGAAAAAGCTGCACAGGAAGCTGCTGCGCAGGCTGAGAAAGAAGCCCGGGCTCAGGCAGAACAGGCACAGGCTTCCTCGGTCAGTGCATCCGCATCTGAGCAGGAACTTCTGGCGGCTCTGATCTTCTGTGAAGCGGGAAATCAGCCTTATGACGGACAGGTGGCTGTAGGGGCAGTCGTCATGAACCGGGTAAGGAGCGGGTCTTTCCCTGATACGATCACGGATGTGATCTATCAGTCAGGCCAGTTTACACCGGCTGTGACAGGGTGGCTGGATTCGGTGCTTGCAAGCGATGGGTATACAGATTCTGCAATGCAGGCAGCAGCAGACGCGCTGGCCGGAAGCAATCCGATCGGGGACTGTCTGTACTTTAGTACAGGCGGAGGAGGCTATCAGCTTGGGGATCATTATTTCCGATAAATACGGATTTCGCCGATACAGCGGATGGTAATAGCAGCATAATTATGATAAAATAGTCCGGTATTGATGAAATCACAGTGTATGATTGGGAGAACAGGAGAGACAAGAGATGGCAATCCGGATAAGAGAATACAAAAAAGATGATGTAAATGAAGCGGTAAATATATGGAATCAGGTCGTGGAGGATGGAGAAGCGTTTCCGCAGATGGAATTACTGACGGAGAAAACCGGAGATGAATTCTTTAAGGAGCAGTCGTTTACCGGTATTGCTTACGACGAGGATACCGGAGAAATCGCAGGTCTGTATATCCTGCATCCGAATAATATCGGGCGCTGCGGGCATATCTGCAATGCCAGCTATGCTGTGCGAAGAGACCTGCGGGGACAGCACACTGGAGAAAAACTGGTGACTCACTGTATGAAGAAAGGAAGAGAGCTGGGGTTTCGCATCCTGCAGTTTAACGCGGTGGTCGCCTCCAACAAATATGCGCTGAGACTGTATGAAAAGCTTGGTTTTATCCGGCTTGGAGCTATTCCCGGCGGCTTCCTTATGAAAGACGGGCATTATGAAGATATCATTCCGCATTATCATGTATTGTAAAATTTCGATTTTTCGTACTGTCTGATATAATGTACAAAGTCTGAAATACATTCATCTGCTGAGCCGGTACGAAAAATCGAAATTTATATCTATAGTCCCAGATTTTTAAATGCTTCGGCAAATGCATTATTGATCGGCTCATTCACCTCTTTTGCCTGCTTTCTCATATAAGCAGCTACATCCCGTTTATTTGCGCTTTTTCCTTCTTTTTTCTTTCTCTCCTGAAAAGAGGAAAGCTTTTCTTTGTGGCCGCAGGAGCAGACGAATCTCTGAGCGTCGCCTTTTCCGACAAGTTCCATCTTTTTATGGCAGACAGGACAGCGGGCGTTGGTGCGTCTGGAGATTGTCTCGCGATATCCGCATTCTCTGTCCTGACACACGAGCATCTTCCCATGTTTTCCGTTTACTTCAAGCATCAGTTTGCCGCACTGCGGGCATTTGTGACGGGTCAGATTGTCATGACGGAATGTGCCGTCTGCATTTTTGATCTGGCTGATCAGTGATTTTGTGTAATTCTCGATCTCTGCCATGAATTTACTCTGCGATTCTTTTCCCTGTGCAATAGATTTGAGTCTGAGTTCCCACTGCGCGGTGAGTTCAGGACTTTTGAGGTCCGGAGGCACAAGGGATAAGAGTTGTTTCCCCTTAGACGTAATATGGATCTCTGCGCCTTTCTTTTCCATGAGGAAACTGCCGAAGAGCTTCTCGATGATATCGGCGCGGGTCGCGACAGTCCCGAGGCCGCCGGTCTCGCCAAGAGCGCGTGCCAGAGTCTGGTCTTTATGCTGCATATACCGTGCAGGATTCTCCATCGCCGCGATCAGTGTGCCTTCTGTAAAATAAGCCGGCGGTTTTGTCTTTCCTTCCGTGATCGACAGAGAGGTGACGGGCAGTTCGGTGCCCTCCCTTACATCAGGCCATGTGGTGTCTGTCAGAGAAGAACTGACCGTGCTGCCGCTGTTGTCTGCGGTATCTTCATCTTCAAGATCCTCCCAGTCTGCGTCATAGATCTCACGCCACCCGGCTTTCAGGATACGGCTGCCTTTTGCGCGGAAAGTCTCTTTCCCGATCATTCCGGTCAGGGAAATCTCTTCATACTCACAAGCAGGAGACAGAACAGCAAGGAACCGGCGGACAACGAGATCATATATTTTGCGTTCCTCATTTGACATATGTTCGAGCTGGACGTACTGCTCTGTTGGGATGATCGCGTGATGGTCTGATACTTTCGCATTGTTTACAAAGGATTTGTCAGCTTTGATCTCATGCATGGAGAGCCGTGATGCCGCCTTGCGGTAAGGACCGACAGCACAGGCTTTCAGGCGTTCCTTCAAGGTTCCGGTCATATCGGCGGTGAGATAGCGTGAATCGGTCCGCGGGTAGGTGAGCACCTTATGGTTTTCGTAAAGGCGCTGCATGATATTTAATGTCTGTTTTGCCGAATATCCGTATCGCTGGTTCGCTTCTCTCTGCAGTGCAGTCAGATCATAGAGGGCAGGAGAAAAGGTCTTTTTTGCTTTCTTCTTTACTTCTGTAATCCTGATCCTTTGTGCGGCGTTTTTGTAAATTGATTCGATTCTGGATTTATCAAACGTGCGGCCGGAGTTATTCTTTGCATCTGTCCAAATGAATGAAATCCCTTTTGCAACTGCTCTGAGTCCATAATATGGCTTCGGAATAAACTTTTTGATTTCTTCTTCCCGAGAGGCGATCATTGCCAGCGTGGGCGTCTGCACTCTTCCGCAGGAGAGCTGGGCATTGTATTTACATGTAAGCGCACGGGTGGCGTTGATCCCGACTTCCCAGTCAGCCTCTGCACGGGCTGTTGCGGCGTGATACAGATTTTCATAATCTTTGCCCGGACGCAAATGTGAAAATCCCTCCCGGATAGCCTTGTCAGTTACCGAAGAGATCCAGAGACGCTTCAGTGTTTTTTTATTTCCGGCTTTCTCCAGAATCCAGCGGGCGACAAGTTCGCCTTCACGTCCGGCATCGGTTGCGATAATAATATCTGAAATATCTTTCCGGAAGATCTGTTCTTTGACGGCGTGGTACTGTTTCGAAGTCTGTCTGATTACGACCAGTTTCCAGCGGTCGGGAAGCATGGGGAGTGTGTCCAGCCTCCACGTCTTATACTGTTCTCCGTACTCTTCCGGGTCAGCGAGTGTGACGAGGTGTCCCAGAGCCCATGTGACGACGTAATCTTTTCCTTCCATATAAGAATTATTCTTTTTGCTGCATCCGAGCACCCGGGCAATATCGCGCGCGACAGATGGCTTTTCTGCAATAACAAGATGTTTCATGTAAATTTCTCCGTTTCTATTTATTTGATATTATACACTGTGGAAACCTTTTCCTATGATTTCACTCGTGTTCGAGATCAGGATAAAAGCTTCCGGATCATTCTGCCGGATATAATTTCTGAGCCGGACAGCCTGCACCCGGTTGAGAGCCGTGAAAATGATATATTTATCTTTGCCGGAGTACGCTCCCTTGGCATGGCACACGCTGGCGCTTCTGTTCAGGGTGTGTACGATAAAGTCGCAGATCGGTTCCGGATGATCACATACTACATTAAAGTATTTTGACAGATTAAAACTTTCGATAAAGGTGTCGATCATAAAGGAACGGATCGCAAGACCCAGAACGGAATAAAGCCCTGTTTCAACATCGAAGATGAAGAAACCTGCCGCAGTGATCACTGCATCGGATACCATGAGAGCACGCCCGATGTCGAAACTGGAATATTTCTTCAAGATCATGGCTATGATATCCGTACCGCCGCTGGAAGCGCCGATATTAAACAGGATCGCGGATCCGAGGGCGGGAAGTGCGATGGCAAAACATAATTCCAGCATGGGCTGCTCCGTGAGAGGACCGCTCATAGGCCAGATTCTTTCCATAGCGGAAAGCGCCACAGAGAGCAAGATGCTGCAGTACGCGGTTTTGGCGGCAAATTCTCTGCCGAGGATGATAAGGCCGATCAGAAGCAGGATCATACTCATGACGAGGTTAAAGTCGCTGGCTGAGATAAGTCCTGTTTTTGCAGCCAGAACTGCAAGACCTGTGATTCCGCCGAACGTAAAGTTGTTTGTAAATTTGAAGAAGTAAGTTCCGAATGCAATGAGAAGCGTGCTGAATGTCAGCAGAAAAAAATATTTAACTTTTTCTTTCATTATTTTATTCCCCCTTCTTTGGCGCGGTACGGTCTGAGATTTTTTATGCCTCTATCCGAATTGTAATCTCTGGAAAATGAAAAGTCAACGCATTAAGAAGGCATGGCGGGGAATAATAAATCCTCAGAAAAGGACGGGAAAAGGAGCGTGATAAAGTTGGAACAGCTGGATGCAGAACTGCCGATCCGGGATATATTTGCAAGAGAGATTTTTGACTGTGACGGGAACCTGACTGTGGAGACAGAAGTGCTGGCGGGAGAGGGAATCGTAGGCAGGGTATCAGTTCCGTCAGGAGCAGGAATAAATACGGTCGGAAATGGGGATGAAAGCGGAGAAACAGCGGGACAGACAGAAAAAGCTGTTGAGATCATAAATACACATATTGCACAGGAGCTTATCGGACGGAATGTGTTTGATCAGAAAGAGATTGACAAAGCGCTGATACGGCTGGACGGAACGGAAAACAAGAGCGCACTGGGGGCATGGGCGGTCTTCGGTGTGTCCGCTGCTGCCGCAAAAGCCGCTGCGGCAGCGCTTAAGCAGCCTTTATATCGTTATCTGGGCGGAGTTCAGGCAAAGAGTATGCCGGTGCCGGAGATGAATGTGTCGGCCGGAGTATTTCTTATTCCGGCAGACGGGCTCCCGCTTCGCTCGCAGGTTAAAATGTGTATAGAAATCAGCCGGTTGACCGGAACGGTAACTCCCGATATCCGGGAAATGCTGAACAAATTGGTAAGAGCTGCCGAGAGGGCTGGATTTCAGACGGGAAAAGACGTGTCTTTCGGGCTGAATGCATCAGCTTTTCAATGGTATGACCGTGAACGGAACTGTTACAGATTTCCGTATGAGGGCGGAACGAAAGAGAGGGATGTGTGCAGGACGTCGAAGGAAGTGACAGCCTGCTATGAAGAGCTGACAGAGGAATTTCCTATATCGTCCATTGAAGATCCGCTGGACTGCGAAGACTGGAACGGCTGGGTGCAGATAACGGAAACCCTTGGAAACAGGATACAGCTTGCAGGAAATGCACTGTTCCGCTCAGATCCCGGACGTCTTGAAAAGGGAATAAAGGCAGGGGCGGCAAATGCTGTAGTAGTAAGAGCAGGACTGGGAGGAACGCTGACCGAACTGGCCGATCTGACTAAAAAAGCGCAGGAAGCCGGCTGCAGTGTGACTATCGGAAACAATACCGGAGAGACGGCGGACAGCCTGAACGCCGATCTCGCTGTTGCCTTCCGCGCTGCACGGCTCCGGGGAGGTTATCCCTGTCATATGGAGTATATGGAGAAATATAACCGGCTTCTCCGGATTGAGGAGAAGATAAGTGAAATCGGTTGACAATAAATAAGACGTCTCGTATTATTGTATTAAATGGATAGTACAAAATGCGGGACGTTTTTCAGACATAGGAAGAGATGATATGATAAAACCGCATGAATACGGAACGGGGGAAGATAAGATGCAGGAACATTTGCAGTATGAGAAACTTTCAAAACGGGCGTTGTACTGTATGTATACGGCTGGCGCTGCTGGAGGGGTGATCGCGCTGGCGATCATCGGAGCTGTCGACTATTTCTGGATTTTTCCTGAAGATATTACTGTTGGTAAGTGGATCTCGATGATCCTCGCGGTTCTGATTCTTGCTGATGTACTGATCAGCCCTTATTTCAGATATCACAGATACCGCTACAGCATTAATGAAGAATATATTGACATCATCGAGGGATATCTGTTTGTGAAACGGAATATAGTTCCCATTGAGAGGATACATAAGATTCAGACGAAGAAAGGACCGGTCGATCAGATATTCCGGGTGGCTAAGGTGATCGTGACAACCGGGGGCGGAGATGTGACCATTTCATTTCTGGAGGATGAAAGGGCGGAGCAGATAGCAGACAGTTTAAGAAAACGGATCAATGAGATCGTGTCGGAACAGAGAGAACAGGACGGTCAGGAAGAAGAGTACGGACGAGAATGAGGCTGCATGAGGCATGCGGACAGAAGGGAAATGAAAAAATGAAAGAGAATGAGATGAGGCAGGGCAGGAGATTCCGCAATCATATTTCAATCATTCTGGAACAGACAGGTGCAGTGATCGCGGCTGTTTTCGTGCTCATTGTCACGCAGTTATTTCAGGGCATAGACGAGCTTACGGAATCGGATCTTTCTTTTATTACGAGTAAGGGATTTCTGATCTTGATCGGAGTGATCACCTTTCTGGCGGTCAGTCTGACCGGGCAGGTGCTCGTCTGGGCGAGAACGTATATATCTATCGAAGAAAATGCCATTGTGATAGAAAAGGGCAGAGTCAACAAAAAGAAAAATACGATCGGCATACGGAATATTTCTAATATTAATCTGGAACAGAACCTGATCGAGATGCTGTTCGGAACCTGCAAGGTGAAACTGGACACGAACAGCCGGTCCACAGCGGACAGCACGGATGTAAAGATCGTGCTGAAGAAATCCGACGCACTCTGGTTCCAGCAGGAAGTTACGAGAAAGATGGAAGAGGCTTGCGGGCTTACAGCCGGAAACAGCGGCACGACAGGCACGTCCGCATATGCAGGGGATGCTGTACACAGTGTATATCCCGCTATGAGAGAACCGGCGGACTGCGATGTGCACGCCGGGATCGCTGATATCCTTCAACACGGCTTCTATTCGATCAGTATTCTGTCAGTGGTTATTTTTCTTCTTGTTATCACAGGAACTGTAATAAGCGTGGCAGAGGTGCTCGGGCGTGCGGATATGACTGCTTCTCTGGCGGGAGCGGCAGCGGGGATTCTGGCTGCGGTCTTTATTATATTGTCCACACTCTGGGATACAGTAAAAGATTTTGTCAGGTACTATGATTTCCGGGCAAAGCGTCTGGGTGATAAGATCTATATTAAGTATGGATTCTTCAAGAAGGTTGAGTATACGATTCCCGTGGATAAGATACAGGCGCTGAAAATCCGTCAGTCCTTCCTCGCAAGGATCGGACGCCGGTATATGGCGGAGATTGTCAATGTAGGAATAGGAGACGACAAGGAGGAACAGCATTCGTTTCTTGTTCTTTACTGTACAGAAGAAAAGCTGGCGGAAAAGCTCTCTCTGCTTCTTCCGGAGTTCGCCTCTTCAGTGGAACAGCCGGTAGAAAAGCTGCCTGCTTCGGTATGGGCGGCATGGACAGTTCCGGCGGCACTTTATATCATTTTTGCAGCAGCAGGAGCGCTCGTGTGCAGCGCTCTGGCGGAAGACAAATACCTTCCGCATATCTGGGGTACTGCGGCGGCTCTGGTCATAATGCTGTTTGCCGGCATGGCGCTGAAATACCATACTGCCGGAGTCGGAGCGGACGACAGGTATTTAAAGATTGCCGGAGGATATTTTGCCATGCAGTATCTTACCGTACGATACCGGAATATCCAGTACATAGAATTTTCCCAGAACTTTATTGCACGGGCCTTCGGGATAAAGAAAGGCGAGATCCATCTGCTGGCATCCTCGGCAAATACGACTCATACAATACCATATTTCAGCGGAGACAAGGATGAGTTTATAAAAAGAAAAATGCTTCACTTTTAAACTCCTTCGGTTAGTGTTATACTAATAGAGCGGTTCACAGTATGCTGACGCCTGACGGCGGCCGGCAGTGTGATCCGCTCTTTCAACACAGCAGAGAAGCGGATCTTAAATAATCCGCTGTAGAGGAAAATAATAACAAGGAGATATGAGTATGAGCATATATGATCTGACAGCATATGAAGTGATACAGGACAAGGATTTATCCGATCTGAAGTCCCATGGTGTCCTTCTGAAACATAAGAAAAGCGGGGCGCGTGTGCTGCTGATGAAGAACGATGATGAGAATAAAGTATTCTCTATCGGCTTCCGCACGCCGCCGTCTGACAGTACGGGAGTGCCGCACATTATGGAACATTCTGTACTTTGCGGGTCAAGGGAATTCCCGGTAAAGGATCCGTTTGTAGAACTTGTGAAAGGTTCCCTTAATACATTTTTAAATGCCATGACTTATCCGGATAAGACTGTATATCCGGTGGCGAGCTGCAATGACAAGGATTTCCAGAACCTGATGCACGTATATATGGATGCGGTATTTTATCCGAATATATATCAGAGCGACAAGACGTTCCGTCAGGAGGGCTGGAGCTTTCATCTGGATGATCCGGACGGAGAACTAACGCTGTCAGGCGTTGTATACAACGAGATGAAAGGAGCTTTTTCCTCACCCGAAGGCGTGCTGGACCGTGTGATCCTCAATTCTCTTTTCCCGGATACATCCTATGCAAATGAATCCGGCGGAGACCCGGAGGTGATCCCGGAGCTTACCTATGAGCAGTTCCTTGATTTCCACCGGAAATATTATCATCCGTCCAACAGCTATATTTATCTTTACGGAGATATAGACATGGAAGAGAAGCTGAGATGGATGGATGAAAAATATCTCTCGGCTTTTGATCAGATCAATGTGGACTCCGAGATCAGGTATCAGCAGCCATTCACAGAGATGAAAGAGGTCGTACAGGAATATTCCATAGCAAGCGATGAAAATATTTCCGATAATACTTATCTTTCCTACAATAAGGTGATCGGTACATCTCTGGATGAAAAGCTGTATCTGGCATTTCAGATCCTTGACTATGCACTCTTGAGCGCTCCGGGCGCACCGCTCAAGAAAGCGCTTCTGGATGCAGGTATCGGAAAAGACATCATGGGCTCTTACGACAACGGCGTGTACCAGCCGATCTTCTCCGTGATCGCGAAGAACGCCAATATGGAGCAGAAGGAAGAGTTTATCCGTGTAATCGAGGACACGCTGAAAAATATTGCCGCAAACGGCATTGACCGGAAGGCACTGCGCGCCGGGATCAATTACCATGAATTCCGTTTCCGTGAGGCCGACTTCGGAAACTATCCGAGAGGGCTTATGTACGGCCTGCAGCTTTACGACAGCTGGCTCTACGACGAGGAGAAACCGTTCATCCACATGGAGGCAATCCCCACCTTTGAGTTCCTGAAGGGACAGGTGGAGACCGGATATTTTGAAAACCTGATACAGACTTATCTTCTGGATAATACACACGGCTCTATCGTGATCATCCGTCCGGAGCAGGGCCGTACTGCAAGGATGGACCGTGAGCTTGCGGAAAAACTGCAGTCTTATAAAGACAGCCTGTCCCCGGAAGAGGTGCAGAAGCTTGTGCAGGACACGAAGGAGCTTGAGGCATATCAGGAGGAAGAATCAGCCCCGGAAGATCTGGAGAAGATTCCGGTACTGAAGCGGGAAGACATTTCCAGAGAGATTGCACCGATCTATAATGATGAAAAAGAGATCGGCGGTGTGAAGATGGTGCACCACAACGTGGAAACGAACGGCATCGGGTATGTAACATTGATGTTCGATCTCTCCGGTATCAAAGAAGAGAAACTTCCTTATGTAGGAATCCTTCAGAGTGTGCTTGGTATTATCGATACGACAAATTATGAATACGGCGGGCTGTTTAATGAGATCAATGTTCACACCGGCGGTATCGGCACGTCTCTGGAGCTTTATACAGATGTGACAAAAGTAAAAGAAAAAGAGTTCCGCGCTTCATTTGAGATGAAAGGAAAAGCACTGTACCCGAAGATGGATGTGCTGCTCTCCATGATGCGGGAAATCCTTATGGAGTCAAAACTGGACGACGAGAAGAGGCTCAAAGAAATCCTTGCAATGCTGAAATCACGTCTGCAGATGTCCTTCCTCTCATCAGGACATACGACAGCGGCACTCCGGTCTCTGTCGTACACTTCACCGATCGCCAAGTTTAAAGACGATACGGACGGCATCGGTTATTATGAAGTAGTCAAAGAGATTGAGGAAGACTTTGAGGGGCATAAGGAAGAACTGATCCGCAGCCTGAAAGCGATCGCGGCAAAAATCTTCCGCGCAGACAATATGATGGTAAGCTATACGTCATCGGAAGAAGGACTTGAACCGATGGAAAAAGCATTTTCCGCAGTTGGCAGCAGGCTTCATGATGCTGCGGATGCGGGAGCGGACGCAGATGCAGCAGGCACAGCTGAGGTATCCGGGCCGTGCATCCTTCACTGCAGGAAGCGCAACGAGGGCTTCAAGACATCCTCGAAAGTGCAGTATGTGGCAAGAACAGGAAACTTTATCGACGGCGGCGCTGAGTATACCGGAGCGCTTCAGATACTGAAAGTCATCTTAAGCTATGATTATCTGTGGCAGAATATCCGCGTAAAAGGCGGAGCATACGGCTGTATGAGCAATTTCAACCGGATCGGGGAGGGATATCTTATCTCTTACAGGGATCCGAATTTGAAAAAGACAATGGAAATTTATGAGGGCGTCGCAGATTATCTGAAAAACTTTAGTGTGAGCGACCGCGATATGAACAAATTCATTATCGGTACGATCAGTAATATCGACCGTCCGATGAATCCGTCTGCAAAAGGCAGCCGTTCCATGAACCTGTATATGAACCACGTCACAGAAGAGATGATCCGCACGGAGCGCTCACAGATCCTTGACGCAGATCAGGCAGATATCCGGGCACTTGCAAAAGTGCTTGAGGCGATGCTGAAAGAGCATTCACTCTGCGTGATCGGAAGCGAAGAGAAGATCGAAGAGAACAAAGAAATGTTCATGGAAGTGAAGACATTAAGCTGAAATGTGAAAAAAGTGTGAACGGGGACGTAGTAAAACCCAGCTTTACTACGTCCCCAATGAAGAGGAGTGTGTATGAAAGATAACTTTAAATCCGGTTTTGTCACCCTGATCGGCAGACCGAACGTAGGAAAGTCTACCCTGATGAACCATCTGATCGGACAGAAGATCGCGATCACATCGAATAAACCGCAGACAACAAGGAACCGTATCCAGACCGTTCTTACAACGGAGGACGGACAGATCGTGTTTGTTGATACGCCGGGGATCCACAAGGCGAAGAACAAGCTTGGCGAATATATGGTAAATATAGCCGAGCGCTCTTTGAATGAAGTGGATGTGGTGCTCTGGCTTGTGGAGCCGACCACATTTATCGGGGCCGGAGAACGGCACATCATCGATCAGCTTAAGAGAGTAAAGACGCCGGTCATCCTCGTGATCAACAAGATTGATATGGTGAAGAAAGAGGATCTGCTTCCGGCTATCGATACATACCGGAAGGAATATGACTTCGCGGATATTGTGCCGGTGTCGGCAAGGAGCGGAGACAATACGGATGAGCTTGTTAAAGTGATTCTGAAATACCTTCCTTACGGTCCTCAGTTCTATGATGAGGACACGATCACAGACCAGCCTGAGCGCCAGATCGTGGCGGAGCTGATCCGCGAGAAAGCGCTTCACTGCCTGAATGAAGAAATCCCTCATGGTATTGCGGTTGCGATCGACCGCATGAAAATGGAGCGGAAGGTGATGCACATCGATGCGACGATCATCTGCGAGAGAGATTCCCACAAAGGAATCATTATCGGGAAGCAGGGCAGTATGCTCAAGAAGATTGGAAGCACAGCGCGCTATGAGATCGAGCGGATGCTGGACTGTAAGGTGAATCTGAAGCTGTGGGTGAAGGTGCAGAAGAACTGGCGGGACAGCGATTATATGATGAAGAATTTCGGATATCGGGAAGACGAGTAATCCCGGATAATATGAGAATTGTTATAACGGGAAAGCGGGAAATATATCCCCGGAAATGCCTGACAGACAGGTGTCTCCGGGGATGTTTATGCTCTGAGCCGGACGGCTGTATTTTACGCTTTCTTTTTTTTACAGTAGAGCTGATAAGATCTTGCTGCACAGACAGCATCTGTTATAACAAAAAGCGAATTCAGCAATATATATGGAAGAACCAGCAGTCCGCTGAACAGCATTGCGGACGGTGTTTCACGGAGAAAAGCTGCCCAGAAGGAAAGCCCTGTCAATTCCCACAGCCCGGGACTGTAGAACAGTTCGCGCAGATGGAACAGATTCCAGATGGAGCTGCGCATGAGGTGAATAGATGCGAAGAACACCGCAAGCTGGGGAAGGAGCATGCACGACCAGTATTTTGCGAGCCTGAGATATCGATTGGATTTTGAAACTGTATCGGAAAAAAGTTCTTCGGAGGCATATGGACTGATGCGTTCGAAATACTGTACATTATCCTCCTTGTATCCGCTTATATGTTTCCATCCGGCGTCCAGAAACATTGTGCGGTAATTTTCAAAGTCAGGATCTGTATCAAATTTATGGACATCACATCTTACCAGAAATGCGTTTTCATCCGGCGGAACTTCGTTCTCTTTTAATCTGGTGTGAGTCTCCTTTGGAATAAACTCGTAGATAAACAAATTAACGTCTTTCAACCGCCAGCCCTGACGGATATAGCGGTTAATCCATATCTCTTCTCTGTCAAGATCAATGAACGGGAAATGATATTTTCTCATAATTTACCCTCCTTTTGGCTGCGCCGCGGATCAGAGCCCGAATCTGTCGGCGATACTTACGAGATATCTGAGACGTTCTGCCTCAGAACTTAATACATGGCGACCGAGCTCGGTTGTCTGGTAAAGTTTTCTTCTTTTGTCAGGGGACGGCACAGGGGCGATCAGGTTCTGTAACAGCAGATTCTCTATTGCACCGTACATTGTTCCGGCGGCAATCCGGACCCTGCCGAGACTGAGCTCTTCGACTCTCTGCATGACGTAATATCCGTGCCCGGGACTAAGAAGCGCTGTCAATATATAAAATGTAGTTTCCGTGAGAGGAAGATGTTTGTTTGTGTTCAAGGTGAGTCAGCTCCTTTGTTAAATACGGGGAAAAATGTGTTACAGTTTGTCCGGCAGTGATTTGTGTTAAATATATAGTAAAACTATATAGTATAACTGTATAGTTTTACTATATATTAAAAAAATAATTTTGTCAATGAAAGCTGCAACATCTATTGCAGACAGGAGTGAAATGTGTTATAGTGTTTTCGACATATGACGGAAATGAAAGCGGGGGGTGTCTGTATGGCGAGACCGAGAAGATGCAGGAGAGTCTGTGCTGAACCGGATTACGGAAGTTTCCGGCCGGACGGGATTCCGGGCGGTGAAAGCATAACATTGACGGTGGATGAGTATGAAGTGATACGGCTGATCGATCTTGAGAAGCTGACGCATGAACAGTGTGCAAAGAGAATGGATATTTCCAGAACTACGGTGACGGAGATTTACGAAAGCGCCCGTGAGAAGATTGCGGACAGCATTGTAAACGGGAAAATCCTGCTGATCTCAGGCGGAGACTATCGGCTGTGCGACGGCTCTGCGATCCATTTCTGCCGGAAAAGATGCGACAGGCCGGACGGCCTGAATACGCAGAGTATTTCAATGAAAGGGGAAAATGCAATGAGAATAGCAGTAACATTTGAGAATGGAAATGTATTTCAACATTTCGGACACACAGAGCAGTTTAAGATCTATGACGTGGAAAACGGACAGATCGTAAAAGAACAGGTGGCAGATACAAACGGAAGCGGCCACGGGGCGCTTGCCGGTTTTCTGACCGGGCTGGGCGTGGATACCCTGATCTGCGGCGGAATCGGTATGGGGGCGAAGAATGCTCTTGCCGAGGCGGGAATCCAGCTGTACGGCGGAGTGGCCGGAGATGCCGATGAGGCGGTAAAAGCGCTTGTGAATGGAAAACTTGCGTATAATCCTGACGTCCAGTGCAGTCACCATGGAGAAGGACATCATGGAGAAGGTCATCACGGCGGACACTGCGGTGAAGATAAACACGGATGCCATGGAAACGGCGGCTGTCATTAAGCGGGATAGTAATGATATTTATATGAAATATAATAGAATCTATGAGAAAAGAGACCTCTCTGCAAAAAAAATAAAGAGGTCTCTTTTTTATATCTGTTGACATGCATACTATCTTGCATTACAATATAGTTGAAGCTACATTGCATTGCAAGATAGTGTGCGTGCACGAAAGACTAAGGCAGGTGAAATTATGATCCCATCGCAGATGCTCAAAGGGACGCTGGAAGGATGCATTATGGCAATCATAAGTAAAAATGAGACATATGGATATGAGATATCCCGGCAGCTTGAGGAGTACGGGTTCGGCAGCATTGCAGAGGGGACAATCTATCCGCTGCTTCTGAGGCTTGAAAAGAATAATATGGTGTCGGCTGTATACCGCCAGTCGGAGCTGGGACCGAAGAGAAAATATTATTCGCTTACAGATAAGGGAAAAACGGAGCTGGAACAGTTCGCAAAAAACTACAGAGAGCTGTCGGCGGCAGTAGAACGGCTTTTTTATGACGTGGAGGATGGTCGAAATGAGCAGAAGAGTGAAAGAGATGTTAAAAGAGAATAATGAACTGGAGCAGCAGCTTTCCGATGAAGGAAAGAAAGTCCTTACAGATATTGTCGTTTATCTGAGAGGAGTTCCGGTTTCCATGTATGAACAGGAGAAAGTCAGGAGAGATATTACCCAGATGCTGATAGACGGAGAAAAAAGAGGAAGCGCTGCAAGAGATGTAATTGGAGAGGACTACCGCGAATTCTGTGACAGTATTGTGGAGGAAATCCCGCACATGGGCGGAAAAGAAAAGGCGCTTGTATTGATCAGAGATACGCTTCCCGCGCTGATCGTGCTGCTCGTGATCTGGTGTGCCGGCCGTCTGGCAGAAGTTCTGGCCGGCGTGCTGCCGTCATTTAACTGTCCGGTGACACTGGGAAATCTGCTGGGAGGAATCCTGCTGCTGGCAGGAGCGGAAGGCCTCATTACACTTTTGACAAAGTATGCATTTGCGAACAGCAGATCTTTTAATAAAAAATGGGCGGCAATACTTGTCATTGTTTTCATTGCAGCGGTCTGTGTCAATTATCTGCTTACTTATAAAGTGTTCAGCATTCATCTGGGAGCGGGGGCAGTGTTGACTCTGGCAATATTTGCCGTATACAGGATGATAGACTCGCGTGTGGACTGAATACAAAGAGGGATTGGATATATAAGTCAGATATATGATATATAAAGGAGGGATAGAGGCGTGAATAAAAGGACAAAAATACTCAGGGATGAAAGCGGGCTGATGGCAGAGAAAATTTCGAAAGACGGAAGGCAGGTTCTGGAAGATATGGTTCTGTATATCAGAGGAGTTGATATAAGCGCATATGATCAGGAGAGAGTGCGCAGGGATATCACCCAGATGATACTGGACGGCGAACAGCGCGGCGAGTCTGCGTCTTCCGTGATCGGAGAAGATTACCATGCGTTCTGCGATAACGTGCTGGAAGAAATACCGAGGCTTACTGCGGGGCAGAAAGTTATGTTATGCATCCGGGATGTGTGCGGGGCTGTGTCTGTTCTGGCTCTGTTGTATGGAGGCCTGTATCTGGCGCTGGCTGCGGGATATGGAGATTTGAATGCAGCGGGTCCGGCGTATATTGAAGTTACTCTGGGAAAATTGCTGCAGTTTGTGATCATTGCTGCCGCGGCAACATGGATTGCACGCATTTATTACCGTGATCCGTATAAGAGCAGATATAAGGAATATGCGCGCATCGTTGTGTCGGTTGGAATTGTTATATTGCTGTCTCAGTGTGCGGCGACCGCGCTGAAGCAGACATTATTTATCATGCATGCTGTTTTCCTTGTTCCAATCGCTATAATACTGCTGATTATTTATAAGCTGCTGGATGCGCGGGCAGGATGACTGCTCGATAAACATGGATAAATCTTATTTGCCATCTGACTGATAATTCACTATAATATCAAAAGAGACTGTCAAGGCGTCACCCTGCAAAAAGTTCTGGTATTTTTTGCGGGGTATAGTGTTTTTAAGAATCGGAGAACCTAATTGTATGATCTCTGACGACGCAGGCTGTTGTACGGAAATGGAGCAGTGTTTTGCATTATATGCCTCTGCTTTCACATTTCCTCAGACTGCGGTCAGAGAAGACACGGAAGAAGAGGTGGACCGATGAAAGAGAATTACTGGAATCAGTTTATGGCAAGCGGCAGGATCGATGATTATCTAAGATTTAAGATGCATGAGAAAAACAGCGGCGGACAGGAAGCAAGCTGCGGAAAGGAACAGCGTGAATCAGATCGTACTTACGGGTATGGTTCTCTCGACCATGCCCATCGGAGAATATGACCGGCGTGTGGTCATACTGACAAAAGAACAGGGCAAGATATCTGCATTTGCACGGGGGGCGAGGCGTCCGAACAGCCCTCTTGTAGGTGCAGTCAATCCATTTTCGTTCGGTGAATTTACGCTGTATGAAGGAAGGACTTCTTATACGATACAGTCGGCGAACATTTCCAATTATTTTGCGGAGCTTCGGGAAGATGTGGTCGGGGCTTACTATGGATTCTATTTTCTGGAGTTTGCGGATTATTATACAAAAGAATTCAATGATGAGCGGGAAATGTTAAAGCTCCTCTATCAGACAATGCGGGCGCTTATTAATCCCCATATTCCCGACAGGCTGATCCGTTACATATTTGAACTGAAAGCTCTGACGGTCAACGGGCAGGCGCCTCAGGTATTTCAGTGCGTAATATGCGGGGATAAAGACCGCCCGGCCGTGTTCAGTGCGGCGAAAGGCGGGCTTGTCTGCAGCGAATGCGGCGGGAATGTGATCGACGGCATGGTGCTGGACAACTCCACATTATATAGCATGCAATATATAGAATCCAGCACGATAGAGAAACTGTATACATTTAATGTGACAGAGAAAGTATTAAACGAGCTGGGCAGAGTGATGGAACGGCTGATGGAAGTATATGTGGATAAGCATTTTAAATCACTGGAGATACTGGAGACTCTGGTATAAGATGCACAGATGTGTTTGTTACGGCTGCACTGTGTATATACAGCTGCGAGAATCTTATATTATTCTGAAATTACATCATCCCTTGAAAAATATGGATGCAGCCGTTATAATAAGTACCGATTGAGAAAAAGAAATGTGAGGAACATAAAATGGTTGAAAAGACAATGGATAAAATCGTAGCACTCGCAAAGTCAAGAGGATTCGTGTATCCGGGTTCCGAGATCTACGGCGGGCTTGCAAACACATGGGATTACGGCAATCTCGGTGTGGAACTGAAGAATAATGTAAAAAGAGCATGGTGGAAGAAGTTCGTACAGGAGAACCCGTACAATGTAGGCGTTGACTGTGCGATCCTGATGAACCCGCAGACATGGGTGGCTTCCGGTCATCTCGGCGGTTTCAGCGATCCGCTGATGGACTGTAAAGAATGCCATGAGCGTTTCCGTGCAGATAAACTGATCGAAGACTACTGCGAAGAGAAAGGCATTGCTCTGGAAGGCTCCGTAGACGGATGGTCACAGGAGCAGATGACGGCATTTATCGAGGAACATCAGATTCCGTGCCCGACCTGCGGGAAGCACAATTTTACAGATATCCGTCAGTTCAACCTGATGTTCAAGACATTTCAGGGCGTGACAGAGGATGCCAAGAATACTGTATATCTCCGTCCGGAGACGGCACAGGGTATCTTTGTGAACTTTAAGAATGTACAGCGTACATCCAGAAAGAAACTTCCGTTCGGTATTGCCCAGATCGGTAAATCATTCCGTAATGAGATCACACCGGGCAACTTTACATTCCGTACAAGAGAGTTCGAGCAGATGGAGCTGGAATTCTTCTGCAAACCGGATACGGATCTTGAGTGGTTCGATTACTGGAAGAGCTTCTGCCTGAACTGGCTGTCTTCCCTCGGACTCAAAGACGACGAAGTACGCTACCGTGATCACGATAAAGAAGAACTGTCCTTCTACAGCAAGGCGACAACAGACGTGGAATTCCTCTTCCCGTTCGGATGGGGCGAGCTGTGGGGAATCGCTGACCGTACAGATTACGACCTGACACAGCATCAGAATGTATCCGGTCAGGATCTGACTTACTTCGATGACGAGACAAAAGAGAAATATATTCCTTATGTTATCGAGCCGTCACTCGGAGCTGACCGTATGGTGCTCGCATTCCTCTGCAGTGCTTACGATGAGGAAAATATCGGAACAGAAGAGAAACCGGATATGCGTACTGTCCTTCATTTCCATCCGGCACTCGCTCCGGTCAAGATCGGCGTGCTGCCGCTCTCCAAGAAGCTGAACGAGGGAGCAGAGAAGATTTACGCAGAGCTCTGCAAATATTATAACTGCGAGTACGATGACCGCGGGAATATCGGAAAGCGTTACCGTCGTCAGGATGAGATCGGAACACCTTACTGTGTGACATATGATTTCGAGTCAGAGGAAGACGGAGCAGTAACAGTCCGCGACCGCGATACGATGGAGCAGGAGAGAATCAAGATCGAAGATCTGAAAGCATATTTCGAGAAAAAATTCGAGTGGTAACTTCTTTCGGGGACGTAGTAAAAGTTGATTTCACTACGTCCCCAATTAAGAATCAGGGTGTCCCAAATTGAATTTTGCCCTGTCCCCAATCGTGGGAAGGGGTGATGAAATGCCACGTACTGCTCGAAGGAAAAGCGCCGCTGACATGTATCATGTGATAGCGCGAGGAATTAATAAAGAGCCAATTTTTAAACAAAAAAGAGAGAAGAACAATTTCAAAAGGCTTCTGGTGAAGCATCTTAAAGATCATGATATAGAAATATTTGCGTATGTTATTATGTCAACGCATTTCCATATTCTGATTCGTGTTGATCTGAAACTCTTATCAAGTTATTTAGCCATTGTCTTGGCAGAATTTGCAGAATATTACAACTACAAACATAATCGGAACGGTCATGTATTTCAGGACAGGTTCAAAAGTGAATGTGTGGAAACAGAGCAGTACTTTTGGAACTGTATGAGGTATATCCATATGAATCCGGTCAATGCCAATATTGTGAAGTATCCCTTGAATTATACTTATTCAAGTCTTAAGGAATATGAAACAGAAAAAAGCCGGATAATACATCCCAAAGCGATAAAAATATATAAGGAAAAGTTCTCAGATTTTGAGGAATATCTTGATTTTCATAATAAAGGACAGAAGCAGGTATTTATAGATATACCCGAAGATGTAGAAACTCAGCTTGTGAATGCCGCATTGACAATTCTGAAGCAAGAAGCGCATCTGCGTGGTCTGGAAGGTCCATATGAGATTATTGAAGATATAAAAATGAGAGAACAGTACAAAGAACAGCTTCGGCAGGAACTGAAACTTACGAAAGCAAAAACGGAACGATTGTATCGCAATGTAAAAAGTTGTATAATTGACAAATGATCGAAAAGGGACAGGGTAAAGTTCAATTTGGGACATAGTAAAATTAAGTTTGGGACGTAGTGAAATCGGATTTTACTACGTCCCCGAAAGAAAGGATGATTTGCAGATGGATAGAAAAAACGCATGGAACGCATACACCAAGGAACAGCTCGCAGAGTTGAACAGCATTAATGAAAAGTACAAATCCTGCTTAAATGCAGGCAAGACGGAGCGGGAGTGCGTGGAGCTCAGCGTCAGCATGGCAGAGGAGGCCGGCTACCGGAATCTGAAAGATGTAATGTCGGCGGGCGGATCCCTTAAAACAGGAGATAAGGTTTATGCGGTGTGCATGAACAAGATGATCGCTCTTTTCCGCATCGGCGAGGAACCAATCTCAGCAGGCATGAATATCCTCGGCGCGCATATCGATTCTCCGAGGATTGATGTGAAACAGAACCCTCTCTATGAAAATGAGGGGCTCGCATATCTGGATACTCACTATTACGGCGGCATCAAGAAGTATCAGTGGGTAGCCCAGCCGCTTTCACTCCACGGAGTAATCGCAAAGAAAGACGGAACAACTGTAAAAGTCTCTGTCGGCGAGGATGAAAATGATCCGGTATTCGTGATCACAGATCTTCTCGTTCATCTTGCACAGGAGCAGATGGAGAAGAAGGCGTCTAAAGTAATAGAAGGAGAAAAACTGGATCTGCTGATCGGCAACCGTCCGGCGGAGGAAGTGATCGTAGAACTCACGTCATCGGATCCGGCAGATACGGAAGAGAAGAAAGCGGAAAAAGCTCAGGCAAAGGAAGCGGTAAAGGCAAATGTTCTCCGCATCCTGAAAGAAAAATATGATATGGACGAGGAAGATTTCCTCTCTGCAGAGCTGGAAATCGTTCCGGCAGGAAAGGCCAGAGACTGCGGCTTTGACCGGAGCATGATCCTTTCCTATGGACAGGATGACAGAGTGTGTGCATTTACATCTCTGTTTGCAATGCTCGACATAACGGAGTCAAAGAAGACCGGCTGCTGTCTCCTTGTAGATAAGGAAGAGATCGGAAGTGTCGGCGCCACCGGAATGCATTCTAAATTCTTTGAGAATACGGTTGCCGAGCTGATTGCCCTGACAGAGGGAGAATCCGAACTGAAAGTCCGCCGTGCACTGATGAACTCAAGAATGCTCTCTTCCGATGTGAGCGCAGCCTATGACCCGATGTACGCAGAGGCATTTGAAAAACGCAGCTCCGCATTTTTCGGAAGCGGCATTACCTTTAATAAGTTTACCGGAAGCCGCGGCAAATCCGGATCCAACGATGCAAATGCAGAATATATTGCGGCGCTCAGAAAAGCCATGGACGATGACAACGTAGCTTATCAGTTCGCTGAGCTGGGAAGGGTCGATCTCGGAGGCGGCGGTACGATCGCCTATATCATGGCAAACTATGGCATGGAAGTGATCGACAGCGGAGTTGCCGTCCTGAATATGCACGCACCGTATGAAGTGACAAGCAAAGCAGATGTGTATGAGGCGGTGAAAGGCTACCGCACATTCTTGAAAATGTAAATCAAATATCCGGAACATCAATACTGCTGAAAGAAGAGTGCTGAGAGCGGTATTGAGAAAACAGAAATCATCCGGGGACGGCAAGGAAAGATATATCCGCACCATCCCCGGATGATGTTATTTGTGCACACAAAATACGGGCAAAGATTGTGCACCCTTTCCAGATAAAACGCTTGACGCACAAGCCTGAAACCATTAAAATATTATATGCGAAATAATGCGAAGTTATTAGCAAATTTTTTGAGGAGGTCATTGGAACATGGCAACAAAATGGGTTTATATGTTCACAGAAGGTAAT
>CAKNJS010000021.1 GCA_930986645.1 uncultured Lachnoclostridium sp.
TTTAAGCATCCGTCGTTCAGCGTCACGCCCATGCCGATGGCAATGGCAAGACCTGCGACTGTCGTATTTCTGTATGTCAGTTTCTCTGTCACCAGAAGTTTGATTCCTGTCATGGCGATAGAGGCAAACACCGATGCAACCGCGCCTCCGAGTACACACTGCGGGATTGTCCTGAGCAGTGCGGAGAATTTCGGGATCAGTCCCGCGATAAGCAGGATCACTGCCGAAGCGGTAAATACTTTTCTTGCCACGACTCTTGTGGAACCGACAATGCCGACATTCTGGCTGTATGTAGCTGTCGGAGGGCATCCGAAGAATGCTCCGACGATATTGCTTACACCGTAACCGATAATACCGCCGTTGAGCTCATCGTCCGTCGGAAGTCTGTCCATACCGCCTGTCGTTGTAGCGGAGAAATCTCCCATCGCCTGAATCGAGTTGACCAAAAACAGAATACCAAGCGGCAGGATCGCCGAAACATCAAACTTCATTCCGAACGCAAGCGGCATCGGAATCTGGAACCATCCTGCACTTGACAGCGCCGAAAAGTCAACCATGCCGAAGCACAGCGCCACTACATATCCGCACAGAAGTCCGATCAGGATGGATGCCAGCTTGAAGAGCCCTTTTCCGTAATGATTGAGCAGAACAACGATCGCCAGTGTAATGAACGCCACCAGCCAGTTCTGCCATGAACCGTAAACTAAAGCCTCGGTTTTACCCTGCTGCTCCACGATCACTTCATATGTATTCGAAGAATTTCCCGCCATATAGTTGACTGCAGTACTGTAAAGCGACAGCCCGATCGCCAGAATAACTGTTCCGATCACAAGCGGCGGGAACACCCGGCGGATCTGTCTGATAAACAGGCCTACGAGTATGGCTACGACGCCGCCGATGACCATAGCGCCGAATATTGTATTCACATCTTTTGCCTGTGCTGCGATGGCCGTCATCGTCGGCACATATGCGAAGCTGACGCCGATGATGACCGGAAGCCCGCTTCCCAGTTTGATCTTCTTTGCATATAACTGTAATAATGTAGACAGTGCTGCAAACACAAGGGATACCTGTATCAGAAGTCCCATATCCACATTTCCGCCCGCATTGTTTGCGGCGTTTGCTACAAGGATAGCCGGCGTCACACAGCCGACTACCGCGGCAAGCACATGCTGCGCCGCAAGCGGGAGTATCTGTCCGAACGACGGATTTCCGTCCCATTTAAATAATTCTGAGTTGTCCTTTTTCTGCTTTGTATCATTCATTTCTATTCACCCTATATTGCCCCCGGCCGATACATCGCCGGGCCCTTCCTTATACTGATTCAGTCATTTCTTATGCAGCTCTCCTGCTCAGCCGTTGATCCGGCCGGCAAGCTCTTTCGCTGCCTGTCTGCAGTCGGCCATCACTTTCGCCGAATCGATCTTCGTAAGCCTCCTGTCTTTCATCAGGACTTCGCCGTTGGCTACTGTCGTCATTACATCATGCCCTGTTACACCGAATAAGAGATGGCTGTTTATATTGTTCTCATTCATCGGTGTAAGCGGATCATAGTCGACGATGATCACATCGCCCGCCGCGCCCTCTTTCAGGACGCCCAGTTCCTGCTTGAAGTATCTTCCCGCAATCTTTGCGTTATTCTCAAAGAGCATCTGCGGCACTTCTCCCCATGCTGCGTTCGGATCACAGAGGTGATGTTTGTGCAGAATATTTGCCACTTTCCACGATTCCATCATGTCATGTGTATATCCGTCCGTACCGAGGCCGGTCAGGATTCCCCTGTGCACCAGCTCCATAGTCGGCGGGCATCCGCACGCGTTGCCCATATTGGACTCCGGATTGTGGACTACCATAGCTCCTGTTTCCTTTATTAAGTCCATTTCATGAGGATTGATGTAAATACAGTGCCCGAGGAGTGTCTTTTCTCCGAGGATTCCGTGATCCATCAGACGATCAACAATCCGTTTCCCGTAATGCTTCAGGCAGTGATGCAGGTCTTCGATCCCCTCTGCCACATGAATGTGATATCCCACTTCATCCGGTTTATTGGCAGCCGCCAATGCAAACGTTTCATCAGAGATCGTAAACTGTGCATGCATACCCATCATCCCGGCGATCATCCCGGAATCATCCTGAAGTGCATGACGGATAAACTCTGCATTCTCCATAACAGATTCTCTCGCTTTGTCCATCCCGTCTCTGTCAGAAATCTCGTAGCAGAGGCAGGAACGTACTCCTGTCTCTTTTGCCGCTTTCTCAATTTCAAAAAGAGAGCCCCTTATCGAGCCGAAACTTGCATGGTGGTCAAAAATCGTGGTCACGCCGTTTCTGATACAGTCGATATAAGTAGCCATGGCACTTAAATATGTATCATGCAGTGTGAGGCTGCGGTCGATCGTCCACCACTGTCCGTCAAGGATGTCCAAAAATCCTTTCGGATCGTAGCCCTTTATGGAAAGCCCTCTTGCAAATGCGCTGTAAATATGCTCGTGTACATTGATAAAGCCGGGCATGATCAGACCGCCTTTTGCATCGATGTACTCTGCTTCGGGATATGCTTTTCTGACTTCCTCTGCAGAACCCACTTTACAGATTGCAGTGCCGTCGATCGCGACTGCGCCATTCTCGATCAGCGGGCACGCGGCGTCTCTTGTGATAACTTTTCCATTACCTAAAACAAGCATGTTAATTTCTCCTTTTTATTCATTTTACACATACCGCCCTCAGTGCGCCATCACTGATTTCTGTGCAATTCGCACACTAAGTCCTGTCACTGATTATAGAATACCATTAATAATGTATAAATGCAACATGAATTCTAAATATTTTTTAGATTACCTAAAAATTTTTTAGAAAAAGTATTGACTCTATATTTATTTATGCTATGATGAGTTTAGAGACACATGACAGACATGCTTACTAAAAAGGCAGGTGAAGCAATGGAGCAGATACTTCATTTTCTTAAGCAGCTTGCACACGGACTCGCAGCCCAGTTCGGGAATTCCTGCGAAGTCGTCATCCACGATCTGACAAAAAAAGACCTTGACAAATCCATCGTCTATATTGAAAACGGACATGTCTCCAACCGCCATACCGGCGACGGCCCGTCAGGCATCGTGCTGGAGACTCTGAGATCCGATCCCGGCAGACTCAAGGATAAACTCGCTTATCTGACAAGAACAGATGACGGCAGGATCTTAAAATCCAGTACACTTTACATCCGTAATGAAGAAGGAAAGATCGTATATATCTTTTCCATGAATTACGACATAACTACCCTGCTCGCGGCAGAGAACTCCATCCGCGGACTGGTTCAGACCGAACCCGAGGACAGCCATGGAGAGGATGCTTCAGACTCTCCGCAGAGGATCACCCATAATGTGACCGAACTCCTCGATCTGCTCATCGAACAGGCAATCGCCAGAGTAGGCAAGCCCGTCGCGATGATGAATAAAGACGATAAAGTCGCCGTAGTGCAGTATTTGAATAACGCCGGAGCATTTCTCATCACCAAATCCGGCGACAAAGTCTCATCCCTGCTGGGGATATCAAAATTTACGCTATACAGTTATATGGACAAAGGGTAATCAATAACATTTCATATATTAAGGAGGTTCCACAATGGACACAATCAAATGGGCAGTGAACAAGATGCCGAAGACAGCGGATTCCAACCTGAAAATAATGGGGCTGGACGAGGTCAGAAAAGCGCGCACATTCCATGAAAGTTTTCCGCAGTACAGCGTCACTCCGCTGGCGAAGCTGGATCACATGGCAGCGCGCCTCGGACTGGGAGAAGTATACGTCAAAGATGAATCCTATCGTTTCGGACTCAATGCTTTCAAAGTGCTCGGCGGTTCATTCGCCATGGCACGCTACATAGCAAAACAGACGGGCAAAGACGTCTCCGAGCTTCCCTATAACGTGCTCACTTCGGAAGAGCTGAAAAAAGAGTTCGGACAGGCTACATTCTTTACCGCAACGGACGGCAATCACGGTCGCGGCGTTGCATGGGCCGCCAATAAGCTGGGACAGAAAGCCGTTGTTCTCATGCCGAAAGGGAGCACACAGACAAGACTGAACAACATTCTTGCCGAGGGCGCACAGGCGACCATCGAAGAATACAATTATGATGAATGTGTCCGTATGGCAAATGCCATGGCGGAAAAGACGGAAAACGGCGTCATGGTGCAGGATACTGCATGGGACGGCTATGAGGAGATTCCTTCATGGATCATGCAGGGCTACGGAACCATGGCGATGGAAGCGGACGAGCAGCTCCACGATTATGACTGCGAGCGCCCGACGCACGTATTCATTCAGGCCGGCGTCGGATCTCTCGCAGGAGCTGTTCAGGGATATTTCGCAAACCGCTATCCCGAGAATCCTCCGAAAGTAGTCGTAGTAGAAGCTGAAGCTGCTGCCTGCCTGTACAAGGGCGCCTGCGCAGGAGACGGCGACATCCGCATTGTAGACGGAGACATGGTAACAATCATGGCAGGACTTGCCTGCGGTGAACCTAACACCATTTCATGGGATATCCTGAAAAATCACGTAGATACTTTTGTCGCATCACCCGACTGGGTGGCCGCAAGGGGCATGCGCATGCTGGCCGCTCCGGTGAAAGGCGATCAGCCGGTGACATCCGGCGAGTCCGGCGCCGCACCGTTCGGGACACTTGCGTGCATCATGACAATGGACGAGTACCGGCCGCTGAGAGAACATCTCGGTCTGGATGAGAATTCAAAAGTACTCCTCTTCTCCACTGAAGGCGACACGGATCCCGAGAGATACGAATCCATCGTCTGGGGCGGGAACGACAGATAAGCATTCCGGTACCTGATGAACCATTACATTTACCAAACACCGCAGGGGTGTACCACTATGCCGCGTATTACACGGCGCAAACAACGAAAGGAGATTAAAACTATGGACTTCAACAAAATCAAAGAAGCTGCACAGGGTTATCAGAAAGACATGACCGCATTTCTCCGCGCTATCGTAAAGAATCCGGGCGAGAGCTGCGATGAGAAAGCACACATCGACACAATTGCTGCTGAAATGAAGAAACTGGACTTCGACGAGGTCGTTATCGATCCTCAGGGAAATGTCATCGGATACATGGGAACAGGCGATAAAATCATAGCATACGATGCACATATCGACACAGTAGGCATCGGAAACATCGACAACTGGAACTTCGATCCGTACGAGGGATACGAGAACGACACAGAAATCGGCGGACGCGGTGTATCCGACCAGTGCGGCGGACTGGTATCTGCAGTCTACGGCGCAAGGATCATGAAAGATCTGAACCTGATCCCGGAAGGATGTAAGATCATGGTCGTAGGAACTGTTCAGGAAGAGGACTGCGACGGTCTGTGCTGGCAGTACATCATCAATGAAGACAAGATCCGTCCGGAATTTGTCGTATCCACAGAGCCGACAGACGGCGGTATTTACCGCGGACAGCGCGGACGTATGGAGATCCGCATCGATGTCAAAGGCGTTTCCTGCCACGGTTCCGCTCCGGAGCGCGGTGACAACGCGATCTACAAGATGGCTGACATCCTTCAGGATGTGCGTGCTCTTAATGAGAACGACGATGCAGACGAGACAGAGATCAAGGGCCTTGTAAAAATGTTAAATCCGAAATACAATCCGGACTGGGAGGAAGCCCGTTTCCTCGGACGCGGTACAGTTACTGTTTCCCAGATCTTCTACACATCCCCGAGCCGCTGTGCGGTAGCCGATTCCTGCGCGGTATCACTTGACCGCCGCATGACATTCGGCGAGACATGGGAGAGCTGTCTGGATGAGATCCGCGCTCTGCCAAGTGTCAAGAAATACGGCAGCGATGTAGTCGTATCCATGTACAACTACGACCGTCCGTCCTACACAGGATGCGTATACGAAATCGAGTGCTACTTCCCGACATGGGCGATCCCGAAAGACCACAAGGTAACAAAGGCACTTGAGAAAGCCTACACTTCTCTCTACGGAGACAAGAGGATCGGCGCTCCCGAGACACTGGAAATGCGCCAGAGCCGTCCGCTTACAGACAAGTGGACATTCTCCACAAACGGCGTTTCCATCATGGGAAGAAACGGCATCCCCTGTATCGGATTCGGACCGGGCGCTGAAGCTCAGGCACACGCACCGAACGAGAAGACATGGAAACAGGATCTTGTAACATGCGCTGCCGTATATGCGGCACTGCCTGAGACTTATTGCGAATAAGACGTTCAAGAGGCGTCATATGTGTCCTTCGCTCCACTTGGTCTTTCTTCTGGCTTTAACTTAACTTTTGAATGCCAGTTTGTTTAACCTTCTTGATTTCGAAAGCGAAAATTTCCGATCTTATGGCACAGGAAATCCGTTTCTGTGTCCGGAATGGAGGTTAAGCGGAGCCTCGGAATGGAGGACACTGAAACGGATTTTCGTCCGCATATAACATAATTTTTTATTTCAATATTCAAGGAGGATAAACAAAAATGAAAACTTTACAGGATTATATCGACAAGCTGAACGCCCTGAACTTTAAGGATATGTACAACGGAGACTTCTTCCTGACATGGGAGAAAACAGACGACGAGCTGGAAGCTGTATTTACAGTAGCTGACGCTCTCCGCTTCATGAGAGAAAACAATATCTCCACAAAGGTTTTCGAGAGCGGTCTCGGAATCTCACTGTTCCGCGATAACTCCACACGTACACGTTTTTCATTTGCATCTGCATGTAACCTGTTAGGTCTTGAGGTTCAGGATCTGGACGAGGGAAAATCTCAGGTTGCACACGGTGAGACAGTCCGCGAGACAGCCAATATGATCTCTTTCATGGCTGACGTCATCGGTATCCGCGATGATATGTACATCGGCAAAGGAAATAAATATATGCACGAAGTTGTTGACGCCGTAACACAGGGAAATAAAGACGGTATCCTTGAGCAGAAACCGACTCTTGTCAACCTGCAGTGCGATATCGACCACCCGACACAGGCAATGGCTGATATGCTCCACATCATCCATGAGTTCGGCGGAGTTGAGAATCTGAAAGGCAAGAAGATCGCAATGTCATGGGCTTACTCTCCGTCATACGGTAAACCGCTCTCCGTTCCTCAGGGAATCATCGGACTGATGACACGATTCGGAATGGACGTTGTACTGGCTCATCCGGAAGGATACGAGGTATTCCCGGAAGTTGAGGCTGTCGCTGCCGAGAACGCAAAGAAATCCGGCGGTACATTCACAAAGACAAATAATATGGCAGAGGCATTCAAAGACGCCGATATCGTGTATCCGAAGAGCTGGGCTCCGTTCGCAGCAATGGAGAAACGTACAGAGCTGTACGGAAACGGTGACTTCGAAGGCATCAAAGAGCTGGAGAAAGAACTCCTTGCTCAGAACGCGCAGCACAAAGACTGGGCATGCACAGAGGAACTGATGAAGACAACAAAAGACGGCAAAGCTCTCTATATGCACTGCCTGCCGGCCGACATCACAGGCGTAAGCTGTGAGGAAGGCGAGGTTGACGCAAGCGTATTCGACCGCTACAGAGATCCGCTCTACAAAGAGGCAAGCTACAAACCGTACATCATCGCAGCTATGATCTTCCTTGCAAAATTCGCAGATCCGGCTGATATTCTCAAGAAACTGGAAGAAAAAGCAACACCGAGAGTTTTTAAATAGAAATTGCAGCTTTGCGAATGGCGCGGGCTGAACAGTTACTCACTCAAAAACAATCTTATCATCAGGAGGTATTTACATCATGTTAAAATATGTTGACACAAAAAACGCACCTGCAGCAATCGGACCGTACTCACAGGGAATCGTCCTGAACGGAATCGCATTTTTCTCCGGACAGATCCCGCTCTCACCGGAAACCGGTGAAGTAGTCGGAACAACTATCGAAGAGCAGGCAGAACAGGTTATGAAAAATGTTGGCGCTCTTCTGGAAAGTCAGGGAGCCGCATTTACAGACGTCGTAAAGACAACCTGCTTCCTTGCAGATATGGCTGATTTTGCAGCTTTCAATGAAGTATACGCAAAATATTTCACCGGAAAACCGGCCCGCTCCTGCGTCGCTGTCAAAGCCCTTCCGAAAGGAGTGCTCTGCGAGGTAGAAGCCATCGCCGCTGTGAAAGAGGATTAATCTTCAGGAGGCAGTTTATGGAAAAGAAAAAACGTATCGTTATTGCTCTGGGCGGGAACGCCCTCGGCAATACTCTGCCGGAGCAGATGAAGGCCGTTAAGATCACATCCCGCGCCATTGTTGACCTGATACAGGAGGGATGCGAGGTTGTAGTCGCTCACGGGAACGGGCCTCAGGTAGGCATGGTCAACAACGCTATGCTTGCCCTCACCCATGAAGATCCACAGCAGCCGAACACACCGCTGTCTGTCTGTGTTGCCATGAGTCAGGCGTACATCGGTTATGACCTGCAGAATGCGCTCCGTGAAGAGCTCTTAAACAGGGGAATCACAGATATCCCTGTGGCGACTATGATCACGCAGGTGAGGGTTGATCCTAATGATCCGGCATTCGAGCATCCGTCTAAGCCGATCGGCCGTTTCATGACAAAAAAGCAGGCTGATATGATGACAGAAAAATATGACTACATTATGAAAGAAGATGCAGGCCGCGGCTACCGTCGTGTGGTTGCTTCCCCGAAACCGCAGGAGATCATCGAGATTGGAACGATCCGCAACATGGTGGACTCCGGCGATGTAGTCATTGCCTGTGGTGGCGGCGGTATCCCTGTCACTCGTCAGGGCAATCACTTAAAAGGCGCCAGCGCCGTCATTGACAAAGACTTCGCGAGCTGCCTTATGGCAAAAGAGCTGGACGCTGATTTCCTTATCATCCTGACTGCCGTTGAAAAAGTTGCGATCAATTACGGAAAGCCGGATGAAAAATGGCTGGACGATATTACAGCAGACGAGGCGAAGCAGTATATAGACGAAGGACATTTCGCGCCGGGTTCTATGCTTCCGAAAGTTCAGGCTGCCGTAGATTTCGCCGAGTCCAAACCGGGAAGGCAGGCTCTCATCACCCTGCTTGAGAAAGCAAAGGACGGAATACTCGGAAAGACCGGCACAAGAATCCATCTTTAGAAACAGACAACTGACAAACTCCTAAAAAATATATAAAGAGGACATCCGACAGTTATGCCATGTACTGAACGGATGTCCTTATTTTGTTACAGTTTTCCAAGCCGCTTCTTCATCGTCTTCTCCACGGCATTCAGGATATTTTCATACCCGGTGCACCTGCACAGATGGCCTGAGAGCTGCTTTCTCAGCTCATCTCTTGTGTATTCTTTTCCGCTCTCAAGGATCTCCACAGCGCTCATGATCACGCCCGGCGTACAGAATCCGCACTGCACTGCCGCCTCGTCGATAAATGCCTGCTGGATGTCTGAGAGCTCGCCGTCCGGTCCCATCAATCCTTCGAGAGTACGGATTTCTTTACCGTCTGCCCACACCGCAAGATAGATACAGGAATTGTAACATTCGCCGTCGATGATCACATTACATGCGCCGCACTCTCCGACTTCGCAGCCTTTCTTGACACTGGTCAGGGAATAGTCGTTCCGCAGCATATCCGTGAGGGACGCCCTCACATCCACCATAGTCTCCCTCTCTACGCCATTGATGCGGCACCGCACCAGCTTATACTGCTTTCCGCTCTCGGCGTCTGTCATAATCGTATGCTTCGCAGTCCCTGAGCCCTCTGATGCTCCCGATATCGACTCCGGTGCTTCTTTTTTCTCACCCGTCCCGGCATTCTCATTATCCGAAGCACTCGGAGCCATAGCCGCCGGGCTTTCTTCCGAAACCACGCCTCCCGCTCTTCTGACCGCCTCTCTCAGCGCTCTCTTGCACAGGAGTTTGGAGATATGCTCCCGGAATGCCTTGCTCGCTCTCCAGCTGTCACGGGGCGTTACATCTTCGAGTACCGTATTCCCGATCTTCTCGATGTTCTCCGCTGTCACTTCAAGTCCTCTGCCTGCCGCCTCCGCATGAACGGCACGCATAGGAACAGGCCCGGCCACGCCGTAGGCAATGCGGACATCTGTAAATGTTTTCTTGTCCTCTGAAAGTTTTACATTTACAGAACATCCCAGAGTTGCAATATCCATAGCATTTCTCATCGCATATTTAATATAGTGTCCCTCATATCCTTCGTATGCTTCTCTCGGAATCAGTATAGCGGTCTGTATCTCGCCCGGTCTTAAATCCACTTTTCCCGCCTTAATGTAGAAATCCTTGATCGGAATCCTTCTGATCCCATCCGGACCCGTCAGCTCGATCACCGCATCCCACGCAAACAGAGTGGAGGCCGAATCTGCCGATGTCACTCCGTTACAGGTATTGCCGCCGATGGTTCCGATATTCCGTATCTGAGGGCCGCCTGCCATATCCACTGCTTCACCGAGAACATTGATATATTTCTGGATAATCGGGTCTTTCGTAATGTGTGAGAAACTAGTCAGAGATCCGATCCGGATTGTTCCGTCCTCTTCCATGACCACGCCGCGCAGTTCATCCAGCCCGTATATACTTACCAGCTCCGCGCCTGCGCGTTTTCCTTCTCTCATCTGGACGAGCACGTCGCTTCCGCCTGCAATAATCTGTGCCTGCGGATACTCCAGAAGCAGTCTGACCGCATCGTCCACACTCTTCGCCTCATGCAATGCCTTCATATCATACATAGTCTTCCACCTCTTTTCCGTATCAGAGCAGACCTGCCTCTGTAAACTTCTCAAACAGCAGATGAGGTCTCATTGGTATCTCGTTCAGTGCCACTCCGGTCGCCTGCAGGATCGCATTACGGATCGCCGGTGCAGGAGAACATGTCGGCGGCTCTCCCAGTGCTTTCGTCCCGTATGCACTGGTAGGCTCATAGTTCTCAATAAATGCGGCATGAAGATCCGGATGATCCATAAATGTAGAAAGCTTATAATCCAGAAGATTATTATTCAGCGGCTTTCCGGTTCTCTCATCATAGAGCATCTTCTCTGACAGTGCATAGCCGATCGCCATGCTCATACCGCCGTGTACCTGTGCCTCAGCAAGTGCCGGATTGATCAGGCGGCCGCAGTCGTGGACATTCAGAATATCTGTCACCTGAGCCTTGCAGCCCGGTATATCTACCTCAACTTCCACAAAGGTACACCCGAATGAATAAGCGTTATTCTTGATCTGGTAACTGCTCTCTGCTGTGAGATGTCCGTTATCTGTCAGACTATACAGCTTCTCTGTTGCCAGTTCACCCAGTGGCATAAGGATTTCTCCGTCTGTTGTTCTGACAATATTTCCGTTTACAATATCCAGATTTTCTTTCATTTGTCTTGTTAATTCATGCGCCACCTCAATGATCTTTTCTTTCAGGAGTTCTCCCGTCTGACGGATGGAGAATCCTGCCATGTAGGTCTGTCTGGATGCATAGGCTCCGGTTCCGAACGGCGTCACATCTGTATCCTGCGAGGAGACTACATGAACCATCTCAAAAGGAATGCCGAGCGTCTCTGCTGCCATCTGAGCAAATGCGGTATCCGCTCCCTGTCCGATCTCTGTCTCGCCCACCTGCACCTGTATGCTTCCGTCCTGATTGAGCACCATACGGCAGGCTGATGTTTCAAGTGAGATCGGCCACACACCGGTATTATACCAGAAGACCGCCATTCCCACACCGCGCCGTATATCCCCGGTCTGATGGGCGTATTTTTCTTTCCGTCTGTCATAGTCAAACTCTTTGCGTCCTTTTTCCATACACTCACGGAAAGAATCATAATAATTTACATTCTTTGAAAATCCGTCCGTAAAGCCCTTCGGCATCACGTTTTTCATGCGGAACTCATAAGGATCCATGCCGATAGCCCTTGCTGCATCTTCTGTATGGCTCTCCATCGCGAACATTGCCTGAGGGATTCCGTATCCTCTCATTGCGCCGGAGACGGATTTATTGGTAAATACCGTATATGTATCGGCTTCGATATTCGGACACGGATACAGCTGCGGAAAGCATCCCATTCCTTTTGCCGCAATACTGTGCCCGTGGGATGCATATGCCCCCTGATCCGACCAGCTCTCGAACTTGCGCGCCGCGTAAGTTCCGTCCGGTCGCACATAAGAAATAATATGGAAATGAATGGCGTGGCGCACGCGTGTCGATACAAACGTCTCTTCTCTTGATGTGTCTATCTTCACCGTCCTGCCGCCCACCTGTGTACACAGATATGCGCAGAGAGGCTCATACAGAATATCCTGCTTGTTGCCGAATCCTCCGCCGATGTAAGGCTTGATCACTCTTACCTTCCCCCACGGGATTCCCAGCGCCTGACCCACAACACGCCGGCAGATATGAGGGAGCTGCGTGGAAGTCACAACCACGATCCGCCCCTGTTCCATGTAGGCATAACAGACCGGATTTTCAATGTGGCAGTGCTGGACAGCAGGCGTCTGATACCAGCCCTCTACTTTCACAAGCCCCGGCTCTTTCGCCGCGCTTTCATAGTCACCGCTGCGGATCGACGTATGTTTGAGGATGTTGTGCGGATAGTTTTTATGCAGCTGCGGCGCTCCGTCTTCCATCGCTTTGTGCACGTCAAGCACAAAAGGCAGTTCTTCGTATTCAACCCTGATCGCACGCACAGCCTGCGCGGCCGCCACCTCATTTTCCGCGATCACGGCTGCCACATCATCCCCGTAAAATCTCACGTGCTCCACCAGCAGCAGACGGTCTGCCACATCCTGATGCGCCTCTTCCGTGGACCACGGATGTCCTGCCGTGGGGTAATAGTTTTTTGGTACGTCGAAACATGTGACAATCTTTACCACTCCCGGAATCTTTTCCGCCTCGGATGTATCGATTGACTTCACATATCCGTGGGCGATGGTTGAGTGCAGTACCTTTGCCACGTACGCATTTTTATCACACAGATCATCGGTGTACTTTGCCCGGCCGGTAACTTTCTCAAATGCATCTACACGTTTTACACTCCTGCCGACTACATGTTCTCTCTCTCCCGTATAGTTTTTTCCAGTTACATGAGCTTTCTCCTCCATACATTTCACCTCCGTTACACTTACGGCAGACTGATTTCTGTTCCTTTTACATATTTCGCCTTGATCTCCCGCTCGTCCGCCAGATAGATCATGCGCTCCAGCCGGCTCCTGATGTCAAGCGACTGGGGGTGCTTCAGGCGGCTGTCGTCCAGGACCACGGCGTCAAACTCATATCCCGGCTCAAAGCTTCCCACTTTTCCGAAGAACTCTCCGCCGCCTTTCGTTGCCATATAAAATACCTCCTCAGCAGTCAGCGCTTCCAGACTGTCGTCCTGCAGTCTCCAGCGCAGCTTTGACGACTGTACGGCATGGGCCATGGCGCGGAACAGGTTCTCCGTAGAGCCGCCCGCCACATCACTTCCGATCCCCACATGAAGGTCTTCTTCAAGGAATTTTCTGACCGGAGCAATACCCGATGACACATTCATATTGGACTCCGGGCAGTGGGCGATAAACACTCCGTTTTCTTTCATACGGGCGATTTCCTCATCCCCGCTGTAAACACAGTGCGCCATGATGGTCGGGCAGTCCGCCCCGAACAGACCGAACCGGTCATACACATCGCCATAGAATTCCGACCACGGGCAGAGTTCCTTCACCCACTGGATCTCGCCCGGATTTTCCGACAGATGGGACTGCAGCGGCAGATGATAACGCATCTGCAGTTTCTTCAGCTCTTCCATCAGTTCATCCGTACAGCTCGGCGTAAAACGCGGCGTCAGAATGGGCTTTGTATTCTTATATTTCCTATGGTTTACATCCTTGATCCACTCCAGCGTCTCGTCTGCCGACTCCTGAGTCTCCTCGCAGATATAATCCGGGCAGTTGCGGTCCATATTTACTTTTCCCACATAGGTATCAAGTCCGCTCTTCTCAAGCATATCCATGAGAAGAAGAGTGGCCGGCCGGTGCACCGTGGCAAAGATGCAGGCTCTCGTCGTAGCGCTGTTCTTAAGGTTTTCCACAAAGATCCGGTAGGACTTCTCCGCATAATCAGTCTCTTCGAACTTTGCCTCCTCCGGGAACGTATTTACTTCGAGCCATTCTAAGAGTTCCATGTCCATCCCCAGTCCTCTATAGGAATACTGAGGAGCATGGATGTGAAGATCCACAAGCCCCGGTATGATCAGGCAGTCGCCGTAATCCCGGATCGGATTTCCGCCGAGGCGGAACGGAAGCGTCTGGTAAATTCCGTCAACCTTGCCGTCTCTGCACACAAGATATCCGTGTTCACATATGGCAAACTCTGTCTGGCTTTTACTGTAAACAATATTTCCTTTCAAAATAAAAATAGATTCATTCATCAGCCCTGTCTCCTTTCTCATACACCGGATGATGCGCCCATCTCTCCGGCATACTTATAGTCAGCCGTTTCCGGCGGCTGGTAGAGACGTTCACCCGATTATGAACCTATATAAGTACGCAATATCATTTGTAACAGTTCAGCCCGAACGGCGCGGACTAAACTATTGCAGCATTTCTATGTAAACATGGTAACACCGGAAGAAAACGGTGTCAATCAATTCTTGAAATTCAGACTCTCTCCAGCATTACTTCCACAACTCCGCCGCAGACCATGCCCTCATCTTCTGCCTGATCAGCCGTCATATCCACTGAGCAGATCTGAAAATCCGGTGCATCCGTACGCATCATGATGAGCGCCTTCTGTATAATCTCGCTCTCCACGCATCCGCCGCCAATCGTATCCACAGTAGTTCCGTCTTCCAGAATGAGCATCTTCGTGCCCACGCTGCGGGGTGCAGAGCCTTTGCGGGAAATGATTGTCGCCAGAACTTTCTTCGGAACTCCGGTATTTTTTTCATCGGTTTCCGTACCGAAGATACAGGAAAGTATTTCATCCGAATAGCCGCCCGCTTTTTCGCCGTTCTCTTTACTCCGGACGTTCTTTACCTGTATGATTTCAGCCATGACAGATACGGCTATTTCTTCCGGCGTCTCCGCCCCGATCTTCAGTCCGATCGGCGTGTGGACAGCGTCTAATACTTCACGGCTCACGCCCTTTTCCTCAAGCTGGTTCTTTACAATCGCAACCCGCCGCCTGCTGCCCATCATCCCCACGTAGGCATACCGCTTCTGCAGAATAGCTTCGAGACACTCTGTATCATACCTGTGTCCTCTCGTCACGATCACGAACCATGAATCGGAATCACCGGGGATATCCGCCAGACCTTCCCGAAACGGCACACAGAATACCCGATCCGCCCCTGCCGCTCTTGCATTGTCCGCGAACTTCGGACGGTCTTCTATGACAGTGACAGCAAATCCAAGCATTTTTCCTATGCGGATAATGGGCATGGACACATGTCCAGCCCCGCAGATGATCAGTTTGGGGGTACGTCCGATCCTTTCCCTGAAAACTCTGTCATTATCCCGGACGCTCTCACAGTATTTCCTCTTGCTCTTGTCAGGATTAACAAGAAGCCTCTTTTCCCCCATATGTTCACCTGTCAGGACAGTCTCAGCCCAGATATCGCCTTCTGAATGTTCCAGAGCATTTTTTAGCTTCAAATAAAACGGATTCATTTCTTTCCTCCCAGATATCAATCAGCGCCCCCGCCTCTCTCGTGCCCGGATCAATAAGGTCCGCCTCTGATTTTACAAACAGGCGGCACCCTCTCGGGATGCCGCCTGCTGTCTCATTATCATGCCGGATCACTATGCAGCCAGTCTTGCAAGTACATCTTTAAGCAGTTCATAAAACCGCTCAAAGGAATCCAGCGGTACATTTTCATCCGGTGTGTGTACATTGTAGAGTGTCGGACCTACCGCAATCGCATCCAGTCCCGGCAGTGCCTCTGAGAAGAGTCCGCACTCAAGCCCTGCGTGCAGTGCCTCCAGTCTCAGCTCCGTTCCGAAGAGTTCGCGGTAGCTCTCTACAAATACCTCACGGATTCTGGAATCTTCCTTGTAATCCCAGCCCGGATATTCTCCGCTGTAGTCAATTGTAAATCCGAAAGTATCTGCCAGAAGGGCAAATCTCTCTTTCGTATCCTCCTGAAGCGAAGCCACAGAAGAACGCGGGGATACAACGATCACAAGCTCTTTTTCATCTGCTCTTACCACACCCATGTTGGATGATACGACTACAAAGCCGTCCATCTTGATGTTGCGTCTGTATACTCCGTTCGGAGCAAGGCGGATCGCACTTACAAATGCTTTCGCATCCTCATCTTTCAGTGCAGATACGCTCTGTCCTTCTTCCAGTGAAATCTCGCATCCGAAGTCAGGCTCGAAGGATGAAATTTCCTCTGAAAATGTCTCTGCCAGCGTGCATGCAAGTTTCTCAGCCTTCTCCACCTCTGCTTTCTCTGCATAGATCAGAGATGCCTCGCACTCTCTCGTAATAGCGTTATCCTTTGTGCCTCCTGCAAATGTGACAAGCTTACCGTCCGTATTTTTCATCAGATGCTCAACCATGCGGGCCATCAGGATATTTGCATTCTGGCGCTCTTTATCGATATCTGTACCTGAGTGTCCGCCCAGCAGTCCCTCGATCTTGATCTGTACCAGAGTTCCCTCTGCTGCGATCCTCTCTACAGGCCTTGTAAGCTGGACTCTTAATCCTCCTGCGCAGCTGATCGTTGCGACGCCCTCTTCCTCAGAGTCCATATTGATCATCGTTCTTGCTGTGATCTGTGATTTGTTCAGAGCCTGCGCACCGTTTAACCCTACTTCCTCCTCTGTCGTGAATACACACTCAACCGGCGGATGTTTGATATCTTCATCGTCCAGCACCATCATCATAAGCGCGATTGCAACGCCGTTATCCGCTCCCAGCGTTGTGCCGTTTGCAGAAAGCACGCCGTCTTTCAGCACCAGATCGATTCCCTCTTTTGTGAAATCATGCTCAACTCCGGCGCGTTTGTCGCATACCATATCAATGTGGCCCTGAAGCATAACCGGCTCTTTGTCCTCCGCGCCCTTGCTTGCGCCTTTTTTAATGATCACATTATAGCTGTCATCCTGATATACCCACAGACCTCTGTCTTTTGCAAATTTTACAAGAAAGTCGCTGATGCCTTTTTCATTTCCTGATCCTCTCGGCACAGCACAAACCTCTTCAAAAAAATGAAATAACTTTTCCGGTTTATATCCGGTAATCTTGTACTCCATGATAAATTCCTCTCTTCTTCTCTCTTTTTGAAGCAGGCCGAAACCTGCTTTTTTATTATAACAGATTCTGCTCTGTTTTTCACTTATTTCAGATACAATATCCGTCTTTTTTCAGTTTTCTTCCCGTCACCATATAGTGCAGACTGTTATCATAAAGCTTTCTGCGCTCTTCGTCCGTAAGCTGCCTTTTTACTTTCGCAGGATTTCCTGCTGCAAGACTGCCGTCCGGTATCACAGAATCCTCCAGTACTACACTGCCTGCTCCGATCAGACATTCCTTTCCGATCCGGGCCCGGTTCAGGACAACCGCTCCCATTCCGATCAGGCTTCCTGTTCCCACTGTACAGCCATGCACCACGGCATTATGCCCTACCGTTACATAGTCGCCGAGGACCGCCGGACACCCTTTATCTGTGTGTACAGTACAATTATCCTGAATATTGGTGCATTTTCCAACAACTATTTCTGCACAGTCCCCGCGGAGGACAGCATGGAAGAGAATTGTAGAATCTTCCCCAATGGCCACATCTCCGAGAATCACCGACTGTTTCACTATATTTGCCGAAGATGCGATTTTTTTATTCTCCATATTTTTATAACGCCTCTCTGTTATGATCCTATTCTTTCTATTTATTATTCTTTCTTTTGTCTCCTGATTTATCCTGCCTCTCAGATTCATACTCCCAGAAATGCACAGATGACTGCAATTACGATAGCCGGCAGCATATTCGCCACTTTCAGCTTCTTCTCCCACAGCAGGTTGATTCCCACGCAGAAAATAAGCATAGATCCGGTAAGGGAAAGATTAGAAAGCGCTCGTTCTGTCATAACCGGCTGGATTGCTCTTGCGAGAAGTGTGATCACGCCCTGAAATATTCCCACCGGGATAGCAGCGAAAATGCAGCCTTTTCCCATGGATGCAGTCATCACACAGATAATGAGCATATCAAGTACAGCTTTGAGCACAAGCGTGGAATGGTCACCTGAGATACCATCCTGAATCGAGCCTACCACCGCCATTGCTCCGATACATACGGTCAGTGAAGCTGTGACAAATGCATTTACAAACATTTTCTCTTTACTGTTTCCCGTCCTGACTTTCAGCCAGTTTCCAAACTGTTCGATTCTGTGCTCCAGATTGATCCATTCTCCGAGCAGAGAACCGATGGCGAAACTTACAACGATCATCATCGTGCCTCCGCTCTCCAGTCCGTCCGATGTCACGGTCATCATTTCCTGAATTGCTCCGCTGATCCCGACGAATAATACACATACTCCGTTTGCCTGCATCAGGGTGTCCTGATATCTGGGACTGATGGCTTTACTGAAAAGCAGCCCGATCAGTCCGCCATATATTTCCGGTCATCTTCCGGACGGATTGTACGGATTACCCGGCACGGATTTCCTCCGGCCAGAACATTGGAAGGAATGTCGTTTACCACCACACTGCCGGCAGCTATGATCGTATTATCTCCTATGTTGACACCGGAAACAATGGATACATGACCGCCGATCCAGACATTATTCCCGATATGTACCGGACGGGCGTACTCAATGCCTGCTGCCCGCCGTTCCGGGTCAAACGCGTGGCCTGCCGCATAAATACCACAGTTCGGCCCAATGCGCACATCATCTCCAAAGGTAACTTCATTTCCTGCCAGAAGTACAAAATTATAATTTGAGAAAAAATTTTCTCCCAGAGTCACTCTTCCCCAGAAATCACAGTAAAACGGAGCTTCTATGCGGAATTTTTTCCCCGTCTTCTTCATCTCCCGGCGTATGATTGCCTCTCGCTCCTCCGTCTGGGACGGCCGGAGCTGGTTGTAATCGTAACTTAGTTCCTGACTGCGCAGTCTTTCTTTCCCGAGGCTTTCCTCCTGCGCATCATATAAAAATCCGGCAAGTGCCTTTTCTTCTTCTGTCATAATCTCCTCCTTGAACAGCAGCATGTATTGCTGGTGCTGACATTGGAATATTATACAATAATCATATCGGGAGTCGCAAGGGTGCTTTTCATGGGTTTCCCTAACTCTTTAAAATATCGAAAAGAATCCATTCCTCACAAGAGAAAAAGAACAAACGGTTTGAAAATATAGCTTTCTTAACAAACCACCTGTCCTTTTCTAAATCTTTATACTATCTCACACGCAGTATTCGTGCACCAACGTGTCCGATGAAAATGACTGCCGTCATATTTTTTTAGTCCTATACTAAATTTAAGCAATTCTGTCCTTTTAAGCAGTTTTATTACAATTTCATTTTTCCCCTTATGAAGTGTAATCAATCCGGAATTATTGTATGGTGTCCATAGACGAATCTCGTCTTTTTCCATCCAAAGTTCTCCGTCTGCCCAAAGCCGAAATCCATCATTATTTCCTATAACCATCCAAACGGTCTGATCTGTTTCCATGAGTATTGTCTGCTTTAAATAAACACATCCCTGTCCTTGAAATGTAAAAAAATGATCCAGCGGCAGCAGATCTTCAAAACAGCTTAATCTCTGTGTTTCCTCCTTTTTGAATTCCTCATCAAAGTTTTCTTCATCAAGGTATGATGTCGACAGATACACTGCATTATTCACAAGACATTCCGGAGACGGGAGGTTACAGCCGTCTCCATGGGGAGAGGGATACCCATCGGGTTCCTTCTTATCAAGCGGTTCAAAATACGGACCTGCTGCAATCCATTCCTGAGCACCTGCTATACCAAATTTTTTTTCATATTGTCCATATCGTACACCTAAAATATTTTTATTCTTAAGCTGCCTTGCTTCAGGAATAAGTATTGCTTCAAATTCTGCCTTTTTCTCCTCTCTAGGAGATATAGTAAGCTTGATATTTTCCGGAAATACTTTCCATCCCTCTGGTACCCCCGTAATATACAGCTTCTCATCATACACTTTTTCTGAATTGTTTTTTATATTTACAACAAACCGGCAGCCTTTTCCCACTCCAATTGCTGGTTTTCCCAAATATTCTATTGTTATAGTAACGTCAGATTTTACAATGGATTGTTTTTTCAGCCTTTTTGCCAAAGCGCAGGTATCTTCTGCTAATTGTTTTATAGAATTACTACTGCGGATCACGTCTATCCCTACTGTAAATTCATTATTGACCAACTTTTTAAGCGAATCCGGAATCTTGGAAAATCCATAAACAATTCCCCATATCGCACCTGCAGTCGCACAGGTACAATCTGTATCAAACCCGCTGGAAAATGCAATTTCTAAGACATCATCAAGATTATCTCTTCCATAAAGCAGTGACATAACCACAATACCAAAATTAAGTACTGCATTTGTAAAATCGTTATGTAAATATTTTCTTGTCAATCTTTTCCATGATGCTTTCCAATCCTTCGGATATGTTTTTTCCCATTTTAATATGTCCTCCAAACATTCCAACGCCTTTGAGTTCTTAGGAAGATACTTCTTTTGTTCTATTAAGAGCTTCCGAATATCCTTTTTTTCAAATGCCTGTGCTTCCAGTGCAGCATAATACATTTCTATCCAGACTGCATTTTCCCTATGATCCAAACACCCGTCCATCTGTGCATACTTTGCTGCTTGATCCGGGTCTCCGGGGAAGAGCATTCCCCAGATTTCGGAACGGATTGGGCATCCTTCACTCTCTGAAAAAAACTGATTATTAAAACTGCCGCTGTAAGGCGGCATAATGCCTCTTTCATAATTCTTTAAAAAATATCCATATTCATTAAACGGATACCAGCATTTTTTATTCCATGCCTCTGCCAAATCCTCTGCTGTAACTGACAGCCCCTTTTCTTCCATTACTTCAAGCCATAAAAGCTGTAGATCAAGATCATCATTTGGAAGATCCGGTCGGATTATATCCTTATAATCGATGTCTGTAATCATCTTTTTGATGCCCTCAACCGGAGCTCCTGCTGCTCCGCCCAGACACTTTCCGAGCCACCCTCCATAAACTTTATCAAAAAACACCTCATTCTTTAAATGTGTCATATACTTTTTGCTCCTTACTTGGTCATTTTAGAATAGATCCCGCCGAGAATGTTTTTTCTACTTGATTACTGAAAAATATAAAAAGTAAAATTGGAAGGATACTTGTAATGATCATCGCCGCAAACATTCCACCATAATCTGTTCCATATTTCCCCGAAGAGTAATTCATCAATGCAATTGGCAATGTCTTGTATCGATCATCACTGATCAGCACAAGTGCATAGATAAACTCATTCCAGCTGTTAATAAATGTATTAATAACCATTGTAGCAATTGCCGGTTTAATGATAGGTACTATAACTCTGAATAATATCGAAAATATACCGGCACCGTCCATAACCGCAGCTTCCTCCATTTCAAACGGTATGCTTGAAAGAAAGCTGCTGCACATAATTACTGACATCGGAATATTAAATGCAGATATAGTAAGTACCAGAGACAATGGATTATTGATCAAATGTAATTCTCTTAACATCATGAAAATCGGCACAATAACAATCTGAGACGGGAGCAGAATTCCTAATGTTACTATCTTGCTGACTTTATGTGACAATTTCCATTTCATGCGTACCAGCGCATAAGACAGCATAATCGCCGCTACTGTAGTCAGAATCAGTGTAAGTCCGGTAATAAATACACTATTAAAGAAATATTTTAATATATCTCTATTAAATATAGCATCTGTATAATTCTCTATTTTCCAGTATGAAGGAAGACCAAATGATTCTCCTGTCATAATCTCATTTGTATCTTTAAAAGAGTTCAACAACAACCAGAACAGAGGATAAACAGAGGTTATTGCGATCCCCCCGAATACCGTCGTCATTACTATACGGATCCATCTTTGCCTTATCCTCATAATTTAAACCTCCTCACTATATCTGCCTCTCTTAAAGATCCAGCCTATAATCCCCAAAACAATACATGTCTCCACTATAGCTACAACTCCAACAGCAGCAGCTTGTCCATATCTCATATTAGAAAAAGCCTGCTTATACATATACATCATTATTGTAGTCGTCATATCTCCAGGGCCGCCGCCTGTCATGATATATACTTGCGGGAAGGTGTAAAGTCCACCTACTGCTGACACTGTAACACACGTTTTTGCTACATTTTTCAGAAGTGGAAGCGTAATATACCGTACCGTTGCCAGAAAGCTCGCTCCATCAAGCTGGGCCGCTTCAAAGCAGCTCTCTGGTATTGCTTTAATTCCTGAATAAGATAGAAGAAGATCTAATCCAAATGACCACCACATTCCTACGATCGCAATACATATCATAGCTGTATCGGAATTACTCAGCCAATCATTTCTTAAAAATCCTAATCCGGCTTTCTCCAATAATGAATTGAGGAGTCCCCAGTCAGCATGATAAATAGCCAGCCACAATTGTGATACAACTGAAATTGACAAAACAAGCGGAATAATAAAAGCTGTCCTCAATATCTTTTGAGCCTTAGGATTTAATGTACTCAATAAAATTGAAACTGCAATAGCAAGAATCGCATTAAAAATAATAGCCAGTATACAGAGGCCAATCGACCAGATATTGGCTTTTATAAACGAGTTGTCGTGAAAGATCTTAACAAAATTATCAACCCCCGCAAATGTTGCAGGCGTCAGCCCATTTGTCTCCTGCAAAGACATAATCACGATACTAATAAGCGGGTATAGGACAAACGCTGCCATCAGAATAAAAGCCGGAGCGGAAAGGATCAAAATATAACGTTTATTTCCAAGTACTCTCTTCATGTTGTCTGTCTCCTTTTAAGCCAAAGGCAGTGCAGTATTATCTGCACTGCCTCCTTTTTCTGTCTTGTGATTTCTTTGTTACTCTTCCTGTACCGCTTTATCCATGTCCGCCAGATAATCATCTATTGTGTAGCTGTCATCATTTGTCATAAACTTGCTCGTTGCATCCTGAATACCTGATGTTGCTGCCGCAGTCGGCATTACATCCTGAATAAGGCCAAAACTATATTCGAAGTTCTGCATATCCGATGCAAGCTGTGCCACCGGCTCCGCAAAATCGCCATTATATGACCATCCCATTGTATCTGCCTTGTACACTGTAAACGGATTTCCATTCGTTTCATACACATACTGGCAGCGAAGTTCCGCAATTGCTTCGCATAATGCTGCAGCTTCATCAGGATGCTCTGTTCCGGCATATACCATCATTCCGCTGTTCTGTTTCACTCCGCCGGCTACATTTTTTCCATATGCATCCACATTCGAATCATTAATCACAGGGAAATAAAAATAGCCAAAATCCTTTCCCATTTTTTCAGCACATGACGCCACAGCCCACGAACCATTTACCATCATTGCTGCTTTGCCTGATTCGAATAATGGCAGCGCCTCATCAATACCGGTCAGTGCCACATTTTCTGAAAATGCGCCTTTATTCATGAGTTCTTTCACCACTCCCGCCGCCTGTGTATACGGCTCATCCGTAAAGGAGGCCTCACCATTTACAATCTTCTCTGTGCACTCGGGATCCACAGAATAAGCAAATCCTTCTACCATCATTGCAGCCGGCCATCCGTCTTTTGCCCCAACAGAAATAGGTACGATATCTGTCTGTGCTAATGTTTCAACTACTGAGTAAAGATCAGACACAGTCTATGGGATTTCAAGATTATGCTCCGCGAAAACCGCCTTGTTATACAATATTATTTCATAGGAAATATCCTCGAAGGGAACGCCATACATATGTCCGTCATCTGCTTTCGCATTTTCTGTTGACGCGATCACCTTGTCCCAATATCCGCTTTTATCAAGATAATCGTCCAATGCAAGTGCGCTTCCAGATTCAAGAATAGGAGTTGCCCAGCTTCCGCCTCTTTCCCACCATACATCGATTCCATCACCGCCTGCCGAGATCATCGTACGCACTTTTGTCTCATATGTTTCAGCATCGCCGGATACCATTTCCAGTTTTACTTCTACATTTGGAAGAACTTCTGCAATGTGATCCATAACATAATCCATTTCGGCCTCTACATTCTCATCTGTATCATTAAATAATACATTAAGAGTAACCTTTTCCTGCGAAGATCCATCACCAGACGAGTCATCAGTTCCGCCGTTCCCGCAAGCTGCCAATGACAATATCATTGTCCCTGCCAGTAACACTGAAATCCATTTCTTTTTCATGTTCATCCTCCTTTTGCTTTTGTATTTTTTGTTGTATCAATCATAAGATTTTATCCATAATAATCAAATGGAAATTTATGACCTTACATGGAAAAAACAAAAATCATCCTTTATAATACTACTCATTATATCTCCACTGTTATATAATAATCTCACAAAATCCAGCCAGCTCAGAAAAGGAAGTGCACATAATATGAACTTGAATACCATCTGGCAGTCTTTATCATTGAAACGAAAAATATTAACTGTTTTTTTACCTCTGATCCTGATACCTTTCCTTCTTGTTCTCATCGTTTCCGTAACCATAATCATTAAAAACGGCAAGACCGAAGCAGTAAAGAACGCTGAAGACAAACTTATGCTCGTATCAGATCAGACTGACCAAATCTTGTCGAATATCCAGTACAATATCAAAGCCTTCTCTACAAGTTCGGCGCTTCAGGATGCGATTTCCACAGATTATCCCGATTCTACCTACGGAAACTATCTGTTTTCAACATCAATGCATTCTGCAATCTACAATATCATGGATATTCAAAGTTATATATCCGATGGCTATATTCAAACCTATGATGGTAAGATATTTGACATCAATACAGACTCTATCCGTACTCCGGATGATGAAATGAATGCATACTATAATTATGTCGTAAATCAGAAAGGCCGTATCATACTTGATTCTCCTCGTAACGAAGATACAAGCAGTGCTTTTAACATTTCAAAATCTTTGATTGACATTGATACAGGAGAATGCCTTGGCATACTCTCCTTTGACATCAGAGAATCTCTGTTTTATGATTCCTATTACTCGGTCATCGACAAAAAGGAGGAGCAGCTCTATTTAATTGACAAAAACAGGAATATTATTTCTTCAGAAATCAGAGAACTGCTTGGTACCCCGGTTCCCAATAATCTGTGGAAAACGATACAGGAAATAGACCACATGACCGACGGTTTTTCTCTGTCGCAAAATAACGCTCTTGTCCTCTCCACCAAATCCGAGATTGGAGAATTTCATATTGTATATGTCCTTAATTACTATAGTATATATCAGGAAGCTCTCGGACTCGCATTGATACTTATATGCATTGGCATATTGGCTTTGATTGTGATGATAATACTGACTACGTTTCTTGCGCAGAGTGTTACAAAACCTCTGGCTCTTTTGACGACTTACGCAGACAAAACCGGGCACGGAGATTTTTCTGCCGATATAGAGATTACTTCAAAAGACGAAATTGGTTTTCTGGCAGAACGCTTTAAAAAAATGAACCATAATATAAAAAATCTTACTATTCGCATTTATAACGAACAGACTCAGAAAAAAGAATATGCGCTGAATCTGCTGCAAGCTCAGATTAATCCTCATTTTCTTTATAACTGTCTGGATAATATAAGCAGTCTCATTGCTGATTCTAAAAATGATCCTGCACTGTCCATGCTTTATCATCTGGGCAGATATTACCGCTCTATCTTAAGCAAAGGAAGAAATATTATAACAATTCGGGAAGAGCTCTCACTCGTGCGCGATTATCTAGAAATCCAGTTGATAAAATCGCCAGAGCTTTTCACATATACTATAGATATTAAGGATGATATTCTCGATCTAAAAATCATGAAAATGCTGCTTCAGCCTATTGTAGAAAACGCTGTGATACATGGCTTCACCGGATATAAAAACGGCAGGCATTTGCACATTGAAGGCCAGTTGATAAGTTCCGCAGTATTCATCACCATAACAGATGACGGGAGAGGCATCTCAAGCCAGTCTGTCCGTACCATATTTGACGAAGGAGGCTCCATGATTCCCCGGCACTTTGGTCTTAAAAACATCAGTGAACGCATTCGTCTAAAATATGGCCCTTCTTTCGGTGTAACCGTAAAATCACTTCCGGGAAAGGGCACTAAAGTTATTGTTTCATTTCCCAAAATTTTGTAATTATCAGGAGGAACCAATATGTATAAAATCATGTTTATCGATGATGACCCGCTTATTCTGCGCCGCTTGCACCAAATATTGGACTGGCCTTCTATGGGATTTGAAAATCCGGAAGATGCCTCTGACGGCAATGCGGCTTTAACGCAAATTAATCTTAATCCACCCGATATTATCATATGCGATATCAATATGCCAAATATGGACGGACTTACTCTTGCCGAAAAAATCAAAGAGGACTTTCCCCATATAGAATTTGTCATATTGACAGTAAATGACAGTTTTGGCTGTGCACAACAAGCACTTAATACAGGTGTGGACCACTATCTTCTCAAACCAATAGACCCCGAAGAACTAGCCGCAGTTATCATAAAAATCAAAAAAGGACTGGAATCTTCCCAGCGGGAAAAGATATATCTCAACAGCCTGAAAGATAAAGCTCTTCTAAGCGAGCATATGATCCGAGAAAAATTTCTAAACTGGCTTGTAAGCGGCCGTCAGCCGCTCAGTGAAGAACAGATTAAAGAACGTTTTTCCTTTTATCAGATTCCTGTGAGCGGCCAGGAATTTCAAATTCTTTCTGTGCATATTAATTCTTTTACTGACAAGATGCGGGGAGCCGGCAGCATAGAAGATTTATCGGATAAAGCAAAAAGTACAATTGAAGACTCTTTGTATGATTATCAAGACTGGGTTGTATTCTCTGACTCATTTTATAATTTGATTATCATATTTGGTCTCCAGAATGAGAGCCCCCTCAGCAATCCAAGTATTGATCTCATCGGGCAGATGATCAGGGATAATCTTCTGTTTCAACTGAATTTATCCGTTACTGTCTTTTACAGCCGTAAGTATCAAGGTGCAAGGAATCTTTACCGCTGCTATTATGACACAAAATTTTTATGTCAATATACACCTTCTGTTATTAACAAAGGCGTGCTTTCATTCGACGAATATATCCATTCATCTCTGGATTCATCATTTAATTTTGACACACTGCGGTCTGATACGTTAAAATATCTGAGAAGCGGAAATTCTGAAGAACTAGAGAAATTGCTCTCATCTACTTTGGTACATGCTCTGGAGATTGGCTCTATAGAAAGTTTTAATATGCTGCGTATTGATTTTATCTTAACAGGTATCATGTTCCTTCAAGAAAATCGAATTGCAATGCAGGACGTATTCCAAAAACATTTCTCGCCGCTGGCCGAGGTGCTGGAATACAATAGTGCTGACAACTGCATCGTATTTCTGAACAGATATTTCAATAGAATACTTCATTACATTGACGCGAATAAAATTTCTTCACAAAGTAAAATCACGGAAAAATGTATAGAACTTATTATAGAAAATATATCATATCAGCATATGTCCGTAAAATGGCTGGCTTCTCAGCTGTATATTAATGAAAATTATTTGAGCAGACTCTTCAAAACGGAAACGGGGATATCTCTCAATAAATATATTACAAAACAGCGAATGAAATCAGCAAAGCATTATCTAGATCGCGGCTATTCAAACTTACAGCAGGTATCCTCTGCTGTTGGATTTTCTGACCCTTTTTATTTCAGTAAATGCTTTAAGAAAGAATATGGCATAGCGCCATCCAAATATCTTCAGAATACTCAATAAACGTCTATGATAATAAACCTCAAAACAGACTGTTACTGTACTGCTTGACTTTAATAAGCGCAATAACTATAATGCATTTACAAAATCTTCATATAGAAAAGCAATAAAGAAAAGAGGCTGATTATGAAATACGATTTTACCACTATACTGGACAGAAGAGGGAAAGACGCAATTGCTGTGGATGCACCGGATCTGAAGAACTGCTTTGGCTCAGATTACTTCTCCAAAGCAAAACTAAGACCGGGATTCGACCGTATTCCTATGTGGGTAGCCGATATGAATTTTCCAACGGTGCCGACAATTCCGGAAACAATCATTAAACGTGCAAAGCACCCTGCTTATGGTTATTTTGTCCCAAGAGATGAATATTATGGGGCAATTATAAAATGGCATGAGAAACGTAATCATATCGTCGGATTAGAAAAAAAACACATTGGTTATGAAAACGGAGTTCTGGGCGGTGTTGTCAGCGCGCTCAATGTTCTCTGTTCCAAAGGCGGCTCTGTACTTCTGCACTCACCCACATATATTGGATTTACCGGAGCGCTTACCAACAACGGTTACAACATGGTGCTCAGTCCTCTTGTACAGGATGAAAGCGGAATGTGGCGCATGGATCTCGAAGATATGGAGAATAAAATTATTGAAAACAAGATTCACGCCGCCGTTTTCTGCTCCCCGCACAATCCGACCGGACGGGTGTGGGAACGTGAAGAACTCGAACGAATGATGGAACTCTTTAAGAAATATGATGTCTATGTTGTCTCTGACGAGATCTGGTCTGACCTGATCCTTACAGGGCATAAGCATATACCGGTCCAAAGTGTTTCCGAAGATGCAAGGCAACGGACGATTGCTCTCTATGCTCCGTCCAAAACATTTAATCTTGCCGGCCTGATCGGAAGCTATCATATTATATATAATACATGGCTCCGGGAGCGGATCGAAAAAGAATCCTCTCTTCCACATTATAATGACATGAATCTGTTGTCCATGTACGCCCTGATCGGCGCGTACAAACCGGAAGGATACGAGTGGACTGACGAACTCTGCCAAGTTCTCACAGAAAATGTTGATTATGCCTGCGAATTTATCCGTGATCACTTTGAAGGCGTCAAGGTGATAAAGCCGCAGGGAACTTATATGCTTCTTTTGGACTGCGAAGAATGGTGCCGGAAAAATAAAAAGACGATCGATGAACTTCAGACTGCCGGTCTGGAAGTCGGCGTTCTATGGCAGGACGGCCGTCCGTTCCACAGTCCGTTCGGTATCCGCATGAATCTTGCCCTGCCTCTTTCCAAAGTAAAAGAAGCGTTTGAACGGCTTGACACATATGTTTTCAACAGTTCAGCCATTTAAGAGCAAAACTACTTGACATCCGTTTTTTTGTGAACTACAATGAACAGGTAGAAAAAACAGAATACATCATTCGGTAGGTGAGGTTACCACAGGGATAAGGATAATCCCGAAGATTGCTGCCGCGAGATCGTGGAGACACGATAAGATGGTCAGCAGGCTGTGTCGTGAAGGTGCAGCCTAATGCAATTGATATGCCCTGTGATACTAAAGCTTGAACGATGCATCCCGGTCATGTTTATTTTTGTAGATTGATTATGACTCCGTCATTGTTCAGGCAGTGACGGAGTTTTTTGTTTTTAATTGTTGTTTGTAATTTTCGTTTACACTCTGCAGCCCCCGCATGCGCACTCGCCGCGCTGACGCGCTCCATTTTCGCACTGCGTGCTAAGGCTGCAGACAAAGGAGGTGAGGTTATGGACTCTGGTGCCAGTTGCCATATATGCAGCTTAATGACAGAAAATTACATAAAGAGAGGTACTTATTATGAACAAAGATATTTTTGTAAAACTCCTCCAGCAGCGTCAGTACAAGGCTGTGAGGAGTATTCTGGATGTAATGAACGAGGTAGACATAGCCTCACTTCTCTCGGAGCTTGACGACAAAGAGCTGGCTCTGGCTTTCCGCCTGATCCCGAAAGATAAAGCGGCGGAAGTATTTGCCAATATGGACAGTTCCATGCAGTCGTATCTGGTGGAAATGTTTTCCGAAAAAGAATTGAAGGAACTTCTGGATGACCTGTATATGGACGATACCGTGGATATGCTCGAAGAGCTGCCGGCGAATCTGGTCAACCGCATCCTTGATACAGTCAGTACTTCAGACAGAGCTCTAATCAATCAGCTTCTGAACTATCCGGAGGACAGCGCCGGGAGCATCATGACAACTGAATATGTCGATATACGAAAAAACATGACGGTCGCTCAGGCTATGGCCCATATCAAGGAAACCGGAATACACAAAGAGACGATCTACACCTGCTATGTGACAGAGCGGCGCAGGCTGATCGGTATTGTCAGCGCCAAAGATCTGATGACGACAGATGATGATGTACTGATCAAAGATCTGATGGAAACAGAAATCATCTCAGTAAAGACGCATACAGACAAAGAAGAGGTTGCAAAGCTTTTCACAAAATATGATTTTCTCGCCATTCCTGTTCTGGATACAGACGGGCTGATGGTAGGAATCGTCACATTCGACGATGCCATGGACGTTATGGTAGAGGAAGCAACCGAAGATATCACTAAGATGGCTGCTATCAATCCCAGCGAAAAAACTTACTTCGAGACATCTGTATTCACTCACGCAAAGAACCGTATCCCGTGGCTTTTGATCCTGATGTTCACATCGATCATCACAGGTACGATTATCACAAAATATGAAAATGCATTTGCTGCGATCCCGCTTCTTGTATCATTTATTCCGATGCTGATGGACACCGGCGGAAACTGCGGTTCACAGAGTTCCACGCTGATCATCCGCGGAATTGCACTTTCACAGATCCGTTTTAAAGATATTTTCCGCGTGATTTTCAAGGAATTCCGCATCTCCCTGATCGTGGGCGCAGTGCTTGCAGTAACTAACGGCATCCGCATCATGATCCAGTATGATAGTTTTGAACTGGCTCTTGTCATCGCCCTTTCACTGATCGGCACTGTTATCATGGCAAAGCTGATCGGATGCATACTTCCGCTGCTTGCAAGTAAAGTTCACCTTGATCCGGCGATCATGGCGTCCCCGCTCATCACGACACTGGTTGATATCTTCTCGATATTGATCTATTTTAATGTTGCTACAATGCTGTTTAATCTTTAATACTTTCAGACAGAAAAACTGCCGTATTCCTGTTCACATGTCATGGGAATACGGCAATTTCTTCTATTCTATTTATGCCAGATACGATCGGCGTATTTTTCTTCCAGAGCATGATTGAATTCCGGGCCACCGTCAATATTGGCACTCTTATATACCGGAGGCACATATCCTTTTTCTACCATATCCCGGACAGCTTCATACATCGTCTGCTGAAGCAGCAGACATCCTGCGAAAGAAGAAGTCCCGCATACTTTGGAATCAAGCCCCTCGATAGCCAGTGATGCATCTCCGAACTGAGACTGATTATCCAGCACCACATCGGCAAATTCATAAAGAAGCTTTCCTGAGGAATGACGGGATATGGATGCTTTTGATACTTCCAATGCAGTAACTACGATCAACGGGTTTCCTTTCTTCTTAATATATTCCGCCATCTCAATTGTCATAGGGTTACGCCCGGAATTAGAGATCAGAATAAAAATATCGTTCGGACGGATATCCACTTTCCTCATAAGATAAAATGCATTGCCCTCCACAGCTTCAAACTCTCCGAACTGCGGTTCACCGATCAGCTTAGACGGAATCAGGCCGCCCGCCCGACCGCACACTTCAATAGCGCCCGCGTAAGAATGACCGCTTCCATATGCCTGAAGGATTCCTCCGTTACGGATAGATTCTGATATCAAAAGCGCCGCTTTATGGATATTTTCCTTCTGTGTACTCTCCAGCTTCTGCATTACTTCTCTGGCCTTATCAAAAAATTCAAGTCCCATATATACCTTCTTTCTAAAAATACCGGGCACCTTTTTTAAAGCACCCGGTATTTTTTTCAAAAATCATCTGTAATTATTATATAATCATCCAAGAATTCCAAGTGCGTACAGCACGATGGAAAGCACCATCACAAGAATGATCGCTTTTGTGGATGTCATCTTCTTTCTGCCGAGCAGCCAGTAAATAAATGCTACTACTATAACCGGTACCATGCACGGCATGATCTGATCCAGGATCTCCTGTCCATTTACAGTAACTTCTCCGCTCGTAAAGCTTGCCGTTACGTTTGCGCTGACTACAGTTGACACAAGCGCGCCTACAACAGTAATACCGAGAAGTGTAGCTGCGGCGGTAAGAGCATCCAGTTTATCTTTTGCCGACGTGATAATCTTGGATCCCTCACGGTATCCGATGCCTGCCGTAAAATATCTCAGGCAGAGAATCGCAATATTTACGATCAGCCAGATGATCGCACCTGCGATATTCCCTTCCTGGCCCATGTATGCAGCGATAGAACCGAAGATCGTCGGGAACAGTACACCGAACAGTGTATCGCCGACTCCTGCGAACGGTCCCATAAGACCAGTCTTAAGACCTTTTACCGTTTCTTTGGCTTTATAACCTTCATGTTCCTCTGTAGCCGCATCAATTCCACAGATAAAGCCGCCCATGTGAGGGGTCGTATTGAAGAACTGTACATGAGTCTTGAGCATTTCCTGCTGTTCTTTGGGATCTTTGTACAGCTTGCGGATAATGGGAAGCATTGCCCAGAGATATCCGATTGCCATCTGTTTTTCATAATTCCATGTGATCTGTGAACCCATGATCCAGCGTCTGCTGACGCTGCTTATATCTTTTTTTGTGAGTTTTGTCTCATTAGTCTTCATATTCTCCATCTAAAAGTCCCTCCTGTGAATCTCCAGCATTTGCTGCGACTGCTACCTGGTTTCCATTAATGCTCTTCTTGAACTCAAGCACTGCCATTGCAACTCCGAAAATAGCGATTCCTACCATCGGCACTGACAGATATGCCGCTGCGAAGAAGCCGAGCAGCAGGAAAGAAATATATTTCTTAACCGGCAGGTAGCGGAGAAGGATTGCAATACCTACTGCCGGAAGAAGTCCGCCGGCTACGCGCAGACCGCCTGTCAGCCAGTCTGGCATATAGTTAACGAGTGCATTTACAATATCCTCGCCGAAGATAAGCATGATAAAGACCGGAAGCGCTCTGGAAAGTCCCCACGGAACCATACCGAGCCATGTGTTGCGGGCAATAGCTTTGTAATCCATTCTGTCGATTGCCGCCTCAACTCTCTTTGCGAAGAATACGTTACAGAAACGAGCAAGTACATCAAGGTTTACCATCAAAAGTCCAACCGGTACGGCAAGACCGATACCAAATTCAACGCCCTGTCCGGATGTTACCGCAAACACAGTTCCCACAATAGCTCCTGTCAGATAATCCGGCATGGATGATCCGCCGTATGTACCAACACCAAGTACCATCAGCTGAAGGGTTGCCCCTACTGCAAGTCCGGTTGTGATGTCTCCCATGATGATTCCTGCAAGGATACCTGCGAACATCGGCTTACCGTCGAAGATTGCCGTTGAAAGGCTGTCCCATATCAGGATCATTGATAAAATCGTAAGTGCAATAATCTGCCACATCTGTATTTCCATACTTTTTAGCCTCCTTTGTTTAATTCAGATAAGAACGGAATGTCTTTTTCTCGTCATTCGGAACCATCTGTGCGTAAACCTGCACACCATTTTTCTCGACAGACTCAATATCTGCGATTTCCTCCGGAGTACAGTAAACAGATTTCTTGATCTGCTTTCTTCCTTCTTTTTCTCCCATGTTTCCGATATTCACTTCTTTTACCTTCAGTCCGTTATCCAGCAGTCTGCAGATTGTCTTTGTCTTGTTGACAATAAGAAATACTCTCTGTCCGCTGTATCTGCCTTCATTCAGACGTTTTGCCGCATTGTCCACGGTCAGCACGCTTAAATGAACACCTGACGGAACGGCAGCCTTAAGCGCGCTCATTCCGATCTCGTCTTTTATTATATCGTCGTCCGCAATGATGATACGGTCCGCCTGAAGAGTACGTGTCCAGTAGGTCGCCACCTGTCCATGGATCAGTCTCTCATCCAGACGGAAATTTACAATTCCGTTTTTCTCTACCGGCTCTTTCGGAACATTTGCCTTAACCTTGTTCTCGCCTTTTACAGAAATACCGGTAAAAATCTGGCCTGTCTGTGCGACAGCGTCCCCAAGGCTCTCCCCGGAATTTAAAAGGACGAGAAGCTGCTGGCATAGTCCCGGGACAAGCTGTATATTCTTATGTTCCGCAACAATCCTCATAGCAGCATTATACGGAGTACCGCCCGGAAGATCTACGATGATCGCCGCACAGTCGTCCGCGCCTTTCTCAGCGAGGATTTCTTCGTATTTCTTTTCCACAGTCTCTTTCGTCATATCTTCTGTAAATGCAAAATCAACGAAAGACGGAGCCGCGCCTGTGATCATTTCACAGCTTGATTTGCAAGCCTGCGCGTAAGTACCGTGTGAAGCAATGATATAGTACATATATTAGTCCTCCTGTTCTTTCAGGATAAACTCGATGACCGGCACTGTCACATCCGGTTTCTGGACCGGAAGCGTCACAAGCAGCGCCTTATCCTCAAACTTATCCTTGATATGAATTTCAGTTACCTCCAGATTCAGGTCTTTATGAGATTTTCTCTTGCCAGATAAGCCTTCGTCCTGGATATATTTAATCTCGGAATGGTCGTTTAAGAGCTGCGCATACTCTACTTCCCCTCCGAGCCCGTTGATCAGCAGGGAACGGTACGGCCATGAGAACAGGTGAAGATACAGATGGTTTCCTCTCTGCGTGAATCTTGCGTCCGCAGGTGCTTCGTAATCACTTGGTCCGCATCCGTAGATGGATTCACTGTTCAGACGCATCCATTCTTTCACTTCATCCATGATCCGCATGGTACGCTTATCGATCTCGCCCCGTCCGTTTGGTCCGATGTTGAGCAGCATATTTCCACCTTTGGAGACCGTATCGATCAGCAGTTTGATAACCATTTCCGGCGATTTCCAGTTCAGGTTATCTCTGTCGTATCCCCAGCTGTTATTGAGTGTCTGGCACGCCTCCCACACGATCGGTTTTCCGTCCTTATCTGCCTTGGAACTTCTCTGATACTGTTCCGGTGTTCCTACTCCCCTGCCCAGTCCGAGTCTGTCATTAATAATAATATCCGGCTGCAGGGAAAGGATCATCTTCTCCAGTTCTTCAGACCCCCAGTCATCTTTACCTTTGCCTACAGAGTCTCCCCAGTCGCGCTGCGGATAGGAAAAATCAAACCAGAGATAATCGATCTTTCCGTAATTCGTCAGAAGTTCTCTCACCTGTCCGTGCATAAATTTCCTGTAAGATTCCATATCTCCCGGATGGCTTGCAATATATTCTTTGTTATTTCTCTCAGGATGATATCCATCCACGAGAAAATCCGGATGATACCAGTCAAGAAGGGAGAAATAGATCCCGATCTTCAGGCCTTCTGCCCGAAATGCCTCGATATATTCCCTGACAAGGTCGCGGCCAAACTTTGTATTCGTAATCTTATAATCAGAGAGCTGCGTATCCCACAGTGCAAAACCTTCATGGTGTTTCGCTGTCAGAACCGCATACTTAAATCCCGCTTCTTTTGCCATTTTTGCCCATTTTCCAGCATCAAACAGATCAGGGTTGAAATTATCAAAGTATTTTCTGTAACCTTCTTTTCCAATCTGCTCAAGTGTCATTACCCATTCATGTCTTGCCGCTGCTGAAAACAGACCGAAATGAATAAACAGACCGAAACGGTCATGGACAAACCAGTCAGGATCTCCGTAATTTTCCGGCCACTCATAAATGTCTTTACATTTCATCCTCTTTTCTCCTTTCGTTTTTGTTTGCTATGCATAACAACTATTTTAATTATAGATTTTTTATTTTTAGATTCCTGAAATTTTACATTTTGGAAACTTTTTTATGGAATATTCATATTCTTCACCTGTATTTTTTGTAAATTTTTCATAATTTTCTATATTTTACATATCATCCTTTCTAATCTTGTGATATACTCTTCAGTCAGACAGAAGCATTGCGTCAGGATCAGCCTGCCGGACGCAATGCAGAAGAGAGAGAGGTATCATAAAATGGGAAATTATATTCTTGAAACTTGTGTAGACTGTGTGGAATCAGCGCTGGCCGCAGAAAAAGGAGGTGCCAGCCGTATAGAACTCTGCAGTGATCTGGTGATCGGCGGCGTATCTCCGTCACTTCCTTTATTTCGTCAGATCAGAAAATATACAGACCTGAAAGTCAGAGTACTTCTCCGCCCCCGCTATGGCGATTACTGTTTTGACAGCTATGAATGCGATGAACTAAACGAAGAAATCCAAATGTTCCGTGAGGAAGGTGCCGACGGCGTCGTAGTGGGTATCTTGAATCCCGACGGGACGCTGAACACAGAGCAGCTGGAACGTTTTAAGAAAACAGCCGGGGCAATGGAGATCGCACTTCACCGCGCGTTTGACGTGTGCCTTGATCCGATACAGGCAATGGAGCAGGTCATCAGCCTCGGATATGATACGATTCTTACAAGCGGTCAGCAACCGACTGCATGGGAAGGCCGCGATATGCTGAAAAAACTGCATGAAAAAAGCCGGGGCAGAATCGAAATTCTTGCCGCCGGTGGTATCGGACGCGAGGTGATCGAAAAACTGGTCCCGTATACCGGGATATCCTCGTATCATATGTCAGGAAAAATCGAAGCGGACAGTGCCATGACATTCCGCATGCCGGGCGCCAGCTTCGGGCTTCCGGAACGCGATGAATATAAGCTGCTCCGGACAGACAGCAGAAACGTAAAAGAAGCCGTTGAATATCTGGGCAGGACTTTTCAGTAATCCTGCCCCTGTATCGTTCTGCTCATAATCGCACCAGTTTCTTATATTCTGCAATGATCATTTCCATGACCAGACGTTCCATCAGCATATGGCTGTGTACATTAGTGGAAAATGAATAGAGAATCGGATATTTCACAATAGGATCCATCGCCGCCTCTTCGTTCGAGGTAATAAGCGCGATCTCACCTTTCGTACGTTTCAGGTACGTCTTGAAATATCCGATTTTTCTCATTCCGTCTCCATAGAGATACTGCCCGGAGTTAGAGAAAATGATCACAAGAGTGTCTTCGTCCATATTTTTCATGTATTCTTCCTGCTCAAGATCATAAGTGTATGTACGGATATTTTTCCCTTCTTCTGCCATACGGTACATAAAATCAACCGCCGCCGTCTGGGAGTATACACTTCCGAACGCCGCAACTTCATCATGTTCCCGCAGAGCTTCAGCAAGTTTCCGGACCATCTCCTGGTTTGTTTTTTCCATAAAACAGTCCAGATCGTTATGAAGGATCTTCAGATAAGACTCCATGCCTTCTTTCGCGATATAACGCCCCATGGGAAGTTTATCCTCATATCCGTAGTACCCTGATCTGAACTTCTCGTTCTTTACCAGATCACGGAACTCTTTATAATCATCAAAGCCGATCTGTTTGACAAACTTTGAAAGTTTTGATTTGGAAATATCACACAACTCCGCCACACTGTCAATGGATAGCTTATCGATCTCATTGATATTTGCCAGAAGCGTCTCTGCAATATGGGAATCTGTCGAATCACTGCGCGAATTATTTCTGAGATTGATCAGCCGGTATGCCACAATAAACATAGTATTCACCTTTTCTTTAGAAACCATTAACAACAAGTTGTGCTTTATATTAATGTCTGGACGGCAGATTGTCAAACAGAAATCTTATCTCTGTAACCTGTTTTATCTAGTATTTGATCCACAGTATCCGCAAGATCACAGCTAAACTGCTCCGTCACATACGGAGTTTCTTCCCTGCATATACATCTTCCGAGCTGCTCCACTTCGAGGCAGTAATTGTTTGGCACCTCCACCGTCCGGATTTCCTCGTCCCCCTCAAAATTTTTCAGCCGGTATGACAGCCTGCCCGGCGCATTGAATCCGAAATCAACGGAAGTCAGTGAACCTTTTGAGCCATGGATCTGGAAACGGTCGAGGGAACAGTTCTTCTCTGTCTCAAGAACCATGCCACAGTCAATATGCGCTTTCATACCGTCTGCGTATTCAAATACAGCAGTCGTATAAGTGTCAATGCCCTCTTCCGAAAAACTGCTCACCGCACTTATCTTTTCCGGTTTTCTTCCCGTCATCCTCTGGACGAAGCTTGCCGCATAGACTCCCAGATCATACATACAGCCGCCGAGAGTTTCTTTCCTCATACGGATATTACTATAATCATAATCTGATGTGATCAGGGCAGCCTCTATGTAGCGTATCTCTCCGATTTTTCCCGAATCAACCGCCTCTTTAATCTCTTTTATATAAGGGCTGTGCTGATAAGCAAAAGCTTCCATAAGAAACACATTATTTTCTTTTGCAATCTGAAACATTTCTCTTGCCTCTTCAGCGCCGGGAGCCAGCGGCTTCTCACAGAGGACATGTTTTCCATGTCTGAGTGCCTGTATTGTCCACTCATAATGCATCGTATTCGGAAGCGGAATATACACCGCTTCTATCTCCGGATCGTTGAGCAGGTCCTCATAACTGCCATATGCCTTTTTAAATCCATATCTCTCCTGAAACGCTTCCGCTTTTTTCATACTTCGTCCCGCAATGGCAGTCAATTCACAGTTTTCTGCAAGTTTCATTCCTCTTGCCGTGTCCCGTTCGAAAATATAAGCGGTCCCCATCACACCCCACTTGATTTTTCGCATCATTCATACCTCGCTTTTCTGAAAATATTTTATTTAACGCTTTGCGTAATTATTAATTATTATATCATATTTTCCGCGAAATCACCGGAAGTGTCAGAAGGCAGATCCCGTAATTGTAAACGGCCGCCAAAGTCTTGGCCACCCCCGGATTTCGGCTTGTCTCCGATATACAAAAAAAAGAGAAGCCCTGTATAAAGGCTTCTCTGCCGGATAATTCTTTCTTATTCGTATGAATGATACGATAAATTACTCGATGACTTTGATCCATCCTTCCGGTGCTTCGATGTGTCCCATCTGGATACCTGTCAGTGTATCGTACAGTTTCTGTGTAACCGGTCCCATCTTCTCCATTCCACTTGGGAAGCAGATTTCTTCTCCATGGTTGACAACTTTTCCTACCGGGGAGATCACGGCAGCTGTACCGCACAGACCGCACTCTGCGAAGTCTTTTACTTCGTCAAAGTATACGTCTCTCTCCTCAACTTCCAGTCCGAGATAGTGCTCTGCCACATACATGATCGATCTTCTTGTGATGGACGGAAGGATCGTACTTGAGTGAGGTGTAACAACTTTATTGTCCTTTGTAACAAAGATAAAGTTTGCTCCGCCTGTCTCCTCTACTTTTGTTCTTGTAGCGGAATCCAGATACATGTTCTCATCGAATCCGTTTGCATGAGCTGTTACGATTGCATGAAGGCTCATTGCATAGTTAAGTCCCGCTTTGATGTGTCCTGTTCCGTGCGGTGCGGCGCGATCAAAGTCTGATACACAGATTGTGATCGGCTTAGCGCCGCCCTTGAAATACGGACCTACCGGAGTCGCAAAAATCCTGAACTGGTACTCATCAGCAGGTTTCACACCGATAACCGGATTGATACCGAACATATATGGTCTGATATACAGTGTAGCTCCTGAGCCGTACGGCGGAACATATGCTGCATTTGCCTTAACAACCTGCGCTACGGCGTCTACGAAACGATCCTCCGGAAACGGCGGCATCTCAAGACGCTTTGCAGAATCTACCATACGGGAAGCGTTCAGATCCGGACGGAATGTAACGATATGTCCGTCCTCTGTTGTATATGCTTTCAGTCCCTCAAAAACAGACTGTGAATACTGAAGTACTCCTGCACATTCATTCATCACGATATTTGCATCATCGATCAGAGCTCCGTCATCCCATTTGCCATCTTTATAGTTTGCCACATACCGCTTGTCAGTCTGCATGTAGCTGAATCCCATATTTTCCCAGTCAAGATTTTTCTTCTCCATTGTATTTCCTCCTCTGCTTGGAAAAGTCTTTCATTACTCTACGGTGACCATTATAATACTGCGATTAACAAAAATCAAGAGTGCGCTCGGTTTTTTGAGTAACAGTTCAGCAATTCATATATACAGCTGCCGGAAGGATGCTCGCATACTTCCGCAGATGTATATATAAATTGGCTGAGCGCCTGCCAATGAGCAAAGAAGCGGCAGAAGCCGCAGTCAGCACGCAGTGCGGCTTTGCGAATGGCGCTCCTGAACTGATTACGGACGGCCCCAGTGCCAACGAGCAAAGAAGCGGCAGAAGCCGCAGTCAGCACGCAGTGCGGCTTTGCGAATGGCGCTCTTAATCTATCGCTCCATCATGCTGATAGACTCGATTCCTACGCTTCCGCCCCTGACGACCTCTATGCTCTTAAATTCTTCTTTCATTAATTTGACCACTGCATCGTTCTTGGTCGCTGTCTGGACGAATTCCACGAGCACACTATCCCTGCCGTAATCAATCACTTTCGCCTTAAAAGTTTCCGCAATCTGAAATACTTCCACTTTATCTGCAGGGGAGCATTTAAACACTTTCACATACAGGATCTCTTTCATCCTGACAAAGATATCAGTAAAATCAATTACCTTGATCACTTCTATCATGCGGTTGAGCTGTTTTTTAATCTGCTCAAATGTCTCGTCATCACTGACTGTAGCAATTGTCATTCTTGATACGGTAGGGTCTTCTGTCGTTCCTACGGTAAGACTGTCCAGATTGTAGGATTTTCCGGAGAAAAGTCCGGAAATCTTGGAGAGCACGCCCACCTGATTCTCAACATAAAGGGAAATCCATCTTTTTTTCATTGTGTTATCCATTCTCATGCACTCCTTTCTCTAGCAATCCATGATCATCTCTTCCAGAGTTCCGCCCGGCTGGATCATCGGGTAGACCATTTCTTCCGGATCAATGATAAATTCGATCAGTGTCGGTGTCTTTGTATTTTTCTTTGCCTCTTCAAATGCGGCCACAATATCCTCTTTCTTCATAACGCGGATTCCCTTCGCGCCATAGCTCTCTGCCAGTTTTACAAAATCCGGTGTGTATTCCGGCATTTTCTCCCCGTTTGTCCTTCGGTACAGGGCTCCGGAACGCAGGTTCGTCATACCATAGCGTTTGCCGTAGAAAAGCTTCTGCCACTGGCGCACCATACCCAGATACTCGTTATTGAATACGCAGAGGATAAGCGGAAGTTCTTCCAGCACTGCCGTGGCAAACTCCTGAATATTCATCTGCATGCCTCCGTCTCCGGAAATAGCAATGACAGTCTTATCGGGATTTCCAATCTTCGCTCCGATTGCCGCAGGGAATCCATATCCCATAGTTCCCAGTCCGCCGGATGTGACAAGCTGCTTCTTTTCATTGATCTCTGCATATTGGGTGACAAACATCTGATGCTGCCCTACGTCCGTTGTGATGATAGCGTCATCAAACTGCCTGTTCATCTCCTGAATAATATCCATCGGGCTCATATTTCCCCGGTCTTTCATTGTCAGCGGATGTTCTTCTTTCCATGATCTGATCTGTTCCAGCCACTCTTCCGTCTCACATTTTTCCACGTATTCGTTCATCTTTGTCACAGCCTCAAGGGCATCTGCTACAATCGGCACATGAACATGGATATTTCTGGAAATAGACGCCGTATCAATATCAATATGGACAATCTGAGCCTTCGGGGCAAATGCATGGAGCTTGCCTGTGATTCTGTCATTGAATCTTGTTCCGATAGAGAAAAGAAGATCACACTCACTGACCGCCATATTCGCCGCATACTGGCCGTGCATTCCGAGATTGCCGATATACAGCGGATGACTGGTCGGTACCGCACCCCTTCCCATGATCGTCGTTACCACCGGCACGTTCGTCTTATTTACAACTTCCGTAAATATCTTATTTGCCCGGGCAATATTTACACCGCCGCCCGCAAGGAAAAGAGGCCTTTTCGCCTTTTTAAGCATTTTGAGGGCGCGTTTCAGCTGTCCCATATGCACGCTTGTATTCGGTTTATAACCGCGGATATTAACGGAATCCGGATAGTCCGCGCTGCCAAGTTCACACATCACATCTTTCGGAAGGTCGATGAGCACTGGTCCCGGACGTCCTGTCCGCGCGATATAAAACGCCTCTTTGATAATACGACCGAGATCTTCACGATTTCTCACTGTCACGCCGTATTTTGTGATACTGCGTGTGATTCCTACGATATCCACTTCCTGAAATGCGTCATTTCCGATCAGGTGTCTCGCCACCTGCCCTGTAAAGCAGACAAGAGGAACACTGTCATAGTTTGCCGTTGCAAGTCCTGTTACAAGATTTGTAGCCCCCGGTCCGCTTGTCACCAGACACACGCCTGTCTTTCCAGTTGTCCTTGCATAAGCATCTGCCTCGTGAACGAGCGCCTGCTCATGGCGGGGAAGGATAACTTTTATGTCATTCTGTTTGTACAGCTCGTCGCTGATATCAATGGTACACGCACCCGGATATCCGAAGATTGTGTCCACTCCTTCTTCTTTTAACGCTCTTACCAGTAACTTGTTGCCTGTAATCTGTCTCAATTTCATACCTCCTCTTTGCAAAACGGATGCTCCGGACTCTCGGTCGTTACATACAAAAAAATCCCTGAGCATCATATGCTCAGGGCGAATCCTTCATCCGTGTTACCACCTGAATTCAGAGAAAATCTCTGCACTCTGCCGGTACGGGAATCAACCTGACCAGCTCTCTCCTGATCATTCGTTTCATCCGATACCGCTTCCCTGTAACGTGGGAAAACGTTGAAGCCTACTTGTACTGTCCGACGCAGGCTGTGCCTGTACCGGCACTGATGGATCAATGCCCTGCCGCCGCGTGTATAAGTACGTTCAGTCCACTGCTCGAAGGCTACTTCCATAATCCCTTCACGAAGATTTGCACCGTCCATCTTCTCTCTGTGCATCCGAAGATTATGTACTCCTCCCTGTCACTGCATTTCTGATAGTTAAAAATTTAAATACATTATAGTGTGTATTTTTAACTATGTCAATCACGTTTTCTTGATCTTTTTTAATCATAAACAAAAAATATTTTAAGACTGCTTTTTCTCCCATCTGACTTCTGCATGTTTACCGCAATGGGCAAGTCCGATGAAATAAACAGTTCCGTCCATGCCCGCATCATATTTTTTCTCTTTAATCTGGCTGACTGCATCTGATGCAAGTTCTCCCAAATCCTGTGATTCATCTTTTGTATATTTGAACTCCATGATCATACCGGGATACTGCGGTTTTCTACCTCGGAGCACGATATCTCCCCGGCCGCTTCCATTCTCCCTGTTACTGCTTACTTCATAGTGTCTCTGCATAAACGCGCACATTCCGAGCATCATCATATGATAGCTGTTCTCACTCTT
>CAKNJS010000022.1 GCA_930986645.1 uncultured Lachnoclostridium sp.
CACTTTTCACACTTATCCGGGATAGCAGGTATGGAATCTCGGATTACAATTGAGGATCATTATGAGGCTTATCATCTTATCATCTTATTGTTAATTTTATGATAGCTGGTCATTAAGGACACATAAAGTAAAAAGTTGTTATAATCTTCTAATAAATGTAACCTTCATATTCTGCACAGCGCTTATTATAGTGAAGGCCTTTTAACATAAGAGGGAGGAGGGGAACCTTTGGATGACAATAAAATCATAGATCTATATTTGCGCCGTGATGAAACAGCCGTTAAACAGACTTCTGAAAAATTCGGAGACCATTTACGTGCTCTGGCTTATGGTATCGTAAAAGATTATCAGACAGCAGAAGAATGTGAAAATGACACCTACTTGAAAACATGGAACTCAATACCGCCTCATGAGCCAAGAGAATACCTGTATGCTTTTCTTGCACGGATCACCCGTCATATTTCTCTGGACTGCTGCCGGAAACACAGCCGGCTGAAACGCCGCGCATTTATCTCTGAGCTTAGTGCAGAGATGGAGCAATGTATTCCTGCTCCGGATGATGTGGAATGTCGTATAGACGATATAATTTTAGGGCAGGCGATCAACGGATTTCTCAGCACACTCAGCGAAGAAAAAAGAAATGTTTTTATACGTAGATACTGGTATCTGGATTCTATCTCAGACATAGCCCGACGTTTTGCACTGTCTGAGAGCAAAGCGAAGACCATGCTTTTTCGAAGTCGTAAGCAGCTTCGTGACTATCTTGAAAAGGAGGGTTACATTCTATGAGAGGAAGTGAACTACTTAATAAAATGGACTTGATCAGTCCGGAATATATTCAGGCAGCGGACAGAAAGTCCATACCCAAAAGAAAGAGATTAAAAAAATGGTGTGCCATAGCGGCCTGTCTTTGTCTTGTATTCAGTCTCGCTGTTCCTGTAATGGCCGCTTCAATGCCTGCATTTTATAATGTGCTGTACGCCATCTCCCCTTCCACGGCGCAATTCTTCAAGCCGGTGCAGTTATCCTGCGAAGACAATGGCATTCGCATGGAAGTATCGGCAGCGTATATACATGAAAATACTGCTGAAATCTACATTTCAGTACAGGATCTGGAGGGGACGAAATTTGATGAAACAATTGACCTTTTTGACAGTTACCAGCTCAATACTCCATTTGACTGCTCAAGTCACTGCATCCTGTCCGGCTATGATCCCGATACCCATACTGCTGAATTCCTTATCACGATCGAGCAGTGGGATGATCAGGATATCACCGGCGGCAAGCTGACATTCACCCTTCGGGAAATTTTGAGCAATAAGGAAACATATGAAGGGATCATCAATGAAGTAAATCTGTCTGACATCCGGCTTGACAGCACACCCCAGAGAGTTGATCCGCGAGGTATCGGCGGATCAGAGTTTATAGAGAAGTACAAAGACTCTCCCGACCATGATTTGCTGACAGTTCTCAAACCATCCGGTAATATCTGTTCGCCTGTCGACGGAGTGTCTCTGACAGGTATCGGTTATATTGACGGATATCTCCATGTTCAGGTTTATTATAAAGATATTTTAAAGACGGATAACCACGGAACGATTACCCTGATAAACAAAGAAACCGGTGAGACAATCAGTTGTGATGGTTCTATCGCATTTTTTGATACTACAGGAGAAAACAGCTATGAAGATTATATCTTTACCGAAATTGCTGCTGAAACACTTGGTGAATATGATCTGTACGGAAAATTCATTACTTCATCCGGACCCATAAAGGGAAATTGGAGCGTAACTTTTCCATTAAGGAAAGCAGAAAACTGATATTTTCTTCCGTTCTTCAATAAACGAAAGAAAAACTGCGTTCCCGTTAAAGGAACGCAGCCAGTTTTTTCACATCTTCCATTTTCGTCGCCCAGCTCGTCGCAAACCGCACAACTGTGTGGGTTTCATCTTTCTTTTCCCAGCAGCCAAACACTACATTTTCTTTTAGTTTCTCCATCTGAGAATCTTCCAGCACCACAAAGATCTGATTCGTAGGAGAATCGATGAAGAACTCATATCCTTTTTCTCTTAGTATCCGCTTCAGCTCATCCGCCGTATCGATAGCGTTTTTTCCGATCTTCAGATAAAGATCATTGGTAAAAAGAGCGTCAAACTGTACGCCGGTCAGCCTCCCTTTGGCGAGAAGCGCTCCTCTTTGCTTTACCTTTGTCACAAAATGGAGCGGTGTATTCTCTTTCGGGAAAACGACCGCTTCCCCGCACAGAGCCCCGACTTTCGTCCCGCCGATATAGAATACGTCACAATATTCTGCCACATCCTGAAGTGTCACATCCGTGTCCGCTGCAGCAAGCGCATATCCGAGCCGCGCCCCGTCCAGATAAAGGGGAATCCGGTATTCACTGCAGACTGCGGATAATTCAGCCAGTTCTCCTTTTGTATACAAAGAGCCGTACTCTGTCGGATGAGAAATGTAAACCATTCCCGGGAATACCATATGTTCATGATTTTCATCCCCATAGAACGTATTCATATACTCTTCAAGATCATCTGCCGACAGTTTGCCGTTTTTCTGAGGCAGGGCGAGAACCTTGTGACCTGTCCACTCAATGGCACCCGCCTCATGGGTGCCTACATGACCTGTCTCGGCCGCGATCACTCCCTCATGGGAATCCAGCATAGAACTGATCACAATCTGGTTTGTCTGGGTTCCTCCTGTCAGAAGGTATACCTCTGCGTCCGGACATCCGCAGGCGGCACAGATCTTTTCCTTTGCGGACGCTGTATACCGGTCTGTCCCGTACCCCGGAAGCTGTTCCATATTTGTCTCTATCAGACGTTTTAATACTTCTTCATGGGCGCCCTCTGAATAATCATTTTCAAAATAAAGCATTATCTGTCCGCCTTTCTTCGCGCTGTTGTACGTTTCTTCCCGGCAGATTTCCTTCTGCCCTTATTTGGGACATCTGATCTTTTGCGACCCGCATTTTTGGCATCTGATTTTCTGCCGCCCGATACTTTTGGCTTCCGTGCAGTCTGCTTCTTACGCACGCTGTACCCGAATGTCCCCAGCTTTTCTCCCAGATCCAGATATTCTCCATGAGAGTAGGCAATCAATCCGGTACTGTCCAGATCAAATTTCCCTTTTTCGTCCATATATGCCTCGTCAACCTGCACTGCTGTCACTTCCGCGAGAAACATATGATGACTGCCCAGTTCCTGAATGCTTTTTACCCTGCATTCGATATTAACGGGGGCCTCTTCGATCACCGGCGCATACTTCAAAGATGAAGCACTTCCTTTTGTCAGCCGGCACTCTTTCCACTTGTCCACTTCCCTGCCCGAGCGGACACCGCAATAGTCTGTGACACGGGCAAGTTTTTTTGTGGTCAGGTTAATCACAAACTCTCCGCTCTCTTTGATCATATGATAGGAATACCGCTCCGGCCGGACGGATATATACGCCATTGGAGGATTCGTACACACAGTCCCTGTCCACGCAATGGTCAGTATGTTGCTTCTGCCCTCTTTGTCCGCTGTACTCACCATAACAGCGGGCAGGGGGTAGATCATATTTCCCGGTTTCCATGTCTGTTTTGCCATACAATTCTCCTATTGCTGCAGCGCACCGACCAGAGTAGGTACAAGCTGTTTCTTTCTTGATACAACGCCCTTGAGCATGATCGTCTCCGTATCCTCCGGCAGGTCGTATGCGCTTAAAATCTTCTCCCTCGCCTCCGGTCCGCAGCAGAGAAGCTCGGAGGATTCGGTAATAATATTGGTCAGCATGAAAAAGATCATATTCAGCCCGTGATTGACACGTGCCTTCTCGAGATGAGGCCGCACGATCTTCCGGATTTCTTTCAATTCATCCGCACTCATGGAGTTGACCTGTCCGACGCCGAACACTGTATCATTGACTGTAAACTGTTTAAAATCGAGGAAGCATATCTCTTCTGCACTCTTTCCTTTTAGGTTGCTGCCGGCATTAAACATCTCCTGAGCCAGATTTTCAACCTCCACTCCTGCAATTTCTGCAAGCTTTCTCGCTGTATTTTCATCAAGAGGCGTACAGGTCGGCGAGCGGAACATCAGGGTATCCGAAATGATCGCCGAACAGAGAAGCGCTGCATTGACAGGATCCGGTTCCACTCCTGCCTCCTGATACATCTGATAAACGATCGTAGCAGTACATCCCACCGGCTGGTTCCGGAAGAATACGGGGCCCATCGTCTCAATACTGCTCAGTCTGTGGTGATCAATGATCTCAAGTACTTCTGCTTCTTCCACACCGTCAACTGCCTGATTCTTCTCATTATGGTCTACAAGGATCACCTGCTTTTTCCGCACGTTCAAAAGCCGGCGTCTGGAAATCAAACCGAGGAATTTTCCTTTATTGTCAACGATAGGGAAATCACGGAATCTTTTGCGCGCCATAACTTCTTTTACGTCATCCACGTAATCTTTCATTTTGAATGTAACCAGATTGTCCTTGGTCATAAAATATTTCACCGGAATACTCTGGTTGATATGCTGCGCTGCGGTAAATGTATCGTGAGGCGTCCGTATGATCACGATTTCCTTTTCCTGTGCCTGCTGAATGATCTTGTCCGATACAGGTGCATTCTGGCAGACTACCATACAGCTTGCATCCACGTCAACAGCACACTGCTGGGCATCCTTGCGGTCGCCCATGATGACAAGGTCGTCCTTATTAATGAAATCTGACATGAGAATCCTGCTGGAAGCCGCGATCACGACTTTTCCTTTCAGCAGATAACTGTGTTCATTTCCGGTGAGCACTTCACCGTCTACAGCACGGGCAATATTACGGTACTGGGTGCGGGCTTTTGAAAGAATCGTGCTGTCGTACACTTCCATGTATGTCTTTGCAATATCACCGATTGTAATAAGACCTTCCAGCTTTCCGTCTCTTGTAACGGGAAGTGTATGTATATTAGATTCCTGCATCTTCTCCCATGCGGTACGGATAGAAACACTGCTCTTTAAGCCGTCAACCTCTTTTAGTTCTACATCCTTGATCTGTTCCCTTAAGTCGGACAGCAGTCTTGGGGCTTTTACGCCAAAGCGTTCCAGAACATACTGGGTCTCTTCATTTAACTGCCCCGCTCTTCTCGGTTCATGAGGGATATCGGTAATTTTTGTCTTCAAAGCCGCATAGGCGATCGCAGAACAGATGGAATCCGTATCCGGATTTTTGTGTCCTACAACATATACTTTTCTGTCTTTTTCCCTGCTCATATTTCCATGCTCCTGTTATTTTCTGCAACAGCGTTTCGATATACCGGATTGCGCTGTCATGATTCTTCATTTATGGTCCTTTTCGTTCCTTATTAAGATTGCCATTTTTTTCATAGATAGTCAAGCCACAGTTGTTTTTTCTGTTTAATTTATGGTATAATAATCGCGCAAAACGCGATCCGAAGCGATGTGATCGCTTCGCTCTGCCTGATTGTGTTGAAAATCTAAGTAAGTTGAGGTGCTGTACAATGAGCGAAGAAATGAAAGAAGAATTACAGGAAAACGAAACTGTTGAAACTATGGCTGATTACGAAGATCATATCGATGACGCTAATCCATGGAACAGAGTTACTGAATATATGGAAAACAAAACAGTCCTTCCGGTCAAAGTTGAGGGAGTCGTAAACGGCGGCGTCATCTGTATGGTCGAGGGATTAAGAGGATTTGTTCCTGCTTCTAAACTTTCCCTTACCTATATTGAAGATCTTGAGACATATCTCCTGAAGGATATCGAGGTGCAGGTAATCGATGTAGATCAGGCAAATAACCGTCTCGTCCTCTCTGCACGCGAGATTCTGAAGGAGAAAGAAAGAAAAGCACGCGAAGAAAAAATCGCAAATCTGAAAGTCGGAACAGTCTTAAACGGAACAGTTGAGACACTCCAGAACTATGGTGCTTTCGTAAAACTTGAGAACGGTCTTTCCGGTCTGGTACACGTATCTCAGATCTCACAGAAACGTGTAAAAGTACCGTCAGATGTACTCAGCATAGGCGACGAAGTCAAAGTAAAGGTCATCGGCATCAAAGACGGCAAGGTAAGCCTGAGCATGAAAGCTCTCGAGGAAGTCAAAGAAGAGCCGGAAGAAAAAGTGGTACTGCCGAAGAGTGAAGAGATCGGAACAAGCCTTGGGGATCTCTTCAAAAATCTGAAGCTGTAAATTTGTGTTTGCCGGAGTGGCATTTCTTCGGACAACATTCGAAAATCGATCGGATACAGTGGGTCTTGATAACGTATTCGTATATGGCGGGAGAATGATTCCGGTTCCGGTTACAGAAAGTAAGACAAAGTAACAAATCCGTGCTGCAGCTAAAAACAATCAATAAAATGAATAAACTCGCATACGCTCAGACATATTCATTTTATTGATTAACGCTGTATCACGGATTTAACTTTGACTAACATTCTTCCACAGTCACCGTCCTCATTCTCCCGCCATATACGAAAGATTCATCAGATCAGTTGTGTCCGTTTGATTTTCTGTGCTTATCCAATCAGAAGTGTCGCCCCGACAATCATGGAATTTACAGAAAACTGGTCGAAGGGGCCGGCTTTATCAACAAAGTTCCGGCTTCTCCCGATTTGTATGAATGTTTGTTGAAGGATGACGTTGCGTCTGAAAAAAAGTGTAATGACAGGATGAGACAGCAAAAAAAGAAGATACTGCATAAGCTATACATCGACATAGAGCGTTCCGAATACACCTCGTTCTCCATGTTAGCGGCATGAAAATGTGAGTTCCAATGGACGAGTATTTCCATGACGCGTTACATGGATTCGAGGGGATGAGGTAAAGCGGGTCGGCATAGCGCTGCAAGTATCTTCTTTTTTCTGCGTCCGCTGTTTGATCAGTATATCTTTACCATTGCAACGGTGTCTACTCAATAATCACGAATTTATTTACTCCTGCAGCGACCGTTTTCTTGATATCACAACTTTCTCTTCATAGCATTCAAAGATTTCATCTACTTTCTTTTTCTCCAGTTTCGGTGAGATAAGGCTTACCACAGGTACTGCGATCAATCCTGCTATCATTGCCGCGGCTCCTGCGTTGATCGGGGATTCGATAAATCCGATGAACATATTTGCCACAGTCAGGCCGACGCCTGCGATAAATCCGGCCCACACGCCTGCGCGGGTGACGCCTTTCCAGTAGAGTCCGTACATAAACGGAGCGAGGAATGCTCCTGCCAGCGCGCCCCATGAGATTCCCATGAGCTGAGCGATAAATGTGGGCGGATCAAGAGCGATCACCACAGATACCACGAGGAAGAATACGATCAGAACCTGCATGGTGATGATCTGTTTCTTTTCACTCATATTTTTTACTACGTTGTCTTTTATAAGATCCAGTGTCATCGTAGAACTGGATGTCAGTACCAGCGAAGACAGCGTGGACATGGAAGCTGACAAGACCAGTACGACAACAATACCGATCAGGATATCCGGCAGTGCTGAGAGCATATGCGGGATAATACTGTCATATACTACTGCTCCGGTCGTTGTGTCGTAGATCTGCGGGCTGTCAAAAAGTCTTGCAAAACCGCCGAGGAAATAGCATCCTCCTGAAACGACAACTGCGAATAATGTGGAGATGACAGTTCCTGTATTGATCGATTTCTCGTCTTTTATCGCATAGAATTTTCCGATCATCTGAGGCAGTCCCCATGTTCCGAGAGACGTCAGTATAACGACGCCGAGCAGATTGAGCGGATCCGGTCCGAAGAAAGATGTAAACGCTCCCGGCTGTCCCTCTGTAACCGCTACATCGCTTGGAATCTGTGCCATCTCGGAAATTGCATTCATAAAACCGCCCTGACCGTTCAGTACAGCTGCGATAACCGCAGCAATGCCGACCAGCATAATGATTCCCTGGATAAAATCATTGATGGCTGCAGCCATATATCCGCCCAGTATCACATACAGAGCTGTAAACACTGCCATTGCGATGACACACCATGTATAGGGGATATTGAACGCCATCTCAAAGAGTCTGGACAGTCCGTTATATACAGATGCAGTGTATGGAATAAGGAATACAAAGACAATCACCGACGCTGCGATCTTCAGCGGTTTACTGCTGTAACGCTGTCCGAAAAAATCCGGCATTGTCTTGGAGCCCAGATGCTGTGTCATGATCTTGGTTCTTCTACCGAGCACAACCCATGCGAGCAGACTGCCGATCACGGCATTCCCGATACCGATCCATGTACTCGCGATCCCGTATTTCCATCCGAACTGTCCTGCATATCCCACAAATACAACGGCTGAAAAATACGATGTGCCATAGGCAAATGCCGTAAGCCACGGCCCCACGGATCTGCCGCCCAGCACGAATCCGTCTACGCTTGCGGCATGTCTTCTTGCATAAAGCCCTACACATACCATGACTGCAAAAAATACGACAAGCAGTATGACTTTAATCACCATCTCTCATTCCTCAACTTTCCTGTTTTTTCTTTTGCTTATTTACTTTAAAGCGTTGCGCTTTAAAGTTCTACACTTTAAAGTAATAAAGTTTACTGGTATAGAATAACACGGGCAGAAAGCCCGTGTCAAGCATGATTTCATCCGATGGATGCTGTTACAGTCCAGCCGCTGAATCCTTATGCAAGCATAGATTCAACTCCTGACATCCCGATGGCTGAACTGTTACTTCAATTTTTTCGCACGCTCTTCGATCGTCTTATTGAAGTTTTCAATCTTTCTGCTGTAAGGCTCTTCCATGAACTTCGAATTCAGCAGAAAATCCGCTGTCGCAAGGTTATTCGCTACCGGTATATCATATACAACAGCGATACGGAGCAGTGCCTTCACATCCGGATCATGGGGCTGTGCTTCAAGCGGATCCCACAGAAAGATCATAAGATCAACCTGTCCTTCCACAATCTTTGCACCGACCTGCTGGTCTCCGCCGAGGGGGCCGCTGCAGAAGCCTTTTACCGGAAGTCCGGTGCGTTCCGCGATCAGACGTGCCGTTGTGCCGGTCCCGCAGAGGAAATGTCCTTTCAGGATCTCCTTATTTTTGTCACACCAGTCCACCAGCTCTTTTTTCTTGCCGTCATGGGCGATAAGAGCGATATGCTTCGTCTTGCCGATTTCCATTGTTACAAAATTATCATTGAGCATATGTGTTACCTCCTGTCATTGGCGGGCTATACCAGCTGCTCCATTGTATTGAACCTCAGAGACGCCAGAACACCCACTGCCACTGTAACCATCATACTATAAATCAGCACGATTGGAAAGATGAAATCCATATTTACAAAGATCCCGACTACAACAGCCACTCCCGCTCCCGCTCCCAGCAGGGCGCTCTGTATAAGCATTCTGAGCACATTCTGCCCGGTCTTCCCAAACACGTCGCCCAGCAGACACTGAGCCAGAACTGTAGTGTAAAGCCGGTCTGCCTGTATCACTACATAGATCAGGATGCAGAATATGATCTCGACCGGATTCACATGCCAGAAGATGCCTATCGGAATACAGATGATACATCCGTTTACAAAAGCTTTGATATGTTCTATCAACGTTGCATACCACATTTTCCTGAGAGGCGTGTCCGGTACGAGGAACAGATAGGGATTCTTCAGCTCGCTCTCCCATTTTCCGAGATATCCGCTCATGACCAGCGACACATATGCAACCACGCCCAGCAGAAACAGCTGTCCCACACCTGACTCTGCTGCTGAATCACTGAGGCTGTAAGAAAATATAAATGCAAGTACGAGTGAGATCAGTGTAATCTTGTCAAATATGAAGAATTTTTCTTTTTTATATTCAAGAAGCTGCCTGTAAAAGATTGCCTGCGCTCCCTTTCCTGCAATCTTTTCTCTGACACGTCGGAAACTGCGTTTCTTCCCGCTCAGCCCGAACACCATCTCGCCGTTTTTCTGACGTTTCTTCAGATCTGCGTAATCATCGGCAAATTTTGCCGCCTCTTCATAGTATCCGCCGTCACATTTCATGCGCACCGCTGCTATCACGGAGACCGCCGCCATGGCAAGGTACAGAATCGAGCAAATGACATTAAGCACGGTCGGTCCAAGCAGGATCAGGCGATAAATGGCAATCTGCCATCCGAACACCGGTATCATCTGCAATCCGGGCATATCAAGGAGAGCCCATGCAGTCTCAAGTGTAAGCCCGTTTTTCCGGAAATACAGTACGACCGCCAGCGCGCACACGATGAGAAATATCTTGATCCCCATCCGGATTGCCTTCATCAGTTTTTCCGGCACCCGGTCATTTGTATAGAGAAAAATCATGACCGCTGCTTCAAACGCAAGCTCCAGCACACATCCTCCCAGAAAGATCACGGCTGCGCTCAAGATTGGAATACGGAATACCGTCAGTGAACCGATTCCGATCAGGAGCCAGACAATGATCGAAAAAAGATAGTTCATCCAGGCGCTGCTGATAAGCACAAGTTTCGGATCGATCGGCGCCGTGAAGACAAAATGTGCGTGTCCGGGTCTGAATATAATTCCTTTTCGCGAGGAATATCCGAGAAAATTACCAAATGTGTTATAAATACTCCATATTGTCAGAACCGCCAGAAGTCCTTTCACCGAATCGATATGTACTCCGACCGCCATAACGCCAAGTCCGAATATGACGAATGCTCCATAGGCAATCCCGAATATCAGCGCGATCAGGGTCGTCGGCTTTGTGACCGCGCGTTTTAAATTATTTATGAAACTCCGTTTTGTAAGGTAGATCAGCGCTTTCATTCTTTTTCACCGCCCGTCATCGCAAAGAACAAGTCGTCCAGATCCCTGCCCTCTGCATCCTGTTTTGTATAAGAACCGATAATATGGCCCTTCTCCATAACAAACATAATGTCCCACAGATTCTCTACCATCTCAAGCATATGTGTACTGATCAGCACCGTCACTCCCTGATTTCTAAGTTCCAGCACTACTTCTTTCAGCTTTTTGATCGCGGCCGGATCAAGACCTACCATCGGCTCATCGAGAAGGATAACTTGAGGCTTTACCGCAAGGGCACAGCAGATGCTTACTTTCTGCATCATTCCTTTGGACAGTTCGTTTCCAAGCTTATCCTGCTTGTCATCCATCTCAAATTCTTTCAGTATCTGCTCCACTTCCTCGTCTGTAATATCGCTGTTGTACGCCATCCTGATATATTCAATATGTTCTCTGACAGTCAGAGCGTCAAACATATTCGGGATTTCCGGCACATATGCAAATACTTTCTTTGCCTCGACAGTACGTGCCGGAAGTCCCTGGATCCGTATCATCCCTTTATACCTCAGAAGTCCAGCAATACTCTTGATGATCGTAGACTTTCCTGCGCCGTTCGGTCCCAGCAGAATGCCGACCTGGCCGTCCGGAACTGTAAAATCCACATTATCAACCGCCGCATTATTCCCATAAGATTTGCTCAATCCCTGTATCTCAAGCATAAACCCTCCTGTCTGCGGAAACCATGTAATATATGTACTGTATTTCTACATAAAAAGTCCCGCATTACTGTATTATTAATTTAATACAATAATACGAGACCCGCTGCCTGTTGTCAACTTAATTTTTTGTTAAGAATATTATCTCTTCTCTACCACTTCGCCCTGTTTTTTATAGATGCTGTTTCCCGGCACGAATCCGCGTACAGATGACAGCGGATAGATATTGCTGTGGCTGCCCACAACAGTTCCCGGATTAAGGACGCTTCCGCATCCTACTTCCACCTCATCTCCGAGCATGGCGCCGAATTTCTTCATGCCTGTCTCAATGTTGCCCCACGGTGTCTTTACAACGACCAGTTTCTTATCGGATTTCACATTGGATGTGATGGAACCTGCACCCATGTGGGACTTATATCCCAGAATGGAATCACCGACATAATTATAATGAGGTACCTGCACTTTGTTAAAGAGGATCACGTTCTTAAGCTCTGTAGAATTTCCTACAACGGCTCCCTCTCCTACGATCGCATTGCCGCGGATAAATGCGCAGTGACGCACCTCCGCCTCCTTGCCGATGATAGCCGGTCCGTTAATATATGCTGTAGGGGCCACTTTTGCGGATTTTGCGATCCACACGTTTTCCCCGCGTTTCTCATATTCATCCTCGCTCAGAGTATTGCCAAGCTCTACGATAAAAGCGCTGATCTTCGGCAGGACTTCCCATGGGTAGGTCACTCCCTCAAAGATATCCTTTGCGATCGTCTCGTCCAGTGTATAAAGTTCCTTTACTGTCAATGCTTCCATTTGTTATTCTTCCTTTCCGCCGGTCTTCCGGCCCTTTTTATAAAAACCTGCCGCTTTGTCATAGCAGGCTCTTAACTGATACTGATTGTTCAGCCCTTTAACTCCCACGGTTCTCCATGTGATAAAGTCATCCAGTTTCTTCATATATTCATCCGATGTGATACTGCCTTCCGCCACATAGGTAAGCCCTTTTTCCCAGCTCGCGGTAAGCTCCGGATTCAGAAGGGACCGGATGGAATTGTCCACCACATCATATACCATCTCTCCCTGTAATGTAGGGGTGATGATCTGTGTTTTTTTATTCAATCCCAGATATTTGATATGGATCAGCTTTTTCAAAATCTCTGCTCTCGTGGCGCTGGTACCGATTCCGCTTCCCTTGATCTGGGCGCGTAGCTCCTCGTCCTCGATCAGCTGTCCGGCATTCTCCATCGCAAGGATGATGGAACCGGAATTATAACGTTTCGGAGGCGACGTCTCGCCTTCCTTGATATCCAGTGACTGAACCGGGAGGACAGTTCCTTTTCTCAATGTTTTGATCACATCGAAAAGATCCGTATCCGGTGTCTGATCCTTTGACTGAGGCATTCCCGCTGCTTTCAGGTATCCCTCTTCCGCAAGCACCTTGAAACTGGAGAAAAAGCTCTCTTCCCGCATCTTCGAGACAATGGATACTTTCTGGTACACTGCAGCCGGATAAAAAATGCTTAAGAATCTCCGCACGATCAGGTCGTAGACCTTATGGGCAGTTGCTGAGACAGATTTAAGTGCCGGAAGGCCCTGCCCCGTAGGGATGATCGCGTAGTGATCCGTAATCTGCTTATCATTGACATATCTTGTCTTCGCCAGATTCTTATAGCTTCCAAAACTCAGGATGTCCTGAAGATACGGAGCCGCCATCTCATACTTGGACAGACCGTTCAGATTTCTTGTAATCTCCTTTGCCACCGCTGTGGAAAGAACACGGGCATCGGTTCTGGGATACGTCACCAGCTTTTTCTCGTATAATTCCTGCACGATTCGAAGCGTCTCATCCGGACTGATCTTGAAACGCTTGGAACAGTCGTTCTGAAGCTCCGCCAGATTGTATAGAAGGGGCGGATTCTTCTTTTCTTTCTTCTTTTCAATGGATTCTACCACACAGGAAAGAGGCTGTTCTTCTGACAGATACGCAATCAGCTCTTCCGCCTTCGGCCTTTCTTTAAATCCGTTTTCTTTATACAGGTCACGGGAATAGATCAGGCTCTCTTCTGCCGGTTTGCCATCTGCCTGTCCGCCGTCATCCTTGGCGGCCGGCTTCACCTCAACATAACGGGAACCTTTCACAGCCCTCCACTCGCCCTCGAATGTATGCCCTGATGCATCTACCGTACTGATCACACGGTAAAAGGGCGTCTTGACAAAATCGCGGATCTCCCGCTCCCTGCGCACGACCATGCCGAGCACACAGGTCATGACTCTGCCCACAGAAATCACAGAATATTTTGTCTTCAGATAATTTGAAATACTGTTCCCATATTTCAGGGTAAGAAGGCGGGAAAAATTAATTCCCATCAGATAATCTTCCTTTGCCCTGAGATAGGCCGAATCACTTAAATTATCATACTCAGAGAGATCTTTCGCCTCCCTGATTCCCCTCAGGATCTCATCCTCTGTCTGGGAATCGATCCACACTCTTTTCCGCTTCTTTCCGGTCACGTGGGCTTCCTGCTCAACGAGACGGTAAATGTATTCTCCCTCCCGCCCCGAGTCGGTACATACATAGATCGTATCCACGTCTTCCCTGTTCAGAATGCCGCTCACAATGCGGAACTGTTTTTCTACTGAAGGGATCACTTCATATTTGAAATCATTCGGAATGAACGGCAGTGTCTGAAGGCTCCATTTCTTCAAAGCCGGATCATAGGCTTCCGGATAGCTCATTGTCACGAGATGTCCCACGCACCACGTTACAATTGCCTCCTCGGATTCCAGATAGCCGTCGCCCCGTCTGGTCTTTAGTTTTAATGCTTTTGCGAATTCCTGAGCCACGCTCGGTTTCTCCGCAATGTATACTGATTTTCCCATAGATGTCTGTCTTTTCTCTGTCTCCTATTTCGTCAGAAAGCGGTATGCAGTACGGGTATCATATTTTTCTCCTTTTCTGCAGACCGGTGACGGGAAATTATCGTGATGTACCGCGTCCGGGAAATACTGTGTCTCGAGACACACTGCGCTTCTCTTTGCATAGGATGCACCGTCTTTTCCCGGTTCATTGTCAAGGAAATTCGCCGTGTACATCTGTACACCCGGAAGATCCGTGTACACTTCCATCCGGATCCCGCTCTTGTCTGACGTCACTTCTGCTACTTTAGCAAATCTGCCTTCGTTTTTCAATACCCAGTTGTGATCGTAACCGCCGCCGAAACGCAGCGGCTCATAGTCAGAGTCTATCTCTTCCCCCAGTACTTTTTCTTTGCGGAAATCCATAGGCGTTCCCTCAACACTGCGGATCTCACCAGTCGGTATCGACTCTGCATCTGCAGGAGTAAAGGAGTCAGCATCCAGCATAACCTTATGTTCAAGAACTGTTCCGCTGTTATGGCCGTTTAAATTAAAATAGCTGTGATTTGTCATATTGATAACTGTATCTTTGTCAGGCACCGCCTCATAGTGGATGTTCAATGCATTTTCGTCATCCAGCAGATAAGTTACATGCATATCCAGCGCTCCCGGATATCCCTGATCGCCATCCGGACTGTGAAGAAGAAATGTTATCTGATTTTCCGTCTGTTTCTCCACATTCCATATTCTTTTCTGGTAATAGTCACAGCCGCTGTGCAGGTTATTTCCATTATCATTTTTCTCAAGCTCGTATGTCACACCGTTAATCTCAATCTGCGCACCTCCGATCCGGTTCGCGCTTCTTCCCACTGTCGCTCCAATTCCTGCATCTCCACGCTCATATCCTGCAGCACTGTCGTAACCGAGTACTACATCGAGCATTGTGCCGTCCTTATCCGGCACAATCAGACGCACCAGCGAGGCCCCAAAATCGGACACATACGCTTTCAGTCCGTTTTTATTCTCCAGAAGATACAGATGTGCATCTTTCCCGTCTTTTGTCTTCCCGAATTCTGCCGTCTTAAAATCTGTCATTGTTTTTCTCCTTTGATATTATTTTCTGTAGATTTATTTTCTTCGGAATATCCCGAATATCTTACCGAACAGTGACTTCTTTTCTTTCTTATGGACCGCCGCTGCCGGCCTTCTGGCGTTAAGCGCCTCTTTCATGAAAGTTTCCTGCGCGTTTACAGGCCGATCTCCCTGCACTTTCTTCCTGTATGTACCGTCACTGAGCATTTTTCTCGCTTTCACATTATCCGCAAGCATTACATTCAGATCATGCATAAGCTTCTTTCTTATCTTCGGATCAAAGATCGGACACGCTGCTTCTACACGTTTTTCTGTATTTCGTGTCATCATATCTGCAGAACCGATATAGACTTTTGCATCATCGCCGGTTCCGAAGACAAACACCCGCGGGTGCTCCAGATACCGTCCGACAATACTGGTCACATTCAGGTTCTCGGTTCTTCCCTGAATGCCCGGAAGTATGCAGCAGATGCCCCGCACGATCAGATCGATCTTTACCCCTGCCTGTGATGCCTCGGATACTTTCCTTATAAAATCCATATCAGTCAGAGAATTCATCTTCATGACGATCCGTCCATGACTGCCTTTTCGGATTTCGTCGTCCATAATGGCGAGAACTTTCTGCTTCAGGCTGGTGGGCGATACGAGCAGATGATTATAGACGCCGTCCAGATTGCCGATGGACATATTTTTAAAAAATACTGCCGCGTCTTCACCGATTTCCTGATTGGATGTGATCAGAGAGTAATCCGTATACATCTTCGCTGTCTTTTCATTATAATTCCCCGTGCCAACCTGCGTGATATAGCGGATTTCGTTCTTATTCCTGTATGTGATCAGACATAGCTTTGAGTGGACTTTATACTCTTCGAATCCATAGAGGACACGGCATCCGGCTTCCTCCATCCGCTCCGACCAGTCGATGTTGTTCTGTTCGTCAAAACGGGCTCTCAGCTCGATCAGCGCTGTGACTTCTTTTCCGTTCTCGGCAGCCGCACAGAGGTATTCAACAAGTCTTGCCTTTTTTGCCAGACGATAAATGGTGATCTTGATCGTCATGACATCGGGATCTGAAGCCGCTTCCCTGATCAGCTGAAGGAATGGATCCATACTCTCATAAGGGAAGGACAAAAGAACGTCTTTCTTCTTCACCTGTTCCATCACACTTCCATCTGCAAGAGATGCGGAGGGCTGCGGGCTGAAAGGTTCATCGATCAGCGCACGTTTCATAGAATCCGGGATCTTGTCCGCGATGGCAAAGATAAACCCCAGCTTCATAGGCATCTTTGTCCGGAAGATGCACTCCGGCGTAATCTTAAAACGATCACAGAAATACTTCTCCATCTCTTTGCCCAGCGTAAATGCTGTTTCAAGACGTACGACCGCCATCCGTCTTCTCTTGTGCAGTGTCTCTTTCATGATAAAACGGAAGTCTTCGTTGTCTGCATAAGCCTCGTCATCCGGAGAAATATCAGCATTGCGCGTCACGCAGATATAGTTCTTATCCGACACTTCGTATTTATCAAATACCAGTCCCAGATACTCCATGATTACTTTCTCCATCCGGATATAACGGATGTCATGTCCCGGCAGATAAAGCACCTCCGGGATATACTGCGGTACAGGCACGATCCCCATCATCATGTTGCTTCCCTGCTTCAGATTCGCTACCACATAGATCTCTTTGTTAAGGAGATGCGGAAACGGATGATTCGGATCCACGATCTGCGGAGACAGCACTGGCAGAACCTGTTCTTTGAAATACTTCTTGACATACTTCTTCTCCTGCTGTTCCAGCTCTTTAAAGTCCATCCCGCAGACTCCGTACGGTTTCAGCTGTTTTTTGATCTCCGCATACGTCTTGTCGCGCTCTTTATACAGCGGTGCAGCCGCCTGATAGATTGCCTCAAGCTGCTGCTTCGGCGTCATGCCCGACTTCGTGTCAAGCTTCTTGTTATCCACTGCCGCCATATCGTAGAGACTGCCCACGCGGATCATAAAAAACTCATCCAGATTACTCGTAAAGATTGCGACGAATTTCATCCGCTCCATTAACGGCACTGTCTCATCACGTGCTTCCTCAAGCACCCTCTGGTTGAAACGCAGCCATGACAGCTCCCTGTTCTGCGTATAGTCGAGTATCTCCTGTTTCCCCATCTCTCCCTGTCTCCTTGTCCTGTTTCCCTCTTATTTTAATATGTTTTCTTCACGCGGGCTTGGCTCCCGATCCTCGTGATTTACCGCTCAAGATATGCCATCAAGTCATCCATCCTGCGCTCCATATAGCTGTACCCGTGCTCGTAAAAGGCTTCCAGTGATTCCTTGTTGCGCTCCAGTCTGGATACAGGCTTTACCTGAGGCCTCAGCACAAAAATTTCACCGGTTTTTTCCAGCTGATCAATATGATTCATCATCTTATTGTATTCAAAGCTCCTGCGGAATATAGTCCGGACCAGATTCGGATAAGACTTATATGCTCTCCGGTACACTCTCTGCAATGCAGGAGATATCACTTTCTTGCGATACCCTTGGTTCTTCGTGAGAATTACGACGATCTTTTCGTTTCCTATCTTCTGCGCATGTCTGACCGGCACGGAATCCGCCAGTCCTCCGTCCAGATAGGGAACATCATCGATATTTACGATCGGCGTCAAAAGAGGCATACTGCAGGAAGCCCTGCAGATCTTCATCAGCCTCTCTCTGTCATGGTCTTCGGTCATATATTCTGCTTTACCTGTAATACAATTGGTCGTCACGATCTCACAGGTAATCTCTGAGTTAAAGTAAGTATCATAATCAAAAGGGATCAGCTCATTCGGATATTTGTCAAAGATCAAATCCATATTCATTACGCTTTTCTCTTTTACAAAATCCCGGATGCCATAATAATAATTGCCGCTCTTATCCGCCGGGATCATGCAGTCTCTCGTCCTGCGCGGCTGCTTTGATACATAGCCGACCGCATTACAGCATCCGGCGGATACGCCTATCACATGAGACATATACAGATCCTGATCCATCAGATAATCCAACGCGCCGGATGTAAACACACCGCGTGTAGCTCCTCCCTCCAGTACAAGTGTTGCTTTCTTTATTGCCATAATGATTAAACCTCTTTTCTGTGAATAATCCTGCTGTTTACTAATCATGTACTTCCACAGTTCACACGCGCCTCTCGCAAAGCCGCACTTACGTGCTCACCGCGGCTCTCGCCGCTTCTTTGCTCGTATTCGGGCGCTCCCTCCGCCCATGCAGGTCCGGGCTGCTCCTTATGCCAGCATAAAGCATCCCTGCCTGCATGGGCGGGTGAACTGTTACTATTATATACTGTTTTCATGAATTCGGAAACCCCTTGCCTTTTTATGGGTATCCATGGTAATATATGCGGTGGTGCGTTATGAATTCCATTTTTTAGTTTTATTTTATAAGGAGATAACAGTATGATCAGTGCAAATAATGTGACGCTGCGCGTAGGTAAGAAAGCGCTTTTCGAAGATGTCAACATCAAGTTCACAGAGGGAAACTGCTACGGTCTTATCGGAGCCAACGGCGCAGGGAAGTCTACTTTTCTGAAGATCCTGTCCGGACAGCTTGAGCCTACTAAAGGCGAGGTTGCAATCACTCCGGGTGAAAGGCTGTCTTTCCTGCAGCAGGATCACTTCAAATACGATGAATACCCGGTTCTCGACACAGTCATTATGGGAAATGCCAGACTGTATGAGATCATGAAAGAAAAGGAAGTCATCTATGCGAAAGAAGACTTTACAGAAGAGGATGGAATCAAGGCGAGTGAGCTCGAAGCTGAATTTGCCGCAATGAACGGCTGGGAGGCTGAGTCTGATGCTGCATCTCTTCTGAACGGCCTTGGAATTGATACAGAACTTCATTATAAATATATGAAGGATCTGACCGGTCCTGAAAAAGTGAAGGTACTGCTTGCTCAGGCACTGTTCGGAAATCCGGACATTCTGCTCCTCGACGAGCCGACCAACCATCTGGATCTGGACGCGATCGCATGGCTCGAGGAGTTCCTGATCAACTTTGATAACACAGTGATCGTTGTATCCCATGACCGATACTTCTTAAATAAGGTATGTACGCAGATCGCGGATATTGATTACGGGAAAATACAGCTCTATGCCGGAAACTATGATTTCTGGTATGAATCCAGCCAGCTGCTGATTCGTCAGATGAAAGAGGCAAACAAGAAAAAGGAAGAAAAAATCAAAGAGCTTCAGGAGTTTATCTCCCGCTTCAGCGCCAACGCTTCCAAGTCCAAGCAGGCGACTTCAAGAAAGCGTGCTTTGGAGAAGATTCAGCTTGATGAGATCAAACCGTCCAGCAGAAAATATCCTTATATCGACTTCCGTCCGAACCGCGAGATTGGAAATGAAGTTCTTACAGTAGAAGGGCTTTCAAAGACAATCGATGGGGAAAAGGTACTGGACAACATAAACTTTACTCTCGGCCATGATGATAAGGTGGCATTTGTCGGCAGCAATGAGCTTGCCAAGTCCGTTCTCTTCAAAATCCTGATTGGCGAGATGGAACCGGACGAGGGAACATACAAATGGGGGGTTACTACTTCTCAGGCGTACTTCCCGAAGGATTTCGGTGGAGAATTCGACAATGATTATAATATTACAGAATGGCTCACTCAGTATTCTGAAGAAAAAGATGTCACATACGTCCGCGGTTTCCTCGGCCGTATGCTCTTCTCCGGTGAAGACGGCGTCAAGAAAGTGAAGGTATTATCCGGTGGCGAGAAAGTACGCTGCCTGCTCTCTAAAATGATGATCTCAGGTGCAAACGTCCTGCTGCTCGATGAGCCGACCAACCATCTTGATATGGAAGCGATCACCGCTCTCAACAATGGTATGATCAAATTCCCGGGCGTGATTCTCTTCACCTCAAGAGACCATCAGATTGTCCAGACGACTGCGAACCGCATCATGGAAATCGTACCGGGCGGACACCTCATCGACAAGATCACCACATACGATGAGTATCTGGCAAATGATGAAATGGCAAGAAAGAGACAGACATACTCTGTACAGACAGAGGAAAACGACTAATAGTCTGCACTTTTTGCTTGATTTTTCAATTTCAGGGTTTTCATTTTCCCCTGACTCTGATATAATAATAAAGCTGTGGATGCCTGATCCGCATCCGCAGCTTATAGAATCAGGAGACGTATCGAAGTGGTCATAACGGGGCGCACTCGAAATGCGTTTGCCCTCCGGGGCACGAGGGTTCGAATCCCTCCGTCTCCGCTCTACAATTGAACAGTATAAGATATACGAACGTGACCGCTCAGTCTGCATGTATCATATTTGCAGGACTGAAGCGGTCATTTTCGTCCTCAGACCTTCCGGATCCGCAGGTCGAAAAGAGTCGAATCCTTTTCCTTGTCTGACAAAAACCTGCATTTTACGATATTATAGGTGTTCCCAAGAACAGGCTGCTCAGATCAGATTAGAGAGGGCATGCGGATGGATTATGAAAAAGTAATTATCAACACTCTGGATTCCTTTGGAGTCAGCCGTTCCTACACAGGGTATAATTATGTTGTCTACAGTCTCCAGCTCATTCTCGAAGACGAAGAGCGCATCGACTGTATCACCAAGACATTATATCTTGACGTAGCAAAACATTTCCACACAAACTGGAGCTGTGTCGAGAAGAATATGCGCACGATCGTAAACTGCGTGTGGAATTCTCACAATATCGAACTGCTTGAAATTATCTTTAACAAATCAAACAGGAATAAGAAACCCACTAATAAAGAATTCTTTAAATATATGCACGATTATATCATTCAGCTCACTCATGAAGTAGAGATTGCAGACAGACACATTGCGGTCATTTGTCCAATCTCAAATGCATACTGCGAGGCACTGAGTACTTTCTATATAAGACTGTCAAAAATGATAGAGTAACAAAAAACAGCCTCTGACCAATATCAGTCTGAGGCTGTTTTTCATATTTTAAATATTCCACTATGAATACTGGCACATTACAATTACTTTCTGGGGTGTTGTCTGTGCCGGCAAACTGAATGTGCTCGCAGTATAATAGACAAGCAGTTCTGTATTCTCCGGACTGCATGTATACTGCTGCCCGTTCAGGGTCATCACATTTGTCATCGGCCCTATATTCAGCTTCAGCGAGCCGTCAGCCGATGCAAGCTCATCGTCAAAATAGTCCAGCATCACCTGCTGGCCTCTCCTCAGTGACGTGATCAGCTCTGCCCTGTACTGAGGCGGATATACGGCCGGTACAGGAAGATTCGTATCATAGAATGCGGCAATGCGCATGCCGGGGCGCAGCCGTACATTATCGACTACAGTTGTATCTCCGGATACGACTACATTCACAATATTAGAACCGCTGATAACAGACAACGTCATAGAACAGCAGTCATCGCCCCGATTAATTCCCTGAATAATTCCTTCTACCTTTTCAAATGACTCATATGCCATAACAGAAAGAACTCCTTATTAAAAGTCTTTCTATTATACTATGCACCTATATCCGGTATTGCCTCAGGATTTTTCTCAGTGCAGTCCCGGTCCGCTGTATGTTTCGCAAAATCTGGCAGCTGTAGAGACCGGCTCGCCTCCCAATACAAGATGTGATACATCTCCGATCTTGAGGCCTCTGAAACATGCCAGTCCTTTCTGACGCTCCTCTGTTACAACTTCTGTCACCGATGTGGGGGCAAGCGCAAGGCTGTGCCAGAGAAGAAACGGTGATATCTCCCACAGATGGGAAAGCAGCACACAGGTAAGACCGAAATGGCAGAAAAATGTGAGTGTATCCGTACTTTCTCTTTCCACCTTATAGCATCTTCCATCCCTGATATACCCGTGTTCAGCAAGGAGCTTATCGAACTCTCCGGTCACATAATCGTATATTTCCACTGTGTCCGAATTACGGCAGATTTCACACTCCCTCCAGCGTATCGGATCCATACATTCACTAAACTTTTCCCAATAAGAGGGCATCACGTCCCATACAATATGAGGTGCATACTTTCCGTCTTCCATCTTTGCATTCGGAAATGCCTCGAGAAGCTGGGGTGCCTGATTGAGATCCACCTGTGCCGGGAATTCCTGAAGCCATCCCAGTGTCTTTGCCGTGCGTCCCAGCTTCTTCATGCTGTATCCCGCTGTTGCCTGTGCTCTTCCCAATGGAGAGACATAACATTCTCCAAGATGCAGGTCCTCCGCACGTTCTGCCAGAAGCGCGGCTTCTTTGTGTCCTTTCTCTGTCAATGTATCATGCACATAATCCGGATCACCATGCCGGATAAACAGTAATCTCATATTTTTTCTCCTTTGTACCTGTTAGTGATATCATTTCTTCTTCCATATTCTGTCCAGCCATTCTTCGGCAAGCTGAGGCCAGATTCCCACTTCTTTCAGAGTAACACAGATTGCATCTTTTTGTTCAGGCGTCCATTTCTCTTTTTTCTTACCGTTCAGCCCGAAATCCACAAGTATCTCAGCGCCTTTTTCTTTCGGATAAGATGTTTTTCCTTCGGAAACAGCATCTGCCAGCAGCCGGATCTGTTCCAGTGTATAAGGGACGCCAAACTCTCTCTCCAGCCACTGTTCTGTGGCTATAGACATGCCATGTACCCCTTCTGAAAACACATGATGTGCGAAGCGGACTCCGTTTTTCCGGCATGCCTCCGCAAAGAGATAGCTGTTCTCTACAGGAACTGAAGCATCTGTCACGGTCTGCCAGAGAAAACAGGGCGGTGTATCCGCCGTCACATGTTTTTCCAGCGACATGTACTCCAGCTCTTTTTCTGTCGGCTCACTCCCCAGCAGTGCAGCCATGGAATCCCGATGCGCATATTCGCCGGATGTGATCACCGGATACGACAGGATGGCTGCATCCGGACGATTGGATACTTCCTGATACTCCGGATCCTGATCTGCGATATCCCCGAAATGCACGCACAGACTTGCACAGAGGTGGCCTCCTGCCGAGAATCCGCACAGTGCGATCTTCTCCGGATCGACCGCATATTTTTCTGCTCCAGCCCGGATTATGCGTACCGCCCGTGAAATATCGCAGAGCGGCTGCAGCTTCAGCGGCTCATCCAGCAGATTTACCGTATAAGCCAGCACAAACACGTTATAGCCGGCGCGGTAAAACTCCTTGGCAGGGAGATGTCCCTCCGACGGAGACGCATTGCGGTATGCTCCGCCCGGCACAACGATCATAGCCGGATGAACGTCACGGTCTTCGTGGATATAGCTGGTCATAAACGGTACAAAACCATATGCCGCAGGATAATGGTATTCGCCGTCCTGCCATAAAAATATTCTTTCTCCTGTCAAACAATCTCCTCCTGACTAATTCTAATTGGAATCACAAAAACAGCCTGCAGACAAACTGTAATCTGTAGCTTTACTGTTTGCTGCAGGCTGAAGCCTTCTGTCTCAATGCATCACTGTTCTGCCTTAAAGCTCTGCATCATTTATATATGGATTTGTCACCTCGTAGAAGCGCTCCTCCTCAACTGCTTTTGCCAGATCCATATCGATCGGCATCTTTCCGAGAACCGGAACGCCCATCTCTGCTGCGATCTGTTCGATATTGCTCTCACCAAATACTTTGATCTCTTTGCCGCAGTCCGGACATTTCACATAGCTGTAGTTTTCCACAATGCCGAGCACCGGAATATTCATCTGTTCTGCCATATTAGCCGCTTTCTTCACGATCATCTGTACAAGATCCTGCGGTGAAGTAACGATAACTACGCCGTCTACCGGAAGAGACTGGAATACCGTCAGCGGTACATCACCTGTTCCCGGCGGCATATCTACAAAGAGATAGTCAAGTTCTCCCCACATAACGTCTGTCCAGAACTGCTTCACAACACTCGCAATGATGGGACCTCTCCAGATAACCGGAGCTGACTCATCCTCCAGAAGCAGATTGACAGACATGATCTTTGTGCCGTCTTTCGCCGTACACGGAATAATATTCTCTTCTGTCGCAGCCGCTTTTGTGTGGACGCCGTACATCTTCGGAATAGACGGTCCTGTGATATCCGCGTCAAGGATGCCGACTTTACAGCCTTTCTCTCTCATCATTCTCGCAAGAGACGCTGTCACAAGCGATTTTCCGACTCCTCCCTTGCCGCTGACAACTCCGATCACTTTCTTGATCGAAGAGTACATATTCGCCGGCTCGCGGAAGTCTGTCTTCTTGCTGCTGCACGTATCTGCATGAGCACAGCCTGCACAGGATTCTTCTGTGCATTCATTTGTATTCTGTTCTTCTGCCATGATTAATAACCTTCCTTCTTTCTAAGACTTGTTCTGACAGAGACTGTCAGAATCCGCCACATGAGGTAGTATACCACACTACAGATGCTTTTGTACATATTTTAAATCAGGTTTTCGACTTTTGTCGTTTTCACACTCCCATAGACCTGATCTGTTCAAAGATCCGGCTCATCGGCACGCAAAACCCGCCGCCGAAGATTCCCACGGGTATATCGTCCTGAGGCCCGTATACCGCCGCAATATCCTCCTCAGGAGTCCAGTACACACATACCCGTTCCCGGTCCGGATCGATCAGCCAGTACTCTCTGACTCCTGCTGTTGCATACTTGCCAAGCTTGATCTTCGTGTCCATACGGGCAGATGACGGGGAAAGGATCTCTACGGCCAGATCCGGGGCGCCCATAATACATCTTCTGGTGCGTTTCGACGGATCACAGACCACAACAAGATCCGGCTCAAGCATTGACCGGTCATCACAGTCGATCTGGACATCGAGAGGAGACGGAAGAACCACGCAGTCTCCTCCGTTCTTTTCAACATACCCGTAGAGTTCACTGCATAAACGCATGATAATATACTGATGGATCATACTTGGCGCGGCCATATCGTAGATCACGCCGTCGATCAGCTCCACCCGCCTGTTGTCCGGGATCGCATAGTAATCATCCAGCGTATACCCGCCCGGTTTCGCCTTGTACACTGTAGATGGTTCACAGACGAGATCTGAACTGCCGAACTCCCTGCCGTAAGTATATCCCAATAGCTCCTCCTCAGAATCTTTTCTGCCGTCCGGCATATCATTCTGCTGCTCGTTCTTCATGACAAACTCCAGAGCACGAAGCGTCTTATTTCTCGGTGTCCGCGTCTCCCCGTTAAATATCTTCTGGATCGTTCCCTGAGGCACGCCTGAGAGCTCGGCGAGCTGTGCAAATGTGTAACCGTTCTTCTCTTTAAAATATTTAAGCTGTTCCAGATTCATGGCATTCTCCCTTCTGCAGTCATAGACTTGCAATGCAAAAAACGGTTGAAATACGATTATTTTTATAAATAATACCGTTTTTCAACCGTTTTGTCAATCACAGTCAAAAAGCTCCTGACGCCGACATCATATATGCTCAGCCTGCAGCCTCCTGAACTTCTGCCCTTGTCACATCTTTCAGCCACTTATAACTCCGGTATCGCCACAGTGAAATCGGAATCTTGATGATCTCATCGCTCATCAGGATCACATATACGGCCGGAACGCTAAGTTTCAAAACAAACGCCGCTATAAATCCAAGCAGGATAGAGCAGCCCCACATCGTGCTCACATCCATGATCAGCCCGAAACGGGTATCTCCCCCCGAGCGGAAGATTCCCACCACCATGGTCGTGTTAAACGCCTGCGCGATCACAAAATAGGACATGACATAGAACATGATCCTCAGGTATCCTTTTGCTGTATCTGTAAGCGAAAGCGCCGCTGCCGCCGGACCTGATACAGCCAGTATGACCAGCCCGCCCAGAACTCCCATGACCAGACTGAGTACAATAAAGCGTTTTGCATAGGCGCGGGCATGTTCCAGCTTTCTCTCACCGATTGTCTTGCCCAGATAGATTGCTGCCGCACTGGACAGGCCGAAGGATACTACCGTTGCAAGCTGTCTCGCAACCTGAGCCACAGAATTTGCCGCCACAGCCGCGCTTCCCAGATGTCCCAGGATTGCCGTATTGGCGGCAGTCCCCATCCCCCACATGACTTCGTTCGCGACGACCGGAATGGCATATTTCATAAAGTCGCGGAACAGCGTCCTGTCCGTGTGCAGGATATATTTCGGGCGGAGCTTGATCTCCTTATTAAAGAGCCGGGCATATCCCGCCGTCAATATCACCTCAAGAATACGAGCGCACAGAGTTCCCAGAGCCGCTCCTGAGACACCCATTGCCGGCAGCCCGAACAGGCCGAAAATAAAGATAGAGTTCATCACAATATTACAGAGCAGGGAACAGAGATACACGACTGTAGCCACTACTACCCGCTCCACGCTGCGCATTACATAGAGATAAGCCTGCGTCACTCCGATCATGATATAGGTAAATGCGACGATACGCAGATACTTTACTCCTTCTGCGATCACGGCCGGATCCGAAGTGAAAATCTTCATCAACAGTGACGGCACCGCAAGCGCTGCCACTGTAAACAGAGCTGTCACAAGAACCGCAGCCCTTACTGTCATGCCGAGGATCTTCTCAATCGTCTCTCTGTCGCCTTTGCCCCAGTACTGCGCTGTCAGGACTGTAGCGCCCGAGGTAAGTCCGAAGAGAAAAAGGGTCATGATATACTGCACCTGTCCTGCAAGGGAAGCCCCCGAGAGCGCTGTCTCTCCCACTGCGCCGAGCATGACGACGTCAGCCGCTGTGACTCCCACATTGATCAGGTTCTGGAGCGCCATGGGAACCACCAGCCCTATGACAGTCATGTAGAACCTTCCCCAGTCAATTCCGAGATTCTTCTCTTTTCCTTCTGAACTAAACATTCTTAACTCTCCTGTACACAAAAAAATCAGACACAGTTATGCCCGGCAGAACAATGTAAAACTATGTCTGCCGGGCATTCTGCCAAAAACTTACTCTTTCCCGCTGAAGCAATAGGTACACACTTTACACGGTTCCAGACCGATGGACGCCAGAAGGTCATCCAGTCTGTGGAATCTCAATGTTGTAAAGTTCTGGATCCTGCGGATCTCCTCGATCATCTTCGCGTATCTGCAGGAATCCGGATTTGTGTATTCTTCAAGCACTTCCTCCGGACAGTTGTCTCCCTCCTGTTCCCGGATCACACGTCTGGTGATCAGTTCCATATCTGATTTGGAACGGGAAAAATTCAGATATTTACAGCCGAACACAAGAGGCGGACACGCCGGACGCACATGAACTTCTTTTGCACCGCTCCGGTAGAGGAATTCTGTCGTTTCTCTGAGCTGTGTGCCCCGCACAATTGAATCATCAATTAACAGCAGTTTCTTATTCTCAATAAGCGCCTGCACAGGGATCAGCTTCATGCGGGCGATCAGATCTCTCTGGCTCTGGTTCGTCGGCATAAAGGATCTGGGCCATGTAGGCGTATATTTGATAAACGGTCTTGCATACGGAATACCTGACTCATTGGAATAGCCGATGGCATGAGCCACACCGGAATCCGGCACGCCGGCCACGATATCCGGATGCACAGAATCCCCGTCTCTCTTCGCCAGCATGCTTCCGCAGTGATAACGCATCTCCTCTACATTGACTCCTTCATAAGAAGAAGTCGGATACCCGTAATACACCCAGAGGAAAGAACAGATCCGCATCTTTTCTCCCGGCTGTACAAGCGTTTCCACACTCTCCGGAGTAATATATGCAATCTCTCCCGGTCCCAGTTCCCGGTCATGATTATATCCAAGGTTCAGATAAGCAAAGTTCTCAAAAGATACACAGTAGGCGTCCTCTTTTTTTCCGATTACGACCGGCGTCCTTCCATACCGGTCTCGCGCCGCATAGATACCGTCCTTTGTCATGATCAGCAGACTTAAGGAACCGTCCACCATCTCCTGCGCATACTGTATTCCTTCCACGATCGAGCTCTTCCGGCAGATCAGGGAGCCGATCAGCTCTGTGGCATTGATCTGTCCGCCGCTCATTTCAAGGAAATGAGACCTTCCATCCTTGTACGCTTTCTCCAAGATTTCATCCTGATTGTTGATCTTGCCGATCGTCGTGATGGCAAAGCTCCCCAGATGAGACTGCAGAAGCAATGGCTGGGGTTCATAATCCGAGATACAGCCGATGCCTAAGTTTCCTTCCAGTTCCTCCACATCCCGTTCAAATTTTGTACGGAACGGAGAATTCTCTATATTGTGAATCGCACGGTTGAAACCGTCTTTTCCGTAGACCGCCATTCCTCCTCTTCTCGTTCCGAGATGGGAATGATAATCCACTCCGTAAAAAAGCTCAAGTACACAGTCATGTTTCGATGCAACGCCAAAAAAACCGCCCATTTTTCTCCTCCTTCAGATATACTATTGTTATGCTTTAACGCTTAACAACGACAGGACAGTCTGACGCTGCCCTGCCGCATTTACAGCATGTCCATATTCACCTCATTAAGAATAAGGTAAAAGGATATCAGAAGTCAAGTACCGTAAAAATTTTTAGGGATTCTGACAAATAATTAGGAACTCCTTTGTCTCTTCTTCGCCACTGCCAGCGTCACACACACAAACGCCGCCGCAAACACAAGTTGTATTCCGATTGCTCCCACAAGCCGGTTTCTAATATCGCCTGAGATCTCTCCGTAATCCATCAGTATCTCATTTGCCGTCTCATACCAGTACACCGGAAGGAACTGTGCTGCTTTTCTTACCCCACTTCTTAACAGATCCATCTCTACAAAGACTCCGCATGCAAAACACATGCCGAGTGACAGTATGTTCACGATGCCGTTCAGAGCATTGGGGGTCTTCACAAGACTGCCGACCAGATAGGAAAGGGCCAGAGCTGACAGCAGCATGACAAAGGAGTTGAGCAGATACCATGTCACTTTCCCGCTGTCAAGGAAATTTCCGTTATAGAACACAATACTGATCAGGCTGCAGAATCCCCAGAGGGCAATCGCGATAACTCCTGCTGCCATAAGCCCTTCCATGCTCTGTCTGCGGGCAGGTACTGCAGACGCCGCCATCCGGTCAGGCAGGCTTCCCCTGCGGAACCCCATCAAAATGTATCCCATCACATAGCAGAGGACGCACAGGAACAGGTAGGGCAGATACCGGTAATAGAACGCATAGGCAGGATACGAACCGCCGTTTCCGTTCACATCCAGCATTTCCACTTTTGCCGTCTCTCTCGCAGCCATCGCTTCGCCAAGTTCGTGTTCTGTGAATCCTGCCGCCGCATAGCACCGGCCGAAGTTGATGAAATTGCTGATCTGCTGTTCCACATAGGAACCGGAATATGTCCCCGGCACTGTCGTCACTTTCAGCTTCTTATCTCCAAGAATGCACTTTTCCATAAAGTCCCGGGGAATCCTCACAATATATTCCACATTCCGATAGAACAGATTCTCCTGCAGTGTCTCCCTGTCATCCTCAAGATATACAATCTCGTTCGTCCGTCCGATATAACGGATGAGACTTTCCGCTGCTTCTCCCCTGTCCTCATCGATGATTCCTACTGGCACACTCTGTGCCGCATACTGTACGGTATCACTTCCCGCAAAGTGCTGGAACATGACCGTAACCCCGAGGAAGATGCACAGATACATCAGTATCATCCACATATTCTTCTTTGCGATCCTCATATATGCCTTAAATACTGCCATAACGTTCCCTCCTTACGATCAGAAATGTTCCAGTCAGAAGAAGCACACACATCACTGACAGAATAACTATGTCCTGCATATACCGTTCCGGTGCATCATAGACATTCAGACAGTACAGTGCATCCGAAATAAGCGCCGCCGGATTGATCCGATTTAACAGAGGAACATTCCTGTCCACCGCATTTTTTACATCTGCATTCATCAGCCCCGCCAGGAAACTCATCACCATTGAGACGCCGATCATAATACCTATCTTCACGCCTTCTCCCATTTTACCGATACTTGTAATAAACATTCCCATCGTTACACCGATCATGCTGCCAATGATCACAGCCGGAAGCATCTCAACATAAGCGCTTGTAAGTTCCAGCCGGAGGATATATTTCATATATGCCAGAAGGATAAGCATGTTAATAAAATGAAGGCTGAAAGATACTGTCGTCTCAGACAGAATCCACCCCATCCTGTGAACCGGGCTTGCACACCGTCTCGCCGCAAGCGCTGACAAGTTCGCCTGAAGATCCATAGCAGAGCGATATCCAATGAAACATCCGTACAGGCAGGCCATCCCGATCATAGCGTAGAAGAACTGGGCAGTTGTATTCGTCGTCCGGCCGCCGAGAGATACTTCTTCGGTCACCGGACCGTAATCTGACATCTGACTTACCGCGGCTTCCATCCTCTCCGGATGCAGCGCTGCCACATCTTCTAATGTCTGTTTTCCTTCTGTGTAACTCTCCAGTATCATTTGTAAGATACTCTGTGGAAGACCGCTCCCGCCGACTGTGAGGGAAGGCTCTTCCCCATCGTAAAAAATTCCGTCAATATCGCCTTTTTTCAAGGCGGCTGCTGCCTCTTCTTCTGTCATAGAACGGACATCAATCAGTGCGTTATCATTCTCTTCCACTGTTGTCAGGTACTTTTGAAAAAGCTCCTCATCTTCCGTATTATGCGATACAACTGCCACAGGGATGATCTCAAAATCCGACTCGTCCATCTGACCTATGGAAAAATACATAGCTGTGGTCAATGCAAGCGGAAAGACAAGCGGCCAGAACACAAGACTGAAATCTCTGATCTTTGCCAGAAAACTGTATTTTATCAGATTCCACATATTCATTTCCTCCTAATCCCTTAACTGCTTTCCTGTGATCTCAAGGAACACGTCATTGAGTGTTGGCAGCTCCGAGAATACTCTGCCGAACGGAATATCCTTCTCCTGAAGACATCCTAAGATGTGGATCAAGTTGTGTTTTGCTCCGATACACCTCACCACAAGGCGCTGATCTTCATATTTCACATCAAATACATGGGGAAGGTTCCTGATATCTGCCAGATCATCCACACCCAGGATGACCGCCTCGATAGTCACTGTCTCCCCGGTCTTGATCATACTCTTTAACTCTTCCTTTGTTCCCACCGCGATGCTCCTGCCGTGATCCATAATGGCAATCCTGGTGCAGATCTGCTCCACCTCTTCCATATAATGTGAGGTGTATATGATGGTCGAGCCCTGCCGGTTCAGTTCACAGATTCCCTCCAGTATTTTATTCCTGCTCTGGGGATCTACTGCGACAGTAGGTTCATCTAATATGATGAGTCTTGGCTTGTGCGCGATCCCGCAGGCAATATTCAGGCGCCGGAGCAGACCGCCGGAAAGTTTTTTCGGATATATCTTTCTGTAATCCTCCAGTCCGACAAATCGGATAGCTTCCTCCACCAGTTGTTTTCTTCGGTTCTTATCCTTTACATACAGGCTGCAGAAATAATCAATATTGTCATGGACGCTCAGCTCTTCAAAAACCGCTACGTCCTGCATGACAATACCGATCTGACGTTTAACTTCATAATTGTCCGGAGCCATATCCTGCCCCATGATCTGTATGCTTCCCCTGTCATACTTCAGAAGTGCAAGCATACAGTTGATCGCTGTCGTCTTTCCCGAGCCGTTAGGCCCGAGAAGTCCGAAGATTTCCCCCTCTTTTACTTCCAGATTAAAATGATCCAGCGCCAGTATGTCGCCGTACCTTTTCACGAGATTTTCTATCCTGATCATATGAATCCTCCTGTCTTAATTTCCTGATAAATTGATTGATAACTTTATCGTCTGAAATTGCAAGTCCGGCTGCCCCGTCTTACTGATATCAGGATACAGCGGGTTCATGAATTTCTGTAGTGCACAGTGTCACAACTCAACATGACAAATGTCACTCCTCCATTCTTTTTCTTTGCTTTCCCCATATTTTCGACTATAATAAAATCATGAAGCGCTTAGGAAAGGAGCGGCACAAGCCGGTATTCATATGAAAAATGCAGTAAATTGCGGAATGGTCATGCTTCTGTGCATGTTTTCCCTGTTCTTTATACAGCCTGATCTGCCTTATGTTCTGGCATTTCTCTGCGCGCTGATCCTGTGCAGTGCGGATCTGTTTCTGGAAGAAAACCGGACATATGCAGCAGGCTGTCTTATTTTCTTCGCCACAGCGGTTTTCGTACCGGCATTACTGTATTTTTATCCCGCAGTATGTTACGGACTATTCCGACGGAAGCTTTATGTGCCTGCTTCCATAGCCGCAGTCCTGTATCTGATCCTGAATCCGTGGTACAGAGAGATAAACCTTCTTCTGACATGCCTTGATCTGTTCGGTTTTGCAGTATGTTTTCTTCTTGCTTCTACAGCAAGGGAGCGTGACAGTCTGCAGGACACATTGAGACGGACAATGGATGACAGCACAGAGCGGGATCTGCTCCTGACGGAAAAGAACCGCACATTGATGGAAAAGCAGGACTATGAGATCTATACCGCCACCCTGAGGGAACGGAACCGGATTGCCCGGGAGATTCACGACAACGTAGGGCATCTGCTCTCTCGATCCATTCTACTTGCCGGAGCCGCAAAAACAGTAAACCGGGACGAGACACTATCACCTACACTTGATTCTCTCGACCAGACATTGAACGCAGCCATGGATAACATCCGCTCCAGCGTGCACGATCTGCGTGATGAGGCGGTCAATCTGGACGAAGCCGTAAAATCTCTTATCAGTGATTTCACATTCTGCCCAGTCGCATACTGCTATGACGCCGGAAGAGTGATTCCCCGAGATGTCAAATACAGCTTTATCAGTATTACAAAAGAGGCTCTCTCCAATATCATGAGGCACAGCAATGCCAGCAAAGCATCTGTTACCATCCGGGAACACCCCGCACTGTATCAGCTCTGCATTGAGGATAACGGCACTAAAATCAGGAAAGGTACGGGGAATGACAGAAGCACGGGAAATGGCAAAAACTCGGAAAATGTCGCACATCCCGGAGGCATGGGACTGACCAATATGAAAGAACGGACGGACAAACTCCATGGAACGATCCATATCTCAGCTGAAAACGGATTCCGGATCCTTGTTACAATACCAAAAAGGAGACTAGACAATGAAACTGATATTGATAGACGATGACTGCCTTGTAGTGAGCGCCCTGAAAATGATTCTGGAAAGCGAGCCGGATTTTGAGGTGGCAGCTACAGCAGAGGACGGCAGCGCAGCTCTTGCTCTCTACCGCGGACACAGGCCGGATGTACTTCTGATGGATATCCGTATGAAACAGAAAAACGGACTGGATGCAGCAGAAGAAATCCTGCAGGAATTCCCGTCGGCAAGAATTCTGCTGCTTACGACATTTTCCGACGATGAATATATTATAAAAGCATTAAAACTGGGAGCGGCAGGTTATCTGCTCAAGCAGGATTACCGGAACATTATTCCCGCCATACGGGCAGCGGCCTCCGGCCAGACCGTGTTCGGCACGGAAATTGTCTCCCGGATTCCGGAACTTATGGGAACGCAAAAAGAGACAACCGACTATAAAAAATATGGAATCAGTGAGCGTGAACTGGAAGTGATCCGCCTGATTGCAGAGGGATTGAGTAATAAAGAGATCGCAGCACGTCTGTATTTAAGTGAGGGGACTGTAAGAAACTACTTAACAACTATACTCGATAAACTGAACCTGCGCGACCGCACACAACTCGCTGTGTTCTATTTAAGCGGCAGGTAACAGTATTTTCAGGCTCGAAAGGAGATGGCCATTATGTCACTGCACACATCAGATCTGGTGCTCGTACCCGGGCAGCAGCTAAAACCACTGGACACGATCTCCGGCTTTCAGGTCCGTCCCGGATTCTTCCGTTTCTTCGGAGCCACCGTTATCCCCGGCGGCGTCAATTTTACTATCCAGTCGCACGGAGCGACATCCTGTGAACTGCTTCTCTTCCATCGGGATGCAGAGGAGCCCTTTGCCGCTCTTAAATTCCCCGACAATTACAAAATAGGCTTTGTCTATTCCATGATCGTATTTGGATTGGATATTGAAGAATTCGAATATGCCTACCGGCTGGACGGTCCCTATGACGAAAAAAAAGGACTTCGGTTTGATAAAAACAAGATCCTTCTGGATCCTTATGCCCGTGCGGTCACCGGGCAGAGCCAGTGGGGCTGCAAGAACAATCCTCAGCACAGCTACCGGGCCCGGGTCGTACAGAATAACTTTGACTGGGGACTGGAACGGAGTGAACCGATTCCCATGGAAGATCTTGTAATCTACGAACTTCATGTCCGCGGATTTACCAAATCCCCTTCTTCCGGGGTATCCTGTCCGGGTACATTTAAGGGGCTTGAGGAAAAGATTCCTTATCTGAAAAAACTTGGGATTAATGCCGTGGAACTAATGCCTGTCTTTGAGTTTGATGAGACACGGGACGTCCGCCTGATCGACCAGAACGAACTGCTCGACTACTGGGGTTACAATCCGGTCTGCTTCTTCGCGCCGAATACAAGTTACTCATCCAGTATCGAGTATAACCGTGAAGGAATGGAATTAAAGCGTCTGATCAAGGCGCTTCACGATAATGAGATCGATGTGATCCTTGATGTTGTATTCAATCATACAGCTGAAGGAAATGAACTGGGACCTTCCTTCTGCTTTAAGGGATTTGATAACAACATCTACTATATGCTCACCTCTGACGGGAAGTACTATAACTTCAGCGGCTGCGGAAATACACTGAACTGCAACCATCCTGTCGTTCAGGAACTGATCCTTGATTGTCTGCGCTACTGGGTGACCGACTACCGTGTGGACGGTTTCCGCTTCGATCTGGCATCCATTCTGGGGCGCAGCGACAACGGCACTCCCCTGAACCAGCCTCCCCTCCTGCGAAGCCTTGCTTTCGATCCGATCCTCGGAAATGTCAAACTCATCGCCGAGGCATGGGATGCGGGCGGACTCTATCAGGTAGGCTCTTTCCCATCGTGGAAGCGCTGGGCGGAATGGAACGGACGTTACCGGGACGATATGCGCTGTTTCTTAAAAGGGGACAGCAAGATGGCGGGAATCGCCGCGCAGAGGATGACCGGTTCCCCGGATCTGTATGATCCTGCTTACCGGGGCGGCAATGCTTCCGTCAACTTTCTGACCTGCCACGACGGATTTACACTCTACGACCTGTACAGCTATAACCAGAAGCATAATGAAGCAAACGGCTGGAACAATACTGACGGCTATGACGACAACAACAGCTGGAATTGTGGTGTGGAGGGCGATACGGACGATCCGGAAGTCCTCGCCCTGCGCTTCCGCATGATCAAGAATGCCTGTGCCGTGCTCATGTGCAGCCGTGGAACTCCCATGTTCCTCTCCGGAGATGAATTCGGCGACACCCGTTATGGAAATAATAATCCGTATTGTCAGGATAATCAGATATCATGGCTGGACTGGAATCTGCTGCACAAGAACAGAGATCTCTTTGAATTCTTCCGGTATATGATCGCCTTCCGCAAAGAACATCCGGCGATCCGGAAGGACCTTGAACCGAGCTATATCGGTTTCCCGTCCATGAGCATCCACGGGCTGGAGCCATGGGGCAATGAGCATCTGGAGAACTCATACACAGCCTGTGTCCTCTTTGCCGGATATGACGAAGAGGAAAACCGCGAAGATCTTGTCTATGTGGCGGCAAATGCATACTGGTATCCGGCCAGTCTGACGCTTCCCGCTCTGCCCCAAGACTACTGTTGGAAGATTGCAGTCAACACCGGCGACCCGAAACAGCAGATCTTTCCGGAAAACAAAATGCCCGTCGCCGGAAACACCGTCATCCTCGGCGAACGCTCCGTTATCGTCTTCGCAGGAGAAAAATCAGAATAACAGATATTGCTTCCTTTTATTTCAGCCGAATCGCACCCTCTTCGCTTTACTTTCCGTCTTAATCCGAAATTTCGGGAGAGGAAAGTCCAGCCGGGAGACAGCTGTTGTTCGAAGACCGTAGAGCAGCGCCGGCACTTGGAGCGCGTATTGTGCGCTCCTATGTACCGTTGCGCTGCGGCCCGAGTGATAACGGGTCTGAGAATAACATCTGTCTCCCGGCGGACACATTTTCTCATCTTGGAATTACGAATTAAGCACACGCATTGCAGAGAATTTCTTCCAGTGCATTTTTACTGCTCGTATGGCATCTCACCACACAGGCATTGCATCTTCCCGCTTCTTCTACCGCGCATTTCACCATCTTATGGGATACCGTATTGGTAAACAGCACGATCAGATCCGGACTTCCGATCTGTTTGCCTAATGACGCTGACATCTGCGTGAACACTTTCGCTTTGCAGTTAAACTGCTTACAGATCTTTTTATACTGGCAGACCATCCTGTCATGCCCTCCGATGATAACGACACTCATATGAAACCTCCTGTAGAAACGTAATAAAGTAACATGATTATTTCCCGCTAGTTAGTTTACGCTAACTCGTGTCATTATCATACACGAAAAAAGAACAGATATCAAGTTATTTTTTGATATCTGTTCTCATTTTTATCCTCCAGTTCAGCCATCTGCTGTCAGAAGACGGATTTATGCTTGCATAAAAATCCGGCGGCTGACAGACAGATGTGTTGAGCGCCTGTTAATGAACAAAGAAGCGGCGCAGCCACAGTTAGCACGTCAGTGCGACTTTGTGAATGGCGCGGGCTGAACTGCTTATATATCTGCCCTGTATGCCTCGATTCCGGCTTTCAGCCTTTTTAATCCGTCCTCCAGACGGGCTCGCGGGCAGGCCAGATTCATTCTCAGGAATCCATCCCCGTTATGATACTCTTCTCCGGAAGACACATACAAGCCCGTCTGTTTCCGGAGAAATCCACTGAGCTGATCGGAGTCTTCTGTCACTTTCCGGCAGTCGATCCAGAGCAGATAGGTTGCTTCTCCACGGATGGCGGTTACATTTTCAATCTCGCTGTCAATGTACTCTTCCGCCCTCTTTCTATTCTGCCACAGATAAGCATTCAATTCATCAAGCCACTCTCCGCCGTGCATAAATGCAGCGGCCGGAGCTATAGCAGCAAACACATTGGGCTCCGCTGCTTCATCTGTGTTGAGACCCCGGTTGACCTTATGGCGGATCGTCTCGTCCGGCACGATCACGGCAGACGTCTGTATGCCTGCAATGTTAAATGCTTTCGTCGGGGCGACACAGGTAATACTGTTCATCCTGCAGTTTTCCGAGACCGAGGCATACGGCACATATTCCATCCCCGGTTTTACGATATCACAGTGTATCTCATCGGAGAGGACAAGCACGTGATGCTTTACGCACAGATCTCCAATCCGCTCCAGCGTCTCCCTGTCCCAGATTCTTCCCGCCGGATTCTGCGGATTGCACAGAAGGAGCAATGACGCCTGAGGATCTGAAAGCTTTTCCTCCAGATCTCCAAAGTCGATTTCATAGACGCCGTTTTCCAGTTTCAGCCTGCTCTCAAGCACATTTCTTCCATTGTTCAAGATCGAGTTGAAAAATATATTGTATACCGGCGTCATTACAACAACTTTCTCCGCCACAGTGGTCATCTTCCTGACGATACTGGAAATTGCAGGCACGACTCCTGTACAGAAGATAAGCCAGTCTTTTTCTATCTCAAAGTGATGCCGGCTGCCCCACCATGTCTGATATGCCTCATACCACTCGTCCGGCACCACCGTATAGCCGAAAATTCCATGGGCCGCGCGCTCGGCAATAGCTTCTGTCACAGCCGGAGCCGTGCGGAAATCCATATCCGCCACCCACATGGGAAGCTCCCCGTCCGGCACATCCCATTTCAGTGAGCCGGTATTTTTACGGTCGATCATTTCATCAAAATTATATTTCATGCTGCATTATCCTTTCTCAAGCACAGGCACACTGCTTCTCGTGGTCGATATCACTGCAGATGATCCTTGTCTTTGACGGGTCGATCTTATCCTTTTCAATAATGAGATCACCAATATGCTCTGCGCGGATCGTGCCTCCTGACGGGTTTAACACACTGTCGATCTTTCCGTGGACATCCGCGTCCACTGTAGAATATTCGAAAGCAAGTGTCGTATTGATCAGCTTGCAGTTCTTCATCACGAGATTGTCGACATAACACATGCCCTGCAGACTTTCGATCGTACAGTTGACAAGAGTCAGGTTCTTCGCGTTCCAGCCAAGATATTCTCCTGAGATAAAGGAATCATAAACCGTTACGTTTTCACTATTCCAGAACGCGTCTTTAGAGAGCAGTTTTGCATTGTGTATCTCTACATTCTTTGCTCCGTCGAAGGAATAATTGCCGTCCAGCTTAAAGTCATTGAGCACCATATCCGTGCAGTTCATGGCAAAATAATCACCCTTTGCGGTAACCCGGTCCATTTTCACCTGTTCACAGCTCCAGAGCGTCTCCTGTGCATTCGGGAAATCTACGTTTTCCAGCACAACGCCGCGGCATCGTCTGAAATTCTTAGGCGCCTCGATCATGGCGTTTCTCACCGTAATATTATCCGTGTACCATACGCCTGCCCGCGCCATCTCAAACCATGTACAGTTCTCGGCAAGTATGTTTCTGCTGTACCAGAGCGGATATTTCCACTTGAACATACTGTCATACAGTTCAATATTCCGGCTCTCCTTGAGAGGTGACTCCCCGTCATCAAAGACCGTATCATATATTTTAAGATCTTTTCCCATAAACAGCGGGCGTTCCCCTGTTAAATACTGTTGTCTGATTTCTTTCTTCTCATTCATTATGATCTCTTCCTTTCATTTATGCTGTATAATCCTTTTTAATCTGATAGAGCAGATAGTCCAGACAGGATATCTTTCTCTCTTCGCAGTGTACATTGTCCAGCAGTTCATCTCTGTGAAGCTCAAGCATGGTAATCTGGCGGTCAATGTCTTTTTCATCAAAATGTTCCATAAAATCATGTATCATTTCTTCACAGCAGCCTGCATCTTTCAGATTTTGGATGAGATTCTCTCTGGAATCCGGTTTCATATCAGTCCGTCCTTTCACATATAAGGCAAATGTTTTAAGCCTGCTTCGGCTGTCATCTTATCTTTCCTTATACAGTCTAGCACCGGATATTTTGAATAGCAAATACTTTGTTGTAATGTATTTCCATAGTTGAAACCTATTTATTTTCATGCTATAGTTAACTAAAATCAATGTATGTAATAGAAACCGGAGGTACTTATCATGGAATTACGTGTCCTTAATTATTTTCTTGCAATCGCAAGAGAACAGAGTATCGTACACGCCGCGGAGTCTCTTCACCTCTCCCAGCCAACCCTCTCCACACAGATCAAAAATCTCGAACAGGAATTGGGAAAACAGCTCTTCATCCGTGGGACCAAAGGCACCCGGAAAGTCACGCTGACCGAAGAAGGGATGATCCTGCGCAAACGCGCTGAGGAGATACTCGATCTTGTAAAAAAGGCAGAAAACGAAATAAAAACGAGCGATGACGTTATCATAGGAGACGTCTACATCGGCACCGGCGAGACAGACGGCATCCGTCTGATCGCAAAAGCCGCGAAAAAACTTCAGAACCGCTATCCGGGCATCAGCTATCATCTCTCCAGCGGCAATTCATCTCTTGTATCCGAATATCTGGATAAAGGACTTATCGACTTCGGGATCGTTTTCGGGGATGTAGATCTGACAAAATATAATGTCCTCGAAATGCCCTACCATGATATCTGGGGCGTCCTCATGCGTAAGGATTCTCCTCTGGCAGAGAAGGAATCCATCGCTCCCGGCGATCTGTACAATGTCCCTCTGATCCTCTCCCAGCAGGAATCTCAGGGCGGCACTCTTACCCAGTGGCTCGGAAGGGAGCCGGACCAGCTCAACATTGCCGCCACCTACAACCTGATCTTCAACGCTTCCCTTCTCGTTGATGAAGGACTTGGATACGCGATCGGGCTTGACAAGATCATTAACACGACCGGCGACAGTAATCTGTGCTTTCGGCCTCTGAATCCCAGACTGGAGAATAAAATGAATATCATCTGGAAAAAATATCAGGTCTTTTCAAAACCCGTGGAAAAATTTCTTGAGGTCCTCAAGCAGTCATTCAGAAAGTGATACATCCGGTCATTCGTGATTTTATTGATTTCTTCATCTGCCATAAGCTCGCGAAAAGGTTCCAGCATACTGCACTCACCACAGATATCTGCGCCGATCACCTGCTGATGCTCAAAGACTTCCAGAAGCAGTTTCTCCAAAACAGGGAAAGGCATCTCTCCCTGATCCCAGTTGGTCCGTGCACTGCTCCGGTCAAGGACATCTTTGTCAATTGAAATATAGATGGGAAGATCCATATCGATCAGCGGAATCTTTTCGTGAACTCGTTTTTCCTCTATCTCCTCTCTGCTGATGCAGATCAGTTTTTTATGAAACACTGACGGTATCTCGTCGATTGTTTTCTGTTCAGGCCCTGTCAAGATCACCTGTTTCAGGTATGGATTGCGGATGATCACATCGCCTGCCCAGTCTCCGCAGCTTATCATCCCGGGGAACTCCGGCGGCTGCATATCGCTGTGATTGTCATACAGCACAAGTGCGAAAGGTTCCCTGATCTTCTCTATAAAAAACTTCGTAGCGTAATGATAATTCCCGCTGTCCAGAAAATGGATCCCGCAGGGACTGTAAGGTGCCAGCCGTTTCCTGATTTCTGCCGCCGCCTCTTCCGTACAGTACATGTCTGTGCCGCTGATATCCGTCAGGTCAATGCGTTTCAGCCCTTTTACCTGTTTCTCGATATCTTCCGGGTAAATATGGGAAAAGTCCAGTATGATGTTCTGTTCTGTCTTCATAATATCCCAGTCCTTTCTTCTGCTCTCAGTCTTGATACAAAACAGATCCGTCATCTATTATAACACGGATTTTATACCGCAGATTCAGGAACGGCCAAGCCACTGTCTCACCCGGCTGCGTTTTGTCAGAAACGGGACTGCAAAGAAAACTGCCTTGCACAAATTGTCCGCGATCATGCAGTACCATACAGCGCGAAGTCCCAGTCCCCAGTACCGCACACAGAGAAACGTAAACAGGATACGCACACACCACATTCCCACGGTCTCTACGATAAACGAATATCTTGTCCGGCCAAGGCCGTAGAAAATACCTTCCAGCACGACCATCAGTCCAAAAAACGGTTCGGACAATGCAACAAGCCGGAGCATCTCGGCTCCCAGATCCACCACCGGGCGGCTTGGGGTAAAAAGGCTCATGAGCAGATGAGCGCCGAAAAACAGCACAAGACCGCTTGCGCACATAACAGCGACTGTAAGCAGCACGCTTAAGATCCCCACAGTCTTCAGCCTCTTCATATTTCCTCCGCCTCTGGCATTTCCGATCAGAGTGGATGCGGCAGACCTAAGCCCGTAACCCGGCACATAAAAAATGGTCTCAGCCGTCACCGCGATGGAATGGGCTGCAAACACTGTTGTCCCCATTCCCGAGACAAGGCCGGCGAACACCACATACCCGAAGCAGCTCACCATGCTGGTTCCAAGTACCGGCATTCCCACATCCGCACACTCTGCCAGCAGTTTTCTATCCACCGAAAACTCCCGTAATTTCCAGCAAAGCTGTCTGTTTTTCCTGCAGGATACGAACATCAGGATACCGGAAAGCGCATAGGATACAGCCGAGGCAATTGCAGCGCCGTCCACGCCCAGATTTGCAGGATAGATCAAAAAATAGTTCAGTACAATATTCAGCCCGTTGGCAGCAAGACTGATAAGCATCGGCGTCTTTGTATCCTGTACCGCCCGGAGCGACGCACCAAGGACCGTGCTTACATAGCGGAACACCAGCGGAACACTGATAATGAAGAAATAGCAGGACGCCTGATTCCGGATTGCCGGCTCCGCACCCATCCATACCGGAATATACGGGCACAGGATGAGTGACAGGATCTCGAGCAGCACCCCGGATGCAAGAGCCAGAAACAGCGCCTGCTGGGACAGTTTCTTTACCTGTTTATCATCCCCTGCTCCCGCCGCCTTGGATATCAGGACAAGGATGGCTGTACCGACTGCGCCCGATACACTGTTGACAAGCCACGTTACATTCGTAGTGATGCTTACCGAAGCCGTCGCCTGTTCTCCAAGTTGTCCGACCATTGCAGTATCCACGTACTGGAGCAGCGTGGCAAGTACTTCTTCCACGATTGTGGGGATAGATAATAATTATCCACCCGCATAGCGGGTGGTTTTTCCTTTTCGGGCATAGCCCTAAT
>CAKNJS010000023.1 GCA_930986645.1 uncultured Lachnoclostridium sp.
AAAGCAGAGGTGATCTAATGCTTAAGACAGTACGGAGAGCATTTCAGATTGAAGATATCAGGAAGAGGATTTTCTACACATTTGTAATGCTTATCGTTGTAAGGCTTGGATCACAGCTCCCGACACCGGGCGTAGATCCAACTTTCATTCAGGAATTTTTTGCACAGCAGACCGGGGACGCTTTCAACTTTTTTGAAGCGTTCACCGGCGGTTCTTTTACAAACTTTTCTGTGTTTGCACTGAGTATTACGCCGTACATCACTTCTTCCATTATTATGCAGCTCCTTACGATTGCGATTCCGAAGCTCGAGGAAATGCAGAAAGAAGGAGAAGAAGGAAGAAAGAAGATTGCGGCAATTACCAGATATGTGACAGTTGGACTTGCACTGATCGAATCTACTGCTCTTGCAGTTGGACTCGGACGTCAGGGACTTCTTGAAAATTATAGTTTTGTTGACTGTGCAATTGTAGTATGTACACTGACAGCAGGAAGTGCTTTCCTGATGTGGATCGGTGAACGTATTACGGAAAACGGAGTCGGAAATGGTATTTCGATCGTGCTTCTGATCAATATCCTTTCCCGTCTGCCACAGGATTTTTCAAGACTGTATACACAGTTTGTTGCGGGCAAAAAGCTGGCACAGGCTGGTCTGGCAGCTCTTGTCATTCTGGCGGTTATCCTTGCAGTCGTAATTTTCGTCGTTATTCTTCAGAGCGGCGAGAGAAGGATTGCAGTCCAGTATTCCAAGAAAGTACAGGGACGTAAGACGTACGGCGGACAGTCCACACATATTCCGCTCCGTGTAAATACTGCCGGAGTTATTCCGGTTATTTTCGCATCTTCTCTGATGCAGACTCCGATTGTAATTGCCAATTTCCTTGGAAAGGGAAAGGGGACAGGAATCGGAAGCCAGATACTTGCAGGTATGAACTCCAACAACTGGTGTGATCCGGAGCATCCGATCTATTCCATCGGTCTTGTGATCTACATCCTGCTCACTATATTTTTCGCATATTTCTATACATCGATTACTTTCAATCCGCTGGAGATTGCGAACAATATGAAGAAGAGCGGCGGCTTTATACCCGGTATCCGTCCGGGAAAACCGACGGTAGAGTATCTGCAGAAAATACTGAATTACATTATTTTCATAGGCGCCTGCGGCCTGATCATCGTACAGGTCATCCCGTACTTCTTTAACGGTGTATTCGGGGCAAATGTTTCCTTCGGCGGGACATCGCTGATCATCATTGTCGGCGTTGTGCTTGACACAATAAAGAAGATTGAGTCACAGATGCTCGTGAGAAATTATACAGGATTTTTAAACAATAAGGGAAGTAACATGAGTAACAGCTTCCTGGGATATTAAGCCATTCCAAGCTCGCCTTGTTTTACTCGGATAATGAGTGAAATATCGCGGGCTCATGGCTTATTATGAAGCAACAGTTTGCCCATGCAGTGTGCGACTTTACGAATTGCGCGGGGCAAACGGAGCTAATATACACAATTAACAAAAGGATCGGAGGTAAGATTATGAAGATTATCATGCTTGGTGCACCGGGTGCAGGAAAAGGAACTCAGGCAAAGAAGATTGCGGAGAAATATTCAATCCCGCACATCTCTACCGGAGATATCTTCCGCGCTAACATCAAGAACGGTACAGAGCTTGGTAAAAAAGCCAAGACCTACATGGATCAGGGACTGCTCGTACCGGACGAACTGGTTGTGGATCTGGTCGTAGACAGAGTTCAGCAGGATGACTGCGCGAACGGATATGTGCTTGACGGTTTCCCGCGTACGATCCCGCAGGCAGAAGCTCTTGACAAGGCTCTTTCAGAAATGGGACAGAAAATGGATTACGCGATCAATGTTGAAGTGCCGGATGAGAACATTGTGAACCGTATGGGCGGAAGAAGAGCCTGTGTGGACTGCGGAGCTACGTATCATGTAGTATATGCTCCTGCAAAAGTAGAAGGTGTCTGCGATAAATGCGGCGGAAGTCTTATCCTTAGAGATGACGACAAGCCGGAGACAGTAAAGAAGAGACTCGGTGTGTATCACGAGCAGACACAGCCTCTGATCGATTATTATACACAGGCCGGCATTCTCAGGGAAGTAGACGGTACAGTTGACATCGACGATGTATTTGCGGCAATCGTCAATATTCTCGGAGAGTAAAACGGAATGAAACTGGAACCGGGGATGCTTGCCGTATCAAAGGCTGGACATGATAAAGATCGGATCTATGTGGTTATCCGTACAGAAGATAAGTTTGTATATGTGGCGGATGGGGATTTAAGACCCCTCCGCCATATGAAGCGTAAAAATGCCAGACATCTTCAGCCTGTCCTGAAGATGCGGCTTGAAGGAGAGCCGGACGATGAGGCTGTCCGAAGTTTGATAAGTAAATATACCCGACAGGGGGAACAGGTTTAGGAACGAGAGCCGGAGGGCTCTGATTTGCAGGAGGATTAAATATGTCAAAAGCTGACGTGATCGAAATTGAGGGAGTTGTAGTAGAAAAACTTCCGAACGCAATGTTTAAGGTAGAGCTGGAGAATGGACACATCGTACTTGCCCACATCAGTGGAAAGCTGAGAATGAACTTTATCAAGATTCTCCCGGGAGACAAAGTTACGCTGGAAATGTCTCCGTACGATCTCAGCAAAGGAAGAATTATCTGGAGAGACAAATAAGCCGGAATTTCCTTACAAAACTTCTATAGAAAAAGAAAATTAGTTATTGACTTTGAAAAGTATTTGATGCTATACTATGAAATGGTCACTTTTGGGGTGGTGTGCCCGAAAATGGCCGGAAAATGTAGGCAAAGCACATAAGGGAAGGAGGATTTGACATGAAAGTTAGATCATCAGTAAAACCAATTTGTGAAAAATGCAAGATCATTAAAAGAAAAGGAAGCATCAGAGTAATCTGTGAGAATCCGAAACATAAACAGCGTCAGGGCTAATTTCGGATTATGATTAAGGCGGCTGACAGCGCGACACGCTAGGCAGTGTGTAGAGCTGTTTAATATACAGTAAGGATACACCGCATCTGTACACAGGTACCACAGAGCGGGTGGTCTGGCATTTCTGGAGAAACGTTTTTGTTCCGGCATCGGCCGGTACGGCCGTCAGGAAATGCAATTGTATATTGCTTCTAATACCCGGCATTTGCATTGGCGGATCATTTTAGAAAAATCCGTGCCGGGAAAGGGCGTGGGTAACTGACACGCCTGGGCTGGGATATCGGGTGAAGATACCCCGGTAGGATGCACGACACCAAGTGACAGATATATTTTCTGTACCGCATCCGCAGCCTCAGTTAAAGTAGATATCAACAAAGAAAATGGAGGAAAGACACATGGCTCGTATTGCAGGTGTAGACTTACCAAGAGACAAACGTGTAGAAATCGGTCTGACTTATATCTACGGAATCGGTAGAACAAGCTCAAACCGTATCTTAGCAGAGGCAGGAGTAGATCCTAATACTCGAGTAAGAGATCTTACTAGTGAAGAAGTAAAGAAAATCAGTGCAGTGATCGATGAGACTCAGATTGTAGAAGGTGATCTCAGAAGAGAGATCCAGCTCAACATCAAGAGACTCAAAGAGATCGGATGCTACCGTGGAATCCGTCACAGAAAAGGACTTCCGGTACGTGGTCAGAAGACAAAGACAAACGCAAGAACTTGCAAAGGTCCGAAGAGAACTGTAGCAAATAAGAAGAAATAAGCTGAAAGCAGCTTAATCCAGAGAAATAAGAAAGTAGGTTAGTTTAAATGGCAAAGAAAGTTGCGAAAAAAGTAACAAAAAAACGTGTCAAGAAAAACGTTGAACGAGGACAAGCACACATCCAGTCATCTTTTAACAATACAATTGTTACACTGACAGATACACAGGGAAATGCTCTTTCATGGGCAAGTGCAGGCGGTCTGGGATTTAGAGGTTCAAGGAAATCTACTCCATATGCAGCACAGATGGCAGCTGAGACAGCAGCTAAGGCAGCATTAGTACATGGTCTTAAATCAGTAGATGTCTTTGTAAAAGGCCCGGGATCAGGAAGAGAAGCAGCAATCCGTGCCCTTCAGGCATGCGGCATTGACGTAGTCAGCATCAAAGATGTGACTCCGGTTCCGCACAACGGATGCCGTCCGCCGAAACGCAGAAGAGTCTAATCTCTGTGAGAATGTAATCTGATATAAATACAAAAGTAACTAAAGCAGCGGACATCCGCTGATATGTATAAAATTAGGAGGATAGACATGGCAGTAAACAGAGTTCCTGTTCTTAAAAGATGCCGTTCATTAGGCATGGATCCGATTTACCTCGGAATCAGTAAGAAATCTAACAGACAGCTGAAGAGATCAAACAGAAAAATGAGTGAGTACGGCCTTCAGCTTCGTGAGAAACAGAAAGCAAAATTCATCTACGGCGTTCTTGAAAAACCGTTCAGAAACTATTTCGAGAAAGCAAAACAGATGGAAGGCATGACAGGTGAGAACCTGATGAGACTTCTCGAGTCCAGACTGGATAATGTGATTTTCCGTATGGGATTCGCTAGAACAAGAAAAGAGGCAAGACAGATCGTAGACCACAAGCACGTTCTGGTAAACGGCAAGCAGGTTAACATTCCGTCATACCTTGTAAAAGCAGGAGATGTAATCTCCATTAAAGAAAACAAGAAAGGCTCACAGAGATACAAAGAGATTCTCGAAGTGACAGGCGGAAACATGATTCCGGACTGGCTTGAGGTTGACTCTGAGAATCTGAAAGGTACAGTGAAAGAGCTTCCGGCAAGAGAAGCAATCGATGTTCCTGTAGACGAAATGTTGATCGTCGAGCTGTATTCTAAGTAATATCGGCTGCAACAGCGTACCCCTTCAACATTTTAAAACCCATAAGGAGGGTCTGTGTAGTGTTTGATTTTAATAAACCAAATATTGAAATTACGGATGTTTCAGATGATAAAAAGTACGGAAGATTTGTCGTAGAGCCGCTTGAGAGAGGTTATGGAACGACACTTGGAAACTCCCTGAGAAGAATTATGCTTTCTTCACTTCCGGGAGCTGCCATCAGTTCCGTGAAGATCGACGGCGTGCTTCATGAGTTCAGCTCTATACCGGGCGTGAAAGAAGACGTGACAGAGATCATAATGAATCTGAAATCTCTGGCAATTAAGAATACTTCCGAGTCTGACGAAGCCAAGACAGCTTATATCGAGTTCGAAGGAGAGGGCGTTGTAACAGGCGCTGATATTCAGGCGGATTCTGATATCGAGATCGTTAATCCGGAACAGGTCATCGCTACATTGAGCGGCGGCAAGGACTGCAAACTGTATATGGAACTTACCATTACAAAAGGCAGAGGATATGTGAGCGCAGATAAGAATAAAACTGAGGATATGCCGATCGGCGTGATCCCGATTGATTCTATCTATACACCGGTTGACCGCGTGAACCTTACTGTAGAGAATACCCGTGTCGGACAGATCACAGATTATGATAAGCTGACACTTGATGTTTGGACAAAGGGAACAATGCTTCCGGACGAGGCGGTAAGCCTTGCGGCGAAAGTATTGAGCGAGCATCTGAAACTCTTTGTTGATCTCTCTGAAGTTGCTCAGGCAGCAGAGGTGATGATCGAGAAAGAGGATGACGAGAAAGAGAAAGTCCTTGAGATGAGCATCGATGAACTTGAACTTTCCGTACGCTCTTACAATTGTCTGAAGAGAGCCGGAATCAATACCGTAGAAGAGCTTACGAACAAGACTCCTGAAGATATGATGAAAGTCCGCAACCTTGGACGTAAATCCCTTGAGGAGGTCCTTGCAAAGCTCAAAGAGCTCAACCTTGAGCTGAATCAAGGCGACGAATAACATGAAGCGTCTTGATGCTGCTTCTTGAGCAGAGGATCAAGAAGATACCGTCAGCAGAGCAACGGATAATTATAGAGCTCTGCAGGAAACATTGAAATATTTCTCCGCCGGTAAGACCGAAGAGCACGGCGGGGACATTTGATTAATAAGACCGAAGATGCATAACCAAATGGAGGAAATTAGAAATGGCAAAGTATAGAAAACTCGGCAGAACATCCAGCCAGAGAAAAGCGTTGATCAGAAATCAGGTAACTGCTCTGCTTAACAATGGAAAGATCATTACAACAGAAGCTAAGGCGAAAGAGATCCGCAAAGTTGCTGAGAAGCTTATCGCAATGGCAGTTAAAGAGAAAGACAACTTTGATGAAGTAACTGTAACAGCCAAAGTTGCCCGCAAGGACAAAGACGGCAAGAGAGTGAAAGAAGTTGTTGACGGAAAGAAAGTAACTGTTTACGATGAAGTAGAGAAGAAGATCAAGAAAGATCAGCCGAGCCGTCTTCACGCAAGACGTGAGATGATGAAGGTTCTCTGCCCGGTTACAGAAGTTCCGGCAAAAGCTGCAGGAAAGAAAGCAGGCACAAAGAAAGTTGACGTAGTAGAGAAACTCTTTACAGAGATCGCACCGAAATATGCTGACCGCAACGGTGGTTACACAAGAATCATCAAGATCGGACAGCGTAAAGGTGACGCTGCTATGGAAGTTCTGATCGAACTTGTATAATTAAATACAAAAACTGTTCATTTACCGCCGGGTAAATGCAAAGCGTTGAATCTGTATCGGCAGGCCATAGAAGATACAGGTTTGACGCTTTTTTTTGACGCTGAATTGGTGAAATCATATATCCGGATCAGGTTTCTGAATAGAAAAGAATGAATTTATTACACATACAAACAGGAAAGAGAGGGCTGTATTATGGAATGGATTTTTTTGGTAATTGCAGGAGGACTAGAAGTGTTCTGGTCAACATGCATGAAGTTTTCTAATGGATTTACAGAAATCAAGTTTTCAATCCTGACGATCGCCGGCATGATTTTCAGTTTTGTGTTTCTTTCGCAGGCAACAAAAACACTTCCGCTGGGAACGGCCTATGCGGTCTGGACCGGTATAGGTGCGCTGGGAGCTGTTATAGTGGGAATTATACTGTTTAAGGAGCCTGTAACAGCAGCACGAATCTTCTTTGTGTCCCTGCTGCTGATCGGAATTATAGGTCTGAAAGTTACATCAGGAGGACATTAAATCTAATCTATCCAAAGCTCTTTTTTAAAAGGTTTTTGTGCGGTATAATGGATTTATCACATTTACAAACTTTAAAAGGAGGGCTGTGTATATGAAACTGGAAGAACAAAATATTATTGTAAAACGGCCGTATAAGACCGTGTACAGAAGTGGTGACAGTATCGTAAAAGTTTTCGCAGAGTCACATCCGAAATCAGATGTTCTGAATGAGGCGCTTTTGACCGCGAGAATCGAAGAAACAGAGCTTGATATCCCGAGAATAAAAGGTGTTTTCTGTGTTGACGGGAAATGGGCGATCGAAATCGAGTACAAGGAAGGAAGAACAATGGAGGACATAATGCAGTCCGATGAAAGCAATTTGGAAAAGCATATGAGCAGCTTTGTCGATCTGCAGTTAAAAGTACACAGACAGAGATCGCCTCTCCTTACCGGCATGAAAGATAAGATTACCCGTCAGATCAACAGCCTGAAAATACTTGACGCAACAACAAGGTATGAGCTACTGAGCCGGCTGGAGAGTATGCCGAGACACAATAAAGTGTGCCATGGAGATTTTAATCCGAGCAACGTAATTGTAGGAACGGACGGACAAATGACAGTAGTGGATTGGGCTCATGCTGCTCAGGGAAATGCGAGTGCAGATGCGGCCATGACATATCTTCTTTTTGCACTAAAGGATCAGGAAACAGCAGATTTATATCTTAAAACATTCTGCAGAAAAAGTGATACGGCGAGACAGTATGTACAGCAGTGGCTTCCCATCGTAGCTGCTTCACAGCTCGCGAAAGAAAATAAACTGGAAAAAGAATTCCTTATGAGATGGATCGATGTGATTGATTATCAGTAGAGGGAATACAGAGTTGATACCAGCTCCGATTACAGGAAATAACTTCAAGTAACAAAGCAGGGAAACGGCTGAATACAGGTGAAAAAATGCGGAACTCGCAAGCTCTGACAACCGCCTTTTTTCACCTGACGCCATTTCCCTGCTTTTAACATTTTTTTTACCAAGACTGGAAGAAGACATTATCACCGATTACAATACCGTCGCGGTTTGTTCCGTGAGCATACAGGAAGTAGTAACAGTCAGAAACTGCGGCGAGTCTTGCGCCATTAATGGCATCCTGCGCCACCTGCATGGAAAGGCTGGTCGGCCCTGCTTCGATAACTCTCTGAAGGCGGCCTGTCCAAACCGGCTCGAACTGCCCGCTTGCATAAACAACACCGCTGATCGAGTTCGGAAATCTGGAACTTTCCACACGGTTCATTATTACAGTAGCCACGGCAAGCAAGGAGTCGTAATCCTGATATGCTTCACATTGGATTATGGCAGCAAGTAACGTTGTATCGTCTGCAGAAACGTTGATTCCGCCTCCGTTGATAACGGTATCGTCATATCCGCCTCCGGAACTGCCGGAACTTCCGCCTGTACTGCCTGAATTATTGACCGCAGCGGCTGCTTCCTCAGCTGCCTTTTTACGTGCTTCTTCAGCAGCGATACGTGCTGCCTCTTCTTCTTTTGCCTGCTGAAGACGTGCCTGTACATCTGCGAGATTGGTAGATGTCTCATTGGCTTTAGCCTGCAGTTCAGCCTGCTGAGATTCCAGCTGTTCACTCAGGTCCCTGAGGGAATCCTGCTGTGCCTGAAGATTTTCCTGCTCTTCCTCAATCTGGCTGTGGATATCTTTCAGCTCATTGAGGGCGTTTCTGTCATATTCACTGAGGTTTTCTATGAAATCTGCCTTGTTCAGGAAGTCTGACATATCTTCGGCGGAAAAGAGAAGTTCAAGCAGTGTTGCATTCCCGTGCTCATACATATATTTAATACGGGCTTTCATGCTTTCATACTGCTGTTCTTCATTCGCGGTCGCATCCGCAAGTTCATCTGATGTACGGGCAATTTCGCCGTTAAGCATCTCCACCTGCATTTCAGTGGTTGAAATTTCATCGCTCAGTGCGAGGATATCTGAATTAATCCCCTGAAGTTCATTTTCAAGAGAGGATGACTGATCCTCCAGATTCTCGATTTCTTCGTTGTCCGCAAAAGCGGGAAAAACTGAAAGTACAATTGCGAGAGAACAGATCAGGGCTAATCCGGACCGTATCCATCGTTTTTTAGAGATTTTCATACAATAAAATCCTTTCTTGATTTGCGCTGTTCAGTTGCGAGTAATTATTATACTACAAATTGCGTTATTTGGCAAACTCTGATAGAATAAAATAAATGTAAAATATTACAGTTGGAGTGGCTTATGGAACATAGGATAAAGATGATAGGGCTGGATCTGGACGGTACTCTGCTCACAGATAAGAAAGAGCTTACGAATCGGACAAAAGAGGCGCTGTCCAAGGCAATTAAACAGGGAATTACAGTTCTTGTCGCAAGTGGACGGCCGTGGATGGGAGTCCCCGAAGAACTCAGAAATTTTCCGGGGATGCGTTATGCGCTTACTTCGAACGGAGCCAGAATCATAGATACAAAGGATGGCAGGATTTTGGAAGAACATCTGCTTTCACCGGAACTTGCGTTAAAGGCATTGGCAGTATGCGGAAAATATGATACTCTTCAGGAAGTGTATTTTGACGGTCAGGGGTATGCGCCGGAGGATCAGATGGCATATGTGGAGAAGTATCACAGGAATCCCAGTATGTGTGAATACATGAGAAAGACCAGAATCCCGGTAAAGGATATCAGGAAGCTGGTGGAGCAGGAGAACAGAGGGCTTGACAAAGTACAGGCGCTTTTTGCAGATATGGAAGAACGAAAAAAGGCATGGAGTGAACTGGAACAGGAAAAAGGGCTGGAACTTGTCGGTTCTCTTCGGTATAATATTGAAATCAATGCCGCAGGAGTAAATAAAGGAACCGGACTAATCAATCTGGGAAGAATGCTGGGAATCAGACGCGAGGAGATTATGGCGTTCGGAGACGGCGACAATGATATTGCAATGCTAAGAGAGGCCGGTTTCGGCGTAGCTATGGCAAATGCCGAGGAACAGGTAAAAGCAGCTGCCGATTACATAACCCTCTCTAATGAAGAGGACGGAGCAGCTGAGGCAATTGAGAAACTGGTTCTGAAACAGTAATGAAGGAGAAGGAATAATTATTAAGGAGGAAAAAATATGTTGGATATATTAAAAGCGATCATATTCGGTATCGTAGAAGGAATTACGGAATGGCTGCCGATCAGTTCTACAGGGCATCTGATCATTATGGAAGAGCTGCTGAAACTGAATCAGGGTGACGCTTTCTTTGAAATGTTTCAGGTAGTGATCCAGCTCGGTGCGATTCTGGCAGTTGTTGTAATTTATTTTCATAAACTGAATCCGTTTTCACCAAAGAAGACGCAGAAACAGAAAATGATGACATGGCAGATTTGGATCAAAGTGATTATCGGCTGTCTGCCGGCTGCTGTAGTCGGGCTGCTGTTTGATGACTGGATTGACAAGGTACTTTATCACTGGTATGTTGTGGCGCTGATGCTTATCGTATATGGTATTCTGTTTATCGTGGTAGAGAATTATCAGAAAGGAAAAACTCCTCAGGTTACAAAATTCTCTCAGCTTACGATTCCTATGATCCTGATTATCGGCGTATTTCAGATGCTGGCAATGATTCCGGGAACTTCGCGGTCCGGAGCAACGATCGTGGGCGCTCTTATGATCGGTGTTTCCAGAAGCCTTGCGGCTGAGTATACATTTTTCCTTGCGATACCGGTTATGTTCGGGGCGAGCCTGCTCAAGCTGATCAAGTTCGGATTTAATTTTACGGCAATGCAGGCGGCTGTGCTGCTTGTCGGAATGGTTGTATCGTTTGCAGTATCTATTGTTGCGATCAAGTTCCTGATGAATTATATCAGGAAAAACGATTTTAAGGTGTTCGGATATTACCGGATCGTACTTGGAGTGATCGTATTTCTGTTTTTCGGTATTCAGGCACTGCTTGCCTGAATTATATCCGCTCAGTACATTTATCTGCCGGCCGACTGATCCTTATGTACATAAATCCGTCTTCTGACGCCGGACGGTTGAACTGTTTTGCATAAATTTTCAATACAGGACTTGAAATTTATGCAAAACATGCTAAACTTAGTAAGATAATCTGTATGATTATGCAAATTGAAAACTAAATGGAGGAATGAAACGATGAAAAGGTTATTGGCAGTTTGCTTAACAGCAGCTCTCACTGTCGGTCTGGTTGCAGGATGCGGCGGCAAGAGCAGTGACGGAGACAGCAGTAATTCCGGAAGCAGCAGTGCGAAAACAGCAAAGGTTATTGATGTAGATCTTACAAGCGAAGAGTATGCTTTCGGTGTTGATAAGACTCAGCCGGAACTTCTGGATCAGGTAAATGCGTTTATTTCAAAGATTCAGGAAGACGGAACGCTGGATGAGATTTTTGATAAATATTTTGGCGGCGGAGAGCCGACACCGGTAGAGTCTGCAGCACTGGATACATCAAAAGACCAGCTTGTAGTTGCAACAAATGCGGCGTTTGAGCCTTTTGAGTATATGGAAGGTGACAGCTATGTGGGTATCGACATGGAGATCGCAGCTCTGCTTGCAAAGGAACTGGGACAGGAGCTTGTCATCCAGAACATGGATTTTGACGCGGTATGCCTCTCAGTCGGACAGCAGAAATGTGATATTGCGATGGCCGGGCTGACAGTCAGCGACGAGAGAAAAGAGTATGTTACATTTTCAAACACATATTATCAGGCATCACAGCGTCTGATCGTTCCGAGCGACGACACTACATTTGATGATATGACAGATGCGGATTCCATCGCAGCGGCACTTGCCAAGCTGGATTCTTCTGTGAAGATCGGTGTACAGCAGGGAACGACAGGACAGAGCTATGTAGAAGGCAGCGAGGATCTCGGGTTCCCGGGTCTTCAGGCAACATGCCAGCCATATAAGAGCGGATCTCTTGCAGTGCAGGATATGCTCAACGGAAATATTGACTATGTGATCATTGATGCGGCTCCGGCGGCAGCGATCACAGAGGCCATCAACGAGATGCAGTAAACAGAACAGGACTTAAATTCAGGAAGGAAAATACAGGCATCCATGGAGAAGCACAGAGCTTATTGGCGATGCAGGCATTTTCCTTCTTTTGAGAAGGGACGGAAATGGGTAATTTTAGTCAGAAGTTAGATAAGTTCATAGAGATTTTTATTGACCAGAACGGCTATGTGAGAGTGGTGCAAGGCCTGCAGAATACGCTCCTCATTGCGATATGCGGTCTGATACTCGGTATTCTGATCGGTACGATCATTGCCACTGTACGGGTGCTTCCGAAATACAAACTGCTTCCGAGGGTGCTGAACGGAATCTGCAGTTTTTACGTTGCACTGTTCCGCGGTACGCCGATGGTAGTACAGCTCCTTGTATTTTACTATGTGCTCCTGCCGATCATCGGATGGAATATTAACGGCGTGCAGGTGTCCATGCTCGTATTCGGGCTGAACAGCGGTGCCTACATATCCGAGATCATGCGAAGCGGTATTCAGTCGGTTGATCCCGGACAGATGGAGGCGGGCCGGGCGGTAGGCTTAAGCTTCGGAGCGAGTATGACAAAGATCGTTATACCTCAGGCAGTAAAGAACATCCTCCCCACGCTGGGCAATGAGTTTATATCTCTGATCAAAGAGACGTCGGTAGTAAGCTTTGTCGGGGCGGCGGATCTCTATGTGGCGTTTAACTATATCGGAACAAACAATTATGAGTTTATGGTGCCGTATCTGGTGATGGCGCTGATCTACATTGCCCTTGTGCTTGTGATCACCCTGCTCATAAAATTACTGGAAAGGAGCCTGAAGAAGAGTGATAGACGTAATTAATCTTAGGAAAAGCTTCGGTGATCTTGAGATCTTAAAAGGAATTAACATCACCATCAACAAAGGCGATATCGTTGCAGTGCTTGGCCCGTCAGGCTCCGGTAAGAGTACGTTCCTCCGGTGTCTGAACTGTATGGAAGATCCGACATCGGGCAGCATTATTTTCAACGGAGTAGATATTGCCGACATGAAGGTGGATATCAATGTGCACCGCCGCCATATGGGAATGGTGTTCCAGCATTTTAATTTATTCAATAATAAGACAGTTCTTCAGAACGTAATGATGGCTCCGGCCTATCTGCGGTGTAAGGATCTGAAAAAGGCAAAACGGAAGAATCGGATCATCCGCTTTAAAAATATATTCCGCGGAAAAAAGGAAGAACTGATCCCGATTACAACAACAAAGGAGCAGATCAAAGAAGAGGCAAAAAAGCAGGCGCTTGATCTGCTGAAGCGTATCGGGCTGGACGACAAGGCGGACGCTTACCCGTCCACGCTGTCCGGAGGTCAGAAACAGAGAGTGGCTATCATCCGCTCTCTTGCAATGAACCCGGATGTGATCCTTTTCGATGAGCCGACATCAGCACTGGATCCGGAGATGGTCGGGGAGGTACTCGACTTGATGAAGAAGCTGGCCAAAGACGGGATGACCATGGTTGTGGTAACACACGAGATGGGCTTCGCAAGGGAAGTGGCTTCCAGAGTGATCTTTATGGATGACGGACAGATCCGGGAGGAGGCTTCTCCGGAAGAGTTCTTTGAGCATCCGAAAGATGAGAGACTGAAGGAATTCCTTTCCAAGATTTTATAAGTTTATATTGACAGAAAGATACGCCGAAATTATGATGGCTTTGCGGCAGCAAACGGAATGATCCGCACGCTGTATGCGATGTACAGTAATTTCGGCGTAATTTTGTCAGAAAAATATTCGGGAGTGAATAGAATATGAAATATGAGAGGATTCACAGAGCTTTTTTTATTGAACGGCCCAATCGATTTATAGCATATGTGATGTTGAACGGCAGAAAAGAAAAGGTCCATGTGAAAAATACGGGCAGGTGTGCGGAGCTGCTGCTTCCGGGCACCCCGGTCTATATTCAAGAAAGTGATAATCCTGCAAGAAAGACGAGATGGGATCTGACAGCAGTGGAGAAGGGAGACCGGCTTATCAATATGGATTCCCAGATTCCGAATAAAGTAGTACAGGAATGGGTGGAGCGGGGAGAATTCTTTGGAGATATCAGCTTGGTGAAGCCCGAGACAACGTACGGCAATTCCAGATTTGATCTGTATGTGGAAGCTGGGGAAAGGAAGATATTTATTGAAGTAAAGGGAGTAACACTGGAAGAGAACGGTGTGTGCAGATTTCCTGATGCTCCAAGCGACCGTGCTGTAAAGCATCTGGAAGAGCTGATACGTGCGTCAAAAGAAGGATATGAGACGTATGTGTTTTTTGTGATCCAGATGGAGGATGTACGCTATTTTACCCCGAATACAGATACCCATCCGGCATTTGCACAGGCTCTGAAAAAGGCGGCGGCAGCCGGTGTTGGAATTCTGGCATATGACTGCATAGTAACTCCTGAGAGCATAGAAATTCATAAACCGGTCGATGTAGTGCTGGAGTGTCCGAGGATGAAAGAAGCGGTACAGCCGCTGGTAGAGTGGTACCGGACAAATCGGAGAAATCTGCCGTGGAGAGAGAGAATGGACGCCTACAGAGTATGGATATCTGAAATTATGCTGCAGCAGACCAGAGTGGAGGCTGTAAAACCATACTATGAGCGCTTCCTCAGGGAGCTGCCTGATGTAAAGTCTCTGGCGGAAGTGCCGGAGGATCGTCTTCTGAAACTGTGGGAAGGGCTCGGGTACTATAACCGGGCGAGAAATCTGAAGTATGCCGCCTGTCAGATTATGGAAGAATATGGCGGTAAGTTTCCGGAAACATATGAAGAGATCCGTTCTCTGAAAGGAATCGGAAGTTACACGGCAGGGGCGATCAGCTCATTTGTTTATAATATCCCGAAACCTGCCGTGGACGGGAATGTCCTGCGCGTCGTCAGCCGGATTACGGCAGACGGAGAAGAGATTACGGCATCAGGGACAAAGAAGAGAATTGAAAAAGAGATAGAGGAGGTAATCCCCGGAGATGCGGCCGGTGATTTTAACCAGAGCCTCATCGAACTTGGAGCTGTTGTGTGTCTGCCAAACGGTGCACCCCGGTGTGCAGAGTGCCCGGTAAGAGATATCTGTCTTGCGCATGAACAGGGAAGACAGACGGAGTTCCCGGTAAAAAAGAAAGCGAAGGAGCGGAGGATTGAAAAACGGACTGTGCTGCTCTTCCGCGATGAGGAAAAAGCGGCGATCAGAAAACGGCCTGCTAAAGGGCTGCTGGCGGGAATGTATGAGTTCCCGAACAGGGAAGGATATATGAGTTATGACGAAGCTGCAGCATATGGGAAGTCCCTCGGCCTTACTCCTGTGCGGATCAAAAAGCTGAGGCGTGCGAAGCACATATTCAGTCATGTGGAATGGCATATGATCGGGTATGAAATCCTTGTGGATGAGCTTGAAAAGGATATGGAGGCGGCCGGGAGAAACCGGGACGGCGCCGTGATCTTTGCGGAAATCCGGCAGCTTCGGGATGAGTATCCTATGCCGGCGGCATTCGAAGCATATATGCCGGAATGAACAGGGGAGACTCTTACAATGCAGTTCTGATATGATGAGATAACCGAGCTCGCTCTGTTTTCTTGAAACCGGGAGATGCTTGTGGTACAATGGGTGGGAGAAAATAACAGGAGAGTACCATAAAATGAGTGAAAAGGGAGCTATTTCCAGACAGCAGCAGAAGTCGCGGGAGACGCGGGAAAAAATATTTCAGGCGGCAAAGCGTATCCTGCAGAAGAAAGGATATGAAGAGCTGTCTATAAAAAATATCTGTGAGGAAGCAGGCGTGTCCAACGGCAGCTTCTATCATCATTTTAAGACAAAGGATGACCTTCTGTCCTACTATATCGAGGATCAGCCGAAGATCAATCCGGATCTCCTTGAACTGCCGGAAAGTGTTGCCGGGGTAAAGGAAGGCATCATTCAGGTGTACATGAATTACGTGAAGTACTGCAGAGAACTTGGAGTTGAATTTGTATCGGAATATTATGATACAAAGAATCAGGCACTGAATGCGGCGATCCGTATGGAACGTCCTTATCCTATTGTGACAGTGCAGAATTATGTGGAGAAAGCAGAACGCTCCGGCATTGTGAGCCTGAATGTAAGTATCGAAGAATTCACAACGGATATCAGGATGATCGTTATCGGAAATGTATTTGAGTGGTGCGTAAAACATGGTGATGCGGATTTCGAAGGCAATATGGCAAGATCACTGGGTATGTATCTTGATGCGGCTCTCAGCAGGGGGGCGGGAGTTCCGAAATGATTTATCATTTTATTGTAAATCCCAAGGCCCGATCGGGGATGGGCGGAATGGTGTGGAAAATGCTCGAACCGGAACTGAAAAAAAGAAGAACTGAGTATTTCTGTCATCATACGGAGAAAAAAGGTCATGCTGAGAAGATTGCGGCTCAGATTACGGAAGACGGGAAAAGCTGCACATTAATTGTAATGGGCGGAGACGGGACGGTGAACGAGGTCATAAACGGAATCGCAGATCCGTCAAAAGTGACTTTCGGTTATATTCCGATAGGCTCAAGCAATGATTTTGCCAGAGGTCTGCGTCTTGAGAAAGATCCTCGGAAAGCTCTTGATATTATTCTGAAACCGGAAAAGATGACAAGAATAGATCTGGGAGAGCTGAGAAACAGAGCGGGCAGCAGACGCTTTGCGGTGAGCGCGGGCATCGGCTTTGATGCGGCTGTATGCCATGAGGTCTGCGTATCGAAATGGAAAGTGCTGCTCAACCGGATCGGTCTGGGAAAACTGAGCTATGCGGCAGTTGCTCTGGACCGGCTCAGGAAAGACCGTCCGGTGAAGATGAAAGTCAGGCTTTTGGACGGGACGGAGCATATTTTTGAAAAAACATATTTTGCTGCGTTTATGAATCTTCCGTATGAGGGAGGAGGCTTTAAGTTCTGCCCGGAGGCGTCTCCGGCGGACGGGTGTCTGGATGTCATTGTGGTGCATGGAATTACAGCGATTAAGGCGCTGTTCCTGCTTCCGCTGGCATTTGCAGGAAAACATGCCGGCTTCAGCGGGATCACGTTTTTGAAATGCAGGGGGGCAGATGTTGAGGCTGATGTACCACTGCCTCTGCATGCGGACGGTGAACCCGGATTCCCCAGAAAAGAGATTTCTGTTCGTTTGTCAGAGACGTATATGAATGTAATCACCCGGTAAGAGTTTCGAAACATTTATTAAATGTTTTGTGAAGACAGTTGTTGAGCGGTCTAAATCGTGCTATAATCGATGCGAATTAAGGATGTAATGTAAGTGCACCGGGGGATGTAGTAAACAGGCAAAACTGTAATCAAGAGAGGCATCGTTATGAAGCTTAAAAAGAGATTTGCAGAGCTGGTTAAAAAGTATAAACATGCATGGGTGTTTTTATATATTTTTATTTATATGCCATGGTTTCTATTTCTGGAAAAGCATGTGACTGTGCATTATCACGTTATACAGATCAGTCTGGATGAACATATTCCGTTTATTGAATATTTTATTGTTCCGTATCTGCTGTGGTTCGCTTTTATCATCGCAGCATTTCTGTACTTTTTCTTTACAGATGTACCGGGATTTTACAGGCTGGCGAAATTTATGTTTACGGGAATGACTGTATTTTTGATTATATGTACCATATTCCCGAACGGTCAGGATCTGCGGCCGGTTGTCTTTGAGAGGGATAATATATTTGTGGATATGGTGAGGGCGCTTTACCGGGCAGATACATGCACGAATGTATTTCCGAGCCTTCATGTGTTTAACTCGCTGAGTGTGTGCATCGCTGTGGGTGAGAGTGAGGCTCTCAGAAAGCACAAGGGGATATGCGCCGGTACGTATGTGCTGGCGGGGCTGATTATTCTCGCTACAATGTTCCTGAAACAGCATTCTGTTCTGGACGTGCTCGGGGCAGGCGTGATGGCGGGCGTTCTGTATCAGTTTGTGTATGCTCCGCAGAGACGCCGTGTTCCGAAGTTTGCGGGGCAGAAGAGCCAGAAGAGGCCGGTGCTGTAACAGAATAAAGAAAAATGAAGAAATACCGGCGTCCTGCGCCGGTGATCAGTAATAGAATCAGGAGGAAGAAGAATGAAGAAGATTATGCTTACCGGAGACCGTCCTACGGGAAAACTCCATGTGGGACATTACGCGGGTTCTCTGAGACGCCGGGTAGAGCTTCAGAATACAGGGGATTTTGACGATATATTTATCATGATAGCTGACGCGCAGGCTCTGACTGACAATGCGGATAATCCGGAAAAAGTGCGTCAGAATATTATTGAGGTGGCATTGGATTATCTCGCGTGCGGACTTGATCCGGAAAAGTCGACTCTGCTGATTCAGTCTCAGATCCCGGAGCTGTGCGAGCTGTCGTTCTACTATATGAACCTTGTGACTGTATCAAGGCTGCAGCGCAATCCTACGGTTAAAACTGAGATTAAAATGCGTAATTTCGAGGCAAGCATTCCGGTTGGATTCTTTACCTATCCGATCAGCCAGGCGGCGGACATCACAGCGTTTAAGGCAACAGTTGTGCCTGTGGGCGAGGATCAGATGCCGATGCTGGAGCAGACAAAAGAGATTGTGCACAAGTTCAATTCTGTTTACGGAGAGACTCTTGTGGAGCCGCAGATTCTTCTTCCGGACAACGAGGCGTGTATGCGGCTGCCGGGAATCGACGGAAAGGCGAAGATGAGCAAGTCCCTCGGAAACTGTATCTATCTGTCAGAGGAACCGGAGGAGATCAAGAAGAAAGTATTCAGCATGTTTACAGATCCGACGCATATCAGAATTGAGGATCCGGGGAAACTGGAAGGCAATACAGTGTTTACGTATCTGGACGCATTCTGCAGACCGGAGTATTTCAAGGAGTTTCTTCCGGAGTACAATAATCTTGACGAGCTCAAAGAGCACTATAAGAGAGGCGGTCTCGGCGATATGAAAGTGAAACGCTTCCTGAACAATGTGCTTCAGGCTGAGCTGGAGCCGATCCGTAAACGCAGGAAAGAGTGGCAGAAAGATATTCCTGCAGTATATGAGATCCTCAGAAAGGGAAGCGAGAAAGCAGAGAAAGTTGCTGCTGAGACTCTCAAAGATGTAAAAGCTGCGATGAAGATCAATTATTTTGACGATGAAGAGCTGATCAAGATGCAGTCGGCGAAATATACAGAAGAATAAAAATCCGGCAGAAAGATTGGCGGATGAATCGTTCAGGCAGGGCGGAGAGCCCTGCCTGTTTTGTATAATAAGTCCGGCGGTCAGAAATAGATATGCCAATATACTGGTCTGTTTTGCCGTCTGTAGAAACAAAAAGAGCATTCCTTCAAGGAATGCTCTTTTCTACGTGCGATAGAAGATTCGAACTCCCGACCTTCTGGTCCGTAGCCAGACGCTCTATCCAGCTGAGCTAATCGCACATTTGATATTTACTGTCTCGTTCACAGCAAAAATTATTATAGTATAGTTTTTGGTTTATGTCAACATTTTTTGTGAAAAAATATTTGAATTATTTTATTGACAAAACTAAAACACTAGTGTACTATCTAACTATAGCACTGGTACATAAAACATATGGATGGAACTGTATCTGCGAATACAGTTAAGCGGAGGAGGTATGTTATGGAATACAATACAGGCGCTCCGATCTATCTTCAGGTGATCAACGAACTGAAGAAGAAGATGGTGAAGGGGGAGTTGAAGCCCGGAGAGAAGATGCCATCCAGCCGTGATCTGGCTGTGGAATACAAGGTTAATCAAAATACGGCTGCACGGATCTACCGGGAGATGGAAATGCAGGGATGGTGCTTTACAAGACGGGGGATCGGAACTTTCGTATCAGAGGAGGAGAATATGTTTCGGGATTTAAAAAAGGAAATGGCGTCGGAGCTGCTTAAAAACTTTATGCATGAGATGAGCGGGCTTGGCTACAAGAAAGACGATATTATCGATCAGATTGCGGATTATAAGGAGGATGGAGAAAATGATGCTTGAGTGCAGGGAATTGACAAAATGGTTCGGAGCGAAAGAGGCGGTTGCCGGTCTGACGCTGAATCTGGATAAAGGGAAAATATACGGTCTTCTCGGCGAGAACGGGAGCGGCAAGACCACATGGATGAAGATGGCGGCAGGCCTTACAAAGCCGGGCCGGGGAGAGATACTCTATGAAGGGCATCCCATCGGGTGGCGCGACAAAGCCAGCATCGCCTATATGGCTACGGAACCGTTCTTCTATGACTTTATGAAAGTGTCTGATGTGGGAGAATACTATGAAGCTTTTTTCGATGACTTCGACCGGAAGAAATATGAGGAAACAACAAAAGCAATGGGGCTGGAACCGGACATGAAGGTAAGAAATCTCTCCAGCGGCATGAGCGCGAAGCTGAAGCTTGCGGCCACGCTGGCGAGAAAGGCGGAGCTGTATCTTCTGGATGAACCTCTCAACGGGATCGACTATAAGGCGAGGGAAGAGATCATCAGCCTGATTCTTGAGGAGGCGGACGGGGAAAATACATTTGTGATCTCCACGCATCTGCTGGAAGAGGTAGAAAGCTTTATCGAGTATGCAATCTTTATCAAGGACGGACATCTGGCGGATAAGGTAAATCTGGAGTCCGAACGGATGAAGAGCGGCAGGTCTCTCACAGAGCTGTATACAGATATTTTGTAATGTATAGGAATTGAAAATGGATGATCAATCAGGGAGGAGCTTAAACAATGGGTAAACTGATCAAATATGAACTGAGAAAACAGCGGACATCCAGAATGGTGATCTTTATCGCTCTGGCAATCGCGCTTATCTGTTTCTGGGCAGGAGTTTTATTTATGAACAATGCACTTATGGGGGGAAGCGTTGCCGCAATGGTGTTTGGTGCTGTGTTTGTTCTGTTTTATACGGGGATTGAAGGGATTCTTGTATTCAACAGGGATCTGAGGACAAAGCAGAGTTATATGCTCTGGATGCTTCCCAGATCCATATGGGAGATCCTCGGAGCAAAGTTTATTTCAGCGATTCTTCAGATGCTGATCGTATTCGGCGTATCCTGCGCCGCAGTGGGAATAAGTACTGCAGGAGCGGTGCTCACCATCGGCGGTCTTTCGGATTTTTTGAGGATGATACACGAGACATCCAAGGTATTTGTGCAAGGCGGCCTGAACTGGGGCGATCTTATATCTCTGGCATTTCTGTTGTTCCTTGCATGGACGCTCATTATCATGACCGGATTCCTTGCGGTGATCCTTGCCAGAACTGTTCTTGTCAAGTCGCGGTTCGCAGGACTTCTGGCAGTGATCCTGTTCTTTGTTATTAATTTTGTGATAGAGCGGGTGTACGATGTGATGTATAAAATTCCGTTTATCGCGGCTGCGAATAATGTGGGAGCATTGGGCTGGACTGTATGGGATGTTATTTTTTACGCCGCTGTATGTCTGGCTCTGTTCGGAGCCTCCGGAGTGCTGGCAGAGAAAAAGCTGAGTGTGTAAGCAGATGTGATGGAATATGGCGGCAGCAATAGCCGCGGTGTTATCAGAAAAGGATCTTTCTCATATCTGCCGGCAGCGGCGCCGTGAATTCCATCTTTTCTCCTGTGATTGGATGGGTAAATGACAGACGGTGTGAATGGAGAGCCTGTCTGTCTATATATTCCATATCGGGATTATACAGATAATCTCCGACAAGCGGATGACCGATATATTTCATATGGACGCGGATCTGATGGGTGCGGCCTGTCTCCAGTATAAGGGAGACGAGGCTGTGCCCGTTTTGTTCTTTTGCAACGCGATAGCGGGTGACTGCTCGTTCCCCGTTTTCAAAGTCGATATTCCTCTCGATCAGCGAACTGCCTGCCCTTCCGATGGGCGCGTCTATCGTCCCCTCCGAGGGATTGAGTGCTCCGCGGACGATGGCAAGATATTCCCGAGTGATCTCGTGACGCATCCCCATGCTGGAGAGTATGCTGGAACTTACCATGTGCTTGGCGATTACAGTCAGCCCGGAAGTGTCGCGGTCCAGCCGGTTCGTGCAGCGGAAGATGAAAGGCTTTCCCTGCTCCCGATAGTAGTACATCAGTCCGTTGGCGAGCGAGTTTTCATAGTTGTTGAGGGACGGATGTACGGGCATTCCCGCGGGTTTGTTTACTACGACGATATCCTCGTCCTCATAGACGATATCAAGAGGAAGTTTTACCGGCGGTATATTCGGCGACGATTCCGGTTCCTGAATATGGACAGCCAGTATATCACCGTCTTTCACGGATGTACGCATATAGGTCCATGCTCCGTTCAGGAGAATACTCTCGCGCATTTTCTTAAGCTGGGTCAGATTCTGATATGAATAGCCGCGGCGGCGCAGGTACTGTTCGATGCGCAGGCCCGCGGATGCGCTGTCGATCGTATACGTAATGATTCGTTCCATAAAGAAGCTCCTGTCTTTTGAAGTATAGTAAACGTTAAGAGTAAATAATATCATACTACGGATATTTTGGCGAAAACGCGTGAAGATGTCAACACGCTGAACTTAATTTTTGCGAGGCAGTATTGCCGATTTCACTTTTTTCTTTGAGCGCAACGTGATAGAATGGTATGAAAACGACAGAGAGGACAATTTACAGATGGACATTAATCAGAAACTGACTGAAGAACTTGGTGTAAAGCGCTGGCAGGTCGATGCTGCGGTGAAACTGATCGATGAGGGCAACACGATCCCTTTTATCTCAAGATACAGAAAGGAAGTTACAGGATCATTAAATGACGAGCAGCTGAGAAAGCTGTACGAGCGTCTGGTATATCTGCGAAATCTCGAGGAGAAGAAGGCTCAGGTCATTTCCAGCATTGAAGAACAGGGTAAAATGACAGAGGAGCTGAGACAGCAGATCATGGCAGCTGAGACTCAGGTGACTGTGGAAGATCTGTATCGTCCGTATCGCCCGAAGCGGAGAACCCGGGCAACGATCGCGAAGGAGAAAGGGCTGGAGCCTCTGGCAGCCTTTATCATGCTGCAGAATGCAAAAGAGCCGCTGGAAAATACGGCGCAGCAGTATGTCTCGGAAGAAAAGGGCGTAAAGAGCGCGGCAGACGCAATCGCAGGAGCGGAGGATATCATTGCCGAATCCATTTCCGATAATGCGGATTACAGGAGCTGGATACGTAAGACTACAATGAAAAAAGGCAGGGTGACTTCTGCTGCAAAAGACCCTGAGGCTGAATCGGTGTATGAGATGTATTATGAATTTGAGGAGCCTGTATCGAAGCTTGCAGGGCACAGGATACTGGCGTTAAACCGCGGGGAGAAAGAAAAGTTCCTGACGGTGAAAGTGGAAGCTCCGGAAGAGGATATCCTGCGCTATCTGGAGAAGAAGATCATACATAAGGACAATCCTTATACAGCTCCTGTGCTGAAAGAGACGGTGGAGGACAGTTATCACCGGCTGATCGCGCCGGCGATCGAGCGTGAAATACGGAATGAGCTTACGGAAAAGGCAGAGGACGGGGCCATCGAAGTGTTCGGCAAGAATCTGCACCAGCTCCTTATGCAGCCTCCGATTGCCGGAAAAGTGGTACTTGGCTGGGATCCGGCGTTCCGGACGGGCTGCAAACTTGCGGTAGTCGATCCAACGGGAAAGGTGATCGGGACGACAGTTATTTATCCAACGGCGCCGACGACCCCGCAGAAGATCAAAGCCAGCAAGGATCTGCTCAAGAAGATCATACCGAAGTATCATATCTCTCTTATCTCGCTCGGGAATGGAACTGCGTCGAGAGAGTCAGAGCAGTTTATTGTGGAACTGCTCAAAGAAATCCCGGAGGAGAAAGTCCAGTATGTGATCGTGAATGAAGCCGGGGCATCCGTGTATTCTGCGAGCAAGCTGGCAAGCGAAGAGTTCCCGAATTTCGATGTGGGACAGAGAAGCGCAGCGTCTATAGCGAGGAGACTTCAGGATCCTCTGGCAGAGCTGGTGAAGATCGATCCGAAATCAATCGGCGTTGGTCAGTACCAGCATGACATGAACCAGAAGAAACTGGGAGAGTCCCTGAGCGGCGTAGTAGAAGACTGTGTAAATAAAGTCGGAGTGGATCTGAACACCGCGTCCGCACCGCTGCTTTCCTATATCTCCGGAATCAGCAGCACGATTGCAAAAAATATCGTGGCGTACCGGGAGGAAAACGGCCGCTTCACAGACCGCAGAGAGCTTCTGAAAGTGCCGAAACTGGGACCGAAAGCATACGAACAATGCGCCGGATTTATGAGAATACAGGGCGGAAAGAACCCCCTTGACATGACCGGCGTACATCCGGAGTCTTATGATGCGGCGGAGAAACTGCTTAAAAAACAGGGCTTTACGACGGAGGATATCGCGGGACATCATCTGAACGGCCTGTCGCTTACGATCAGAGATTATAAGAAGCTTTCCGAAGAACTGGGGATCGGGGAGATCACGCTGCGTGATATTGTCAAAGAGCTCGAGAAGCCGGCGCGTGATCCGCGAGATGAGATGCCGAAACCGATCCTGCGCACGGACGTTCTCGAGATGAAGGACTTAAAGGAAGGCATGGTTCTCAAGGGAACAGTGAGAAATGTTATCGACTTCGGGGTATTCGTTGATATCGGAGTCCATCAGGACGGCCTTGTGCACATTTCCCAGATCACGGACCGGTATATCAAACATCCTCTGGAAGTGGTAAGCGTGGGAGATATCGTTGACGTGAAAGTGATGAGTGTGGATCTCAAAAAGAAACGGATCCAGCTTACCATGCGGGGGATTTAGAACAGCAGTTCAGGGAATGACGGGGAGCTGAACCGTTACGGCTCAGCCATCCGATTTTGCAGCCGCTCTTGACAATTGGGAAAATAGTTGTTATATTACAAATAGAACAATGAATTAATGTTAGATTATGATATCCGCATGGAGTTTTCTCTATGCGGATGCTCTTAGTATAGAGGCTGACAGCTATGATACGGGAGGGTGGTTACAATGTCAGAGAAAAGAGATTACTATGAAGTGCTGGGCGTCAGCAGAAATGCGGACGAAGCACAGATTAAAAAGGCTTATCGAAAACTTGCAAAGAAATATCACCCGGATACCAACGCGGGCGATGCAGATGCAGAACAGAAATTTAAAGAAGTTACAGAGGCTTATACAGTCTTGAGTGATAAAGAAAAGAGAAAAATGTACGATCAGTTCGGTCATGCGGCGTTTGACCAGAATGCAGGCGCAGGAGCCGGCGGTCCGGGCGGCGGTTTCTGGAGAACATACGGCGGTCCGCAGGGCGGCTATCAGGAATATCATTTTGAAGGAGGCAATATGGATGATATCTTCGGTGATATTTTCGGAGATATCTTTCATCATGGAACAGGCGGAGCCGGGCGGACGTCTTATGGCGCCGGCACGGGAGGAACTTCCCGCGGACGCTCGCAGAATGGCGCTTACGGTTCTCAGGGCGGTTTCGGCGGCTTTGGCGGCTTTGGAGGTTTTAACAGCAGTGACTTCCGTCAGAAGGGCAGTGACGTCAGGGCGGAAGTGACAGTCGGATTTGACGAAGCAGCATTTGGCTGTGACAAGGTTATCCGTCTGCAGGATCCGTCCAATCCGAATGGCGGCGTTCAGTCGCTTCAGGTTCATATCCCTGCGGGAATTGACACCGGAAAGTCGATCCGTCTGAAAGGCAAAGGCATGCCGGGCGTAAATGGCGGCGAGGCCGGAGATCTGCTGCTGAAAGTAACCGTAGCCGGAAAACCGGGATATGAGAGAAAGGGCATGGATGTATATACTACTGTGCGTGTTCCGTTTACAACAGCTGTGCTGGGCGGCGAGGCGGTTGTCCAGACACTTTACGGCAATGTCATCTGTAAGATCAGAGAAGGCACTCAGTCGGGATCAAAGATCCGTCTGAGAGGCAAAGGAATCGTCTCCATGAAAGATCCGTCTGTACACGGCGACCAGTATGTGACTGTGGAGGTGGATGTGCCGCAGCATCTGAGTCCGGCGGCAAAACAGAAACTCAGGGAATTCGAGGCGGTGTATGCAGGAAAAGTAAGAAGCGCATAAAATAATTCTGTGGAAAAGACATATGCAGAAGAGTGAAAAACTCCGAAGCATATGTCTTTTTTATTCTGTGCTCTTTTCTTGCGCTTGCAGTACGAATTTGTTATGATTAACAGGTAGAATATATAAAAAGTTATGTTACACTAGAAAATTATACTGCAGGAAAGAAGGAAGCATATTATGAAGATAGGAATCGGAAATGATCATTCCGCGCTGGAACTGAAGGCTGAGATCATTGATTTTCTGAAAGAAAAGGGACACGAAGTTGTTGATTACGGGACAAATTCTCCGGAGAGCTGCGATTACCCGGTCTACGGTGAGAAAGTGGCAAGGGCAGTGGCAGCAGGCGAGGTGGAGCAGGGAATCCTGATCTGCGGCACGGGACTTGGCATTTCCCTTGCGGCGAACAAAGTCAAAGGCATCCGCGCGGCTGTATGCAGCGAGCCGTATACGGCAAAGATGGCGCGTGCTCATAATAACTGCAATATTCTTGCATTCGGCGCCCGGGTAGTGGGAGCTGAACTGGCGAAGATGATCGTAGAGACGTGGCTGGATACAGAATTCGAGGGCGGACGTCATCAGCGGAGAGTGGATATGATTATGGCTGTTGAGGAGAAAGAACAGGCATAACAGCGGACAGAGTATGGTAAAGGAGCAGAGATGCATGCATATTATCTGACACAGTGGATATTATTCTTCTTTATCTATAGTTTTATCGGATGGGTCTGGGAAAGCTGTTATGTGTCGGCAAGGAAACACCAATGGGTGAACCGCGGTTTCCTGCATGGACCAATGCTGCCGATCTATGGTTCTGGTGCGCTCGTAATCCTGATCAGCACGATCGGAGTAAGAGAGAATCCGTGGTTGATTTTTCTCTTTGGAATGCTCGCCGCGACAGTGCTGGAATATATCACGGGCGCGGTAATGGAAAAGATGTTCCATGTCAGATACTGGGATTACAGCAGGCAGAAGCTGAATCTGAACGGATATATCTGTGTGAGTTCATCGCTCTGCTGGGGCGTGTTCTCTGTGCTTCTGGTGAGGACGGTGCATATACCTGTGGAGAGGGCGGTTCTGAATATCCCCCTGTTTATTACGGATGGTGCAGCCCTTGTGCTTACTGTAATTATGTCGGTGGATCTGACTCAGTCGTTCAACGAGGCTATGGATCTGAAACAGGTTCTTACTCAGCTTGAGGAGAGCAAAGAGCAGATCGGGAAAATGCAGGAGAAGCTCCGCTGCGCTTCAGAAGCAATTCTGGCAGATTATAAACGGCGCTCGGATGAGCTTCTGACAGATTACAGAAAACGTATGGAAGGGATTCTGGCGGATTACAGGATGCGTTCGGACAGACTGGCGGCAGATTGCAGAACTCGGACGGCAGAACTGGTGGAGAAGAACCGTTCGCGCAGAGAGCGGTATCTGGAGCAGGTGGATATGAAACGTGCACAGAAGCGTCTGCAGCTTGAAGAACTTGCAGAGCGGATAGAAGTGCTCCTGAAAGAGGAAATCCCGTCAAAGGCGGGCTCATTGATCAGTGAAGCGAAAAGAGAAGAACTGAAGAAATTCAGAAACAGCATTGCGGGAGAATTCGGCAGAATGAGCTCCCGGACAGATAAGATATATCTGCATATCGCGAGCCAGCTGAAGAGAAATCCGACCGCAGCGTCGAAAAAGTTTGCTAAAGCCCTTGAAGAATTGAAAGATACACTGGAAAATATAAAATGACCTCTGTAATACAGAGCAGCAGGAAAGGAACAAGACAAATGACAAAAAAGCAGCGTGCTTTGGAAGTGATTGAAAGACTGAAAAAGGAGTATCCGGATGCGGGCTGTACACTGGATTACGATCAGGCGTGGAAACTTCTGGTCAGTGTCCGGCTCGCCGCCCAGTGTACGGATGCCCGCGTAAATGTAGTGGTGGAGGGATTGTACGAAAAATATCCCGATGTGAATGCACTGGCGGATGCGGATGTAAATGATATCGAGGAGATTGTGAGGCCCTGCGGGCTCGGGAAAAGCAAGGCGCGCGATATCAGCGCGTGCATGAAGATGATCCGGGATGAATACGGAGGAAAAGTGCCGGATGATTTTGACGAGCTTATGAAACTTCCCGGTGTAGGGAGAAAGAGTGCAAATCTCATCATGGGCGATGTGTTTGGAAAACCGGCGATCGTGACAGATACTCACTGTATCCGTCTTGTCAACAGGATCGGCCTGGTGGACGGTATCAAAGAGCCGAAAAAGGTTGAGATGGCACTCTGGAAAATTATTCCGCCGGAAGAGGGCAGCGACTTCTGCCACCGGCTTGTCTATCACGGCAGGGATGTGTGTACGGCACGGACAAAACCCCGCTGCGACAAGTGCTGTCTGGAAGATATCTGTAAGAAGGCCGGGGTTTAGCGGAACATCCACAGAGCAGAAAGACGCGGCATGAAAAGCCGGCGGGCAGAGAGAATAAAAACAAATAAATTTTCTAAAATATAAGAAGGATAAGGAGGCAGACATGAAAAGTATAAAACTGAGAGACAATTTCTATTGGACAGGTATTATTGATGACAAGCTGAGAGTATTTGATATCATCATGTACACAGAGTTTGGAACTACCTATAATTCCTATGTGATGAAAGCCGGAGACAAGACTGTCCTTTTCGAGACGGCAAAGGCAAAGTTCTTTGACGAATATCTTGAAAAACTTCAGGAAGTGATCGATGTACACAAGATCGACTATCTTGTCGTCAGCCATACAGAACCGGATCATGCGGGAAGTGTGGAGAAGCTTCTTGATTATAGTCCGCAGATGAAGGTCATAGCTACCGGCTGCGCACTGGGCTTCCTGAAAGAAATCGTGAATCGCGATTTTGTCGGCATTGCCGCGCGGGATGAGGAAAAGATGACAATCGGAAACCGGACACTGAAGTTTATGTTTGTTCCGAATCTGCACTGGCCGGATACAATGTACACATTCATTGAAGAAGAACAGATCCTTATGACATGTGACTCATTTGGTTCTCATTACTGCCTTCCGGAAGTAGTTTCTACAGAGATCAAAAACGAGGAAGATTATCAGAAAGCACTGAAATATTACTATGACTGTATTATAGGACCGTTCAAACCGTTTATGCTCAAAGCTCTTGACCGGGTAGAAAACATGGATATATCCATGATCTGTACGGGACACGGACCGGTACTTGTGGGAGACTGTATCAAGTCTGTGATGAAGCAGTACAGAGAGTGGTCGACTGTTGTAAATCCGAATCCGAAGAAGACGGTTATTATTCCTTATGTAAGTGCTTACGGCTATACGAAGATGCTTGCGGAAAAGATTGCCGAGGGTGTAAAGGACAGCGGCGATATTGACGTGCGTTCCTATGATATGGTAGAAGCAGATGCAGCGAAAGTAAATGAAGAACTTCTTTTTGCGGACGGTATCCTTCTCGGCACGCCTACGATCGTGGGGGATGCGTTAAAGCCGATCTGGGATCTGACGCTTGGGATGTTCCCGGCGACACACGGCGGAAAATACGCTGGTGCATTTGGAAGCTACGGCTGGAGCGGCGAGGGCGTTCCGAATATCACAGAGAGATTAAAACAGCTGAAAATGAAAGTGTCTGAAGGGTTCCGCGTGCGTTTCAAGCCTTCAGAGGCAGATCTGGTGAGTGCATATGAGTATGGTTACCAGTTTGGATGTGTCGTTCAGGATAAAGAACCGGTGAAACCGAAAAAGAAAGGGGCAAGAAGTTTTGTCAAATGTCTTGTCTGCGGCGAGATATTTGATTCCTCTCTGGAAATCTGTCCGGTATGCGGTGTTGGAAAAGAGAATTTTGTACCGGTGGATGTGGAAGACACCGGTTACACAAATGATACACAGGAATACTATGTGATCCTCGGAAACGGGGCAGCAGGATTCAATGCGGCGAAAGCCATCCGCGAGAGGGATAAGACAGGCTCTATTGTAATGATCTCCAATGAGCCGTATCCATCCTATAACCGTCCGATGTTGACGAAATCCATTGTCGCAGGACTGAGCGCAGAGCAGATTGCCATCGAAGGACCGGAATGGTATGAGGAGAACCGGGTATACCAGATGCTTGGCAAACAAGTGGCTTCCATTGATATGGATACAAAAGAAGTCCTTCTGGACAGCGGAGAAAAGATTCAGTTTACCCGTCTGATCTATGCGCTGGGAAGCGAATGCTTCATCCCGCCGATGGAGGGGCACGGACTTCCGGAAGTAGTGGCAATCCGCCGGCTGAGTGATGTGGAAAAGGTAGAGAGCCTCATGAAGACCGCGAAAAATGCTGTTGTGATCGGAGGCGGAGTGCTCGGCTTGGAAGCAGCATGGGAGCTGAAGAAAGCAGGACTTAACGTAACAGTTCTGGAGGTGGCTCCGGTACTTATGGGACGCCAGCTCGACAGTGGTTCTGCAGAAATCCTCAAGGAGATTGCAGCGAAACATGATGTAGCGATCCGCACAGGTGTCTCTGTGGCAGCGATTGAAGGGGAAGAGCATGTGAGCGGTGTCCGCATCGGAGGAGGCGAGACGATACCGGCAGATATGGTCATCGTGTCTGCAGGAGTCAGGGCAAAGACAGATCTGGCACAGTACATCGGTCTGGACATCGGACGGGCTGTGAAAGTGGACGCCCATATGTCGACAAGCATACCGGGAGTCTATGCGTGTGGAGACTGTGCTGAATATGAAGGTGCTGATTATGCGATCTGGCCGGAGGCAGTAGAACAGGGACGGATCGCCGGAGCAAATGCGGCGGGCGAGGCGCTGGAGTACGTTCCGGTTGAGGCTGCGCTTACATTCCATGGAATGAATACTGCTCTTTTTGCTGCGGGAGACAACGGCAAGAATCCGAATCTGCTGTATAAGACTGTGGAATTCAGAGACATGGGCAAAGGGCAGTATCGGAAATATTATTTCCTGAATAACCGGCTGTCCGGTGTGATCCTGATCGGGGATCTGGGCGAGATGGCAAAGATGACAGAAGCACTGAAAAAACATGCCTCTTATCAGGAAGTGATCAGTTAGTTATTAACCGGCAGAAATAAATCAGGAAGATGTGACGGTTCAGCTGTCTGAAATATAGCTGAACTGTCATGTAAAAATAAAAAAGAAAAAGTTGAAAAAAGTACTTGCAAACATTCGGAATATATGATAAGATACCGATTGTGTCAGAGATGACGCGGGTGTAGTTCAATGGTAGAACACCAGCCTTCCAAGCTGGATACGTGAGTTCGATTCTCATCACCCGCTTTATTTTTTTGCCGTGTAACAAATGCCGGGCAGTTTTGCTGCCCGGCGTTTTTATAGCTTTGTTCCAATTTTCAGCAGGCGGAACATCCGCCTTGCGGCGCTGAGATACATTTCTTCCGCATGTTCTAAAGCTTCTTCAAGCGGCATGATCCTGTTTATAGTAGTAAAGATTGAATCAACTCCATAGTTAAAAATTTCTTCGGCTCCTTCTCCCATGCTCCCTGTAATTGCTGCAACAGGAACGTTGTGTTTCTTGCAGCGCATGCCTACACCTTGTATTACTTTCCCGAATACAGACTGCCGGTCGGCAGCTCCCTCTCCGGTTACAACAAGAGAGATGCCGTCAAGCCTGCGGTCAAAATCAACAAGGTCAAGTACGGTTTCGATGCCGGATTTCAGCTCACCGTTCAAAAATACCATTAATGCGGCTCCGAGTCCTCCGGCTGCGCCAGAACCGGGAACGTTATCCATATTGATGCCGAACTGATTTAGGATAACGTCTCTGTAATTCTTCATTCCGGTTTCCAGAAGCGTCAGAATTTCCGGGGTGCCGCCTTTTTGTTCCCCGAAGGTATATGTGGCTCCGTTTTCGCCGCAAAGGGGATTGGAAACATCGCACATTACAGTGAAAGAGGCGTCTTTTATGAGAGGATGAATGCTGCTCGTATCGATTGCGTCTATCTTGGCAAGATCCTGTCCGCAGCCCTGAAGCTCGTTTCCGTCTTTGTCGAGAAAACGGACACCGAGTGCGCGCATACAGCCCATGCCTCCGTCGTTTGTGGCTGAACCTCCGACGGCGATTGAAATATCCCGGCAGCCTCGCTCAAGTGCATCTGCAATCATTTCTCCCGTGCCGTAAGAGGAGGTGAGGCGTGGATCGCGTTTATAGGATGGGATGAGAGTAAGCCCTGAGGCGGAAGCCATTTCCATGATCGCCTGCCGCTCATTCAGCATACCGTAGAAACCTTCCGTAATCCCGCCCAGAGGTCCGTGTACGGGCAGTGTGATCTTTTCTCCGCCCGCGGCGGACAGAACGGCGTCTGTTGTACCTTCTCCGCCGTCTGCGGTCTCTACAGCTGCGCACTCACAGCCCGGAAAGATTTCCTGCGTCGCAAGACTAAGCAGTTCTGCCGTGCGGCGCGAAGACAGAGTGCCTTTAAAAGAGTCTGATGCAAATAGAAATTTCATAGTGTTTCTTACCTCATATACCCTGCATAAATATTATATATTTTGATTATAGGGCGAAGCAGAAGAGATATCAAGAAATCTTCAGATTGTATCATTTTTTTCTCTGTGCTATACTGTAAGAAACCAATCAGGAAGGTCGGAGATAGATATGAAATTTGATATTACGGATAATGTGATCGTCCGGGCACTTAACAAGATCTGTGACATGGTCTGCCTCAATGTTCTGTGGCTGATCTGCTGCATTCCGATTGTAACGATCGGGGCATCTACCACAGCTTTATACACGATTATGCTGAAAATGGTGCGGAATGAAGAAGGGTATATTTTCCGCGGCTTTTTCAAAGCGTTTAAATCTAATTTTAAACAGAGCACAATCATATGGATTGTAATTCTGCTGCTTGGAATTGTATGCTGGATAGATTTCAGGGTGGCTGGTGCGATCCCGGGAGCAGTCGGCTTTGTTATGAGGAGTATATTTATATTGGTCGGATTTGTTCTCATATCGGTGGTGAATTATATTTTCCCGCTGACAGCGCGCTATGAAAACAGCATACGGGCTGCAAGCCGTAATGCATTGATCCTTACAGTAGGAAGACTGCCGTACACGATTCTGATGGATGCGGTAGTCGCAGGTGCGGTTATTGCATCGCTGTGGAACAGTGTTACGCTGATGTTTGCGATTCCGCTCTGGTTTTTGATTGGAGGTTCACTGATCACATGGATCAATTCCTGCATATTAAGAAGAGTGTTTATGATATTTGAAGATAATGCTGACAGTTCAAATGAAGAAAGTACGAAAGAAGAGGGGTAAGAGATGAATTTTCTGGAGGAAAGAATTGTAAAAGACGGAGTAGTAAAGGAAGGAAATGTACTGAAAGTAGACAGTTTTCTGAATCATCAGATGGATATTAAGCTTCTTGATCAGATGGGGGCGGAATTTAAGCGGAGATTCGCGGACAAACCGATCAATAAGATACTTACGATAGAAGCGTCGGGAATTGGTATTGCATGTATCGCGGCTCAGCACTTTAATGTGCCGGTCGTATTTGCAAAAAAATCCCAGAGCATTAATCTGGACGGGGACATGTATGTGGCAGAGGTGGAGTCCTTTACCCACAAATGTATCAATCATGTGATCGTTGCTCAGAAATTCCTCAGCCCGGAGGACCATGTTCTGATCATTGATGATTTTCTTGCAAACGGCTGTGCACTTCAGGGGCTGATTCAGATTGTTCAGTCTTCGGGTGCTACGGTAGAGGGAATCGGTATTGCGATCGAGAAAGGGTTCCAGTCTGGCGGCCGTATTATCCGCAATCTCGGTTTCCAGCTTGAGTCGCTGGCGATTGTAGATGGCATGAACGCCGAGACCGGAGAAATCCAGTTTAGAGATCAGTCCAGACCAGAGACAGAAAATGCAGGAGAGGAAAAAGAAGAAATCTGCAGAAGTGCAACATTAGATTGATTCGTATTTGTACCGGATTGGGAGTGAAAAAGCAGGATGGATGCTGACGATTTACTGTCAGCATCCATCCTGCTTTTTTAAACCGGTACAAAGAATGCGGGCTTATCGTCCTCTTACAGCCCCTATCCCGATTCCGCCCGGACCGACATGAGTTCCGATGCTCATAGTGAGCGGAAAATAGACAAGTTCCATATCCGGAAAGTTCTTTTTCATTTCAGATTTGAATTCTTCCAGTTTATCAGAGGGCATTAAGGTATTAGCAATCCCTGCCTTCAAGATCCCCTGTTCTTTCAGATGAGACAATCTTGACTCGATGTCGGTTTTCAACGCATTCAGCATAATGCGGAATGCGGATTTCATGCCGCGGGCTTTTGCGTAGGAGTCCAGTTTGTCTCCCTGTATGGTGAGTACGGGTTTGAGCTTAAGGACAGTTCCAAGGGCAGTGGCGGCGGGGGTGATCCGTCCGCCTTTTTTTAGATATTCCAATGTATCGACTGCAATGTAAATTGTGGCGTCCAGTGCTTCCTCCTCAAGGATGCTTTTGATTTCACGGGCGCTTTTTCCCTCATCCGCCATGGATTTTGCATCCAGCACAGATACAGCCTGTGTGACGGAGATACGGTGGTTGTCGACCACGCTGACCCGTCCTCTGTAAGGTGCGTCATCAGCAAGCAGCAGAGCGGTCTGGCATGTATTGCTCAGGCCGGAGGACATGGGGATGAACACAATATCATCATATGTTTCCAGAAGACGATCCCACATATCTGTTACATCTCCCGGGGAGGGCTGGGATGTACTGATGACAGCTCCTTCCATCTGCCTGCGGTAGAATTCGTCCGGCGTAATATTGATTCCTTCAAAATAGGTCTTCCCATCCACAATAATAGGCATGGGAAGAATGTGAATTCCATATTTCTCTTCTTCGGCGGGCATGATTCCGCTGTTGGTATCTGTCATGACAGCTGTTCCCGGCATAGTATCTCCTCCTGAAAATTAATTGTCATACGTATAATTGACCGTTATTATAACAGGTGTTAAAATTATAGCAAAATGCGTTGAGAATAACAATGAACAAAAACGGAAATATGTAAATTAATTATACAAGAAAAGGAAAATGTAAGATATGGAAGACAGACGTATAATGAGGACAAAACGGAGCTTAAAGAAGGCAATGATCTGATTAAGTCGGGAGTTCTTACTGAAAGTGAAGGCCGGACATAAAAAATGGAAGCAATGGGGCTCGAACCCATGACCTCTCGCGTGTGAGGCGAACGCTCATCCCAGCTGAGCTATGCTTCCATAACAAATATTATTATAGCACTCTTGTGAAAAAAAGCAAATGAAAAAGGACATCATTCCGATGTCCTTCTCTATGCGGAAGAAGAGACTTGAACTCTCACAGGATTAACTCCCACTAGAACCTGAATCTAGCGCGTCTGCCATTCCGCCACTTCCGCTCGACAAATGATATTCTATCATAACAATTCGTATTTGTAAACCCCTAATTTTTATTTTATTTTACATTTATTGTATACGGCTTTTGTAAGAAAAATCTTCGCGGGAAAGCTTGACTTATATCGACCATCTATATATACTTAGTATATAGATAATCGATATAAGGAGGGATAAGAATGAACATTGATAAGAGTCTGATTTCCGGAAGTACAGCTATGATGGTGCTGAAACTGCTTTCAGAGAAAGATATGTACGGGTATGAGATGATTGAAGTCCTGCGGGAACGCTCGCAGAATGTTTTTGAACTCAAGGCCGGAACATTGTACCCGCTGCTTCACGGACTGGAGGGAAAGGGCATGCTGACGTCCTATGAGAAAGATGCGGGAAATAAGATCCGTAAATATTACAGTATTACAAGGCAGGGAAGAAAGCTGCTGGAAGAAAAGAAAGGCGAGTGGGAGATTTATTCAAAAGCTGTCGCCAGTGTACTGGGAATTGTTCCGGTTTAGAGCAGGAGGGGACGTATGGATAAGAAAGAATATATTAAGGTTCTGACAGACCAGATCAGATGTAAAATGGCACGCCCGGCTGTGGCACGTGAGATCGGAGATCACATTGAAGATCAGACTGCAGCGTTTATGAGTGAGGGGATGAACAGAGCGGAAGCGGAAACGGCTGCAGTGGAGGAGATGGGCAATCCGGTTGAAACGGGTGTGGAGCTGGACAGAATTCATCGTCCGAAAATGCCGTGGCTGATGATCGGACTGATTGTAATTCTGAGTGCTTTGTCCTGCATATTCCAGTTCCTTTTGAATCGGGAAGCTGTAAAGGCCGGGGCAGGGGTATTTTTTGACAGCCGCAGGCAGATTGTATTCATTTTATTAGGGATACTGGTGATGACGGGTGTCTGCTTTGCTGATTATACGAGAATTGCAGCCCGTGCCAGAGAGCTCCTGATCGGGCTTGTTCTTCTTCTGCTGCTGGGCAGGAATGTGATGGGATTGTCTGTTAATGGGGCTGTGCAATGGATACAGCTGCCATATGGGCAGGCGGTTAATATATTGATTGTTCTGATGCTGACCGTTCCGCTTTATGCTGCGGTTTTATACAGATACAGAGGACAGGCGCAGCCGGCAGTCCTGAAAAGTATATTGTGGATGATTCCGGGCTGCTTTCTCGCATTGCTGTGTGCCGGTCTGTGGATGGTGTTTATTCTGTATCTGACATATCTTATCGTTTGCGGAACAGCGGTTTACCGGGGCTGGTACAAGGTGAAGAGAAAGGCTGTGCTGATCGGGACAGGGGTTCTGCCTTTTGCCGGGGCGGGGCTGATCTGGCTTATAGGAAAGGATTATCAGAGGGAACGCCTTCTTTTCTATCTGTCATCTGTTGCGGGCGCTGATGAGCGGTACAGTGACAGCTGGCCATACGCGATGGTGTATGTGAAAGAGCTTCTGAAAAACAGCAGAATGTTTGGCGGGGGAAATGGAATTCCTGATATTTCGAATATGCCGGAACTTTCTGATTTTATGCTGAGCGGTGTGGCAGGATATTATGGAATTTTTACTGCAGTGCTTCTCGGGGGTGCCCTGCTTTTCCTTCTTCTGCGCTTTCTGTGGATTTCCAGCAGACAGAGAAATCAGCTGGGAATGCTGATGGGGACAGGGTGCGCGGTTGTTTTCCTGATTGAGGCGGGTTTTTATTTCCTCAATAATCTGGGAATTGTGTATCTGGGAAATTATTGCCCGTTTTTCAGCTATGGGGGAACGGGGACGATAGTTACATATATCCTTCTGGGAATTCTGCTGAGCATCTGCCGGTATCAGGATACAGCACCGGAACGAAAAACCGCCGGCTCCTTATTCGGGATCCGGCGGCAGGTTAAAAGAATAAATATAAAAATGTTTAGTCCTGATAAATAATAGTTCCGCGGCAGATGGTTGCTTTGACTTTTCCGTACAGATCCCAGCCGGTAAACGGAGAGTTGGATGACATAGAGACGTACTGTTCGGGAACCCAGTGCTCTTCAGGATCAAAAAGGACAAGATCGGCTGCTTCGCCCTTTTCAATCCTCCCTGCAGGCAGATGATACAGTCTGGCAGGATTTATGGTCATCTTTTCCAGAAGCTGCATCAGTGTCAGGCGGCCCGGGCGTACAAGGGAAGTAATGCCAAGAGCGAGGGAGGTCTCGAGTCCGATAATACCGCTGGGGGCGGCAGTGATAGAACGCTCTTTTTCCTCTTTGCTGTGAGGGGCGTGGTCTGTAGCGATGAGATCAATTGTCCCATCGGCCAGTCCGCGGATAATCTCCTGACGATCCTCTTCCTTCCTGAGCGGAGGATTCATTTTGGCCAGTGTGCCGTATTTGAGTACTGCCTCGTCTGTCAACGTAAAATGATGAGGGGCAGCCTCGGCATGCAGATTGGCACCGAGAGCTTTGAACATGCGCACTATTTCTACAGAACGTCCGGAACTGATATGCTGGATAACTGTGTGAGCGCCGGAGCGCAGCGCCAGCATACAGTCTCTGGCCACGAGCGACTCCTCTGCTATGGATGGAGAACCGAATATACCAAGCTGTTCAGAAACAGAACCGTGGTTGATCCCGTTATTCTTTATGAATGCGGGATCTTCTTCGTGCAGGCTGATGGGCATATCGAGCTTTTTGACCGTCTCCATTGCCTTATAGAGAAACGCAGCGTTTTTGAGCGGGATGCCATCGTCTGTAAAGCCACATGCCCCGGCTGCCTTTAATGTGGCCATGTCAGTCATTTCTTCTCCCTTAAGAGAACGTGAGACACTTGCTGCCTGATAGATTCGTACAGACTCGGATTCGGCGCGTGTGAGTATATCGGAAAGCACCTCGGTATTGTCAACTACAGGTGAAGTATTCGCCATACAGATAACGGATGTAAATCCGCCCTTAGCGGCGGCGAGAGCTCCTGTGTGGAGCGTCTCTTTATAGGTGAAGCCGGGATCGCGGAAATGAACATGTGTGTCGATAAGTCCCGGAGCAATTGTAAGTCCGCCGGCGTCAAATATGTCTTCTCCTTTCTCAGCGGTGATATTTTCTGCAATGTCCCCGATCAGAGAATCTTTGATACGGATGTCTGCCCGGTATGATTTGCCGGAAGCGGGGTCTATGATGAAACCATTTTTGATGAGCATAAGCAACCTCCCGTTTTACATATTTTTATACTTGTCTCAAGTATAGCTTAACTCCGGGAAAAAATGCAAGGAATACATATGAAAGGAAAAAAGAATGAAAATGCCAGATATAAATAAAAAAGCCGGGAGGGATATCTGCCATACGGCGGTTTCCCTCCCGGCTGCATCCGGACGATTTACAGTATCCTCTGCAGATTATATCTGACGGTAAAGATGACGCGGTATTCCGTCTACCATTACAGGAGATACATCGCCCTGGATGAGCGGGCGTACATAGTTGACAAATTCATCGGTTACATAGGAACCGTCCTCGTTTACCCACTCGCGCGGGACGAGTTTTTCGTCATTAGCAATTTTATGAACATCTTTTACTTCTGTTCCACTCTGATACGGATCATCAGACAGACGCTGAAGGACAACCATTTTTCCGGAATCTCCTTCATCAGCGGCTTTGACTGCGGCACCGCCTACCTGATAAGCCTCAAGGATATCGACACGGGACGCGCAGTGGGACGCGGAGCGCTGAAGGGAGCTGAGCTCGATCGCGCGGGTTTTACATCCGATTTCTCCTGCAATATAACTTGCAAGATAATTTGCCGTACCGGAGAGCTGCTTGTGTCCGAACGCATCCACAAAGTCGATGCTCTGGCCGAGTTCGCATACATAACGGCCGTCCGCAAGGCGTATTCCTTCTGAGATCGCAACAACTACGGATGATTTTTTGGACAGGAGATCTTTTACTTTGCTGCCGAAAGTTTCAATATCAAACGGAAGCTCCGGCAGATAGATCAGATCCGGCCCTGCGCAGTCCTCGCCTTTTGCAAGTGCAGCTGCACCGGTGAGCCATCCTGCATTTCTTCCCATAATCTCTATAATGGAGACAAGACCTTTTTCGTATTCCAGACAGAAACTGTCGCGGATGATTTCTTTTACGGAAGTACCAATATATTTTGCCGCGCTTCCGTAACCCGGTGTATGGTCTGTGAGTGCCAGATCATTGTCGATGGTCTTCGGGCATCCGATAAAACGTGTGGGATGGCCTGTGATGATTGCGTAGTCTGACAGCTTTTTGATCGTGTCCATAGAATCGTTTCCGCCGATATAGATAAACGCTTCGATATCAAGTTTGTTGAGAATGCCGAAGATTTTATCATAGACTTCCCTGTCCTCATGGATCTCGGGCAGTTTAAAGCGGCAGGAACCTAAGAAAGCGGCAGGGGTTCTTTTGAGGAGTTCTGCATCAAGTTCATTAGTGATATATTCAGAAAGATCAATATAACGTTCCTGAAGAAGTCCCTGAATTCCGTGAAGCATTCCGTATACTTTGCCTGCCCCGCGGTCTTTTGCTGTGCGGTATACTCCTGCGAGACTTGAGTTGATCGCAGCAGTAGGACCGCCTGATTGTCCGACAATTACATTTCCTTTCATTTTATGTTACCTCCGTTTTGCAAATTATCATTTTGAAAGATAGGCTTTCAAAGCATCTATACAACAGTTTAGTGCATAATCACTAATTTGTAAATGAAAAAATATAAAAAATAGACAA
>CAKNJS010000024.1 GCA_930986645.1 uncultured Lachnoclostridium sp.
GCGCTTCTGGGGATTGCGTTTATCCAGAATATATACGGGGATGCGGGGATGGCCCCTCTTATGATCATCGGAAGTGTGCCGCTGTATAATGTCATGGCGGTTGTTGTACTCTCATTCTTTAAGCCGGAGAGAAAGAAGCTGGATAAGGAAGTGTGGATGACGACGCTCAAAGGAATCATTACAAATCCGATCATCCTCGGTATCGCGGCAGGGCTTGTCTGGTCAGCCCTCAAGCTGCCCGTGCCGTCCATTTTGGAGAAGACGGTATCGGATATCGGGGCGACGGCTACTCCTCTCGGGCTGATGGCGATGGGCGCAAGCTTCGACCTGAAGAAGGCATTCGGAAAAGTAAAGCCGGCAGCGGCAGCCTCTGTTATGAAGCTGGTGCTGTTTGCCGCTTTGTTCCTGCCGCTGGCCGTGTGGATGGGGTTCCGCAGGGAAGAACTGGTGGCAATCCTCGTCATGCTCAGCTCGGCGACGACAGTAAGCTGCTATGTAATGGCGCGCAATATGGGACATGAAGGCGTGCTGACATCCAGTGTGGTCATGCTGACGACATTGTTCAGCGCCTTTACACTGACGGGATGGCTGTACATACTGCGGAGTCTGGGAATGGTGTAAAATCTTCCTTTTTTCCTGTAGTTTCCAGTGTTTTTTCAGCCTCTGCATGTTGACAATTTTCAGCTCTGATTAGTATACTCTTGCCGTGAAATTATTCAACAGACCGGCGCCGGAGGATGATTTCAAAATACGACAAAAACAGGAGGATATTATGAAGAGAAGAATTGCAGCTGCAATGATATGTGCAGCTATGGTGACAGGCACAGTGCCCGGAATGGCTCTGGCGGCGGAAGATCTTACAGATATACAGACAGTACAGTCAGCAGATGAAATATCTGACGAAGCAAAGGCCGGGGAAAACGCCGGGGAAGATGAAGTACAGGATACAGACGAGATACCTGAAATCGTGCAGGATACAGACGAAATGCCGGGAATCCGGGAGACAGAGGGGGCAGAAGAACCGGAGGATGCATGGGAGTTAAGCCGTGAGCAGTTGAATGAGGAACCGGGTATAACTGACCGGGCGGATGCCGTCATTGACACACAGGAAGAGCTTGAGGCGGCAATCGCTCAAGGCGGAGAGATAGATCTGGGAGATCAGAGCATAGAACTTACCAGTGCGCTTTCTATAAATCATGATGTAGTGATCAAAGGCGGAACGCTTGCAGGAACTGACAGCGTGAGCGGGAACCTTGTCACATTGATGGGAAACAGGATTACTCTCGATAATGTGAAAATACAGACGTCAGCAGGGAATAAGTCGGCGCTGCATGTGTACGGTACAAACCTGACTGTGAACGGGCTTGCCATCGACCACAGCAATGCGGCCGGCGGAGCGCCGGTGATTATAAACAACGGTGCGACGGCAGATTTTAACGGAACGGTGAACCTGACATTGGGAAGTAATTCGTGGTATGGAATCAACGTGGACAATGCATCGGCTGATTTTTCAGATGCGGTACTGAATGCGGCGCCGGTTACAGCTTCGCAGTCCGTGGTCTGCCTTGAGGGCGGCGCTTCTGCATCCGGGGCTGCACTTACAGTTGTTGTGACGGAAAATGACGGTGGCGCAAACCACCGGCAGACAGCTTATGTGGCGGATTCCAATCTCTCACAGTTTATTCAGGCAAAAACAGCAGCAGGCGCTGATATCTCTCTTATTGAATTGAATAAGGATGTTACGCTCACTGCTCCGTTATTTTTAAGCGAGGCAATGACCGTGAGAAGTGCTTCGGGAAGTTATAGGATCAATGGCTCTGATGCAATGGGGGCCGAGAACGTGGTGACGATCACATCAGACGGAGTAATGCTCGACGGCATCGGAATCAGGACGGCGCCGGCGAATAAGTCGGCACTCCATGTATATAAAGCTTCCGCGTCACTTAGAAATGTAACTCTGGATAATCAGGAGACCGCAGGCGGGGCAGCCATGATCGTCAATGGCTCAACAGTGAGAGTAGAGGGAACGCTTAATCTTCTCCTCGGTGAGAATTCATGGGGCGGCATCAATGTAGACCCTGCAAACGGTGCGGCAGGTGTTACCTTTACAGATGGTTCCAAGGTCACCGCGTCAGGAAACAGCCAGAATGTCATCTATATTGACGATGGCGACGATGCAGATCAGGTGACTATCACAGGCGCGGAGGAAGCAGGGCTTGAACAGGACGCTGAGGGAAATTATATTGTTGCAGGGCAGGATACTGATCCGGAACCGGAGCTGCCGGCGGATGAAGAAGATGCCGGAGACTCTGACGAGGAAAAGCCATCTGCGGATGATAACAGCCCGGAGAATGAAGACAAGCCAGAGAATAACGGAACGGGAACAGACGGCACAGCCGGCGGGGATAAAGCGGAGTCCGGCAGGACTGACGCGGAAAATATGCGAAAAGCTCCCCAGACCGGGGACAGCAGCACCGGACTTTATATGGCGCTGACGGCACTTCTCGGATCGGGAACAATGGCAGGGACAGTTCTGAAAAGAAGAAGGAAGACAACCAAATAATATTGGAAATGATAAAAGGCGTATCTGAGGTATTATGTACTGTCAGATACGCCTTGTCTGATATTAGTTCTGATTATTTCAGTTTCGAGATATAATCCCATGCTTCGGGATCAAATTCCCTGTCTTTATAATAGTATTTTTTGTCATCTTCGGTGATCTGTTTGATAACTCTGCACGGATTTCCCACGGCTACGACCCAGTCCGGAATATCCTTTGTCACCACGCTCCCAGCCCCGATGACTGTATTGCTTCCGATGTGAACGCCGGGCATGATGACCGTGTTGCCGCCGATCCATACATTATCACCGATAGTCACGCTGATGCCGTACTCATACATAGAGTTGCGTGAGACGGGATGGAGCGGATGCCCTGCTGTATAGACAGCCACATTGGGAGCCATCTGGCAGTTGTCGCCGATCTTTACCTTCGCCACATCAATGATCGTACAGTTATAGTTCGCGAAGAAATTTTTGCCCACTTCGATGTGGGAACCGTAGTCACAGTAGAACGGCGGATTGATAAAAGCCCCGTCCGACTTGCCGAGAAGCTCTTTGACAATCTTGCTGATCTCGTCAAAATCGGAACGGTCCACCGTGTTCAGCCGCTGCAGGATCCTGCGGCATACTTTCTGTTCTTCCATTACAGACTCGTCGGAGATGTATGCCATCTCCCGGTCTCTTCTTTCAATATTATCCATTTTTTCCTCCTATTTGGATATGGGGACGTAGTAAAACCCGGTTTTACTACGTCCCCATATCCGTTTTCGGTTATTTTAATAACCGGCAGTTTTTCTCCATATCGTAATTCTTATGTACTCCGTCATCATCATAGAGCACATATTCGGCTCCTTCATATCCGATCAGCCGGATCGAATCTATATCGATCTCATCTACGCATTCTGCCGCATCAGCGACCGGGATGCATCTGCCGGAGCGGATGAAGAGCGGCACTTCGTTGAGCGCGATGTCCACGTAGTGGATGCCTTTTCCGAGTACTTCTTCCGAGATGCTTCCATCGGGCAGGAATTTGACGAACTTCATCTCTTCCGGCAGGTAAACATATCTGCCTTTCGCATTCTGCTCATATACCGGCGCAATCATGATCTCGTTGCCCAGCATGAGCTGATCCTCGATGCGGCGCGCCATTTTGTCGTCCGGGTATACGAAAGCCAGCGGTTTGAAATACATATCGTCTGTTAAGGCAGCTTTCATGTATTCGCTGTACAGATAGGGCAGCAGGCGGTATCTGACGCCGACCACGTGGCGGAAGTCTTCCATATTTTCAAACTGGTAGCATTCCTGATCTCTTGTACCCAGTGCAGTGTGATTTCTCATGAGCGGAGTGAATACGCCCAGTGCGAGGAAACGGAGCAGCAGATCTCTCGTCGTATCGGAACCAAATCCGCCAAGGTCAGCCCCTGCATAAAGGAAACCGCACATATTGAGGGACGGCATCATTTTTAAGTTGAGCAGGATATGCGACCACCATGAACGGTTGTCGCCTGTCCAGATGCCGCCGTAACGATGCATCCCGATGTAAGAGGAGCGGGAGAACATCAGGAAACGTTTGTCCGGATCAATGCGCTCAAATGCCTCTCCTGCAGCTCTCGTCATGTTGAATCCGAACAGGTTGTGCACCTTGTCATGACGGATCATCTGTCCGTTTACATTATGGTAGAATCTCTGATAATCCTCCTGACTGTTTGCGAGGCTTCCCAGCTTGTCGCCGAGCTGCCATACGCCGACGTCCTCTTTAGCTTCCTCTGCCTTTTCGCTTCCATCCCAGTTGCTTGTTCCGGTATCTGCGAATTGCCGAGCCAGCTCTCTCGCTTCTTCAAGCCCTTCTTTTGAGTAGAAAATGGCAGGCTCGTTCATATCGTTCCAGAAGCCTTCGATGCCCTGATCTGTGAGAAAACGGTATTTATCTCCAAACCATTTCCTTGCCTCGGGATTCAGTACATCCGGAAAATGAGTATCTCCCGGCCAGACTGCCGCTGTGAAGTCGCTTCCGTCCGCTCTCTGGCAGAAGAAGCGGTTTTTCACCCCTTCTTCGTAGACGTCGTATCCGTCCTCTATCTTTACGCCTGCATCGATGATTGGAATGAGGCGGATATGCTGGTCTTTCATTTCCTGAACAAATGCAGGAAAATCTTTGAAACCATCGTTCACGGTAAAGTCTTTGTAGGAATCCATGTAATCGATGTCCATATAGATCATATCCAGCGGAATATGGTTCTCGCGGTAGCCCTGTGCGACCTTTTTAAAATCTTCCTTTGTCTTATAGCCCCAGCGGCTCTGGCCGTAGCCGAATGCGAATTTCGGCGGGATATAGCTGTGCCCGATCATGCCGCGGAACTGTTTCACAATATCGTAAGGAGAGTTCCCGTCGATGACGTACAGTACAAGGTCTGCGTCCGCGCAGGAGACTTTCAGCGTGTCCATGCGGGTATAGCCGATGTCAAATGTGATCTTTGACGGATAGTCAAAGAAGAGTCCGAAGCTTTTCTCTCCGGCAATGATGATAAAGTTGTGTGCGCCGTACAGAGAACGCTTGTCTTCTGTGTGGTTCGGATCATCCGTGCAGTCGCTGATATAGCAGTAGCCGCGCTTGTTGATGCCGCGGTTGGCCTCGCCCAGCCCGTAGACGATGTCATCCTCGTCCATAATATAAGTAAAAGCAAAGCCGTCCTGCGTGTCAATGACGCCGTATGCAGGTGTGCCGTCTGTCTGTGCGATGTCAGTTACGACAGCCTCCGTCTCAAAAGGTGTTCCATAGATGTATTTGCGGATCATGTCATTTCCTCCTTTGATCTTATGAATCGTAACAGTTCAGCCCGCGCCATTCGCAAAACCGCACTGTGTGCATACTGCGGTTGCAGCCGCTGTTTTGCTCATATACTGGCGCTCAGCTCATCTGATTATCAGGAGCCGGATTCTTATGCGAGCATAAATCCGGCTCCTGATAATCAGATGGCTGAACTGTTAGTATACATTGTATTATAATGCCTTGGACAGAATAAGACTTGCAGTATTCTGCAAAGTTATGACAGAAAACTGCTTTTTCAACTGACGGTTTATTTTTTGAGGCCGAAGATGAAAAATAACAGCGGATATCTGGAAGGCATGATCGGAACTGGTGCATATGTTGACGAACTTCAAATGTGCAAAATGCACAAAAATAATTAACAATAATTGGATATATTATGAAAAATGACGCTACATAATTGAAAGTGGTATAAAATTCTGATATAATATTGGCATAAAAAACCGAAACGTTTCGGTATATTGCTGAGCTAAATCGCTGAAAACAAAAATTGGGGGATCCTGCTTCTCAGAAAGGATATATGTGAGCAGGATCAGAAAACGTGAAAACTGGGGAGAGGAAATTTGTCCGGAACATCAAGGAGGTGGTGAGATCCGTTCCGCAGCAGAGTTCCGCCCGGTTGTAATATGATCAACAGCAAAAGGAGAATATAACGATGGGAAAAAAGTTTAAAAAGGCCTGCGCCTTTGTCTCCGCGTTTGTTTTGGTGACGAGTTTTATGCCCGCGGATTTTTTTGGTGGACAAGTTCAGGCTAAGGAAAAGGATACAAAAGCTTCAATTGAAAACCCTGCTTTAAAACTCAAATATGATACTATGGCAGGGACGAATGCGTCAGGAAACGCGTATGACAATGGTGAATCTTTTTATAAAGCGCTTCCGATCGGGAACGGCAGAGTGGGCGCGATGGTTTACGGGAATTATCCGACAGAGAAGTTTGATTTAAACGAGGCTACGTTTTGGAGCGGCGGACCGGGAAAGAACGACAAACCCGGAGCAGCGGACAAGATCGACGAAGCAAAACAGCTTGTCTATGACGGAAAGTACAAGGAAGCTGACAGCTTTGTCGCTTCGAATATCATAGGCAGCCTTGAGGCGAAATATCAGTCGATCGGAACACTTGAGCTGGAATTCGGACATGATGATGTGTCGGATTATTCCAGACAGCTGGATATGAATACAGGCGTTGTATCCAGTCAGTATGTATATGACGGCAGGGTATATCATAGAGAATCCTTTGTCAGTTATCCGGATAATGTAATGGTTACCCGGATCACAAGTGATACAGAGGGCGCCGTGTCGTTTAAGGTAAAGTACGCAGGGGCGATTGACGGATATACTGTATCGGCGGACGGAGAGGACACTCTTGTGATGGACGGGCATAATGACAGCAGTGCAGTATCAAAGTCTTCTCTGAGGTATGAGACAAGGACGAAAGTAATCAGGGAAACGCAGAGCGGTACTGTGAAAGCCGACGGAGATAAGCTCAGTGTCGAAGGCGCGGACTCTGTAGTGATTCTGACGTCGATCCGCACAAACTTTATAGACTATGAAGATGTCAGTGGAGACGAGAAAGCACTGGCAAAAGAGGATATAGAGAAAGCGTCTCAGAAATCATATGAAGAACTGTATGATGCGTTTGAGGCGGATTATACGGAACTGTTCAACCGTGTGGATCTCGAACTTGGCGGAGACGGAGGGGATAACGAGACGCCTATGAGAGACAGGATTACGTCATTTGGCAGGGACGGAGATCCGGATCTTGTAGAGATCTTATTCCAGTACGGAAGGTATCTTATGATTTGCGGCTCCCGTGATTCCGAGCCCATGAACCTTCAGGGACTCTGGAACAAATTCCGCAATCCTGCATGGGATTCAAAATATACTACAAACATTAATTATGAGATGAACTATTGGCCTGCGCTTACCACTAATCTGGAAGAATGTTTCCAGCCCTTTGTGGATAAGGCGGCGGATCTCGCAGAGGCGGGAAATTATACGGCAAGGAATACGTTCGGGATTGAGGATGGCTGGGTGGTCAACCATAATACAGACCTTTGGAACAGCACAGGACCGATTGATGGTGAATGGGGACTGTGGCCTGTAGGCGGCGGCTGGATCTCAAACCAGCTTTACGATGCGTACAGCTTCAATCAGGACCCGGAATATCTGGAAAAGATATATCCGATCATTAAAGGAAGCGCAGATTTCCTGCAGCAGCTTATGGACAGAAAAGAAATCAACGGTCAGGAGTATGAGGTGATCGCTCCGAGCAACTCTCCCGAGATCAAATTCAAAACAGATCAGGGTGATGCCACGTTGTCTTATTCTGTGACGATGGATAACGGGATCAGCAGAGAACTTTTCCAGAATGTCATTGAGGCGTCAGACCTGCTGCATACAGACGGAGAATTCCGCGACATACTGGAGGAGAAAGTTTCACTAATCCGTCCGGACCAGATCGGGGCGAACGGCACTCTTCAGGAGTGGGCTTATGATTGGCAAAATAACGAAATCCATCACAGACATATATCCCATCTTTACAATTTGTTCCCGGGCAATATGATCAGTAAGACTAATACACCATCTTTGGCCGGAGCTGTAGAAAATACGCTGAATGAGCGCGGCGATGAAGGGACAGGCTGGTCGGAGGGCTGGAGACTTAACACATGGGCACGTCTGGAAGATGGCAATCGTGCGTATAAGATGATCCAGCTTATGATTACTCCGGTTGACAATGGCGGACGTCTTTATGACAATCTGTGGGATGCACACCCGCCGTACCAGATTGACGGCAATTTCGGATTTACGTCAGGTATCGCGGAGATGCTCCTGCAGAGCCAGAATGATGAGATCAAGCTTCTTCCGGCACTCCCGGACGCATGGGGCACCGGCCATGTAAGTGGTCTTAGGGCGCGCGGAAACTTTGAAATTTCAGAGGAGTGGGCTGACGGAGAGCTTACGCAGGTGACGATCCAGTCCAATTCGGGAAGTACGTGTAATGTAAAATACGGCGACAGGTTTGTATCGTTTCCGACGGTGGCAGGAAAGACGTATACGTTGGACAGCAATCTGAACTTTACAGAAGAGATAGATACATATACGAATCTTGCTCAGGACAAGCAGGTGACAGCTTCCAATGATACATCGGAAAGCGCGGCTTTGGCAGTGGACGGCAGCACTAAGACGGTATGGGAAGATACGACGGACAACAGCATGGGCGGCCAATGGCTCACAGTAGATCTGGGGTCACCGTGCAGCATCAGCCGCTGGACCGTGGCTGCCCCTGGAACAGAGGACATGAATTATGTGCCGAGGGCATTTGTGCTTCAGAAGAGCGGCAACGGAGAAGACTGGGAGGATGTAGACGCTGTATACGGCAATGAAATGGATGTCAATACACGCAATGTCCCGACATTTACGGCACAGTATGTACGGCTTTATATCGAGAATGCGACACAGGACAACAGCGGAGGAGCGAGAATCAGTGAATTCGAATTATGGGGCACGGATCAGACAAAACCTGTCGAAATGATCACTCTGAATGAGGACAATATTACAATTGAGGACGGCGGCAGTGTAACGCTTACGGCAGACGTACAGCCGGCAGACGCTGCCAACAAAACTGTGACATGGACATCAAAGGACCCGGAGATCGCGACGGTTACGGAAACGGGTATTGTAAAAGCGGCGGCGCCGGGTGAGACGGAGATCACAGCCTCCTCATGGGACGGAAAGATTACAGCGGTATGCAAGGTGACTGTAACGGCAGTAGTTGTTGATTCTGTAAAACTCAATGAAAACGAGCTGACAATGGAGCTGGAAGACACGGAGCAGCTGAAAGCGCAGATCACGCCGGCGAATGCTTCTAATCAGAAGGTTACATGGGAATCTTCCGCACCCGATGTTGCCGCAGTAGATGAAAACGGGCTGGTGACTGCTCTCTCAGAAGGAACTGCAGTGATCACTGTTATGACCGAAGATGGGCAGAAGAGCGATACATGTGAGATTACGGTTGTAAAAGCGATTCCGCGGAATGTGGCTCTTAACGCGAAAGCAACGGCAAATGGAAATAATAGCGGAGAAGGACCGGAATGTGCGGTGGACGGCAGCACAGGCACCAAGTGGTGTTATGACGGAAAAGGCAATATTCTGACTTTGGATCTGGGTGCGGAGTATATTATTGACAAATGGGTGATTGTAAGCGCAGGTATCGCAGAAGACCCATCCCTTAATATGAGAGCCTGCCGGATTCAGATTAGTCCGGATGGTCAGAACGACTGGACAGATGTTGATGCAGTGACGGATAATTCCGAGACAACAATGGAACGTACAATGGAGCAGCCGTTTACGGCAAGATATGTAAGGCTTGTTGTAGACGAACCGGTTCAGGAAAATGCTCCAAGTTATCTGCCGCCGGCGGCAAGGATCCATGAATTTGAGCTCTGGGGGATTGCAGCACCGGTTGTGGCAGAAGGAGTTACACTTGATCAGGAAGAGCTGTCGCTTACGGAAGGCGATGAAGCGAAGCTGACAGCAACCGTGACTCCGGAAAATGCTGACAATACGAACGTTACGTGGAAGAGCGGAAATGAAGAAGTTGCCATGGTCGATGGGGAAGGAAATGTAACGGCGTTAGCTCCGGGCATGGCTGTGATTACAGTAACTACGGAAGATGGCGGATTTACAGCAGAGTGTACTGTGAAAGTAAAAAGCAAAGAAGAAGTGAACAAGGCTTGTCTTGAGAGGCTGCTGAATACGGCGAAGGGATATGTTAATGACGGCACAATAGACGAACTTGTACCGGATATCCAAACTCTCTTTAAAGAAGCGATCGCCAATGGAGAGGCTGTCATGAACGACGAGTACGCAACGAAAGAAGAGGTATTTGACGCATGTAAACAGCTTCTTGACGCTATCAATGCTCTTTCCATGGAAGAGGGAGATATAGCGGCACTTGAGATGGCGGTTGAGCTGGCAGAAACGATTGAGCCGAACCTTTCCGACTATCTGGAAGAAGGACAGGAAGAGTTTGCAGAAGCTCTTGCAGAGGCAAGAGAATTGCTGAAAGATGAAAATCAACTGAAAGAAGACGTAAATGATTCGTTCGACCGTCTGATGACAGCAATGGAAAAACTGAGACTGAAGGCGAATAAAGAGATACTGGAAAAACTTCTGGATGAGGTTGGAGAAATTGACCTGACAAAGTATACAGATGATTCCGTGGCAGAACTGCAGGCAGCGCTGAAAACAGCGCAGGAAGTGTTTGATAATCCGAATCTGACAATGTCGGATCAGGAAATCGTAAATAATGCAGTACTCGCGCTGCAGGCAGCAAAAGATTCTCTTACGGAAAAGACAGATGAATCTGGAGACGAAAATAAAGATCCCGATAAAGAGGATCCCGGCAAAGAAGATCCTGACAAGGAAGATCAGGACATCTCTGATCCTGACAAAGGAAATCAGGACAGTGGTACAGACGCAGGTCAGGCAGGAGATAATAATAATACGGCCGGAGGAAGTGGAAACGGAACAACAGGAGACGGGACGTCATCAGGAAGCGGTAGTGCAGATAGAGGCCAGTCGGCAGACAAACCGGTGCAGACCGGCGATGCGACACCGGTCGCAGGGACGATGGCAGTGCTTCTTGTATCGGGTGCAGCAGTGGCAGCAGTGCTGAAAAAAAGGAGAAGATAAACTGAAAAGTGTCCCTTTTTTCAGGGAAAAATAAAAAGTGCTGAGCCGGGGAAATCCTGCGGCTCAGCACTTTATTTTGTCAACTGACGGGCGTATTGATTTACTCTCTTCCGTATACTAGAATCTTATTAAGACCCGAGAACAGACAAGGAGTGACATATATGAAACAGCTGTATACCAGATGGGGAAGAGAACTTGATCCGCAGAATGTCCTTCCGGAGTATCCACGCCCGCTGCTGAAGCGAGGCAGTTACATCAATCTGAACGGATACTGGGACTATGCATTTACAAAAGATTTTAAAAAGCCGGAGCAGTATGACGGGCAGATCCTTGTCCCGTTTTCGCCGGAGGCAGTGCTCTCCGGCGTATCCCGGCAACTGAAGCCGGACGAATATCTCTGGTACCGGCGAACATTTACTCTTGAAAAATGGAACGGCCTAAAGACAAGAAGACGTCTGATCCTGCATTTCGGGGCAGTGGATCAGGTATGTGCTGTCTATGTAAACGGCCGAAAGGCGGCCCGGCATACGGGAGGATACCTGCCTTTTACGGCGGATATCACTGCGCTGGTCCGTAACGGCGGGAATGAACTGATCGTTGCGGTAAAGGACCTGAGCGATACTTCTTACCATGCCAGAGGCAAACAGCGTCTGGAACGGGGAGGCATGTTTTATACTGCTCAGAGCGGGATATGGCAGACAGTCTGGATGGAGATAGTGCCGGAAAATTATATCACGGACATAGAGGCAGAACCTGATTTTGAGAAAAGAACAGTGCGGATCCGGGTGTCGGCGGCAGTAAGCTGTGAAAATGAGACAACAGAGAGCAGAATATATGGAAACCGGACAGCAGACCGTCAGACAGGACAGCCGGTGACAATACAGATCCGGCATCCGGGACTGTATATGGACAGGGACAATAGAGCAGAAGTCCCGGATATAAATCTGACGGGCGATCAGCAGATGTGCAGCATTTCCGGCATTACAGGTGACTGGATCGAGATTCCGGTTCCGGATATCAGGCCATGGACATGCGAGACGCCGTATCTTTACTTTTTTACAGCGACGATGGGAGAAGACCGGGCGGAGAGTTATTTTGCTATGAGGAAGTTCTCGATCGAGAAGGATGAAAAGGGAATCCCGCGCATCTGCCTCAATGGAAAAGTACAGTTCCAGAACGGTGTTCTGGATCAGGGGTACTGGCCGGACGGTCTGTACACGGCGCCGTCGGATGACGCAATGATCTTCGACATTACAGAAATGAAGAAGAGCGGATTTAACATGGTGCGAAAGCATATCAAGATCGAACCGCAGCGGTGGTACTGGCACTGTGACCGGCTGGGGCTGGCAGTGTGGCAGGATATGGTAAACGGCGGAGAAGCCTACCGATACTGGTTTGTAACGTATCTGGCCACGGTGATGTCATGGCGGGGCATTACGATAAAGGATAATCATCCGTGGCTGCTTGCAAGGAGAGACAAGGCGGGAAGGGCGGAGTTTGTCTGTGAGATGAAAGAGACGATACGTCTTCTGAAAGGGCATCCAAGTATCTGCACGTGGGTAATATTTAATGAGGGATGGGGACAGTTCAGGACAGAAGAACTTACCCGGACAGCAAGAGAAGAAGATCCTGCAAGATTTATCGATGCGGCAAGCGGCTGGTTTGATCAGGGCTGCGGCGACCTGCAGAGTGTCCATAATTATTTCTTCAAATTAAAAGTACATCCTGAGAAAGAGCGCGCTGCTGTGCTCTCGGAGATCGGCGGGCATACTTACCGGGAGTCCGGGCACAGCGCGTGCGAAGAGCTGTATGGGTACGGCGCATGCAAAGATAAGGAAGCCCTCGAAAAAGCTTACCGGGAGCTGATGGGAAAAGTGCAGGCGCTCATCCCGCAGGGGCTGTGTGCCAGCGTATATACCCAGTGGACGGACATAGAAGAGGAAATCAACGGAGTATACACTTGGGACAGAGAGGTGAAAAAGATTCTCTGAGGGATGGAAGATTTATCCCGCCAGCGTCCACAGCCAGTAAATAAATCCAAGCACCCAGCTGGTGAAAATACCATAGAGTATTACAGGGCCGGCGATGGTGAAGATCTTGCAGCCGATCCCGAATACCTGTCCTTCTTTCTTATATTCAATGGCGGGGGCGGCCACGGAGTTGGCGAAACCGGTAATGGGGACAAGCGCTCCGGCGCCTCCCCATTTCGCCAGCCGGGGATAGATCCCGGTTCCGGTGAGCAGCACACTGAGCAGGACCAGTGTGAGGGAAGTCCAGCTGCTGCATTCGTCTGTACTCATAGAGCGGAATTCACAATAATGAGAAATAACCTGACCGAGAGTGCAGATCGCCCCGCCCAGAAGAAAAGCCTTGATCATGTCCAGCCAGACATTATGACGGGGCGTTTTCCCTTTGACATACTTCTCATATTCCTTTTCTTTCTTTAGTTTTTGCATCTTATCCATAGGAAGCTCTCCTTTACTGCCGGTTTTGGCCGGTGTTTCTTATATTCTGTCTTCCATAGTATTTTGTTTTACCTTTTTAAATATACATATAAATTTGGATAAAAGAAAAGAGCCCGACGCATCAGGCTCTTCTCAGGTGTTGTCCGAAGACGACCACCGCAATTCATAGCTATACTATACCATTGCGAGCTAAAATATGCAAGAGTTTCAGGATTTACTCAGAAAATTTTGTAAAGCTTTGAGATGTGAACGTTGCTGGGTGCCTAAAATCTGATTGCATACATTTGCGGAAAGCTGTAAACGCAATGCATCTTGATTAATCCTGCTTGTTTGAAAACGTGTGTCAAAAATTGCATTATTATGCGCAACAGCATTTCTAAGATCTTTGATAGTGTAGATTATATACTCTGTTAGTTTACCATCTGAGTCAAGATTACTTGGCAGATGTAGAATGTGGGATGTATTTAACTTTACGTTAGAGTTTGCACATGAAAAAAATGTGCCAAATTCTCCCAGGGTAAGTGATTCAAAAATTGCCCATATGGGGATGGAGCGGTCCGAATCAAAAAAATGGTTAACAGTTTGTTTCTTGTTAGAGTAATCCCTTAACAAAGCATTGTTTATTTTTCCCTTTAAGTTCATACGTTTTTCGTACTGCTTATGATAGGTATCGCTTCCTCTGGGGTACAAACGATAGTTTGTGATAGATCTATTAAATATCACGTCCAGATTTTCTGATTTACTATCCAACAGGACGGATTCTATTACGTAGCTTTTGAGAGCATTTTCGATAAACATTACTTTGGGATAAAAAAGTGTTTTTAATTGCATATCAAAGCTGTTTAAGGCAATAACTTCATCCAGACTTGTGAAAGAAATACGCTGTCTTGGCTGCCTGATAAAACGATATCCTTTATATCCATGATAATAACCGATATTACGGAGTGCTTGTGCCTGGTTGCTTTTCACTGCAACAGAGTGATGCTTTCTTAAATATTTCATCAATTGGTATATCGTGAGGATAGTATCCCTCCGTATAATCTAAAGTAATAAAATTATAGCATATTTTCCACAGCAGTGCAGATAATATTGATATCTCAAGAGAATCACAGAAGCGAGGATATCAGTATGAACCAGATTATAAAAGGAAAGCAGAGCCTGATCTTTACAAATCCTCCCTATATCATAAGCGCCGCGTCCGTGGCCGGCAGCAAGGAGGCGGAAGGCCCGCTGGGAAAACTTTTCGATATGACAAACGAAGACGATCTGTTTGGCGCGCAGACTTGGGAGGAGGCGGAGAGCACTATGCAGAAAGAAGCCTGCGTGCTGGCTCTGGGGAAAGCCCGCGTAAAGGCAGACGAGATCCGCTATCTCTTCGGCGGAGACCTTCTGAGGCAGGGAATCGCCACCTCCATGGGCGTGGAGGCGTTACAGATCCCTATGTTCGGACTGTTCGGCGCCTGCTCTACTTCGGGGGAGGCCCTTGCTCTTGCAGGAATGTGCGCTGCCGCGGGCTACGGGAAATATATGCTGGCTGTGACCTCCAGTCATTTCGGGAGCGCGGAGAAAGAATTCCGCTTCCCCCTCGGATATGCTAATCAGCGCCCGCTGTCCGCCCACTGGACCGTAACCGGGAGCGGGGCGTTTCTGGTACGCGCGGCGGAACCAGAGGAAAGACCCGGTGGAAAATGCGGACAGGCCGGCAGCGCAGAAGCGGCAAATGCAGCCGAGGGCGACGTCAGCACCGGTCATATTTCGCATGTGCGTATCACAGGTGTGACCATAGGAAAGATCGTTGATTACGGCCTGAAAGATTCCCAGAATATGGGAGCGTGCATGGCCCCTGCTGCAATGGATACGATTGTGCAGAACTTCATCGATACGGGCAGGACTGAGCAGGATTATGACCGGATTATTACAGGAGATCTGGGATATGTGGGACAGTCCATACTGTTCGATCTGGTCAGAGGAAAAGGCTTCGATATCAGAAAGAAACATCTGGACTGCGGTATGACGATCTTTGATCAGGAGACACAGGATACCCATGCAGGCGGAAGCGGATGCGGGTGCGCGGCGGTCACTCTGGCGTCCTTCGTTATTCCGAAGATTGAAAAAGGAGAGTGGCAACGGGTGCTCTTCGTACCGACAGGCGCCCTCATGTCTACGGTAAGTTTCAATGAAGGTGCCAGTGTGCCGGGGATTGCCCACGGGATTGTGCTGGAACACTGTCCGTTATAAGTTAAAAAAACATCCGGTATATAGAAAAGGACAGCGAAAAACAGGAGGAAAAAAGCAATGGAATATATCACAGCATTTGTTACAGGGGGACTGATCTGCGCAGTGGTCCAGATTCTGGTCGACCGGACAAAATTAATGCCGGGGAGAATTATGGTTCTGCTTGTATGTTCGGGAGCACTGCTGGGATTCTGCGGAATCTATAAGCCGTTTCAGGATTTCGCCGGAGCGGGAGCTTCCGTTCCGCTGCTGGGGTTCGGCAATGTACTCTGGCAGGGCGTAAAAGAAGCGGTGGACGAAAACGGATTCATCGGTATCTTCATGGGAGGCTTCAAAGCCAGTGCGGTGGGAATCAGCGCAGCACTGGTTTTCGGCTATATTGCGTCGTTCATTTTCGAGCCGAAGATGAAGAAATGATATCGGAACGATGACAGAATGTCATGTGAATTCTGCCATGTCAGGCACAGGGGCGCCGGGCGGATATGTGACATATGCATATTGACAGTGAAAAGCCTCGATGGTATGATAAAACCTGAATTTATAGATACCATTATTTGTAAACGGATTATAATCAAGTTGGCCGGGGATAGGATTTTTCATCAAAATTACAGAAAGATTTTATCCCTTTTTTCAATAAAAGACAGTTAAAATGCAGGCTGAAAAGGAGGCGCAGGATATATGTGCGGAATAGTAGGATATGTAGGAGAAGAACAGGCGGCACCGATCCTTCTGGGAGGACTGGCGAAGCTGGAATACAGAGGATATGATTCTGCCGGAATAGCGGTGCGCAATGAGTCCACAGGGGACATCTCTATTGTAAAGGCAAAGGGAAGACTGAAGGTGCTCGCGGAGAAGACGGATAACGGCAGAAGCGTGCACGGTACCTGCGGTATCGGACATACCCGCTGGGCAACCCATGGGGAGCCGTCCGAAAACAATGCACATCCTCATTGTACAGACGACAGATCCGTCGTTCTAGTACATAACGGAATTATCGAGAACTATCAGGAACTGAAGGATAAGCTGCTCAGATCGGGGTATACATTCTACTCCCAGACAGATACAGAGATCGCTGTAAAACTGGTTGACTATTATTATAAGAAGACAGGCACTCCGCTGGAGGCGCTTACAAGAAGTATGCTCCGTATCCGTGGATCCTACGCATTCGGCGTAATGTTCCATGACTATCCGGGCAGGCTCTTTGCGGCAAGAAAAGACAGCCCGCTGATCATAGGAAGAAGTGCGACAGGAAGCCTGATCGCCTCGGATGTGCCGGCTATTCTGGATAAGACGAGAAACGTATACTACATTGACAATATGGAGATTGCGGAGCTCACCGCGGATGAAGTACATTTCTACAATATCGACCGGGAAGAGATCCACAAAGATTCCGTTGAGATCAAATGGGACGCCGAGTCCGCAGAGAAAGGCGGATATGAGCACTTTATGCTCAAGGAGATCCACGAGCAGCCGAAAGCAGTTCAGGATATGATCGGTGCATATGTAAAAGACGGAGTCATCGACTTCTCCGAAGCAGGGCTGACAGAAGACTCCCTGAAGGACGTGGAGCGAATCTATATTGTTGCCTGCGGTTCCGCTTACCATGTGGGCATGGCAGGAAAATATGTGCTGGAAGATCTTGCGCGTATCCCGGTAGAGGTTGATCTCGCATCGGAATTCCGTTACCGCAACCCTATCATTGTTCCTAACTCGCTGGTGATCATCGTGTCACAGTCCGGTGAGACTGCGGACAGTCTTGCGGCTCTCCGCCTTATGAAAGAGCGGGAAGTGCCGGTGCTGGGCATTGTAAATGTAGTAGGATCCAGCATTGCGCGTGAGAGCGACTACACACTATATACCTATGCCGGACCGGAGATTTCAGTGGCTACGACAAAGGCTTACAGCACACAGCTTATCGCCATGTATCTTCTGGCGATCGAGGCGGCAAAGGTAAAAGGAACAATTGACGAGGAGCGTTACGGAGAACTTCTGACAGAGATGGAAACACTGCCGTCCAAGATCCAGAAGACACTGGATGACAAAGAGCGTATCCAGTGGTTCGCGAGCAAGTTTGCCAATGCAAGAGATATCTTCTTCATCGGACGCGGACTGGATTATGCCATCAGTCTGGAAGGCAGTCTGAAGATGAAAGAGATCAGTTACATCCACTCGGAAGCATACGCGGCAGGCGAGCTCAAACACGGCCCGATCAGCCTTGTGGAGAACGGCATTCTGGTAGTGGGCGTACTGACGCAGAGCAGCCTGTTTGAGAAGACGCTCAGCAATATGGTAGAGGTAAAGAGCCGCGGCGCTTACCTGATGGGGCTTACAACATACGGCAATTATAATATAGAAGATACTGCTGATTTCTCAGTCTACGTGCCGAAGACAGAAGAGTACTTCGCGACAAGCCTTGCAATCGTGCCGCTGCAGCTGATGGGATACTATGTCAGCGTGGCGAAAGGTCTGGATGTGGATAAGCCGAGAAATCTGGCGAAGTCAGTTACGGTAGAATAATATACCGCAATCATGTTTTATAGAGCGCGGGATGTAAAATTGAGGTTAATTCTCAGCTGAGACATCCGCGCTTACTTGACATTTGTATATAAAAGGATTATCTTAGGAAAGAGTGAGGCAACAAATTGTGACAAATATAATTGATATTCACAGTCACATTCTTCCGGGGCTGGATGACGGAGCTGCCGATATGGAGGAGAGTATGAAGATGCTCCGCCTTGCCCGCAGGCAGGGAATCACGCAGATTGCCGCCACGCCTCATTATTCGGCCGGATTCCCTAATATCTGCCCTGAGAAGATCAGGGAATTATGCAGAAAGGTTCAGGAATCCGCCCGTCAGAAACTGCAGACAGAGTTTTACATCTGGCCCGGACAGGAAATTATGTTCGGGAATGATGTTGTTCACTTATTGGATAATAAGGATATACTCACCATAGCGGACAGCAGGTATGTGCTGGTTGAGTTTCTTCCGGGAGTACCGTATTCGGGTCTGCTCCGAGCAGTTCGGGAGCTGGTTCTGGAAGGATATGTTCCTATTCTGGCTCACAGTGAACGATACATATGCCTGCGGGAGCAGGGACGAATTGACGACTTGAAAGCACAGGGAGCATATATCCAGCTGAATTTCCGGCGTATCGGCGGAAAATGGTATGAAAATACAACGAGATGGTGCAGAAGAATGCTGCAGGCAGGAAAGGTGGATTTTCTGGGAACAGATATGCACAACAGCCGGGAAAGACGTCCAGAGACAGCTCCCGGGATCGAATGGATGCAGAAACATCTGAGCAGAGATTATATAGACAGAATTCTGTCGAGAAATCAGAAGAAGGTTCTGGCAGATGAGAAAATATAGATGCCGTAAATTATGTATATAGAAAGCAAAGGAAAAGCGTTATGGGGAAAACATACGATGATGACGAGATTGAAATCGATCTGAAGGAGCTCTTCTATGCTCTGAAGAAACGAATCCTTATTATCCTCGCCGTACTGGTGCTGGGGGCGGGAATTGCGGGGGTGTATACAAAACTCTTTGTGACACCGATGTACAGCGCAACATCTACGATACTGGTACTTACGAAAGAGACGACCCTTTCTTCGCTTGCTGATCTGCAGATCGGCAGTCAGCTGACTCAGGACTACAGTATTCTTCTGACGACGCGTACGGTACTCGAAGAAGTGGTGGATAATCTGGGGCTTGATATGGACTACCGGCAGCTTAAGAGCAGCATATCAATTAATTATCCGGATGATACCCGTATTATGGAGATTACAGTGTCGAATTCGGATCCGGAGATGGCAAAGGCCATTGTTGATGAACTGGCGGCTGCAGGTTCTGAGTTTATCGCGGATCAGATGGAAGTAGTTCCGCCGAAAGTGGTGGAAGAGGGAGAAGTTCCGGCTAATCCGGACAGTCCCAGCATGAAGAAGAATGTTATGATCGGCGCTCTGGCGGGACTTGTGGTGTCTGCAGGCATTATTATTCTGATGACTGTTATGGATGATACGCTGAAGTCAGAAGACGACATCGAGCGTTATCTCGGTATGTCTACTCTTGCGAGCGTACCAGACAGGAAAGATTATATATCCGGAAAAGCTAAGAAAAAATCCAAGAAAAAACGCAGGAGGAAGAGACGAAAATGACACTGCAGAAAATCGTCATGACAGATCCGAAAGAACAGGATTACTTTTACGAAGAAGCAATTAAGACTCTCCGTACAAACATTGAGTTCAGCGGTGCGGAGATAAAGTCAATCGTAGTGACAAGCTGCTATCCCAATGAGGGGAAGAGCGATATCCTGTTTCAGCTTGCCCGTGAGATGGGAAAAGCAGGAAAGAAAGTTCTTATCCTCGATGCAGATATCCGCAAGTCCAGTTTCGTCAACCGGTATCAGGTGAGCGGAAAGATCAGCGGGTTATCCCAGTATCTGAGCGGACAGGCAAATCTGCATGACGTCGTCTATACGACCAACTTTACAGGAGTGGATATTATATTCGCCGGGCCTGTAGCGCCGGATCCCACTGAGCTTTTATCCCAGCAGCTTTTTGAAGATCTGCTGAAGAATATGCGGGACATGTATGATTATATACTGGTCGATACGCCGCCGATCCTGAGCGTGATCGATGCGGCAGTGGCTGCAAAACAGTGCGATGGGGCGGTTCTTGTAATCGAGAGCGAACTCGTAAGCCGCAAGGCGGCAGTAAAAGCGAAAGATCAGCTCAAGCTGAGTGGCTGCAGACTGCTGGGAGCGGTCCTCAACAAGGTGGATATTAAGAAAAACAGATATTATTCGAAATACAGTTATTACTACAACAGTGACGGCAAGTAAAAGGAAGGTCAGAGGAATATGCCGGGCAGAAGAAAAAAGAAAAAGCTGTGGCTGATTCCGTTATGCGCGGCAGTGATCACCGCCGCGGTTCTCGGCGTTCTGGTCTGGAACGCTCTCCGCAATGGAAAAGAGGCAGGCGGCGGATCATCAGACGGCGCCGGAGCGGACCGGACCGGAACAGTACAGTGGAATGGAAAAACATATCAGTATAACAATCATCTGAGCAACTATCTGCTGATCGGTGTGGACAACACGGAGATGACAGAGACTTCCACAGGACAGGCCGATGCAGGTCAGGCAGACGCCATCTATCTGGTCTCATGGGACCGGGTGGAGAATACACTTACAACAATCTCTGTCCCGAGAGATACAATGACAGAGATTCAGGTGTATGGGCCCGGCGGTACGGATCTGGGGAAAAGTACTGATCATATCAGCCTCTCTTATGCGTATGGCGATGGTTCTCACGAGAGCTGCCGTCTGACAGAAGATGCGGTCTCCAACTTGTTCTACGGATTATCGATTCAGGGATACTGTTCCATCAGTATGGATGCACTGCCGGTGCTGACAGAGAGCGTAGGAAGTCTGACAGTGACCGTTCCTAATAACAGTCTGGAAGGGGTCAGCCCTGAATTCACAGAGGGCGCGCAGGTGACTCTGACGCCTGAGAATACAGAGACCTTTGTCCGTTACCGTGATACCGGGGAAAGCCAGAGCGCGCTGAAGCGTATGGAGAGACAGCAGGAGTTCATCCGGGCATATGGAGAGGCGGCAAAGACCAGATTCGCAGAAGATCCGGAATTCGCCGCACAGCTCTACACTTCTCTGGAACCATATATGGTGACCAGTATGGGAAATGACGAGTTCGTCAGTCTCATGAAGAGCGCAGCGCAGGGGAAAGTGAAAGAAGGCTGGACCGTGCCGGGCGAAGGCGTGGAGGGAGAATTATATGACGAATACCACGTAGATGACAACGCTCTGTATGAAAAGATTATAGAGACATTCTACGAGGAGGCAGAATAGATATGGGATACTTAACAGAGAGCGGCAGAAGAGGTGAGATGCCGTGAAGAAAAAATATATTTTCATCAGCGTTGTACTTATACTGGCGGCGGCAGCGTGCGCCGGAATCGGAATCCATCAGTATCTGCAGCAGAAAAACGCAGGAAAGAATTACGAGAAAGTACGCGAAGAGGTGAAAAAGGAAGAACCCATGGACACAGAGCTTGAACCTGAGAAAGATCCGGTGGATATTCCAATAGACTTTGCCGCACTTCAGGCGGAAAACCCTGATGTGTACGCATGGATTACCATACCGGGAACACAGATTGACTACCCGATCCTGCAGAGTGCGTCGGACGACAGCTATTATCTGACTCACGATATCGACGGGCAGGAGAATCCGGAGGGCGCGATCTTCACAGAAAGCTGTAACAGTAAGGATTTCGAAGATCCCAATACCGTGATATACGGCCATAATATGAAGAATGGAAGTATGTTCCAGAATCTGCATGATTATGAAGACCGGGATTTTTTCGATAACAACAGATCTGTGCTCATATACACCCCGGATGCGGTCCGTCACTATCAGATATTCGCGGCTTACCTTTATGACAACAGACATCTTATGGAAAGTTTTGATTTTAACAATCCATGGGTATATAAGCAGTATTTGGATCAGATATTTTCTATCAGGGATATGAATTCTTTCATCGATACGAGTATGGAAGTGGGAGTTGATGATAAAATCATCACCCTGTCAACATGCTATGGAACTCAGCACAACAAGCGCTATCTGGTGCAGGCAGTGCTGGTATCTATAGAAAAATAATCAGGAAAGGAAGGATGCACTTATGAAGAAGAGATTATTCGGCACAATTCTCGCAGCTGTATTGCTCGTGACACAGGCAATGACAGTATTTGCCGCAGGCAGCAAGACTGCAGCCGTGTCTCCCGCCGGAGACTCCGTTGGAGCTTATCAGGTGAGCGATGTATCGGCTCGGACACACTCTGATACTATTGGATCAGATGTCTATGATATGGTTGCGGCGATAAATGCGGGAACAAAGACTCTGCGCAGCATCGCTGACCAGACACCGGATCTGAAGGAGGCTTTATCAGGCAAAGAAATGATCACACAGTTCTTTGAACTCAGTGCTGTCAACGGCGGTATCAAGACGGCTGACGGCAAGTATCTTTTGACACTGTCTGTACCTGCTCTGACAGACGGCATGACATCTGTACAGCTTCTTTACTACAATACAGCGACGGGGAAATGGGTGCTCGTAGATCCTGCTAATGTAGACTTTGTGAATAAGACCATCACAGTCGAGTTAGATGATCTCTCGCTTGCAGCAGTTATCGCAAATACAGATAACGTTGCAGCAGCTGACACAGCGGTGGGTACATCACCGCAGACCGGTATATCCTCAAGCTGGATGGTATGGCTTGGCGCGGCAGTTGTACTGGCGGCTGCAGGTGCTGTGACATACAGAAAAGCAAGAAGATAAGAAGGATTATCACATCAAAGGCGCGCTTGAAATAAAATTAAGGCGCGCCCTGATATGGAGCAGTAAATGTATAGTAGAGTGAGCAGTTCATGGCTGAAGCACTGGGACTTCATACTGATCGATCTGATCATGTTTCAAGCCGCATATGTGATCAGCTATGTAATGAGGATGGGCTTAAAAAATCCATATAAAATACAGTTATATTTCAATATTGCGATCATTATCTGTCTGGTAGATTTCTGTACGGCGTTCTTTACTGAACCCTATCACGGAATCATGAGAAGAGGCTATTATCAGGAACTCAAGAGCGTGGTCCGGCATGTACTCCTTGTAAGCGTGATAGAGTTGTGTTATCTCTATCTCAGTAAACGGGCAGGTGCATTCTCAAGATTGTCTTTCCTGTGCTTTGTAGTATCATCTGTCATACTGATCTATCTGGGACGCATCTTATGGAAGAAGTATCTGATCAGACACAAGAGACTGTTCTATGAGAAACTGAAGATGATTCTCGTCACTACAAAGCATGATGCGGATAATGTTCTGCAAAGAGTACTGCTGAACAGTTTTAATGAATTTGAAATTATCGGAATCTCCTATGCGGATGCTTCTCCTGAAAAAGGAGAGAATCTGTGCGGGATACCTGTCGTATGCCGGGCAGAGGAGATCCCTGACTACATACAGACCCGTTGGGTTGACTCCGTATTCATCGGTGTGAGCGACAAGACATTAGTTCCCAAGGGGCTTACGGAGTCTTGTCTGGATATGGGACTGACAGTACATGACAGTCTGGAAGGTATGGAGGAACAGACAAGCAATCAGTATATCAACCGTATGGGAGGTTACATGGTGCTGACCTCCAGCGTGAAAGTCGCCTCTTCATGGCAGGTCATGATGAAGAGACTGCTGGATATATGCGGAGGAATCGTTGGAATGTTCCTTACCGGTATCATTACTATATTTCTGGGACCGGCAATCTACATAGCGTCTCCCGGGCCGATCTTCTTCTCACAGATCAGGATCGGAAAGAACGGAAAACGGTTCAAAATCTATAAATTCCGCAGTATGTATCTGGACGCTGAGAAGCGGAAGAAAGATCTGATGGACAAAAATGAGATGAATGGTCTCATGTTCAAGATAGAGGCTGATCCGAGAATCATCGGAAGCGGACCGGACGGTACGCGCCACGGACTCGGGTGGTTCATAAGGAAAACATCGCTGGATGAATTCCCGCAATTCTGGAATGTTCTGAAAGGCGATATGAGTCTGGTGGGAACCAGACCGCCCACTGTGGATGAATGGAAGCATTACAAACCCTATCACCGCGCAAGACTTGCTGTGAAGCCGGGGCTTACCGGAATGTGGCAGGTGAGCGGCAGAAGCGATATCACAGACTTCGAAGAAGTGGTAAAGCTGGATATGAAGTATGTGAAGAACTGGTGCTTTGGGATGGATCTGAAGATCCTGTTCAAGACAGTATTTGTGGTACTGTCAGGGAGTGGATCGGAGTAGAAATGCAGGCATGAAGTCCAAATAATAACAATTATTTGCTTATAAAAGGTTTGATATACATTGATCATGTATTTAAATATCTGAATCCCCAATATATAAGTTATCGTAAAGGAATCCTGACATGGCTAATAAAAGTCCAAAGAAAAAATTATTAATATATGCACATTATTATGTCCCGGATGTCGCATCCACCGGCCAGATATTAAGGGAATTAGCAGAAGGTATGCTTGATACTTTTGATATTACTGTTATCTGTGTGGTTCCTTCTTATTCCGGTACAATCAGTGATAAATATAAAACTCAGAAATATTATTTAGAAGAAATAAACGGTGTAAAAACACTTCGCATCCGGGTGCCGGAATTCAGCAAAACAAATAAATTGAGCAGAATCAAAAATATTCTTGGATATTTCTTCGGTGCAATGTCCGCAACCTTTAAAGTGGGACCACAGGATTATGTACTATCTATCTCTCAACCGCCGATTCTTGGAGGATTGATCGGAGTATGGGGAAAATGGATAAAGCATGCAAAATATATTTATAATATTCAGGATTTTAATCCTGAACAGACGGTGGCAGTTGGATACAGTAAGAATAAACTGATTTTAAATGCTATGCTTTGGTTTGACAAATTAAGCTGCAAAAGAAGCAATCTAGTTATTACTGTTGGAAGAGATCTTGTAGAAACAATGAATAAACGCTTTAAAGGGCGGAAAGTTCCAAAGACAGTTATGATCAACAACTGGATTGACGAAAAAGAGGTATATCCTATTCCGGCAGACGATGAGAATGTTTTGGCATTTAAAAAAGAATACGGGCTGGAAGATAAGTTTGTCATTATGTATTCCGGAAATATTGGGCTTTATTACGATCTGGAGAAATTGGTCAAAGTTATGAAACAATTTCGAAAAGGATACACTCTTACAGGCGTGTATGAGAAAGGCCCTCAAACAGCAGATGGGCGGGAAGTTGTTTTTGCTTTTGTGGGCGCCGGTTCTGTATTGGACAAACTTGTCCTATATACGAAAAAACATCATTTTGAAAATGTCATATTTATCCCATATCAGGATAAAAAGAATCTGATTTATAGTCTGAACGCAGGTGATGTCCATTGGTGTGTTAATGCCAGAGGAATAAAAGGAGTCAGTGTACCCTCGAAAGCATATGGGATTATGGCTGCCGGGAAACCAATATTAGGTGTGTTAGAAAAAGGGACGGAAGCCAGATGTTTGATTGAAGATACAGAATGTGGTAAGTGTTGCGACCCCGGAGATTATGTAGAAGTCGCAGATTTAATCAGATGGTACATAGAAAACGCAGGGACTGAAAGAGTAAAACAGATGGGACTAAATGGACGAGAATACCTTGTAAAGCATTTGACTAAAGGGATATCTATAGCTAAATATAAGAAGGCAATTTTAGAAAGTTGAGGTAACCAGAATGAACAGTAACTGGTTCAAGCTTATAATGAAGGCGACAAAAGTTCAGTATGGGAAAAAACTTCTCTTGAAAGGTATGCCCATCATTTTTAATAAAAATGGTGCAAAACTGTGTATCGGGGATAACTGTGTGATCAAAAGTTCTTTCCTTTCTAATCTAGTAGGGCTTTATTCGCGAACAATTATCGTAACAAGATCACCGGAAGCTGAAATTTATATTGGAAATAATGTAGGAATATCCGGTGCAACTATATACGCACGGAAGAAAATCACAATAGGTGATAACACTTGTATTGGCGGAAACTCCAAAATATTAGACAATGATTTTCATCCTATCGAGTGGGAAACAAGAAATCGTCTTATACGGGATGTGCATGGAGGCAATGCTTCGGAGTTGATCCCATCAAGAGAGATTAAAATAGGAAAGAATTGTTTTATTGGCTGTAACAGTATTATTTTAAAAGGAACAGTTTTGGGCGAAGGGTGTGTAGTTGGGGCTGGGGCTGTTGTAGCTGGGAAATTTGAAGACAATACTGTGATTGCAGGGAATCCGGCAAGAGTGATTAAGAAATTAGAGGAAGATAATGAGTAAGAAGAAAATATGTTTTATCGCCCAGTTCCCACCCCCGATACATGGCCTATCAAAGGCTGTGGATACACTGTATAATTCGAGACTACAAGAAAAATATGAATTTGAAAAAATTAATATTACGGATAATAAAAAGATATTTTTAAATCTTTTACAATTAATAAAAAGCGACGCTGATTTATTTTATTTTACAATCAGCCAGACTAAAGGTGGTAATCTGCGGGATCTGATTATATTTAAACTTTTGGAGGTAAGGGGAAAAAAATGTCTAATTCATCTTCATGGAGGATATTATCGTCAACTTGTAGATTATCATATGCCGTTATGGCAACGTAAAGCAAATTATAAAGCTGTAAAGAAACTTGCAGGCGCAATCGTACTAGGCAAATCACTTAAGTCGATATTTGTCGGTATGCTTGATAATAGAAAAATATTTGTTGTCCCCAATTGTGTCGATGACAAATATGTAATGGCTCAGCCCCAATTTGAGCTGAAACAGAATACATTGACTAAAAGAAATGTTAAACATATTCTTTTTTTATCAAATATGATTCGCACAAAAGGATATCCTGTTCTTTTAGAGCTCGCAAAAGAAGAAAAGTTGCGCTGTGATGCAGGAGCGGTATGTAAATATCATTTCGATTTTTGTGGCGAGTTTTTTTCTGAAGATGAAGAACAGTATTTCAATGATTATATACAAAAATATGGGCTTAATGATTATGTTACTTATCATGGTGTTGTTGTAGGTGATGAAAAAAGGGCATTTCTCAAGAAATCTGATTTTTTTGCTTTACCAACTCGATATCCAAAAGAAGGACAGCCTATTAGTATTATTGAAGCAATGGCAAATGGGCTTTATATTATCACTACGGATCATGCAGGAATTCCAGATTTAGTAACGAATGGGGTAAATGGTATAGTCTTAAGAAAATCACAACAGTTAAAGCTGAATATGCTTGATAAAGCTCAGATTAGTCAGGTCGCTAAAAAAAATAGGGAGATTGCTCAATCGAAATATAGTGAAATTTTCTATATACGTAATATGGAAAGATGTTTTGAGGAGGTTCTGAGCAAATGAAAAAAATATTATTTGTTCTACCTCATATGTTATGTGGCGGGGTTGAAAAAGCGTTATTCTCTTTAGTACATGAAATGCCTAAAGATGAATATGATATCAGCATTATGGTTGTAAAATCGGAAGGCGAGTTTGTAGATTTGGTTCCGGATTATGTTCATTATAGTGAAATTCCATTGAATTCTAAAATACGTGAAGGATTGATGCTAGGTGGTATTAAAGCCTCTCTTTTTCATTATGCTCGTAATATGGATTTATCGGATTTATGTAAAGTTATCATAAAGATTGCTAAGAAAGATCCTCTTGCTACTTTACTTTGTGATATGGAAATGATTGATGTATTGCCTGAAGTGTATGACATTGCGGTTTGCTTTCATATTCATATGCCATTTTTGGTAAGATATGTAGTGGATAAAGTCAATGCAAAAGTTAAATATGCATGGATTCACAATGATTTTAAGAAGAGTGGATTTGATGTCTTAAAAATAAAATACTGTTTGGATCGATACGATCATTACTTTGCAGTATCTGAACAACTTTTAGAGGAATTCGTTCAGATTTTTCCGGAGTACAAAGAAAAAGCTTCGGTAGCACATAATATTGTATCAGAAGTCTATATAAAGAGTAATATTTCTAAAGACTCAGTCACTGAATATAATAGTGGGACTTTGAATTTGCTAACTATTGGACGCTTAGATAAGCAGAAGGGCTATGATCTGGCTGTTAAAGCATGCAGAATTTTAAAGAATAAAGGGCTAAATTTTCATTGGTATGTATTAGGAAGCGGTACAGAGGAAAGAACAATAAAGAAGATGATTCGGGAAAATGATGTTAATGATCATTTCCATTTATTAGGTATAAGAACAAATCCATATCCCTATATTAATAATTGTGATATATATGTTCAACCATCTAGACATGAAGGGTATGGAATAGCCGTTGCTGAGGCCAGGATGTTGAATAAGCCTATTATATGTACAGATTTTACCGGGGCAAGAGACCAGATTATAAATGGATATACTGGTTCAATAGTAAAAATTGATGCCGAGTCTATAGCAGAAGAAATAGAGGATTTAGCAGTTGATTCAAATAAACGTAAAAGATATGAGAACAATCTATCTAAAAGCGTGAAAAGCTATGACGGTGAGCTAAAAAAAATTATGACTTATTTTGATATATGAGGTGATGCCGGATAATGAAAGTTTTGTTTATTACAAATATACCTGCACCATATAGAATAGATTTTTACAATGAATTAGGGAGATATGTAGATTTAACAGTATTATTTGAGGCAAAAGGCGCCAGTGATCAAGGGATTAGATTCAATTGGAATATAGATAAGATTAAAAACTTTAGAGCGATTTTTTTATCTGAAGGTAATATCAAAGAAAGAACTGTGGATTGGAAGATATTCAAATATCTAAAAAAAAGGGAATATGACAAAATTGTTGTAACAAATTACTCCTATTTTACCGAAATGGCCGCTATATTATATCTGAAATTTATGCGAATTCCATATTATATGGAGACAGATGGTGGAATTGTACGTTCAGAAAATGCTTTAAAAAGATTATATAAAAGATTTTTGGTTTCAGGCGCAAGAGGATATTTTAGCCCAAGTGAAAAGTCAGATAAATATTTAGAGTTTTATGGTGCAGATGCAACTAAAATCTATAGATACCCATTTACTTCCTTAAGCAAGGCGGATATTTTATCTCGTCCTTTAGACCACGCTGAAAAGTTAGCGTTGAGAAAAGAGTTGTTAGTGACAGAGGATTTTATGATTTTGGGAGTTGGACAGTTTATTTATAGAAAAGGCTGGGATATACTTTTAAAAGCTGCGGATCATATAAAGGCACAATGCGGCATTTATATTGTTGGTGGTGTAGCAGGCGATGAATACAGAAAATTGGCAGATAGAATTAGTACAAAGGTTCATTTCTGTGAGTTTAAAAGTAAAGACGAATTAGCAAAATATTATAAAGCAGCAGATTTGTTTGTTCTTCCCACTCGTGAAGATATTTGGGGGTTGGTCATTAATGAAGCTCTAGCATATGGATTGCCAGTAGTAACAACTGATAATTGTGTTGCTGGGTTAGAATTAATACGTAATAATGAAAATGGATATATCATCCCATGCGAAGATGAAAAAGCATTGATGGAAGTTTGTAATAAAGTAATAATTTCAAATAGAAAAGAAATGAGTGAAAAATGCTTAGAGATTATTCATCAATATACAATCGAGAATATGGCTATGGTACACTTGAAATTATTCGATATGATTTAATTGTATAGCGAAAATATTATTTTATAAGGAGGATAATGACTAGTGGAGAATAAATATAGTCTAAAATTTGAATTAGGAATAGCTTTAAGCATATTCTCTCTGCCATTGTCATGGTCTATATCGCATATCCTCGGTAGAAATCTAAGTATTATTACAGATTTTTTTATGGCCTTATCACTCATACTATTATTAAATTTACGCAAACCGATAATAAGGATGCGTAAAATTGAATTGTTGTTTATAATTTACCAGACGTTAGTATTATTTTACATTTTGTTCTGCCAGAATAGGCCTATAGTTTCAGAATTGATTTATAATGGGTATACAATTGCAGTTCTTTTTATACTAGTAATACAAAAACGAAATAAAGAATTTTCAAAATTATTGTACTGTTTTTGTGTGCTTGGTGGAATTATAATATTAGTTACTTTTTTGTATGCAACCAATTTCTTTACTGTATGGAGTTGGAAAACACGTTTTTCTTTAGCCGATTCAGGTGATCCTCTGACATTATCAGATAGAATAATGATTGCTATGATTGCATTTTACTTATGGAAACCAGACAAATTATTGTTAAAACCAGTAAAATATTTATTTATTTTAATGGGGGTTGTTGGAATTTTAGCCACGGGAGTACGAAAAACATTATTGATAATTCCTTTACTATTGGTGCTTAATTTCTACTATTCAATGAAAACAATTATAGTTACACAAAAAACGGTTTTTAAAGCCATCAAATCTATAATAATAATGATTTTTGCCGTGATAGTATTAATAATAGTTTTGAATAAAGTACCAGGCATTCGTGATAGTTTAAGTAGTCAACTTGATTTTTTAGCTGAAAGAACAATAAGTGGTATTCAATCATATTCAGGAAACGAAATGACTGATGTATCTGCAATGACAAGAGTTGCTTTAAGGAAACAAGTAATTCAGCGTTGGCTTGCAGATGATGGACTTTTGGAGATTTTGTTTGGACATGGATATATAGAAACATATGTTGATGTTCCTATTATCCAAATATTCTCGGATTTGGGAATATTTCTTGGAATAATATATGTTTTCTTTTCTTTAATATTGCCTTTGAAAATAATTTTAGAGAAAAAAGGTACTTTAGATATAAACATTCGTCTAATGAAACTTATGGTTGCCCCAATTCTAATAAATCAGTTTGTAAGTGGCGTACCCTATGGTTATAGATTTTGGCTACCGCTGACTTACTTACTAGCACTAGTAGACAATAAATCAAGTGTTATAAGAATTAATAAGTTAGCAAAGGATAAGTTGAAAGAAAATATTATAAGATAAACACCAGTAAGGAGTGTAAAAAATGAAATATTCTGTTGTTGTAGCTCATCCTGGCAAACAACATTCATATAGAGTTGTGGATACTTTATATAAAAATGATGAATTACAATGTTTTATCACATCTGTATATAATAACCAAGGACATTTGACTAATATTCTTTATCGTTTAGCTCGGGGTAGTATAAAGAAAAAGATTGGAAGTCATTATATTTCTGATATCCCTCGAAATAAAGTTAAAGTTTTTTGTGAGCCTTTGGGAATTTTTTCTTTAATTTCGCTAAAAATTCCTTTTTTAAAAAAGCATTATACTCAAATAAACAATATATTAAATGATTCTTTTGGAAATAAGGTAGCTAATTATGTGAAAAGAAGAATGCCTGATGCAGTAATATCATATGATTATAATTCTGCTGTGTTATTTGAAAGATTATCTGATGAATATCCAGATGCTATTCGAATTTTAGATGTATCAATCGCCACCCGACCGTTTATGCAAGAAGAATTTAAAAAAGATTATGAACGAACAAGAGAGAAAGCCCTTATTAATAATTACACAGAAATTTGGAGCAAAGATAGTATGGAGCGTTCTTATCGAGAAATTGAAAAGGCTGATTATTTTCTGGCGCCATCAAAGGTAGTGAAAAAGAGTTTGATGTTTTGCGGGGTTTCAGAGGATCGTATAAAAATAGTTCCATATGGAACAGATTGCTCCAGATTTAAATACAAGCCTAGGACTATACAAGGAGGACCTTTAAAATTAATTTTTGTTGGAGCAGTAGATTACCGAAAAGGAATACATCACTTATTAAAAGTAGTATCAAAATTTGATCAAACAGAAGTTGATGTAAAATTAGTTGGATCCTATAATCCGGAAGATTCTATTTTTCAAAAATATTCATCAGTTAATAATATTCATTTTTGTGGATTTGTGACACAGGATAATCTAGTTCAATGTTATTATGAGTCAGATGTATTTGTATTCCCAACACTTGGTGAAGGGTTTGGTATGGTTGTATTAGAAGCAATGAGCTGTGGTTTGCCTGTTATTATAACCGATGTTGCTGGTGGAAACGATGCTATTACAGATGGTGTGGATGGTTTTGAATTTGAAGCCGGAAATGATGACCAATTATTTGAAAAAATAAAATGGTTTATAGATCACAAATCCGAATTGCCTAAAATGGCAGAAGCAGCAAGAAAAAAGGCTGAGAGATATACTTGGGATATCTATAGTGAACGATTACAATCTACAATTGATGAAATTATGGAGGAAGCAAGATGAAAATAATGATATATGCGACCCCAGAAAGTAAAGGACATCATTATATTTATTTTTATACAATTGTACATGCGATTCAGGAGAAGATGCCGGAAGTAGATATTGTTGCTGTTTTGCCCGAAATATGTGACGAAATAAAATGTCGCCAATTGTTAATTGAAGGGATAAATTGGGGAACAAAGAGTTTTATAGAATATTTTAAATTAATGCAGTCTTTTCTCAAAATTGTAAAGGATGAGAAACCAGATTGTATTCATATTCAGTGTGGTGATAATTTTTATCGTTTTTTTGGATTAGGATTTAGAAGATTAAGAAAATATAATCCTGTGATTACGTTTCACCATATGAGACGAAGTAAATTACGGGATATAAGTTTACACTGTATATTTAATAACATTGCATATGGAATTGTTCATACAGAGTCTTTACGGCGTATGTTGTTGGAAATGGGGATTAATAATGTTATGCATATTGAATATCCTCAATTTCAGAAAATAAAGTGTCCAAGCCCCACGAATGCAAAAAAAAATTTAGGCTTAAGTGAAAAGGTGCCAGTGTTACTTGCTCTTGGCGCTACAAGAGACGATAAGGGACTTGATATCTTACTAGATGCTTTAAATCTAGTAAAATACAATTTTCAGTTATTAATTGCTGGTCAGGAGTCATCATTCACAGAATCCTATATAGACAAACATACTCAAAAGTATGCTGAAAAAGTAGTAAAAAAATTAAAATTTCTTGATGATTATGAATTTGCAGAATGTTTAAGTGCTGCAGACTTTGTGATTCTGCCATACAAAAAATGCTTTGATGGTGCGAGCGGTCCACTTGGCGAGGGTGTAATACAGGGAAAAACTATTATCGGTCCTAATCATGGAAGCTTGGGGGATATAATAACCCGCAATCATCTAGGATATGTGTTTGAAGCTGAAAATGTTCAGTCGCTGTCGAAAATTATTAATTTGGCGCTTACTGAAACGCAACGACATGATAGCGCATATGTCAATTATCAAAGAGAATTAAGTCCAGAATTATTTATTTCAAGGTATGTGGCGCTCTTCGAGAAAGTTACTGCTATGAGAAAGGAATAAAATGATTTGTTTCAAAAGTGATTAGTTGTGAGTTCTTATCGGCTCTGAAGTGAAACATACATTTATCATGTAGGAAGAGAATCAGGCGACTGTTGTGAAGATGTCTAATGTTCATATAAAAAGGTATGTTTATTGGTGTGTGTTCTTTAATTTTGAAAAATGTTATTGAAATATAGTGTAATTGTATAAGATCTGCAGTTGCTACAAATATCTTGTACATTTGGTTTTAGATAGGAAAATTCGCATGATCTATAAAAGGTTAGAGGATTACTGCCAATTTTTTCGGTTTTCGAAATAAAAGACAAATATCGGGCAAGATTATTTTTTAAGTAAATGACTGAAAAGCATAAATGTATTTACCCGGACCCGCTTAATTATTTTAAGGGGGGAATCGAAGAACATACTGTTATTTGTGTGAGATCGATTATTTCATAAAATATTCCGAGCAATGATATTGAGAAAGTCATCTTACACACTTTATTAAATAATAGAAGGCTTCAATATCAGGAGAATCAAAGATGCTCATATCCGCTTTTGCAGAATCAATGGACTGACAGATGGGCTCTGTAATATCAACAAGTTGATCAAATACGAGCTGCAAATCATCTAAAAAAACCTGTTTGAAACGAGTGTGATTTTAGAAGCATCCGTAACTTTGGTGGAACCGAAGAATTCACAAAGAGGTTTTGAATAAACGAGAAAAGCAAGGAGAAGCTTGTCTGTAGGAATTGAGAAAATACGTTGAATGATCAAAACCCAGAGGAAAGCTTACAAGGGGTATTTACGGGTTCTGCCCGTTAATGCATAAAAATGATTTCTGGAAGAAATCGGAATAATTTCATCAATGTCGATATGAGTTCCTAATAGGGAAAGAAACGTAGGGTTGTCATTTTCAAATTTTTCTTGGTAATTTGAAAAATATCCGCCAGAGAAAGCTATTTATATTGTATCACAGATATCAGAATAACTCCTTTCTTGGATGGTGGCTTATGGATTTTTGACGACTTTGTTATACCATATCCAGTGAGGAGTTATTTGTATTTTAGTAACAAAAAACCGTATTTTTGCGGTTTGTGGCGTTTCGCAAACGCCTAAATATCACAAGAATATATGAGGAGAGAATTAGTGAAAAAAATTGGAATTATAACGACATCTTGTGTAAAATCAGGAACTTACGGATGTAATTATGGAGCTGCATTACAAGGTTATGCACTTGTGCGGCAACTTAGGGATTTGGGATATGATGCATATGATATAAACTACCTTTCGGAGTTTGAATATAGACCTCAACAGTATAACCCCGTGGTACGAACGTTACGTCGAGTTAAGATGTTGTTTTCTTTGCAATTAGTAAAGGGAAAAATAGAACAATTTTTAGATAGAAAAAATCTAAAAATTAATAACGAAAAATTCATGAAATTTGTGGAAAAGAACAGGCTAACATATAATAATGGACAATTCTACACATTGAGCGAATTGAAAGATATATCTAAAGATTTTTATGCATTTATTACAGGTAGCGATGTGGTTTGGAATCCCTATCTCCGTAAAAATCAGAATGATCCCGGATACTTTTTAGATTTTACAACTGGAGCGACAAAAAGAATATCGTATGCTGCCAGTTTTGGAGTTACGACGTTACCAGAGACAAGCAAAAAAACTTTGAAAGCACTTTTGTCAAAATTCGATGCCATTTCAATTCGTGAACAATCCGGAGCTAAGTTGATTAAAGATGAAACGGGGATGGATGTGCCGGTGGTGCTGGACCCTACATTGCTGTTAGCTCCTGAAAAGTATCTCGATATAGAAAAAACTCTTTCGGATTTGCCTCAAGAGTATATTGCAGTATATAAATTTGGAGATATCCCACATACAGAGGAGAAAATCAAAGAAATCAGCCAAAAGTTAAATTTGCCGGTTGTTTACATTCCGTCTGGTAAAACGAAAGATTATGATGTTAGGTACGATGTAGGTCCTTGCGAATTTGTATATATTATTAAGCATGCAAAACTTGTTATTAGCGATTCCTTTCACTGCAGTGTCTTTTGCTTAATCAATCATACCGATTTCCTTACATTTTATCGCACACTGCCCGATGGTGGTAAGGATTTAAATGCCCGGATGGTTGATTTACTTGAGACAGTACATTTGAGCGAACGACTGGTTAAGCCTGGGGAAGAAATTGCATATGATAAGCTTTTTGCCACGGATTTTAGCGAATCAGATTTGATTATTCGTAAGCTAAGAGAGAAGTCGTTGCAGTATTTGAAAAACGCGCTGGAGGATTGATATGCATATTGAATTTGATAAAGATTTATGTGTAGGCTGTATGGCTTGTCAGCAGACCTGTGATAGAGATGCTATTACTTCACAAAGGATCAATGGCTTTATATATCCCCAAATTGATAATAGTAAGTGTATTGACTGTGGAAAATGTGTTTCCGTTTGTAATCAATATCATCGTAATATAAAGGAAGGTCATATTGCTAATCAGATATTTGCGTGTCAATTGTTTAATAATGACGAAGTGCTAATAAATTCTACCTCAGGTGGATTCTTTTATGCATTAGCAAAATATGTTATAGATAAAAGTGGGGTGGTATTCGGCGCGGGGTACGATGAGTCTATGCGAGTTGTCCATTCTTATGCTGAAAATGAAAAGCAACTAATCAAATTTAATGGCTCTAAATATATACAAAGTGATATAGGAAAAACATATATGCAGGCGAAAGAATTTATAGCCCAAGGACGTTATGTTTTGTTCAGTGGCACACCCTGTCAGATTGCTAGTCTATATGATTTCCTTGGTGAAAAACCATCTAATCTCATTACGGTTGATGTTATCTGCTACGGAATTGCTTCACCATTGCTTTTACATAAATGTTTGGAATACTATGAGAGAAAAAATAATAAAATAGTCAATTATCGTTTTAGGGATAAAAGTATATTTGGATGGTCCCACACCACTAAAATTATTTATGCTAATGGGAAGACTCGAATCAACATTAATCCTAGATTTGATCTTTTTTATAGGTTATGGGGCAGGGCGGATTTATGCCTTAGGTCATCATGCTATTCTTGTCCATATATATCCAAAATGCGCGTTTCTGATTTTACAATTGGTAACTATTGGGGAATAGAAGCCATCAGTTCAAAATTTGATATTGATAAAGGGGTATCATTAGTGTTGCTTAACACACAAAATGCTAAGAAGATATTTGGTTTCATAAAAAATGAACTGATAACTGATATAGGGACATGGGATTCAGTTTTGATGTATCAACATGGATTGAAAAAATGTGTAACCGCAGCTCAAACAAATACTTTTTATAGCGATTTGAAAAATCTTGATATCAGCAAATGTGTCAGCAAATATGATCCACCTTCATTCTTAAAGAAAATTGTTTTAAACATGCCACATAAGTTGCAGTATTTGTTGTTATATCCATTGAAAATATATAGAGTAAAAAAGGGTGGGGTTCGCCTTTAAAATAGTTATTTGACATGTGTTTTTAGAGGAGTGAAAGATGAATTTATCCGAGAAAAAGCAGACAACAATCAATTTAATAGCAAAAGTCGTTTCATATGGAACCACATATCTGATCTCCTTTTTCTTGACACCATATCTGGTTGAGAAGTTGGGCTCAGAAGCGTACAGTTTTTATCCAATTGCAAATAATTTTACCAGTTATATGGGGGTCATCACGATTGCACTTAACTCGATGGCATCTAGATTTATTACTATTGCATTGACAAAGGAAGAGAAGAAAAAAGCAAATACCTACTTTGTCTCTATTCTGTATGGTAATGTGATGATGTCAGGTATTTTGCTGATTCCCATGATCTTTATTGTGGCCTTTCTTAATCAGATTTTAAATATTCCGCTAGGGCTTGTAGGTTCCGTTAAGGTACTGTTCAGCCTAGTATTTATTTCAATGCTTGTCAATTTGTTGACAAATGTATTTGGTGTTGCCGTATTTTCACAGAATCGACTTGATTTGGGTTCAATCAGTGATATCGTAGTTGGCATCACCCGTGTTCTTTTGTATTTGATTTTGTTTTTGTTTTTTAAGCCAAGTATCGTATATGTCGGAGTTGTTTCACTAGCCATTGCAATTTTGACTGTGGCTTTTCAATATGGTTTTACCAAAAAGCTGTTGCCAGACATGCAATTCAGTCATAAGTATTTTAATTGGCAGGCTATTAAGGAAGTCTTATCGTCCGGCGTGTGGAACTCGGTAAACCAAGTTGGCACCGTTTTATTGTCAACTGTAGGGTTGATGTTGTGCAATAGTCTTTATGGCGCAGCAGAAGGTGGCGTGTATTCGGTTGCTCTAAACATTCCGTCATTTATGAATGGTATTGTCAGTTTGTTGAGTTCGGTGTTTCTGCCGACACTTACGATAAAGTACGCAAGAGGTAATAGAAAGGAAATTCTCGATCATGTTCGCATGACACAAGATGTGATTGGTATTCTTGACAATGTTCCAATAGCAGTATTTATGGCGGTTGGTACAAACTTTTTTCGTTTGTGGACTCCTTCCGTGAATACATATAAAGTGCAAATTCTGTCTATGATGGCAATTGGGTATTTGCTAATTACCAGTGTTTCCTGGCCGCTAAGCAATTTAAATACAGTTATGAACCGCGTCAAGGTGCCGGCCCTTGTGATGGTCGGTTCAGGTCTGCTTAATATCGCTTTGATTTTCTTTACATATTACTTTACTGACTTGGGCGTATATAGTATCCCTTTGGGACAAATGATTCTGTTTATCCTTAATCGAGGAATCTTTGTAACAATTTATTCTGCAAAATGTATGGGGGAAAAGTGGTACGCATTTTACCCGGCTATCATTCATAATTTGTTGGGCGCAGGAATTATTTATGCAGTATCTTACCTTGTTAATAAACTGGTTAATCCTCAAACTTGGATTGCTTTGATTGCTGAATGTATCCTTTTGGGTGGCTTTGGATTGGTGATTAATTGTTTGATTGTGTTAAAACCAACTAAATGGAAAAATATTATAGTTATGATAATGGAAAAAATATTCGATCGAAAAAGGTAATAAAATAGTAGGGGAAAATAGAATTGGCTGTAAATCCATTATTTACTGGTTCATTAATCAAATTTGTTCCCTCTAATTGTATCACTACACCTATCAACCTTTGATGTTTTTATCTACTTTTAGAAAACGGAGTACAATGTTAGTTATCCATTCATGTAAAAAGTGAAAGAAGTAACGTATAGTCTTGTCTGCTGTTTTTTTACGGTTTGGTAGCCGGTAGTCAGCCGGCTATGATATCAGACAGCTGATCCTATTCTGGTTTGAAAAGATGATCCATATTCATATAGCGTCTGGCTCCCCAGCTGGTTGCTGCTACATGGCGCAGTCTGGCACATACGAGCATCGGGGCGCTCTGCCCGTCAGGAAAAGCGCCGATCGCTTTTGTACGGCGTTTAATCGTAAGCGCCAAATATCCCTGCGGATTTCCTGCCCCCCAAGTTTTGCCTATAATTGTAGTTGATGGATATTTAGACTATTTCACTACAATTATGGAGGATAGGTTATGGCAGGTACTCG
>CAKNJS010000025.1 GCA_930986645.1 uncultured Lachnoclostridium sp.
TTTGCCATACTATAATCATATGCAGAGTCACAATGTTTTTCTAAACGGAAATAGGAGAAAAGCTATGATCAGAGTCGCGATCGTGGAAGATGAAGAAAATTATATTTCGGTTTTAAAAGATTATCTTGAACAGTATAAACAGGAATCCGGCGAGCAGATTGAGATTACGGTCTACCACGACGGCGATGAGATCGCGGCGTTTTACCGGGCCCAGTTCGATATTATTCTCATGGACATTGAGATGAAATTCATAGACGGAATGACTGCGGCGGAGGAAATCCGGAAGTCGGACTCATCGGTAGCTATTATATTTATAACCAATGCGCCTCAGTATGCGATCCGCGGTTATGAAGTTGGAGCGCTGGATTACATTCTCAAGCCGGTGTCCTACTTTACATTCAGCCAGAAATTTGGACGTGCCGTGACTAAATTAAAGAAGAGGAGCAGCCGCAGAAAAATTACGATACCGGTGAAAGGCGGCGTCATGCGGATGGAACTCTCGGATGTCTATTACATTGAGAGCGAGGGACATAATCTGATCTATCACACGAAAGACGGGACCTCTGTATCCGCCGGTACGATGAAATCGGCCGAGTCCGCTATGGAGGGCATGGATTTCTCGAGGATCAATAAATGTTATCTTGTGAATCTGGAACATGTGGACGGTGTTCAGGATAAATATGCCATTGTCCATGGCGACCGTCTTCTGATCAGCCGTCCGAGGATGAAGCAGTTTATGCAGGAGCTGACAAGGTACTGGGGGGAACGCTCATGACGATGACAGAGTTTATACAAAATCTGCCGGATATTCCGCGGATCATCACTGCACTGGCGCAATGGCTTGCATGTATTGTCTGCATTTTCCCGATGAGGCGGAGGGAAGGGTTCAGTGGAAGCGTCTTCGCTGCGGTGAGCTGCGCGGCTCTGGCCGTACAGTGTGTATTTATGATCGTTACAGACGGATTTGAGGGCGTGATGTGGAATCTGTGTATGGCCGCGTCTTCGCTGCTTATGTTCTGTTATATCAGGATCTGTGTGGATCTGCCGCTGAACAACACTGTATGTGCTGCCTGTACTGCATTTATCGTTTCGGAATTTGCCGCTTCCGTAGAGTGGCAGATCTGGTGCTATATACATGATTTTATCGGTGCACGGCACGAGGTATGGGGGATTCTTATTCTTGTTCTTGTGTATGGAGTTGTTTTTTTTATTATCTGGCAGCTGGGACGCGGCATCTCTTCTGCAGAGGATGAGTTCTCGGTGGCCAGAGGAGAGATGGCAACGACAATTGTGGTGACTGTGGTGATCTTCGGAGCAAGTAATCTGGGATTTCTCCCGGTCAGTGTGCCGTTTGCGGGCAGAGACAGCGTAGAGATCTTTAATATGAGGACACTGGTGGATCTGGGAGGACTGGCGGTACTCTATGCGTATCAGTCTCAGTGGAAATCTTCTCATATCCAGCATGAACTTGATACGATCCACACTATACTTGACAGCCAGTATGAACAGTACAAACAGGCCCAGAGGACAGTGGATCTTATTAATTTCAGGTATCATGACCTGAAGAATCATATCATTGCGCTGAGGGCGGAGGAAGATGCGCCGCAGCGGCATGAGTATCTCGATAAACTGGAACATGAAATCCATGATTATGAGGCTATGAACAAAACGGGAAATCAGGTGCTGGATACACTGCTTACAAGTAAGAATCTGCGATGTATGCAGCATAAGATCGACATGACATGCGTGATCGACGGGAAACTGTTTGACTCTATGGATGTTATGGATATTTGTTCCATTTTTGGAAACGCGCTGGACAATGCTATAGAATGTGAATTGAAGATTAAAGACTACGGAAAGAGAATGATTCATGTAGATGCGTTCTCGGAAAAAAGCTTTCTGATCATACGTTTTGAGAATTATTATGAGGGAGATATCCGTTTTGAGAGAGGGCTGCCGGTTACAAGTAAAAAAGAAACAAGTCTGCACGGATATGGCTTGAAAAGCCTTCGGTACACGGTGCACAAATATAAGGGTGAAGTACAGATTGAAGCCAGAGATAACTGGTTCAGTCTCAGGATACTGATTCCAATGAACGAGTGATAATTTATACTATTTACCAAGATGCACTGACGTGATAAAAGTATAGGCATATGTGAAATTGGCAAAATGCACAATTTCACATATGCTTTTTTGTTATATATGTCTATATAGTAAAACAGTTTATGCAGAAAATGAACAATTTGTGAATATTTCGTAAATGATTAGTAAATCCCTGCTATAATTACGCCAGTTGACGGGATGAACCGTTGAAAACTAAATGAGAAAGGGAGGAAAGACTATGTTAGCAATTAACATGGCCGATGTGGTAAACGTGTTGAATACATGTAAGCCATATCTGATTGGTTTTGGAGTTGTTTTCGTGATCGCATTGATCGTGCTGATCGCGGCATTCAAACTGAACAAGACCAAAAGAAAACTGGTCCGCTCAGAGGCGGGCATCGCGATCATGCTGGCACTGGTCGTAGTAGTAAACATGATCTGCTTCGGACCGATGAACAGCATGATCTCACTGGCAACAGGAAATGGAACAATCAGCGAAGATACTTCTGCAGAAGCGACAGACCTTGTAGAGCAGATCGCGGAAGAGGGTATCGTAATGCTCAAGAACGAGGACAATATCCTGCCGCTGGATGATTCCAATAAACTTAACGTATTCGGATGGGCATCCACGAATCCGTGCTATGGCGGAACAGGATCAGGTTCTCTGTCTGACGCTTATGAGACAGTAACCCTGCTTCAGGGACTTGAGAATGCGGGATTTGAGCTGAACACAGAGCTTTCCGATTTCTACACAGATTACCGTGCAGACCGTCCGGAAGTCGGAATGTGGCAGCAGGACTGGACACTTCCGGAACCGACAGCTGATTCCTACAGCGAAGATATGATGAACAACGCAAAAGAGTTCTCAGACACAGCTATGGTAGTGATCACACGTGTCGGCGGCGAGGGTGCAGATCTTCCGACAGATGTAAGCCAGGTGACTTACACAAATAATTCAGATGAGTACAACGATTTCGAGCCGGGAGAACACTATCTCCAGCTTAGCCAGACAGAGAGAAATATGCTGGATCTGGTATGCGGGAACTTTGACAATGTGGTTGTTGTATACAACGGGGCAAATGCTATGGAATTCGGATTCCTCAATGAATATGAGCAGATCAAAGGTGCTCTGTGGTGCCCGGGTACAGGTCAGTCCGGATTTAACGCTCTGGGCGAGATCTTAAGCGGTGCGGTTAACCCGTCCGGTAAGACAAGCGATACATTTGCTGCTGATCTTACTGCAACTCCGACGGCAAATAACTTCGGAAGTTTCTTCTATGACAATACAGAAGAATTCAATATGACACAGGTTGGATTCGATGGAACAGAGCAGATCGTAGCTCCGAGCTTTGTCAACTACGCAGAGGGTATCTATGTAGGCTACCGCTTCTGGGAGACGGCTGCTGCCGAAGGGCTGATCAACTATGACGAGTCCGTGGTATATCCGTTCGGATACGGACTTTCATACACAACATTCACTCAGGAAATGGGTGAGATGACAGAAACTGATGGAACGATTTCCTTTGATGTTACAGTAACCAATACAGGTGATGCTGCAGGCAAGGACGTAGTAGAAGTATACTATAATCCTCCGTATACAAACGGCGGCATTGAGAAAGCAACTGCGAACCTGATCGCTTTTGAGAAGACAGAGATGCTTGAGCCGGGCGCTTCCGAGACAGTAACGATCTCATTTAACGCAGAGGATATGGCTTCTTATGATTATCAGAATGCACAGGCTTACGTGCTTGAGGCAGGCGGCTATGAGATCAGCATTAACAGTGATTCTCATACAGTAATCGATTCACAGACATACAATGTTCCTGAGACGATTACATACAGCGGAGACAACACACGTTCTACAGATCAGACAGAAGTTACAAACCAGTTCGCTTCTGCAGAAGGTGATGTGACATATCTCTCCCGTGCAGACGAATTTGCAAATTATGATGAGGCGACAGCGGCTCCGGCTTCCCTGTCCATGACAGACGAGCAGAAAGCCGCATTCCTCAACAATGGAAATTATGATCCGGCAAACTACAATAACGAAGAAGATGAGATGCCGACGACAGGTGCGGACAACGGTCTGGAACTGGCAGATCTCAGAGGTGTGGATTATGACGACGCACAGTGGGATGAACTTCTGGATCAGATGACAGTATCTGATATGGATCAGCTCATCGCTCTCGGCGGATATCAGACAGTAGCTTTATCAAGCATTAGCAAGGTACAGACGATCGACTGTGACGGACCGGCTTCTATTAACAACAACTTTACAGGAACAGGTTCCGTAGGATTCCCGTCAGCGGTAATGATCGCAAGTACATGGAATAAAGACATTGCGGCAGCTTTCGGCGAGAGCATCGGTAAGATGGCTGACGAGATGGGCGTATCCGGATGGTATGCACCGGCTATGAACATTCACCGCTCCGCTTTCGCAGGACGTAACTTCGAGTATTACTCAGAAGACGGACTCCTCTCCGGTAAGATCGCATCCGCGGCAATCCAGGGAGCAGAGGAATACGGCGTATATGCTTACATGAAACACTTTGCCCTGAACGATCAGGAGACAAACCGTAACAGTATGCTGTGTACATGGTCAAACGAGCAGGCGATCCGCGAGATCTACCTGAAACCGTTTGAGATTTCCGTAAAAGAGGGCGGATGTGACGCTGTTATGTCTTCCTTCAACTACATCGGAACAGAGTGGGCTGGCGGATATGCACCGCTTTGCAATACAGTTCTCCGTGACGAGTGGGGCTTCAAGGGCTTCGTGCTTACTGACTACTTCGGAGTATACGGATACATGAACTCTGATCAGGGTATCAGAAACGGTACAGACTGTATGCTGGTTGCTTACGATACAGAGACTAACCATGTAAAAGATCAGGACAGCGCAACAGGCGTTCAGGCAATGCGTCAGGCATGCAAGAATATCCTGTACACTGTTGTAAACAGCCGTGCTTATGATCCGGCTAACCTTGAGACAGGCCTTATGGGCTGGCAGGCAGCAACGATCGTGGTCGATGTGATCTTTGCGGCGATCATCATTGTACTTGAAGTTGCAGCTATCAAGAAATTCCTTAAGAGAAATGCAGCGGAAGTAAAATCACAGACTTCTAAGTAATAAAGAAAACCAACAGCAGGCGGGCCCGGACCGGATGAGTCCGGGCCTGCCTTGCAGACAGGGAACGGAGGCAGTATATGAGCAATTTAAAAAGCTGGTGGCTGGATAAGTGGGGGGCTTTTGAGAATAACCATCCGAAGCTGGCAAAATGGGTTTATCAGATTTTTTATTTCTTCGTATTCAGTATGGGCGTAACGATCTTCCAGTACCTTGTATTTACCCTGATGCCCCATATTCTCGGTAAAGGACTTGCGGGCACGGAGTTTATGTGGCCTCAGGTGCATATGAACCTGTTCGGGGTAAAATTTGACTGGAGCCTGCTGGGGTATGAAGTTCTGAGAGATAAGACGACAGGTGAAGTGCTGATCGGAGGCGGTCTCGGATACTTCATCAGTTACGAGGCGGGATCATTCCTTGCGCAGTGTATCAACTTTCCGCTTCAGAGAAATATTACATTTAAGAGCAAGGGCAATCCGGTCTATCAGGCAATGTGGTACTTTATCGCATGGGTAGTTATTTCGCTGATCTGTAACGGATTCAACAATCTGTGGATGCCGATCGCACAGCAGTATGTGGCGCCGGCGATCTACAATCTGCTCGTTACATTTATCACAGGCGGTGTATCTATGATCATCTTCTTCTTTGTGTTTAAGATTATCTTCCCTGAAGGAGAGCCTGAGAAAAAAGAAGCAAAATAACAGTTAATGCAGGAATAAGAAAACACAGCAGAACAGGAGGAGCGTTGTGAAACATAAAGAAATCATTGATAAAATGAAATTAGAAGAAAAAGCAGCTCTTTTGAGCGGCAAGGGCGAATGGCAGACGTGGGATTTTGAGCGTCTGGGAATTCCGTCTATGTACTGTTCCGACGGGCCTCATGGTATCCGTAAACAGGCAGGAGCCGGAGATCATCTGGGATTAAACCCGTCTCTTCCGGCTACCTGTTTCCCGACGGCGGCGACCGTTGCCAACAGCTGGGATCCCGAACTGGGAGAAGAGGTTGGAAAGGCTCTGGGAGAAGAGGCAAGTGTACAGGGAGTCCATGTGGTTCTGGGACCGGGGCTTAATATAAAGAGAAGCCCGCTCTGCGGAAGGAATTTCGAATATTTTTCCGAAGATCCGTACCTTGCAGGAAAGATGGCGGCCGGCTATGTGCGCGGTATCCAGAGTCAGGGAGTCTATGCCTGCCCGAAACATTTTGCCGTGAACAGTCAGGAACTCCGCAGAATGGCGATGAATGCGGTGGTAGATGAACGCACGCTGCGGGAAATTTACCTGACCGGGTTTGAGATCGCCGTGAAAGAGGGCGGTGCAAAGGCGATCATGACCAGTTATAATCAGGTTAACGGAACCTATGCCAATGAAAATACGCACCTCCTCAGAGATATTCTTAGAAACGACTGGGGATACGATGGAATTGTAATTACAGACTGGGGCGGTTCCAACGACCATATCAAGGGTGTGGAAGCAGGGTCTGACCTTGAGATGCCGACTCCGGGACTGGATTCCGCAAGACAGATCGTGGCAGCAGTAAAGGAGGGCAGACTGGCGGAGTCTGCCGTGGACGAGTGTGTTGACCGCCTTCTGGAGGCGGTTCTTACTCTTACAAAAGACAGAGAAATCCCGAAAGAATTTGATAAGAAAGCGCATCATGCACTGGCGAGAAAAGCAGCATCCGAGAGCGCGGTGCTCTTGAAAAACGAGGAGAATATCCTGCCGTTGAAGCCGGGAACGAGAGTTGCGCTGATCGGCGACTTCGCATTTGAACCGAGATATCAGGGCGCCGGTTCTTCCATGGTAAATGCGACCGAACTTGATAAGATGGCAGAGATGATCAAGGGATATGATCTCGTGCTTGCCGGAACTTCTAAAGGATATATCAGAACCGGCGAAGAGGACACAGTTCTTGCAAAAGAGGCTGTTGATCTTGCACAGTCCGCGGATGTTGTCCTGTACTGTTTCGGACTGGATGAGCTGAGTGAGTCCGAGGGAATCGACCGTACTCATATGAGGATACCGCAGAACCAGATCTCGCTTCTGGAAGCAATGGCGAGAGTAAACAAAAATATTGTCGGAGTGTTAAGTGCCGGTGCGGCCATCGAGATGCCATGGCATTACTGTCTGAAAGGGCTTCTGCACGGCTATCTTTACGGTCAGGCGGGCGCAGGGGCTATGCTTGATATTCTGACAGGAAAAATCAATCCGTCCGGAAGACTGAATGAGACATATCCGCTCCGCTATGAGGATACACCGGCATTCCGTTATTTCCCCAGTGAGGAACGCAATTCGGAGTACCGGGAGGGACTTTATGTGGGATACCGCTACTATGACACGAGTAAGGTACGCGTAATGTATCCGTTTGGTTTCGGACTGTCATATACTGCTTTCGAGTACGGCGGCATCAGCGTGGATGAAACCGGCGTGACATTTACCGTGACAAATACGGGAAAGATGGACGGCGCGGAGACAGCCCAGCTCTATGTGGGCATGAAAGATGCAAAAGTATACCGTCCGGAGAAAGAACTGAAAGGCTTTGCGAAGGTATTTCTGAAAGCCGGCGAGAGCAGAGAAGTACGGATTGCCTTTGACGATAAAACGTTCCGTTACTGGAATGTGCGGACGAACCGCTGGGAGATTGAGGGCGGCACATACCGCATTATGATTGGTGCAAGCTGCGCGGATATCCGGCTTGAAGCAGAAGCAGCTGTCGAGGGGACAACAGAAGAGTTCCCGTACTATACAAACCGTATGCCGTCCTATTATTCCGGCCTGATCCAGCAGGTGGACGACAAGGAGTTTGAAGAGCTGCTCGGAACGCCGATCCCGTCCGGTAAATGGACCGGAGATCTGACGGTGAATGACGCAATCTGCCAGATGTACTACGCAAAGAGTGCTGTTGCACGGTTCGCATATAAGAAACTGACCCAGATGAAAAAGAAGAGTGAAGATGCCGGAAAACCGGATCTGAACATTCTCTTTATCTATAATATGCCGTTCCGTGCCATCGCGAAGATGACAGGCGGCATGGTGAGCATGGAGATGGTGGAAGGCATCGTGACCATGGTCAACGGGCATCTGTTCCGAGGTCTGGGGCATACGATCGGCGGATTCTTCCGCAACAGGAAGCTCAACAAAAAATATGTGAAACAAATCACAGGAAAATAAATATTCAGCTTACGAGGGGGGCGCTTAAGTATTTCTTAGGCGTCACCCCTTTGTATTTTTTAAAAGTCTTGATAAAGTAACTTTCATCATTAAATCCGCAGCTCATCCCGATTTCCGATATTGAATCGTTGGAGGTGGCCAGTTTAAAGCAGGCCTGCTCAATGCGGTAATAATTCAGATAGTCGATCGGTGTCCTGTGTGTCATCTCCCGGAAATACCGGCAGAAGTATTTTGAGTTCATTCCTGCAGCCCTTGCAAGATCGTCAAGCGTGATACATTCATCGTAGTGATCCTCGATCGTGGCAATCACATTTTTCAGATGCTCGATCCTTCGCCCGTCTTTGACGGAGATACTCTGCGCCTCTTTGTACCATCCATGTTCGAGGATATATCCGAAGAACTCATAAAATGCCCCGATCACGGTCAGCTCATGTCCTACGACGCGGGTTTTCATATGCCCGAACATACGGCCTGTAATGCGGGAAAGCTCTTTGTCTGCAGGGGAGATATGGCTGCATATCTCGATGGAATTGCTGCTTACCTTCTTCAGCAGCCGTTCTCCGGCAGGACTTGCGGTCATAAGCGAATCCAGATTATACACAATACATTCATACAGACAGTCTTTCGGGATTCCGCCGTGGAGCAGGCCGCCCTTGATAAAGATAATATCTCCGGCATTTGCGGTGAATTCATCCTCGCCTATCGTCATCAGAAGCTCCCCTTTTAAAATTCGTATCACTTCATATTCAATATGCCAATGGTAAGACATCTCATAACGCGGATGCGACGGCCCTACGTGATAAAATTCCATCGGGAAATCGAATGTTCCGTGTTCCTTTGTTTCTCTATATTTAATATATTTCACAGTATATTCTCCTCTATATCACTCTTAATAAGCTGGTTATACTTCATACCGGCATTCTTTTGCACTTTTATACAGTTTTATATATAGGAATGCCATGCGCCGGCTCGAATCCGCTTCAATCGGCGCATGTGCCGATTTTGTACAAAAAGTGAATATCTTTACATTTTTATTCTATTATAGCACGAGACAAACGAAAAAAATAGTATTATAATGATAGACAAGAAACGAGCTGAAAAGCCAAAGAATAGGAGGAATGTTACTATGGCAGAAAGCAGATATGTAGGCTCTTATCCGGTAATCGGCATCAGACCGGTTATCGATGCGAGAAAAGGAGCTCTTGACGTAAGAGGATCTCTCGAAGATCAGACAATGGCTATGGCAAGAAATGCAGCAAAACTGTTTGAGGAGAATTTAAGATACTCAAATGGCGAGCCGGTTAAAGTTGTTATCGCTGATTCTACCATCGGACGTGTGGGAGAGACTGCTGCGTGTGCAGATAAGTTTAGAAAAGAAGGCGTTGACATTACACTGACTGTTACGCCGTGCTGGTGCTATGGCGCTGAGACAATGGATATGGATCCGACAACGATCAAAGCTGTATGGGGTCTGAACGCTACAGAAAGACCGGGTGCTGTTTATCTTGCATCTGTTCTTGCTACACATGCACAGAAAGGCCTTCCGGCATTCGGTATCTATGGACATGATGTTCAGGATGCTGATGATATGACAATCCCGGAAGATGTTAAAGAGAAACTGTTAAGATTCGGACGTGCTGCTGTTGCAGCTGCTTCCATGAGAGGAAAATCATGGCTGCAGATTGGTTCCGTTACAATGGGTATCGGCGGATCCATCATTGATTCTGACTTTATTGAATCTTATCTCGGCATGCGTGTTGAGTCTATTGATGAGGTTGAGATCATCCGCCGTATGACAGAGGGCATCTATGATGAGGCTGAATACCAGAAAGCTCTCGCATGGGCAAAAGAAAAATGCCACATCGGATTTGACAAGAACCCGGAGGAACTTCAGAAATCTCCTGAAGAGAAAGAAAAACAGTTCGAGTTCGTTGTAAAGATGGCAGTTATTGTAAAAGACCTGATGAACGGAAACAAGAACTTCCCGGAGAAATTCTCAGAGGAAGCAATCGGACACAATGCGATCGCAGCAGGTTTCCAGGGCCAGAGACAGTGGACAGACTTCTATCCGAACGGAGACTTTACAGAGGCTATTCTTAATACTACATTTGACTGGAACGGAGCGCGCGAGCCGTACATCGTTGCTACAGAAAATGATGTTCTTAACGGACTTGGCATGCTGTTTATGAAACTCCTTACAAACCGCGCCCAGATGTTTGCAGATGTTCGTACATACTGGAGCCCGGAAGCTGTTAAGAGAGTAACAGGATATGACCTTGAGGGTGTCGCAAAAGAGAACAACGGTATCATCCATCTGATCAACTCTGGTGCTTGCTGCCTTGACGCGTGCGGCGCTGCAAAAGACGAGAACGGCAACGGCGTTATGAAACGGTGGTGGGATGTTACAGAGGAAGACCAGCAGGCAATCATGGATGCTACAACATGGAACATGGCAGACCTTGGATACTTCCGCGGCGGCGGATATTCAAGCCGTTTTGAGACAAAAGTACAGATGCCGGCTACGATGATCCGTCTGAACCTTGTAAAAGGCCTTGGACCGATGCTTCAGATTGCAGAGGGCTGGACAGTAGCTCTTCCGGAGGATGTATCCGATACACTTTGGAAACGTACAGATTATACTTGGCCGTGTACATGGTTTACACCGAGATGCGACGGCAAAGAGGGACCGTTCAAATCAGCTTATGACGTAATGAACAACTGGGGCGCAAACCACGGTGCTATTTCTTACGGACACATCGGTGCAGATCTGATCACATTTGCATCTATGCTTCGTATTCCGGTAGCTATGCATAATGTACCGGAGGACAAGATCTTCCGTCCGGCAGCATGGAACGCATTCGGAATGGACAAAGAAGGCGCTGATTACAGAGCATGCGCAAACTATGGCGCTCTTTACAAACCGTACAAATAAAAACAGTCGATATATATAAAGAGTGAAGAGAAAGGAGAGGGTTGAAAGCAGAACTTTCAACCCTCTTATCTAAGGAGGGCAATATGGAAAAGAAAGTATTGGCTTTTGACTTTGGCGCTTCCGGCGGCAGGGCGATGTGCGGAACTTTTGACGGTGAGAAGATTACGATAGAAGAACTGCACCGCTTTTCCAATGATCCGGTTATCTTAAACGGCACAATGTACTGGGATGTGCTCCGCCTGTTCTTTGAGATCAAGCAGGGGCTTATCAAGGCTAAGAAATGCGGTAAGATCGAGAGCATCGGTATTGATACATGGGGCGTTGACTTCGGCCTGATCGACAGTGAAGGCCGTCTCCTTGAAAATCCGGTACACTATCGTGACAGCCGGACAGAAGGCATGCTCGCTGAAAGCTTCAAAATGATAGACAAGCAGAAATTCTATGAAATCACCGGTAATCAGTTTATGGAGATTAATACCGCATTCCAGCTTCTGTATCTGCTGAAAAACAGAAAAGAGCTGCTTGACCGTGCGGACAAGATGATCCTTATGCCGGATCTGTTCAACTATTTCCTGACAGGGGAAAAGAAAGCAGAGTATTCGATCGCTTCTACAACACAGCTTCTCGATGCGAGAAAAGGACAGTGGTCGGATGAAGTGATTGACGCTCTGGGACTTCCGAAACACATTTTCCCGGAAATTGTTCCTACCGGTACAAAAGTCGGAGAGCTGACAGACGAGATCTGTACAGAGCTCGGACTCGACAAAATTGATGTTATGGCTGTCGCTGGACATGATACACAGAGTGCTCTTGTGGCTGTTCCGGCATCGGAGGAAGATTTCATTTTCTTGAGCTGCGGTACGTGGTCGCTGCTTGGAACAGAACTTTCCGAGCCTATTATCAATGATAAGTCGGAGTATTATAACATCACAAATGAAGGCGGATACGGAAGAAAAATTTCTTTCCTTAAAAATATCATCGGTCTGTGGTGTATTCAGGAGAGCCGCCGCCAATGGATCCGCGAGGGGCAGGAGTACGGCTTCGGCGATCTGGAGATCATGGCAAAAGAAGCTCCGCCGCTCCGCAGCTTTATCGATCCGGATGCACCAGAATTTACACCGGCAGGTGATGTGCCAAGCCGTATCCGTGAATTCTGTAAACGGACCGGTCAGCCGGTACCGGAGAGCATCGGTGAAGTGGTGCGCTGCATCAATGAGAGTCTTGCAATGAAATACCGCCATGCAATGGAAGAAATCAAAGATTGCACAGGCAAGGATTATCAGACTGTATATATGGTTGGCGGAGGCACACAGAGTGCCCTTCTCTGTCAGTTTACGGCTAACGCCTGCGGATGCCGCGTGAGTGCGGGACCGATTGAAGCTACTGTGCTTGGAAATGTGGCATTACAGCTTATGGCGTCAGGAGATATCAAATCTCTTTCTGAGGCGAGAGAGATTATTAAACGCTCTCAGGATATCAAAACCTATGAGCCTCAGGATAAAGAGGTGTGGGACGAAGCTTATGAGAGGTTCAAAAAGATTCTCGTATAGACTTGACTGTCAAAGTGCTGTGTGTTTTAATAAAAACAGCATATGCATTAGACAGAATGCATAAAACGGTTTGCCTGCTCCCTGAAAGGAGTTAAAATGGCTGCAACGATCCGCGATATCAGAGACAGAACCGGTTTATCTCTGGCGACAATTTCGAAATATCTAAATGGAGGAAATGTCCTCCCGAGAAACCGGAAACTGATCGAAGAGGCGATCGAAGAACTTCACTATGAAGTAAATGAACTGGCAAGAGGACTTGTAACGAACCGGACCAAGACGATCGGAGTCCTTGTCTATGATATCCAATGTATTTTTGTGGGGAACATGCTTCACTATCTGGGGCAGGCTCTCCATGAAAACGGGTATGGAATGCTGATCTGTGATTCCTGCAACGATGCAGAAATCGAGAAGAAAAATCTTCAGTTTTTATTGAGCAGAAAAGTGGACGGAATCCTTGTGTTTGCCGTCGGACTTGACGGAAGCTTCCTTGAAGCCGCAAAACGTGCGGATGTGCCTGTGGTTCTTATTGACCGCTCTTTCAGAAACGAGGAATTTGACTGCGTTGAGATTGACAACAGAGCTGCGATGCGCAGAGCAGTTAATAAACTGATCGGTTTTGGACACCGCAGAATTGCTGTTATAGCGTCTAATATCGAATATACAGGCATGGAACGGATGAAAGGATTTGAAGATGCGCTGAAAGATGAAGGTATTACGGTGCCGGATGAATACCGCATACGCGGCAAGCATTCTTTTGAACTTGGATATCAGGGAATGAGGAAACTGCTTGAACTCCGGGACCCGCCTACGGCGGTGATTCTGGGGAATTACGACACGACACTGGGCGGAGTTATGGCGGCAAATGAGCTTGGGTTCAGCTGTCCCGGAGATTTATCCCTGATCGGATTTGACGATCTGCTTATGTCAAAGGTGATAAGACCGAGACTCTGGTTTGTTGTACAGCCCATGGAAGAAATGTCGAAAAGGGCGGTTGATATGCTTCTGAACCGCATTTCAAACGGAAATGAGGGGAGCCCGCTCCGCATCAGTTTCAGTGCCGGCATAAGTGAAGGTGATTCGATTCGAAAAATTTAAGAATATTTGGATGTTATGCACAGGAAAACAGGGCTGAAACATCAAAAAATAGCTGCCGATATGGTTAAACTGACGAAAGCGAACCGTTTCGCTTATAAAAAGCCCACTATTATTGACAAAGCATCCTCACAGTTGTATAATTTGACTATACGGACAGGGTTTATAAGCAATTTGATGCAATAAATGCCTGAAAACTGTAAGGAAAATAAGATAGGGAAAAAGCGAACCGTTACGCGAAAACAAATGAGGAATGGGAATCATAAGCAAGTGAAATACCATGAATCAAACAATTCATCGAATCAAAAGATGGGAGGAAGAAAAGTGGAAAGTATCAAACAAAATCCTTTAGTTAAAAAGGTGGGATTTAACAGAATCGTGCTGTGCATCGTACTGCTTCTGATGTACGCTTTGTTCTGTATCCTGACCGGAGGTGATTTCTTCGGTATGCGCCGTATTTTGAGTGCACTCAACTATGCGTACTTCCTGGGATTCTTATCTCTGGCAGTTACGTTCGTTATTGCAACAGGAGGAATCGATTTCTCCATTGGGCCGGTTATGTTCTGCTGCGCACTGATGTCTGGCTTCTGCTTTACAATGTATGGCATGCCGATGCCGGCAGCTCTGGTGATCAGCTTGATAATCGGACTTGCATTCGGTATCTTCAATGGATATCTGGTGGCGTACTGGGATGTGCCGTCATTCATTACTTCTATGGCGAGCATGAACATAGCGAAAGGACTTGCGTCTGTGTTCACTAAAACGCAGTCTGTAAGCTGGCCGCAGTCCAGCCAGGACGGCGGATGGTTCAGAAAACTGGTAACCATCGGAGATATCCCAATGGGTCTGATTATTCTGATCGTTATCGCAGTTGTCTGTGCAATTGTCCTGAACCAGACAAAGATGGGAAGATATATTCTCTCCCTTGGAAGCAATAAAGAAGCAGTAAGACTTTCCGGTGTTAACGTAAAGAAATGGGAAATGTCGGCATATATCGTCTGCGGACTTCTGGTCGGCATTGCGGCAATCTTCTTTGTAGGTGCATACTCAACGGTACAGCCGGGCTATGGAGATCAGTATAACAACGAGGCAATCGCCGGTTGTGTAATGGGTGGAACATCCATGGCGGGCGGACTCGCATCGATCAGCGGTACGATCATAGGTGTGTTCATTATTTCACTTCTTCAGGAAGGAATTATGGCGCTTGGCCTTGATAAAAACCTTCAGCTGATCATCACAGGAATTATTGTTATCGTAGCAGTATTCGCTGACGTTGTAGCAAGACGCAGGAAGAATTAAAGACGGTACATGGAAATCAGTAAGTGTGATTGAGAAAGGCAAGGGTAAAGAATATGGGCGAAGTTATATTAACAATGAAAGGGATCGACAAATCTTTCCCGGGTGTTCATGCACTGGACCATGTAGATTTGGAAGTCCGAAAAGGTGAAGTACACGCACTCATGGGAGAAAACGGTGCCGGTAAGTCAACATTGATGAAAGTGCTGACAGGTATCTATAAGAAAGATTCCGGAACAATTACATATGAAGGAAAAGAAGTAGAATTTCATAATACAAGAGAAGCGCAGGATGCAGGTGTTGTCATCGTGCATCAGGAGCTGAATATGCTTGGTCATCTGACAGTTGCTCAGAATATTTTTATCGGACGCGAGTTTAAAAAGGGTATCCGTATTGATGACAAGAAAATGAATGAGGAAGCAAGAAAGCTTTTTGACAGAATGCATATTGATATCGATCCCAAAGAGACGATGAGCAAACTGACAGTTGGAAAGCAGCAGATGTGCGAGATCGCAAAGGCAATTTCTCATGAAGCAAAGGTTATTATCTTTGATGAGCCGTCGGCAGCGCTGACGGAAGCGGAGATCGAAGAATTGTTCAAGATCATCCGTGACCTGAGAGATCAGGGACTTGGAATTGTTTATATTTCCCATCGTATGGATGAAATTAAAGTTATTACGGACCGTGTAACGGTTATGCGTGACGGTGCGTATGTAGGCACATTGATCACGAAAGACTGTACAAAAGATGATATCATCAACATGATGGTCGGACGTGTTATCTATGAAGATCCGAAGACAAAGAATATGACTCCGAAAGGATCTCCGGTCGTACTGAAGGTTGATCACCTCAATGCCGGTAAGATGGTTCAGGATGTAAGCTTTGAACTTCATAAAGGTGAAGTGCTTGGCTTCTCAGGTCTGATGGGAGCCGGCCGTACAGAGACGATGCGTGCTCTGTTTGGAGCAGACCCGATAGAGAGCGGCGATATCTATATTAACGGTAAGAAAGTTACGATCAAGAGTCCGCAGGATGCAGTTAAGCATGGTATCGGATATCTGTCAGAGGATAGAAAGAGATTCGGTATTGTTGTCCAGAAGTCAGTAGCAGAGAACACCACGATGGCTGATCTGGATGAGTTTTCTAACGGTCCGTTTATCAATAAGAAGAAAGAGAAAAAAGTTGCAGAAAAATTCGTTGAGTCACTTGCAACAAAAACACCGAGTGTTGACCAGCTTGTTGTGAATCTGTCAGGCGGTAACCAGCAGAAAGTCGTTATTGCCAAGTGGCTGACAAGAAACTGTGATATCCTGATCTTTGATGAGCCGACAAGAGGTATTGATGTTGGAGCTAAGAATGAGATTTATAAGCTGATGAACCGGCTTGCAGCAGAAGGTAAGGCCATTATAATGGTTTCCTCAGAAATGACCGAGATCTTGCGTATGAGTGACAGAATTGTCGTTATGTGTGAAGGCAAGAAGACCGGTGAACTGGATATTTCCGAGGCTACACAGGAAAATATCATGAACATGGCTACAAGAGAGATAAATTAGGGAGGAAAATGTGATGGCAAATAAATCAGTAAGTAAGACGGCCGGCACGAAAAAGTCGTTCGTTGACAGGATGGGCGGTCAGCAGTTTATCGTCCTGATTATCGTCATTGTAATGTTTATCTTTTTCAGTGCAATGAGCCCCGGATTTAGAAAGTATACAACAGTAGTAAGTATTCTTGACTATTCTTACTATATCGCATTGATGGCAATCGGAGTTACATTCCCGCTTCTGACAGGCGGTGTAGACCTTTCCATTGGAACAGGTTTGATCTGTTATTCGCTGATCGGCGGTCTGCTGGTCCGCCAGCATGGAATGCCGGTTGCAGTCGGTATGATCGTGACAATCCTGATTGGTGTTATTTTCGGTATTATTAACGGATGCCTTGTGGCGCTGATGGATCTGCCGCCATTTCTGGCAACTCTTTGTACCTGCATGATCACCCGCGGTTTTGGCGCATTTGTAGTAGGCGGTTATGGTATCCCGTGGCCGGCGGCTGGACAGGACGGCGGATGGTTCAGAAGCATCTTCAAGATTCAGGTGGGCGGACAGAACATCCCGATCGGTTTCCTGTGGATCCTTCTTCTGGTTGCTATTATGAGTTTCGTACTTAACCACACAAAGATGGGACGTTACACACGGGCAATCGGAAGCAACAAGGAGGCAACAAGACTTTCCGGAGTCAATGTTAAGTTTTATCACATCATGGCATATGTGATCTGCGGACTTTTCGCAGGACTTGCTGCAATCGCTTACTCGGCAATCTTTGCTACAGTTCAGCCGGGCAGCGGTGCTGGATTTGAGATGGATGCTATTGGCGGTGCAATCGTCGGCGGTGTGTCTATGTCGGGTGCAGTAGGAAATGTTACAGGTACACTGATTGGTGTATTTGTTATCTGTCTGCTTAAGACAGGACTTCCGTTCATCGGTTTGACGGCGAACTGGCAGCAGATCATTACAGGTTTTGTCCTGATCGTAGCTGTATTGATCGATATCTTTAAGAGAAAGAAAGAGTCAGGAAAGTAATCAATTTTATATCAGTGATAGATAACAGCCGGGGGCTGTATCAGCAGTAAAATGTCTGCCGGCTGTTACTATAGAAACCAAGCAAAGGCAGGCCATGCCCGTAAGACCAGCCGATTGATGTACTGATCTGATGCTGGAACGTACGGATATATGCACGGTATCTGTACAAAATCAGATGTACTGAGAAGAGTGTATCTTCAAAATGGCCGTAAAAATTATTTCAGGAGGATATGAAATATGAAAAAGAAAGTATTAGCAGTGTTACTTGGCGGATGTATGGTAGCCGGACTTCTCGCAGGATGCGGCGGTGGAAAAGAGGCATCAAGCGACAACTCATCATCAGATGACAGCTCCTCAGGCGGCGGAGACTATACGTTTGAAGTTGTAGTTAAGAGCTTCCAGTCTACATATTGGCAGGCAGCTATTCAGGGAATTGACGCAGCTAAAGATGAGCTCGGTGTTAAGGTAAATACAACAGGACCGAATGCTGAGTCTGATATTGCTGATCAGGTTAATATGCTGAACAATGCTATCAGCCAGAAGCCGGATGGTATCGCTCTTGCTGCAAATGACCAGAATGCAGTACTTGATTCACTTCAGGATGCACTTGATGCAGGTATCCCGGTAGTTTGCTTCGATACAGGTGTACCGGACGCTCCGGAAGGATCTGTAATCGCTACAATCGCTACAGATAATGAGGCAGCAGGCGCTGTTGCAGCTGAGAATATGTATCCGGTAATCAAGGATGCCATTGCAAATGCTGACGGACAGGTAAGAATTGGTGAAGTAAATCAGGATGCTACATCCGCTAACATCTCCGGACGTGGAATGGGCTTCATCAACAAGATGAAAGAGCTTATCGAAGCTGACGGAAAGACAGTAGCAGTTATCGGTAACCAGTTCTATGTAGATCAGGTAGAGAACAATGGTGACGAGGGTTCAGCAGACGTTATCATCGAAGTAGCTGTACCGGCTCAGACAACAGTTGAGCTGTCCGCTACAGAGGCTTCTAATATCATGAATAAAGATGATACGATCGCTATCTTCGGTTCAAATCAGGTTACAGCAGAAGGTGTCCTTACAGCTAACCAGAACCTGAACGTACTTGCAGCTACTCCGGACGAGGGTATTGTCGGCGTAGGATTTGACGCTGGTGCTACACTGAAAGCTGCAGTTGCTGACGGAACACTCATCGGTGCTGTTACACAGGCTCCTGTTGATCAGGGTAACCTTGCAATCCACGCACTGTATGACTACTGCGAGGGCAAAGAAGTATCAGATATCGCTACAGACAGCTACTGGTACGATGCTTCCAACATGGAAGAAGATGACATTGCTCCGAACCTTTATGACTAATCAGCGGAGAAGTACTTCAGAAAAATCGTCTTAAAATGAAACGTGCATATAGGTCTGCGGCTTAATGCGGATCTGAAAATAAAAGGAATCGGGAAGTTCCCGGTTCCTTTTTAAGAGAAAAGATATTATAATGAGGAGGATATCATTATGTTAAAAGGAATTCCAAAGATTTTATCACCTGAGCTTTTGAAAGTATTGGCAGAGATGGGACACAGTGACAGACTGGTTATTTCCGATGGAAATTTCCCGGCTGAGTCGATGGGAAAAGATGCAATAGTTATTCGCTGTGACGGACATGGCGTGCCGGAACTGCTGGATGCGATTCTTCAGGTATTTCCGCTTGATACATATGTAGAGCATCCCGTAAATCTTATGGAGGTAATGCCGGGAGACGATGTGGAGACTCCGATCTGGGATACATACAAGGAGATTATCCGCAAATATGACGACAGAGGAGACGCTGTTGTAGGAAATATTGAGCGATTTGCTTTCTATGAAGAGGCAAAAAAGGTGTATGCTATCATTGCTACAGGTGAGTCTGCCCTTTATGCGAATATTATGCTGCAGAAAGGTGTAGTTACTGACTGATCAGGAGAGATCAGCCAGATTACAGAAATACCAGAGACGGAGGATGTTATATGCTGGATCATGTAGAAATTGTTTTTGAAAATATGAAACCGATGATGAAGAAACTCAAAAAAAAGAATTATAAGAATAATATGGAAGAGTTTCTGGACAGATACGGACATTATTTTCGGGAAATGACAATGCTGACAGAGGACGCAGAGGATAAGGAAGCGGCAGCAGAAGAAATAGCCCGTACTTTTGCGGATCGTGTAGAGCATAAGTTTGTATCTCCCAAAAAGGGGAGGATAGATGGCGTTGTCCAGCTTGATCTGAATTTCTTCATGATCTATTACATTTTTCCGGCAATTCTTAAAACGGAACACGAGGATGCAAAACTTATCGCCGATCATATCCGTGATGAGTGGAGCCGGCGTTTTAAGGACAGTGATATACAATATACGGATTATGACTCGATCTACGCTGCTTTTCGCGAGAAAATATTCGGTATTATCTGAGGAAATCAGCTGTTCGGCTTGCAATGCGGCTGTGGCTGTGATAGAATAATCGTGGTTTATCCGCAGGAGGTGTAGAGATGGATATCTTAAAGACCGTGATAACGATCATCTTTGTTATAGACTGCATAACATTAGCTGCGATTATTCTTCTTCAGGAGGGAAAAGCTTCCGGACTCGGGACGATCAGCGGAGCAGCAGACACATATTGGGGACACAATAAGGGCCGTTCCATGGAGGGGACTCTTGTGAAGGTTACCCGCGTTGTGGCAGTACTTTTTATGGTGCTGGCTGTAATCCTTAACCTTAAGATCTTCAACTGATCCGGCATTTTGGCTGATGTAAACGCAAAATGCGGTTTGGCAGTATGAAATGCACTATATCAGAAGATAATAATCACGTAAGCACTCTATAGCGGATATAGGGTGCTTACGTTTTTCTATGAAGAGAGAAAAAGTGAATGACGGAGAGAAAAATGGATCAGACATTTGAAAAGAGAAAAAAGGTTATTTTAGATTTTATCAGCGATGACCTCTATGTGCCGATGAAGATTAAGGAAATAGCTATAGTGCTTCAGATCCCGCGTGAACAGAGAAATGAGCTGAAGGAGATTCTTGATGCACTTGTAGAAGAAGGCAGGATATCTCTGTCCAAGAGAGGAAAGTACAGTAAAGGGCATCCGGTGCATCTGAAAGGTATATTTCAGGCGAATATAAGAGGATTCGGATTTGTGACCCCGGAGGATGAAAGCGGAGATGTATTTATTCCGGAAGAAAATATAAGAGGAGCATTCCATGGGGATGAAGTGGAGTACATTATCACGGCGGCACCTGCAGGAAAGAGGAAAGAGGGCAGAATAATCCGAGTCTTATCCCATGGTGTGGTAAATATAGTCGGAATATATGAGAAAAGCAAAAATTTCGGTTTCGTCCGTCCGGATAATCAGAGATATCTGAAAGATATCTATATTCCGGCGGGAAAAGAACTGGGGGCGATGAACGGTCATAAGGTCGTAGTGAGACTGACATCCTACGGCGGAGAGCACATGAAGCCGGAAGGAGAGGTTGTTCAGATTATCGGCCATATTAATGATCCGGGGACAGATATCCTTTCGATAGTAATGGATGCGGGGATTCCCACTGAATTTCCCGAGAAAGTTCTGAATCAGGCTGTCAGGGTTTCTAAAGATGTAAGCGAGGCGGACCGTGCAGGAAGAAAAGACCTCAGAGACTGGCTGATGGTAACGATCGACGGGGAAGATGCGAAGGATCTGGATGATGCGGTATCGCTTCAGATGGATGGAGATAAATACATTCTGGGGGTTCATATTGCAGATGTGGCAAATTACGTTCAGGAGAACAGTGCGCTCGACAGAGAGGCGCTTGAACGCGGGACGAGCGTATATCTTGCCGATCGTGTGATACCGATGCTTCCGCATAAACTGTCAAACGGAATCTGTTCTTTAAATGCAGGTGAAGACAGACTTGCGTTATCCTGTATCATGACATTTGACCAAGCCGGTGAAATGGTTGACCATGAGATAGCAGAAACGGTAATTCACGTTGATAGGCGGATGAGTTATAATGGCGTATCGGAAATACTCAGAAACTATGAGAAAAAGCCGGAAAGCGTGTCTGATGATACAGAGATTAATGAAATGCTATACATGATGAAAAAGCTTTCTGATATACTCAGGGAGCGCCGCGGCAGAAGAGGGTCTATAGATTTCGATTTCCCTGAGACAAAAGTGATTCTTGATGAGGACGGTAAGCCGGTGGATATCAGACCTTATGAACGCAATGATGCAACTAAGATCATCGAAGATTTTATGCTCATGGCAAATGAAACCGTAGCTGAAGAGTATTACTGGCGTGAACTGCCTTTTCTCTACCGCACCCATGATGTGCCGGACGAAGATAAGATAAAAAAACTCAGTACATTTATCAATAACTTCGGATATCATATTCATGTCCGAAATGAAGTGCGCCCTAAGGAAATCCAGAAACTTCTCGACCGGGTGGACGGCACTCCGGAGGAGGCATTGATCAGCCGTCTGACACTGCGCTCTATGAAGAGAGCGCGTTATACGACAGAAAATACAGGACATTTTGGTCTCGCGGCAAAGTATTATACCCATTTTACATCACCGATCAGACGATATCCGGACTTGCAGATACACAGGATCATCAAGGAAAATCTGCGCGGCAGGCTGAATGAGGATAGAATTTCCCATTATGAAGAGATTCTGCCGAAAATAGCCGCCCAGTGCAGCGACAGAGAGCGCAGAGCCGAGGAAGCGGAACGAGAAGTGATTAAAATGAAGAAAGCGGAATATATGCGTTCTCGTATTGGAGAAGAATATGATGGCGTTGTATCAGGCGTGACAGGATGGGGCGTCTATGTGGAGCTTGAAAATACTGTGGAAGGTCTGGTGCATGTTGCAGATATGAGGGACGATCATTACGATTTTATCGAGCAGAATTATGAAATGGCGGGAGCACATACCGGGAAAACATACAAACTCGGGCAGACCGTACGGGTGCGTGTTACAGATGCGGACAAACTCCTGAGAACGGTTAATTTTGAATTTGTATCGTAATGCCGGGACAGAACAGTAAAAAGGCGGCGGAGCAGATGGTGCATTTCCGCAGGCAAAGGAGAGTTAATATATATGGCAAAGTCAGAGACAAAACTTATCGCCAATAATAAAAAAGCATATCATGATTATTTCATTCTTGAAAAATATGAGGCGGGAATTGTACTTCATGGAACAGAAGTAAAGTCCCTGCGTATGGGGAAATGCAGCATTAAGGAGGCGTTTATCCGAGTGGAAGACGGTGAAATGTATATTTACGGTATGCATATTTCTCCATATGAAAAAGGGAATATTTTTAACAAGGACCCGCTGAGGGTTCGCAAACTGCTGCTTCATAAGAAGGAGATACTTAAGATCTTTGGTAAGATGAAAGAGCAGGGGATTACGGTCGTCCCTCTGAAAGTCTATTTCAGCGGCAGTCTGGTAAAAGTGGAGATCGGGCTGGCAAAGGGCAAGAAGCTGTATGATAAGCGGGCGGATATTGCGAAGAAAGACCAGAAGCGAGAAGCGCAGAGAGATTTCAAAGTAAGAAATTTGTAAGGAGACGAGCATCATGATTCAGGATATTGAGCCGAGACATCTTGATAATCAATACAGAACGGTTCCGCCGGACGGAGAGAGTTATGCATTGTATTATGAGGATCATGCGGTGCTTCTGAAAAGAACGGAGTCCGGCATTGTATTCCCGCGTTTCAGAGAGCTGGAACGGCTGAATGAGGAAATTTACGAAGAATACATATATTTGTTTTCGATTGATAATGAGAGGTATTATCTGGTTCAGGATATCAACAGAGAGCCGCTGTCGGATTTTAATATGGAAAATACGGAAATATTCCGCAGTGCAGATCCCCAGTATCACGCATTTGCAGGCATTACAGGGTATCAGCTCTTCAACTGGTACAAAAACCATAAATACTGCGGCAGATGCGGAAGAAAAATGAAGCACAGCGGCAAGGAACGGATGCTGTACTGCAGTGAATGCCGGAACGTGGAATATCCGAAGATCTGTCCGGCAGTCATTATCGGGGTTACTGACGGCAGCCGTATACTGATGTCGAAATATGCCGGAAGAGCCTATAAGAAGTACGCACTGCTTGCAGGATTCACCGAGATCGGAGAGACGGTGGAACAAACTGTCGCCCGGGAGGTTATGGAAGAAGTGGGGCTGAAAGTGAAAAACATCCGATATTATAAAAGCCAGCCATGGGCGTTTACGGATACTCTGCTGATGGGGTTCTACTGTGATCTGGACGGAGATGCCGGTATTACGCTGGATGAAAACGAACTGGCGATGGCCGAGTGGTTTGAGCGGGATGAGATTCCGGTTGAGCCGGCTAGAGACAGCCTTACAAATGAGATGATAATACGGTTTAAAAAAGGTGCCGTCTAATGTATAATATAGAAAGATATTTCAATTACTGAATTTTCAGAATCAAGGAGGTACTTATTAATGAGAGCAGAATTTGACGAGAGTCTGGTAACAGGCAATGAGATGATTGATACACAGCATAAGGAGCTGATCGACAAGATCAATAAGCTTCTGGACAGCTGTGAGACGAGCAAGGATAAAATCGTGGCGGTAAAGACGCTGGATTATCTTGCAGATTACACAGAGTTTCATTTTGGTGAAGAAGAAAAACTTCAGGAATCAATTAATTATCCGGGAATTGAGCAGCATAAGAAAGAACACGATAAACTCCGCGGAGTCGTAAAGGATCTTTATAATATGCTTGAGGAAGAAGAAGGTCCGTCGGATGCGTTTGTAGAGCAGGTCAACAAAAATGTGATCGAGTGGCTTTACAGACATATCAAAGGGTTTGACAGATCCGTGGCAGAGTACAAATTCATGAATTCCAGCAGTGAGAGGCTGTAAATTCGATTTTCTGTATTAGTCTGTTAATAGGTAAAACGCCTGAAACAGACGGTTACGGCCCCCTTTGATGCACCTTCCGCAGACGGATTACAAAATTGAGGACAGTGACTGTGGAAGGAAATTACGAAAAGTTAAAAGCAGGGAAATGGCGTCAGGTGAAAAAAAGCGGTTGCCCGAGCTGGCGGGTTCCGCTTTTTTTCACTTGTATTCAGCTATTTTCCTGCTTTGTTATTTGAAGTTATTTCCTGTAACCGGAGCTGGTATCAATTTTGTAATCCGTCTCCGGAAATGTAAATCATTATGGAAGCAAAAATGCATACATTACTATGAAATGGCATGCGCTCCCGGCCATTACGAATAGATGGAAGATTTCGTGGCTGCCGAAGTTCTTATGCCGGCTGTTGAACAATGGCAGCTTCAGCGCGTAGATCACTCCTCCAACCGTATAAATGATACCTCCGGCCAGCAGCCAGCCGAATGCTGCCGGGGACAGATTATGCAAAAGCTGCGTGAATGCGAGTACGCAGGTCCATCCCATTCCGATATAAAGCACTGAGGATACCCATTTCGGGCAGTACACCCAGAATGCTTTGATAAGGATTCCGGCAATGGCAATACCCCATACAATAGACAGAAGAATGATTCCGGTCCGGCCTTTCAGGACAAGGAGGCATACCGGAGTATAACTTCCCGCGATGAGGACGGAAATCATCATATGATCGATTTTCTTCAATATGGTATTTGTTTTTTCTGAAATATCAAATGTATGGTATGTTGTACTTGCGGCATATAATAGGATCAGGCTTGCAGCGTAGACAGCCATCGCTGTGATATAAATTTTATCCTGCTGCACAGCGGCCCGTACTAAAAGCGGGACAGATGCGATAATAGCCATTACCATGCCTATAAAATGTGTAATCGCACTGCCGGGCTCTTTAATGCTGAGTCTTTTGTGCGGTCTCTTTCTTACAATTGTGCCCCTTGCCGCGGTTATGTTAACTGCGCTTTTCATGATTCCTGTGTTTTCCATGATATGCACCTCCCCGGATGATATAAATATTAATTAAACACAAGTGGTATTAAAAACTACATCTAGTATATGCATATATTACATCAAGAATTCATAAAAATCAATTATAAATTTAGACAAAATAAAAGCCGGTGTGTACCGGCTTTTGTGACATATGTTTTATTTTATCAGTGTTCCTGTTTTGCCTTTCAGAGCTTCTTTGACTTTGTCAAAAGAGGTGATGTAAGCGCATCGTCCTTCTCTCTGTTCGATAAACTCTACTGCGGCGCGGAATTTCGGATACATATTATAGATGCCGAAATGTCCTTCTTCCATATATTTTTTTGCATCGGAAACGGTGATCTCGCCGAGCGGCTCTTCGTTGTCCTGCCCCATATTGAGACATACCTTTTCCACGTTTGTGAGGATGATAAGCATATCTGCATCGATCCCTTCGGCCAGTTTGCCGGCAGCAAGGTCTTTTTCGATTACAGCACTTGCACCTTTTAAATGATTGTCCTGTTCCATTACAGGGATACCGCCTCCGCCTGCGGCGATAACCACCTGATCTGCATCCAGAAGAGCGTTGACAGCGTCAAGTTCTACGATTTTGACCGGGTTGGGAGCAGAAACAACACGGCGGAAACCTTTGCCGGGTTCCTCAATTACATAATTACCTTTTCTGCGCTCTTCATTGGCCTCTTCTGCATTCATATAGCGGCCCAGCACTTTAGTTGGTGTGTAGAATGCATCATCGTAAGGATCGACAATAACCTGAGTGAGAATGGTGCTGACCGTGCGGTAGATACCACGGTTTAAGAGCTCTTCACGGATTCCGTTCTGAAGGTCATATCCGATGTAGCCCTGACTCATGGCAGAGCAGACAGACATAGGGCATGCAGTATACTCGGGGTGTGCTTTGGCAAATTCGTTCATCGCTGTGTGAATCATGCCGACCTGAGGCGCATTGCTGTGCGTGATGGCTACTTTGTACCCTTCTTCGATAAGGTCGGCAATACATTTAGACGTATGTGCAATGGCTGCCTTCTGTTCCGGCAGTGTGGTTCCGAGGGCGCGGTGCCCTAAAGCTAAAACAACTCGTTTTTTCATAATGTCTCCATTCCGCCGCTTGTCACGAAGCGGCTTATCTTTCTGTTATTTTCTAAGATAGAACTTATTAAAGAGTTTACTATTATTTCCGGCAAAAATCAACAGTCCCCGGCCTGATTCAGGAGGCTGTCAGTCTGAGATATACTGACAGAGCGATATCTGCAATAAACAGCGTGTAAAGGAGCAGGCAGATCAGGATCCTTTTCGAATGTCCGAGCTTCATGTACCGGTCAGTCCACCGGGGAGCAAGATAGTACAGAAAAGCACAGCCGATCAGGGCAAAAGTGATGGCTCCGCCAAGATATATTTTCCCATCAATGTTGAGGAAAAATTTACTGTAATTTCGAAGAGGCTGTCCGCTGGCCAGTTCCGAGATCACATTAATGAGGTATTCCAGTGCAGAATAGAGCGCTCCGTTCAGTAAAAATACAAGAACCGGCTGTTTGAGCAGGCGTTTAAACAGCAGGAGTATCAGGATACCGTACAGTCCGTAAATAGGAAGCCATGGACCCAGCAGTGCCCCTGTATTTTCAAATGTGCCGTCATTGATCAGGCGCGTCAGGGTTTCCAGTACCCATCCGAGGATGGAGAATACCGGAAAGAGGAAGAGCAGAGAGAGCAGATCATATTTCCGGTCAGCACGTACAGGTGATTTCACTGCCTTCAGCGGGGGCTGAACTGAGAAGAGAAATACAGGATACTGCTCAGGCGCGAAGTAGGAGATCTTTGTATAGGGCCCCTGCGAATCATCGTACAGAGCCTTGCTGATAAGCAGTTCATCGTCCGATGGGACATGCTCCAGATAAGAGTCGTTGAGCTGCTCATACCGCGGGGAACGGGAAAGAACGTAATTCCTTCTCAGCGTGGCATAGAGCTCTGTCCGGCACGCGGTTATATAGGGATTTACAAACAGGAGATCCAGCAGTCCGAGTGTAAACAGGGACAGAATCTGCCAGCCGAGAAATGAGAGATCAAGCAGAAAGAATTTCCATTTGCTTCGGCGCATGAGCTGTTTGGACAGGAAGAATGCGTCTTTCCTTGAAATCTTAGGATTTTCAGCAAGAATATAAGGAATCAGTATGTATTCGTAATGTTTGACGATTCCTCCGACAATTGTTATATTCCACAGAATCTGGAAAAGTGAGCGCAGAAACATGATCCATGCAGGATGCCGTATGCATCGCAGCTTAAAAAGAAAGAAGATCTTGGAAACAAGAGTTTTCCGGTAGCTGCGGTTCTCGAGGAAAAAACGTTTTTCGCCGACCAGAAGAATATTGCTGATAAAGATCTGGTAAAAGAAAGCGAAAATTATGCTGATGGAAGAAAAGACCAGCATCATGCCCGGGCCGTCATACAGAAAAGAGTTAACAGCGCGCAGAAATGAGAAAAAAACGGAGATATTCGTGGACAGCAGGTTAATGATCATTGAGCCGGCGTTATAAATTGCTCCGTGAAAAATGTACTGAAACGGCAAGCCTTTGAAGAAATAATCTGCAATCTCTAAAATCGCTTCTGAATTTGAGACTGCAGATGTAAAGGCTGCATCAGTACTGGATGGTCCATGGGGTATCTGAAGATTAAAAAAAGTGGTGGAAACAGAATAAGCTGTTGTGAGCATGGCAATGAGAAAGCAGACGGCGAGCATACTCAGATAGCTTTTTTTCATCAATACCATAGCTTTCTTTTTCATTACCTTACGTTTCCACATACAAGCACCCTCCGCAAAATAAAATAATATTATATTATAAACGGAATGCAGCAGTTTTGCAAATGCTTATTTGTCTGCCGGCTGTTCACGGTGCAGAGCTTCATGTTCTCTGCGGATTTCAGAGAAACAGCCGGGGGCGGTCCATGAGCTGTTCACGGGGGTCAGAACTGCCTTGTAGGGAAACGGACCGGCTCCGCTTTTCCTGAGGGCGGCAAGAGCCTGATTCAGTCTGTTTTCATTCAGAAAGCAGAAGACGAACATAGTACCCGGAAGTTCCGGACCATTGTATTCTTCCGTGACTGCCTCCATGTCTTTAACCCCGGCGAGAACGCCCAGAGGCTGGCAGTAGTCTTTGAGCGGAACTTTTTTCAGCCGGATGTGAAGCGGGAACAGCGCCATCTCTATTTTGAGCAGAGTTTCTCTCTCCGGTGCATTAAAAAGAAGGATTGTTTCTTTCATAATTATATATACTCCTGTAATAATGGATTTACACACTATTGTGCTCTTACTATTGTAAAACATACAGAAAGAAAAAGAAAGAAAAAAGTACTGTGCAAAAGGGATAGGGCGTTCTGATGGGAAAGTGGATATTTTCCGGAATCAGCATACAATATTTTATAAAGCAGGCTGATTATTGAGGTGGATTATGAGACTCTGTGAACTCCGGGATAAGGAAGTTGTAAATATATGCAGCGGAAAAAGGCTGGGATGTATTGTAGATGTAGAAATTAACATATGCAGCGGTGAAGTGGAAGCTGTCATTATTCCCGGGCCGGGGAAGATCTGCGGGTTTCTCGGAACAGACTGCGAATATGTGATTCCGTTTGCGTGTATACGGAAGATCGGACCTGATATTATAATCGTAGATATACAGGAAGAAAAATTTTTGCAAAAATTTTAACGATTGTGTATAATGTACGCATATTATAAACAGCGGCACAAAAGAGCAGGAAATCCCTGCCCATATGTGCTGAGAAAGGCGGAATGAATTATGAGATGTCCATACTGCGGCAATCCGGATACCAGAGTGATAGATTCCCGTCCGGCCGAGGATAAGAGTTCCATACGAAGACGACGTTCCTGTGATGAGTGCGGAAGAAGATTTACGACTTATGAGAAAGTGGAGACAATTCCGCTTATCGTTATAAAAAAAGATAATAACAGGGAACAGTACCAGCGCTCGAAGATTGAGAAAGGCATTTTAAGTGCGTGTTACAAGCGCCCGGTTCCGGCTGACGCGATCCAGAAGACAATCGATGCAGTGGAACTGGAAATATTTAACCGTGAGGAAAAGGAGATCCCGAGCAGCGTGATCGGGGAAATTGTGATGGAGAAGTTAAAGGATCTTGATCCGGTTGCCTATGTGCGTTTTGCGTCTGTTTACAGAGAGTTTAAAGATGCAAATACATTTATGGACGAGCTGAAAAAGTTCCTTCAGTAATAGATATGCGTACGTATAAACTGATTATCTCCTACGATGGGACACGCTATCAGGGCTGGCAGCGTCAGATGAATACAGACCGGACCATTCAGGGAATCCTCGAGAGAGTAATCTCGGATGCGACCGGCTGCCGTGCAGAAGTGAACGGGTCCGGAAGGACGGATGCAGGAGTTCATGCACAGGGGCAGGCTGCCAGTGTAGTGCTGCCCGGAATGGTGCAGGACGGGTTTTTTACAGAAAAGATCAACGAGATGCTTCCGGAAGATATCCGTATCTGTAAGGCAGATCTTGTGAAAAACGGATTCCATGCGAGAAAAAGCGCGGCTTGGAAGGCGTATGAGTATCACATCGATACCGGGCAGAAACCGGATGTATTCCGGAGACGTTACTGCTGTCATTTCCCGTATAATCCGGATCGGGAATTAATGAGAAAAACAGCGGAGTATATTATTGGAACTCACGACTTCGCAGGCTTTACGGATAAAAAGAATGAAATATCCACAAAGCGGACAATTTATGATATAATAGTCAGCGGACAAGGCAGCAGTGTGGCAATCAGATATGAAGGAACAGGATTTCTTTACCATATGGTAAGAATACTGACAGGTACACTGCTTGAGGCAGGAACTTATCAGCGCACTCCGGAAAGTGTGCTGGATATCCTGAGGACAAAAGACAGAGGACAGGCAGGATTTCTTGCCCCGGCAAGAGGTCTGTTCTTAAAAGAGGTACATTATGATCACAGGGGCAGGTAGCGATTATCTGCCCTTACTTATGCGTCCTGCACCGGAACGGGATTTGCCGTTGATTTTGTGCAGGAAGGCTGATAAAGGAGGTATGCATGAAACTGATTTCATGGAATGTCAACGGGATCCGGGCGTGTGTCCAGAAGGGATTCCTTGATTTTTTTAAAGAGGCGGACGCTGATATTTTCTGTATTCAGGAGACAAAGATGCAGGCAGGACAGCTTGAACTCGATCTGCCGGGATATCATCAGTACTGGAATTATGCGGTTCGAAAAGGCTATTCGGGAACTGCGGTATTTACAAAGCAGGAACCATTGGATGTAACATACGGTATCGGGATTGAGGAACATGATCAGGAGGGCCGTGTGATTACCTGTGAATTTGAAGATTTTTATTTCGTGACGGTATATACGCCGAATTCACAGAACGAACTGGCCCGGCTTGATTACCGCATGAAATGGGAGGATGATTTCCGGGCTTATCTGAAAAAACTTGAAGAAAAGAAGCCGGTTATTGTAACCGGAGATATGAATGTGGCACATGAAGAGATCGATCTGAAAAATCCTAAAACCAATCGGAAGAATGCAGGTTTTACCGACGAGGAGAGACAGAAATTTACAGAACTGCTGGATGTGGGATTTATTGATACATTCCGGTATTTCTATCCGGATCAGACGGGTATCTATTCGTGGTGGTCGTACCGTTTCAGTGCCCGTGCCAAGAATGCAGGATGGCGTATCGACTATTTCTGCGTATCAGAGTGTTTAAAGGACAGGCTTGTGGATGCGAAGATCCTGACGGATGTTATGGGATCCGATCACTGTCCTGTGGAACTGGATATTAAGTAAGGAGGAATAAAAATGACAAAAATAGATATTATTTCCGGCTTTCTCGGGGCCGGAAAAACAACACTGATCAAAAAGCTGCTTTCAGAGGCGTTTACAGGAGAGCAGGTTGTACTGATCGAAAATGAATTCGGCGAGATCGGGATTGACGGCGGATTTTTAAAAGAGTCCGGGATTGAAATCCGCGAGATGAATTCGGGATGCATTTGCTGTTCGCTGGTAGGAGATTTTGGAAAATCCCTGCGGGAAGTAGTGGATACTTACCATCCGGACCGTATTCTGATCGAGCCTTCAGGCGTAGGCAAGCTTTCTGACGTGATCAAGGCGGTGCAGGATGTGCAGTCAGAGATCGATGCAGAACTTAACAGCTTTACGACAGTTGTAGATGTGACAAAATGCAGAATTTACAGAAAGAATTTCGGCGAGTTTTTCAGTAATCAGATCGAGTATGCCGGCGCGGTAATCTTAAGCCGTACAGATAAGGCAAAACCGGAGAAGATAGAGGAGGGCGTCGCGCTTTTAAGAGAGCTGAATGATAAGGCACCGTTTATTACAACACCGATCTCCCAGCTCCCGGGCAAAAAGATCCTTGAGACGATGGAGTCCGGCAAGTCACTTGAAGAAGAACTTCTGGATGAGATCATCTGTCCGGAATGCGGTCATCATCATGAAGAAGGCGAGTGCTGCAGCCATGAGCATCATCATGATCATGAACACGAGGAGCACGAGCATCATCACGGCTGCGGGCACGGGGATCACGGGCACCATCACGATCATGAACATGAGGAGCATGAGCATCATCACGACCATGAGCATGGAGAATGCTGCGGTCATGACCATCATCATGATCATGCCGGCCACCATCATGCAGATGATGTGTTCACAAGCTGGGGACGTGAGACAATTCACACTTATACTAAAGAACAGATCAGCGATATCCTGAAAAAACTGGAATCCGACAACAGCTATGGAAATGTACTGCGCGCGAAGGGAATGGTATCCGGAGCAGACGGTGAGTGGATCTACTTCGATATGGTGCCGGAAGAGCACGAAGTCCGTACCGGAGCGCCGGAGTATACGGGCCGCATCTGTGTGATCGGAGCGGAACTGAATGAAGACAAACTGGCAGCACTTTTCGGACTGGCCTAAGAGAAGGAGAGAACGGATATGTATGAACCTGATGTGATGGTTTATCTGATGACAGGATTTCTGGACAGCGGTAAGACTCAGTTCCTTACATTTACGCTGAAACAGGATTATTTCCAGATTGACGGAAAGACCCTTTTGATTCTCTGCGAAGAAGGGGAAGAAGAGTATGACCCGATGGAAATGCTCAAATACGGTGTAGTCATTGAAAAAGTCGAGGATCAGGAAGACCTGACAGAAGAATGGCTCGAAGAGATGAATAAAAAGCATGAGCCGGAGCGTGTCGTTGTAGAATACAACGGAATGTGGAAAGTGAGCGATTTTGAGAATATGAAGCTCCCTGCGGGCTGGGGGATTGAGCAGAAGATCACTACCGTAGACGCGAGTACATTCCAGATGTATCTGACCAATCTGAAACCGCTTTTTGTGGAGATGGTCAGAGGCGCGGATATGGTCCTTTTTAACCGGTGCGAGGATATCAAACCTTTGGCAGGATACCGACGCAGCGTTAAGGTGGTAAGTCCTCAGGCAGAAGTAATTTTTGAGGATGAAGAGGGCGAAATTGAAAATATTTTTGAAGACGAAGTCCCGTATGATCTCAAAGCACCTGTGATCGAGATCGCGAAAGAGGATTACGGTATCTGGTATGTGGATATGATGGAAAATCCTGACCGTTATAAGGGGAAAGTAGTTGAATACACGGCGAAAGTGCTTAAACCGAGAACATTTCCGGCAAAAGTATTTATGGCCGGCCGTATGGCAATGACGTGCTGTGCGGATGATACATCGTTTCTTGGTTATGTGTGCAGAAGTGCATACGCACCGAAGCTTAAACCCGGACAGTGGGTAAAGATAAGAGCAAAGATCCGCTTTGCCAATGTTTCTGTATACCGCGGCGAGGGGCCGGTGCTGGAAGCTGAACATATAGAGCTTGCAGATCCGATAGAAGAACTGGTATACTTCAATTAAAAGGTATATACGGCATGAAAACAGAAAATATATGCCGGGGATGCAAATACGATCAAGTCAGGAGGAGATTGAAAAATGGAGAAAAAGTATGATGTGATCGCTCTGGGAGAATTACTGATTGACTTTACAATGAACGGACAGAGTGAACAGGGCAACAATATGTTTGAGGCGTGTCCCGGAGGAGCTCCGTGCAATGTGCTGGCTCTTCTCAACAAAATGGGCAAGAAGACAGCATTTCTCGGAAAAGTGGGAAAGGATCAATTCGGCACACTGCTGAGAGATACAATTACAGATGCAGGAATTGATGCGTCTCACCTTGTGATAGATGATAAGGTAAATACGACTTTGGCATTTGTACATACTTTCCCTGACGGAGACCGTGAATTTTCTTTCTACCGCAATCCGGGGGCTGATATGATGCTCACAGAAGAGGAAGTAGATCCTGAATTTATTGCACAGACAAAGATTTTCCATTTTGGAACACTGTCAATGACACACGATGGAGTAAGAGCAGCAACAAAGAAAGCAATTCAGGCAGCGAAAGATGCAGGATGTCTGGTTTCATTTGATCCGAATCTGCGCCCGCCGCTCTGGTCTTCTCTGGATCTTGCAAAAGAACAGATGGAATACGGTTTTGGAAAGTGTGACATTCTGAAAATTTCCGACAATGAGATTCAGTTTGTATCGGGAAAAGAGGATTATGACGAGGGAATTGCCTATCTTCAGGAAAAATACAATATTCCGATGATCCTGCTTACAATGGGAAAAGACGGAAGCCGGGCATATTACAAAGGAATGCGTGTGGAGCGTCCGGGATTTACTGTTAAGGCAATCGAGACGACAGGCGCAGGCGATACATTCTGCGGAAGCTCTCTTAACTATATCATAGAGCATGGATTTGATAATCTGACGGAAGACCAGCTGGGAGAGCTGCTCACATTCGCAAATGCGGCAGCGGCGATCGTGACGACAAAGAAAGGTGCAATCCGGTCTATGCCGGAGAGGGCTGAAGTAGAGGCGCTGATCCGCGGATAAAATTCCGATTTTCCGGATTGATAAAGTATCCGCCGGGAGGCAGGTATTGCTAACGCACACATTTTCATTCGGTCGCAGCGTAACGGTACATAAGAGCGCAAAAGGCGCGCTCTAAGTGCCGACGCTGCTCCAACGGTGCGTACGCAATACCTGTCTCCCGGCTGCTTTCTTTCCTATTCCGAGAATTCTCATACAAACGGGTAGAAGAAGCGGCTTCCCTGACTATGATCTCATTGCTTCGGCTTCTGCCAATTTGTATGAACTTTTATCGCTCCGGCTCAGGATTAGAAAAACAGGAAAAGTGAACAAATACGTCTGACCTGATGCACAATCCGCGGACAGAGGAAGATTGATAACGGCGACTGTAACCGGAGCCGAGATCAATCTTCCTCTGTCCGCGGATACGTGAGTCAGTCATTCCGTATCTGCTCCCTTTTCAAACGATTTTCCTTTCTTGAGCCGGTACGAAAAATCGAAATTTATTTCATAATCTGATTCTTATTTCTCCATTCTCTCGGAGATATTCCAAACACATTTTTGAATGCTCTTGAAAAGTGCAGCTGATTGGGATAGCCTACAGCATTTCCGATATCACTGATGGAAAGAGTGGTCAGTTTTAACAGTTCGGCAGCTTTTGTCATACGGTAATTGAGCAGGAACTGTTGCGGCGATTTCCCTACGGTATCTTTGAAGATCCTGCCGAAGTAGGTGCGGTTCAATCCGCAGAATGCCGCGATCCCTTCTACGGTAATATCATTCTGAAAGTTCTGCTCGATATAGTTTAATGCCTCTTTGATATAGAAGTCGCGAACTTTGCCGCTGGTCGATACATGAGTGGATGCGGCAGAACGGGCAAGAAAATCCGCAAAGAGGTACAGATGACCGATCAGGTGGAATGAAGAGGCGTTCCCGTGTTCTGCTATATAGACCATTTCATTTACCATGTTCTCCCGCAGATCTTTGTGGGATGCATGATAGACCGGATGGTCGGGAGACAGCCCGGCAGTCTCTATGATCTCTCTGACACGCATTCCGTCAAATTCCAGCCATGTATATTCCCATGGAAGTTTTTCATCGGCAATATAGGTTGTGATCTGCCGGGGAAAGATCATAAAGCCCTGACCTGTGTGAATCTGATATTCATGGGATTGACCTTTGGAATCAGCGGCGATCAGTTTCCCGGTGCCGGATAAAACATAATGAAAAAGATAATGATTTCTTGTGGCAGGACCGAAAGAATGAGCTGGCGGACACTGTTCTCGTCCAAACTGGTACAGGCAGAGATCAATATAATTTTCACTTGGAAATACAGTAAATACAGAATCGCTCATATGGAGTTCTCCCTTCTGCTATTTTAAAGCACGTTTTCTTTGTTACTTTAAATAATTTTCCGCTTTTAGAAAGATTATAAACTAAAACATTCCAAAATGCGACCCGACTTATCAAAAATAACATATAAGTCGCATTGTGGTATAAAACACGGGAAATTCGGATATTTTAGAAAATTTTTATAATGTTATAATATTTTTATAAGCGGAAAAGCTAAAAGGAAGGAGCTGAAACAACTATGAAAAAGAAAAAAGCGATCAGTGCGGTACTTGCAGCGTCCATGCTTGCGGCAGTGATTCTTCCGGGATGCGGTTCGGACGAGAACAGCGGAGTGACGGAGATCGAGATCCTGCAGTACAAGCCGGAGGCGGCGACGTACTTCGATCAGGTGGAAGAGCAGTTTAACGCAACTCACGATGACATCCATCTGACCATCAGTTCTCCGAACGATGCGAGCACGATCATGAGAACGAGGTTCGTCCGTGACGATTATCCGGACATCATCGGAATAGGAGGAGATATTAACTACTCTTACTATGTTGATGCGGATATTCTTGCAGATGTATCTGATTATCCGGGACTGGCGGATGTAAAGCAGTCATATCTGGATATTCTGGAGAACCTTGAGATTACTCCGAAAGATGGTGTGTTTGGTGTGCCTTATGTGGCAAATGCAGCAGGTATCCTGTACAACAAGGATATGTTTGAAGAACACGGCTGGCAGATCCCGGAATCTTGGGATGAACTGATCGATCTGTGCGAAGAGATCAAGTCAGAAGGAATCCTGCCGTTCTATTTCGGTTTCCGTGATACATGGACCTGTCTGGCACCGTGGAACTCACTTGCTGTAGATCTTGCACCGGCCGATACGTGTAAGAAGGTTAATGCAGGCGAGACGACATTTACGGACAATTACAGAGAGGTGGCCGAGAAATGTCTGGAGCTTGTAAGCTACGGACCGGAAGATCCGGTAGCCTATGGTTATAATGATGCCTGTACGGCATTTGCAAACGGTGAGTCTGCAATGTACCCGATCGGAAGTTATGCAGTACCGCAGATTCTTTCTGTAAATCCGGATATGAACATCGATTCGTTTGTAACACCGGGTAATGACGATGCGGACAAGAATACATTGAACTCCGGCGTAGACCTTATGTTTGCCGTTACCGCTGCGTGCGAGCATAAGGAAGAAGCATATGAAGTGCTTGATTTCCTGATGGAAGATGAAAATATTCAGGCATACATAGATGATCAGAATGCTGTTCCGTGTAAAGAAGGAGACTTCGATCTGGCGCCTATGCTTGACGGTATGAAACCCTACATCGAGTCCGGCAACATGACGGATTATCAGGATCACTACTATCCGTCAGAGATGGCTGTTGACGCACAGATCCAGACATTGATCATCAATAAGGACGTGGATGCATTTCTTGCCAAGTTTGATAAAGACTGGCAGAGATATAACAGAGATATTATCCGTGAGGTTCAGGAATACAACGAAGAACACGGAACTTCCGAATAGGAAAGGAGCGGGGTAGATTATGAAAAAAGTAAATGACAGCAAGCGGACATATATGCTGATCACAATACCGATTCTGGCACTGTTTGTCTGCTTCAATACAGTACCGCTGATCCGCGGTGTGGTCTACAGTTTTACGAACTTTAAAGGTTTTGGTACATATGATTTTGTCGGATTCAGAAACTATATGGATCTGTTTACAGACCCAAGAATCGGCGGATCATACCTGTTCACGATTAAACTGGCTGTTGTGGCGACGATCCTGACGAATGTGATCAGTCTGATCCTTGCCCTTGGCCTGAACAGCAAGATTAAAGGAAAGACATTCTTAAGAGCAGCTTACTTCGTTCCGAATGTACTTGGAGCACTGGTTGTAGGTTATATCTTCCAGTATTTCTTTACATATATCCTTCCGGGACTTGGAAAGGCTCTTGGAATCGACGCTCTGAGCGGAAGTATGCTGTCGAACAGCAAGACTGCATGGATCGCGATCGTGATCGTGTGTGCTTGGCAGTCCATCGCCATGAATACGATCATCTACATCTCAGGTCTTCAGACAGTGCCGGAAGATGTATATGAAGCAGGCGATCTGGATGGAGCTACAGGATGGAAGAAGTTCAGATATCTTACATTCCCTCTGATCATTCCTTTCTTTACGATCAACATGGTTCTGTGCGTTAAGAACTTCCTGATGGTGTTCGATCAGATCATGGCTATGACAAAGGGCGGCCCGGAACAGAGTACAGAGTCAATCTCCTACCTGATCTATAACAATGGTCTGTCAGGCGGAAGCTTCGGATATCAGAGTGCGAATGCGGTTGTATTCTTCATCGTGATCGTTGCAATCTCCGTAGCGCAGATGTCTATATCAAGTAAGAAGGAGGAACAGTTATAATGTATGAGAAAATGAAAGCAAGAGTAAACTGGCC
>CAKNJS010000026.1 GCA_930986645.1 uncultured Lachnoclostridium sp.
GATGGTTCATTTTCGAATACTGTACCGCACAGCCGCCGGAACTTACAGAGGTCGTCGATGCATATGAGATGATACGGGTAAAGCCGAAAACGAGAAAATACAGAGAAATGGAGGAAAAATATCTCGATAGTATCGGATATCAGGGAAATAATCTTCTGTGCTCCGAATGGTCGGAGAATCAGATTGAGGGACTGGATTTTAACGGCCTGTATGAATACTTTTATATGGAAGAATACGGAAGAGGGATAGAAACGGAAAAATGCGCCGAGGGTATCCCGCAGGAAGAGTTTGAAAGCCTGCTGACAAAATATCTGCCGGTGACAGCAGAGCAGCTCAGGGAGTATGCTTCCTATGATCCTGAAAGTAAAACATATGATTGGGTTATGCTGGGAGTAGGAAATTATGCTCCGAATGCTTTCTGGATCTCTGTGCCGGAAGTGACAGGAATTACAGAAAACGAAAACGGAACCATAACTTTGACTGTGGATGCGGTATGTGAAAAAAAGGGAAACGATGACTTTTATACCCATGAGGTTACGCTGCGTATTCTGGATGATGGAAAAGCGATGTATCTGTCTAATCATATCATGGATGACAGACCGGGAATGATCCCGGATTATCAGTACCGGTGCGGATAACATAGATCCGGGAAATTCAGTAAAATGAGTTTCCCGGTTTTTCATTCTTACATTTTTGTAAGCTGAAGAATTTTGGGAGCGGGGCATGGTATAATGATTGTTGCACAGTTATTATACCGTAAGGAGGATTTGTATGAGCCGGCTTCTTTTATTGGAGGATGATCTGCTCCTATTGGACGTGACGCTGCCGGACGGCACCGGCTTTATGATCTGTGACGAAGTGAGGGCATCCGGGGATATGATCCCGATCGTATTCCTGACCGCCGCAGACGAGGAGACGAGTATCATCCGTGGTCTTGACAGCGGCGGAGACGATTACATTACGAAGCCTTTCAAACTAGGAGAACTGTGTTCCAGAATCCGGGCTCTCCTTCGAAGGAGCACACTGCAGAGTTCTCCTGATACAGGCGCAATATGCTCCGGCCCGGTTACGATCGATCAGACAGCGGCAAAAGCATATCTGGATGGGAAATATCTGGATCTTACCGGAGCGGAATACCGTCTTTTGAGCCTGCTGATTCGGCATGACGGACAGACATTGACCAGAAACTTTATTCTGGATGAGTTGTGGGACGGGCATGGGAATTTCGTGGACGACAATACGTTGTCTGTCTATATCCGCCGTCTGAGGGAGAAGATCGAGGAACAGCCTTCACGTCCGGAGCATCTTCTGACTGTGAGGGGGATGGGTTACCGATGGGAGGGCGAGCGATGAAACTGATGTATGATAAAGAAAACCGCATATATCTGACTTTGATCGGACTGTTCTGTCTGGGGCTGATAGTATCCTGCATAGTTGTGGGGATCCTGCAGGGCCCGGTTGTAAGGGACAGTCTTTTTGAATGGGAGAAAACGACAGCATCGTCGCTTTTGGAGCAGGGAGTGGATACAGGTACGATCGCTGAGGCATTTCACTCGCAAGTGACTACGGCAGAAGGAGAACAGCTGATCAGCAGGATCGGTCATACAGAGGAAAATATATCGCTTCTGTTCCCGGAGGCCAGAATGGCCGTGCTGCAAACAGGTGCCGGATGTCTGGCTTTTGGAATGATAATGTCGGCGTTGCTCATCTCTGTTTCCGTAACCTTTCTCATGAAACGGGAGAAAACCTATGAAAGAGCAACAAAAAAGATTGAAAGATACGCTGAAGGCGACTTTAGTGAACGGCTTACTAAAGGAGGAACAGGCGGGCTGGATCATTTTTATCTTGTCTCCTACGAGGAGAATCAGTTTCGGTGGGCGGAAGATGACCTGATGAGCGGCTCCTTTACGGAAGCGGTAAATGGAAACGGAGTGCTGGCGGTATACATGGATTCGGATCGGAAGTTCGATCCGGGAGAACAGATGACTCTGGAGTTTCCTGAGAAAACAGAGAAAGTGGAAATATGCGGAACACTTTCCGAAAGCATGTTTAATGTTCCGGACGGATCAGTAGTTTTCATCTGTTCAGAGGATATGTTTACGAAACTGACAGGTATAGACGGGTATTCAGTAGTCAATGTGCAGTTTACTTCAGGGGTGACAGACCGGGATGTGGAGGAGATCCGCGCTCTGGCGGGAGACGGAGTCTCCGTCGAGGACTACAGGACGGGAAACAGTGAGGTAAGGGGAGCTTATTATTCATTTGCCCTGTTCCTTTATGGATTTCTCGCGGTGATCGCGCTGATCTCCATCTTTAACATTATCATACACCCCTGCGCGGGTGAAACTGTGGCTGATACGGTTTTTAAAATGATTCTTTTTCTACAAGAACTCTGCAGCTCTTTCTGTTACAGACAATGCCATATTTCAGTACAGTATGAATATCCGATTCTTTGAACGCATCTGTATAATGCTTTTCGTCAATCTGGCGGATTGCTTTTTGACATTCTTCTTCTTCGTGTGAATCAGCATACTTTACTTCTATGATAATTCCGATATCAGAGTGATCGATCCAGATCATAATATCACCGAATCCGTTCCCGGCTTCCCGGTTTGACCTTACAGACCAGCCTGCTTTATAACTTAGAATGCCGAGAAGGATCCCATGATAAAAGTTTTCTTTTGTCGGCTTTCTCACAAATGTGTCGCGGACACTAATCGTTTTTTGCATATATTTTGTGAAAAGCTCTTCAACCTTATCAGCTTCTCCATTGATCAGTGAATTACAGAAAGAGTTAAGCAGCTCCCCGTCTTTTTGCACCTCGTTCTCAAATAATGCCATAATCTGTTCAGTAAAAATATTTCTGATTTCACGGTTGGGAATGACCAGTTCAAACAGATTATTATCTGAGCGGGCTTTCACAGTCAAATATCCGGTCATGAAAAGAGCACTCCAGATATTTTCAGGAGAAGAAAACAGGTCTTTATAGGTTAATTCCTGCCGTACCGTTTTCTGTACGGATTCTCCGGCAATAAGGTGTTCAATTTCCACTTTGGTAAGTGTACGCTGTTCTCCCATACTTTCTACGAAGCGTTTTATAATATCATTTCCACTGGTATTGATCCAGTAGTTTTCAGGAGGCAGCTGTTTATTCTTTCTGTGCTTCTGACAATAACAGATCACATCCCACGGACAGTAGATATCGGAACTGCCGAAACGATATCCGTCATACCATTCTTTCACAATGCAGTAATTATTTTCCAGACCGTAATATCGGAGCATTTCTTTTACCTCGGCATCTGTAAAACCGAAATACTCGTCAAAGTCCATGTCTGTTATCGTATATACATTAAAATTATTTAATCCTGTAAATATACTTTCTTTCGCTACCCGAAGACAGCCTGTGAGTATGGCAAAATAGAGATTGTCATTGGTCTTCAGGGCGTTGCTGAAAAAATTACGGATAAGATGTACCATTTGTTCATAGCAGCCGTATTCATTTGCTTTCTGAAGCGGAACGTCATATTCGTCAATCAGAAGAATGACTTTTTGACTGTAGTGTCTGTACAGCAATTCTGTAAGTACACGCAGACTGTAACAAAGGGTGTCGTCTGTCATGTCCGGAACCAGCATATGCTGCAGAAGATCTTTGTCATTATCAGAAAGCACGCTGCTTTTAAAAAGAAATTGAAGACGCCGCACTTCTTCGTTGACAACCTTGATAAACATTTTCCGGGCTGTCTGAAAATCTTCAGCATCTATACTTTTCAGGCTGATTGAGATTACCGGAAATTTCCCCATATATTCATTGCAGAGAGCAGTTTCACGGGAAATATCAAGTCCATCGAACAGTCTTTTATCACATCCGATCTCAAAAAAACTTTGAAACATACTCATAGTAAGCGATTTCCCAAAACGTCTCGGCCGTGTGAATAAATTTGCCTTTCCACGGCTTTCCAGAAGTTCTTTGATCAGATTTGTTTTGTCTACATAATAAAAACCATCCCTGCGGATCTCTTTGAAGTTTTCAATGCCAACAGGAAGCATTTTTAATGAAGTCATATAAGAAACACGCTCCTTCTGAACATGATTTTTATTAATTCTACCATTGGCAATCAGGAATGACAAGTAACTTAAAAATTTTCATAAAGTTGTTTTTCCGGAAAGATGATTCGTTATACTTTATAGATAACACAAGGAAGAACTGTTACAGGTATTGAGAGGATATAATAATTGTTTCACATATTGCGGCGGGAAGATCCTGATGATGAAAGGTTCATAGAGGATCTGATCTGCGAGAACTACGAGGATATTTATAAATACTGTTACCGGCTTTTGAGAAATAAGATGCTGGCCGAGGATATTACGCAGGAAGTGTTCTTAAAATTCATGTGCAGTCTGGAGAGATACCGCGAGTACGGGAAGAGGAAGAACTACCTCTATGTAATAGCATCAAATGCCATAAAAGATTATTTCAAAAGAGCGAGTACGATATATGAATCGGCGGCGGAGGAACAGGAAGGACACGGTGAAGAAAAATCCGGCGGAGGCGGAGAAATCGACAGGCTGCTTGACCGGATGCAGGTCATGACAGCATTGGATGAGTTGGAACCGGGAGAACAGGAAATGATCATCCTGCGTTATTATCAGGATATGCGTCTGAAAGATATTGCCTGTATCATGGATATGCCTGTATCTACAGTCAGATACCGGCTGAAACAGGCGGAGAGTAAGCTGAGGGATAAACTTGCATGATCGTGGACAGAAAGGAGAAGAAAACACTATGGACAGAAAACTGAAAAAACGTCTGATAGCATTTACGGTTCCACCATACGACGAAAAGCAACGAAAAGAAACACTTTTGTTGGCAAAACAGATAAAAGAACATCGTCCGGAAGAGAAGATGTCCGGTATACGGTTCTTTTTTGATCAGCTTCGGTTTATCCGGAAAAGGACATGGCTGCTCAAGATCGCGGCAACAGCGCTTTTACTGGCTATTGTCATTGGTCCGGACGCAGGACCGGACAGCTCCCTGCTCCTGCTTGGTTCCGTGTGTATGCCGCTCCTCTGTCTGATCAATGCCCGTGAACTGTGGGATCTCTGTCAGCCGGGACTTCTGGAGCTGCAGATGACAGTGAGAAATCCGCTGCGTCAGGTACTGTTGATCCGGCTGACGGCTTTTGGCGCAGCGGATCTTGTAATCCTTTTTCTTTCTGCGGCAGTATTTACGGCGTCAGACCGGGCAGAAATATGGCAGGTGCTTTTGTACGGTACAGTACCATATTTTGCCATGTGCGCCGGATGCATGGCAATCCTTAAGAAATGGGAACAGGAAAACGGCCTTTTATTCTGCGGAGTATGGGGCGTTCTGCTTGGCGGTGCGTTTCTGTGTATTGAAAATACAGGCGGAGAGATATACAGTATGCAGAATGTATGGATATGGGCTGCCGCAGAGGTCATTACAATAGCAGGAATGGTGCGGCAGGTGACAGATTTAGTGAAAAAGTCAGGAGGAAATGTAGATGAGATTAACGCTGGAACGGCTGTCTAAACAGTTTAAGAACAGGATTGCCGTAGATGATGTTAATGCTGAACTCAGAGAAGGAATCTACGGGTTTCTGGGAGCGAACGGAGCGGGAAAAACGACTCTCATGCAGATGATCTGCGGGATTGTCGCTCCGACAAAAGGCGAGGTAAAAGTAGAAGGAAAAAATAATGTGGAGATGGGTATGGAATTCCGCGATATGCTCGGATATCTCCCACAGGAATTCGGCTATACCCCCGGATTTACTGCAAAGGACTTTATGCTTTACATTGCGTCGGTCAAAGGAATCCCGCCCCGCAGGGCAAAGCGAAAGAGCGAGGAACTGTTGGAACTGGTGAACCTAAAAGAGGACATGAACCGGAAGATACGAACCTTCTCTGGCGGTATGAAGCGCAGGCTTGGCATTGCACAGGCGCTTCTAAATGATCCGAAGATTCTGATCATGGACGAACCTACTGCCGGGCTTGACCCGAAAGAGAGAGCTTATTTCAGAAATGTGATCGCAGAGATGGCGCCGAATAAGATCATCATTATCTCTACCCATATCGTATCTGATATCGAGTACATTTCGGATCAGGTGCTCATCATGAAGAAAGGAAGATTTCTCCTGCAGGGAACTGCGGAAGAACTGGTCGCAGAAGTGAACGGAATGGTCTGGTCCTGCCGTGTGCCGGCAGGAGACTGGCTCTCTTTCGAGAACCGGCACACGATCGTAAATTCCCGTAATCTCGGAAGTGTGGTGGAAGCGAGGGTAATCAGCCCGTTCGCTCCATGTGCGGACTGTGAACAGACAGAACCTACACTGGAAGATCTGTACCTGAAATGTTTTGCCGATGAACAGAGCATGAATGCCCGGGACTTATCGGATAAGAGCATGAGAGTCGGAAGAAGGGGGAAACGGTTATGAAGAGAATGATATGGTATGAATGGAAACGGATATGGCAGAGCAGACTGACACAGTTTGCAGTGATTGGATGTATTTTGTTTCTGTTGTTTTGTACATGGTCGAATATCCGTCAGATTCAGACGACAGACGGCGAGGGCAATCAGGTGACCGGCATGGCTGCCGTGAAAGCCCTGAAAGAGACAGAACGCATTACTCTGGATCAGGAGACAGTGACCGCTATTATGCAGGAATATCTCGATTATACAGAGAATCCCGACACATCCTCCGATGACCCTGAGCTTCAGTATCTGTCGGAAAAGATGTACCGGACGTGGTACCTGCCTAACAGGGGGCTGTTGAATCTGATCAGCAGAACGTATATGCAGGAAGGGCAGGGAAATGTGAGCGACCGTCAGTTATTTGAAAAAAATTTCGGAAAGGATTTTTATGAGGCAAGGAAAGAACGGGTACAGGAGAGGCTTACTTACTATGTGAACCAAGGCAGTGTGACTCTTTCAGAGGCAGACTGGTGGGATGAGCAGGATGATAAGGTTGGCGAATACACATATGGCAATTATAAAGTATGGGATATTCTGATCAGTAATCTGCCGTGGGTGCTTTTCATCATGATGATCGTATGTGTGGGCATAGCGCCTGTATTTGCAGGAGAGTATCAGTCGAAATGCGATTCACTCCTTCTGTGCATGAAACACGGGAAACACAGGCTTATTCTTGCAAAGCTGGCGGCATCCACTGTATATGCCAGTGTCTTATACTGGGGGATCGTGTCTCTATACTCGGCGGTACTTCTCATTTTCGTGGGAACGGACGGCTGGGATTTTCCTGTGCAGCTTCTTTATTCGGGAATGCCGTCCAGTTATGCTCTCACCACGAGTCAGGCATATCTTCTCGCCCTTCTGATGGGATATGTGATGACACTCGGACTTGGAGGGCTTGTATTACTCTTGTCAGCTCTGTTTAAAAATCCTTATGTGGTGATCGTGACAGCGTTTTTGTATCTCTGTGTGCCCCTGTTCCTGTCCACGAATTCAGGGGGATACTTGTGGGTACATCTGCTGGCCCTGCTGCCGGAGAAAATATCGGAGTTTCATTTTGCATCCTACATTGCATACAGCATAGGAAATATGAAGATGACTCTGCCGATGGCGGCTATGATCGTAAACGGTCTGTGCGCTGTAATATTTTCTGGACTGGCATATCTGTTCTTCCGCAGGCATCAGGCGAATCGCTGATTGCACTTGACAACTCCCTGCAAACTCTGCACAATAGTTCCGTATGGATTTATTTTCTGCATACGGGATATAAATGCAGAGTCTGTGAGGAGTTTTTTATGAATATCATCAATATAGAACATATCAGTAAGATCTACGGAGAAAAGGTCATCTATGAGGATGCGTCTTTCGGAGTCCAGCAGGGAGATAAGATCGGCATTGTAGGAATTAACGGAACCGGAAAATCCACGCTTCTTCGGATGATCGCCGGAGAGGAAGTGCCGGACGAGGGGCAGATCATAAAGCAGAACGGACTTAAGATCGCCTATGTGCCTCAGAATCCGGTCTTTCCGGATGGAGCGGACATCCGTTCCTATGCATTCTCAAAAGGAGACGGAGAGGACTGGCAGGTGGAGTCCAATCTGATGGAGCTGGGAATTTCTCAATTCGACCAGAAGATTGAACACCTCTCCGGCGGACAGAAGAGAAGAGTTGTGCTGGCGAAAACGCTGGCGGAGGATTTCGACGTTCTCCTTCTGGACGAGCCGACCAACCATTTAGACGGGGAGATGATCACATGGCTGGAGGAGTATCTGCGATCCTACAGGGGAACAGTCCTTATGGTGACCCACGACAGGTATTTCCTCGACAGAGTGTGCAGCCGGATTCTTGAGATCAGCCGCGGGAAGATGTATGGATATGACGCGGATTATTCGGGCTTTCTCGAGCTTAAGGCAGCCAGAGAGGAGATGGAGCTGGCGTCAGAGCGGAAGCGTCAGAGCGTGCTGCGCATGGAGCTTGAGTGGGCGAAGCGGGGATGCCGCGCACGATCCACAAAACAGCGGGCGAGACTGGAACGGCTGGAAGCGCTGAAAAACGGAAAAGCTCCGGTGCAGGATCAGACCGTTGAACTTGGTTCTGTTGAGACAAGAATGGGAAAGAAGACAATCGAACTTCACCATGTCAGCAAAAGCTTCGGAGAAAAGAAGATACTGGAAGACTTCAGCTATATTGTCCTGAAAAACCAGAGGCTGGGAATCATCGGCCCCAACGGATGCGGTAAATCAACGCTGATCAAGATGATCGCAGGTCTTGTCGAGCCGGATGCGGGACATATCGAAATCGGGGAAACTATTAAGATCGGATATTTTGCACAGGAAGAACAGCATATGGATGACAGCCAGCGGGTGATTGATTATGTGAAAGATATTGCAGAGTATATCACCACAACGGATGGTAAGATCAGTGCTTCAGCGCTTCTGGAGAGATTCCTCTTTACTCCGGATATGCAGTATGCACCCATCGGAAAACTTTCAGGCGGGGAAAAACGCAGGCTGTATCTGCTGGGCGTCCTCGCAGAGAATGCCAACGTACTGCTGTTTGACGAGGCCGGCAACAATCTGGATATTCCGACACTGACGATTCTTGAGGACTATCTGAACTCCTTCAACGGTATTGTGATCACAGTCTCCCACGACAGATATTTTCTGGATAATGTAGTGGACCGCATTTTCGAACTAGATGGAAACGGTCATGCGAGACAATATGAGGGCGGATATACAGATTATCTTGAGGCGAAACAGCGGGAACAGAATAGCGGAAGAGGAGCAGCTGCACAAAAGACAAAAAAGACGGCCGGGGGTGCCGGAAGTGATACGGGAACAGAGGATCAAAAGGAAAAAAACAGCTCAAAGGACTGGAAGCAGCATTCACAGAAGCTTAAATTTACATATAAGGAGCAGCGGGAATATGAGACTATCGATGACGATATCGCCGCTCTGGAGGAGAAACTGTCTTCCATTGAACGCCAGATAGAAGCCAATGCAACAAACTCCGTGAAACTGCGGGAGCTGCTGGAGGAGCAGGAGAAGACACAGGCTGTTCTTGATGAGAAGACGGAACGGTGGGTATATCTGAATGAACTTGCCGAGAAAATCGCCGAACAGGGTTGACAAAGCAGGATACACTTGGTAATATAATAAAAGACAAAAACAGAGTGCAATCTGTTTTTTGAAACGGGAAGGAGAGAAATTGATGAGGAAACAGGTATTTTCATTACTTGTAGACAATAATCCCGGAGTTTTGAGCCGGATCGCAGGACTGTTCAGCCGCCGCGGATACAGCATTGACAGTATTACGGCAGGGATGACGGCAGATCCGAGATTCACCCGCATTACAGTTGTATCATCGGGAGATGAACTGATCCTCTCTCAGATCGAGAAACAGGTCAGAAAGCTGGAAGATGTGGTTGCGATCAAAGTGCTCAAAGACGAAGAATCTGTATGCCGTGAACTGATCATGGTCAAGCTCCGCGCCGATGCGTCACAGAGAGGAGAGATCATCTCGGTGGCTGATATTTTCAGGGCGAAGATCGTTGATGTGGAAGAGGATTCCCTGATCGTTGAGCTCACGGGAACACAGAGTAAACTGGAAGCATTCCTGAATCTTCTGAAAGGATACGAGATACTGGAACTTGCAAGAACCGGCATTACCGGACTTTCCAGAGGAAGCAAGGATGTAGCATATTTATAATTTTATCATTTTAGGAGGAATGCAAAATGGCAGCAAAAATTTATTATCAGGAAGATTGTAATCTTTCACTTCTGGAAGGAAAAACAATCGCCATCATCGGTTACGGCAGTCAGGGACACGCACATGCGCTGAACTTAAGGGAGTCCGGATGCAATGTCATCATCGGTCTGTATGAGGGAAGCAAGTCATGGGCAAAAGCCGAGGCACAGGGATTTGAAGTTTATACATCCGCTGAGGCGGCTAAGAAAGCCGATATCATCATGATCCTGATCAACGATGAGAAACAGGCTGCATTATATAAAAATGATATCGCGCCGAATCTGGAAGAGGGCAACATGCTTATGTTTGCACACGGCTTTAACATTCACTTCGGACAGATCGTACCGCCGGCAAATGTTGACGTTACAATGATTGCACCGAAAGCTCCGGGACACACAGTAAGGAGCGAGTATCAGGCTGGAAAAGGTACACCGTGTCTGGTAGCTGTTGAGCAGGATTATACAGGAAAAGCGCTTGACATGGCTCTGGCATACGGTCTTGCGATCGGCGGAGCAAGAGCAGGTATCCTTGAGACAACATTCCGTACAGAGACAGAGACAGACCTCTTCGGAGAGCAGGCAGTTCTCTGCGGCGGTGTATGCGCTCTGATGCAGGCAGGATTCGAGACTCTGGTTGAGGCCGGATATGATCCGAGAAATGCATACTTTGAGTGTATCCATGAGATGAAACTGATCGTTGACCTGATCTACCAGTCAGGATTCGCAGGAATGAGATACTCTATCTCTAACACAGCGGAGTACGGCGACTACATAACAGGACCGAAGATCATCACAGAGGATACAAAGAAAGCGATGAAGAAAATCCTTTCCGATATTCAGGATGGTACATTCGCAAAAGACTTCCTGCTTGATATGTCTGAGGCAGGCGGACAGGCTCACTTCCGTGCTATGAGAAAACGTGCTGCTGAGCATCCGTCAGAGAAAGTCGGCGAAGAAATCAGAAAACTCTACAGCTGGAGTGACGAGGATAAACTTATCAATAACTAATACTTGATCATACAATAGGTAAGCGGCGAAACGTCCGGCAGTGATCTGCCGGGCGTTTTGTCATATTAATGAATGAAAACAGAAGAGAGGAGAGAAGCATTTGAAGGGGGAAGAGAATACGTCCCGGCCTGATCAGCCGGAAGCGGATAATAAAATATCGAACGATAATGATTTCAGTAAAGGCAGTATTGTGAGGCATATACTCGGTCTCGCCGTTCCCATGACACTGGCACAGCTGATCAACGTGCTTTACAGTGTAGTGGACCGGATTTATATCGGACATCTGCCCCACGCATCCGCGGAAGCGCTGACCGGGATCGGACTCTGCCTTCCGATCATTACGATCATATCAGCTTTTGCCAACCTGTTCGGAATGGGCGGCGCGCCTCTTTGCTCCATCGCACGGGGCGGACATGAGGAGAAGAGGGCACAGAAAGTAATGGGAAACTCATTTACCATGCTTATTCTTACCGGCGCAGTGCTCATGGTTCTCTGTCTGGCTCTGAAAAGACCGATCCTGTATCTGTTCGGAGCAAGTGATGCGACATACGGGTATGCAAATGATTATATTACAATTTATCTTCTGGGAACGATTTTTGTTATGACCAGCCTTGGTATGAATAATTTTATCAATGCGCAGGGATTCGGGAAAATGGGAATGCTGACTGTACTTCTGGGTGCCGTCATGAATATTATTCTGGATCCAATCCTGATCTTCGGGTTTGATATGGGAGTACAGGGCGCAGCGATCGCCACTGTAATATCGCAGGGCGCTTCCGCACTGTGGGTCTTTACTTTCCTGACAGGCAGAAAGGCGCTCTTTAAGCTTACCCGGGAATCCATGAAGCTGAAAGCATCGCTGGTGAAAGATATTTCTTTTCTCGGAACATCGGGATTCGTTATGTCCGTCACAAACGGTACTGTCCAAATTGTGTGCAATGCTGTGCTTGCCCGTTACGGCGGGGATCTCTATGTGGGAATCATGACGGTGATCAATTCTGTGCGTGAGATTGCAACTCTGCCTCTGAACGGGCTTACATCTGGAGCACAGCCGGTCATGGGGTACAATTACGGAGCGGGATGCTATAAAAGAGTGAAGTCTTCGATCAGATTCATCACAGTAGTGGGAATTGTATTCTCGCTGATCCTGTGGGCGGTCGTATTTCTGGAACCGAGATTTTTCCTGCATCTGTTTACAAGCGAGCAGGAATTGATCGAAAAAGGAATTCCGGCACTGCAGATCTATTTCTGCGGAATCTTTATGATGGCTCTCCAGTTTGTGGGCCAGTCTACGAATGTGGCACTGAACCGGCCGAAACAGGCGGTGTTTTTCTCCCTGTTCCGGAAGGTAATCATTGTGGTGCCGCTGACGATCCTGCTGCCCATGATCGGCGGTCTCGGAACGGACGGAGTGTTCTGGGCGGAGCCAGTGTCAAACGTGATCGGAGGTACTGCATGCTTTGCGGCAATGCTCGTGACAGTATGGCCGGAGCTGAAAGAATAAAAAAGAAGGCATCCGCCTGACGGTGCGGATGCCTTTTGTAATCTCTCTATGTTAATTAAGCAATGCTGTTTACAGCTTTTGACAGACGGGAGATCTTTCTGGAAACAGTCTTTTTGTGATAAACACCTTTGCTTCCTGCTTTGGAAATCTCCACGATCGCTGCGTGCAGAGCAGTCTTAGCAGCCTCTGCGTCTTTAGCAGCAACTGCAGCGTCAACTTTCTTGACAGCAGTCTTAACTTTAGACTTGATTGCTTTATTTCTTGCAGCCTTTGTCTCGTTTACTAAAATTCTTTTCTTAGCAGACTTAATGTTAGCCAATCTGTACACCTCCATATACAACATGAAATTTCAAATGTAAATCATGTGCCCCAGCAGATTCGGACACGGACGTTCCGCTGAAACATACTCATTTATTTTATGCTAACCGGAATTGCTTGTCAATACATATTTTAAGAAATATTGCAAAATATAGTAACAGTTCAGCGGTATCATAAGAGAATCAAAAAGTGAGGAAGGGATATGTTGAGAAATTACAGCGTAAGGACAGACCTTGCATTGGAGGAAAAAGAGCGCTTTGAGTCAGACGATGTGGAAGTGCAGGGAGTAGTGCTTGAGGAGGATTATGATGAGGAACAGGAACTCCGCGTAACCCGGGTGGAGATCCGGACAGAGAACGGGGCAAAAGCCATGGGAAAACCTGTGGGAACATATCTTACACTGGAGACCCCGAATCTGGCGATCCCCGATGATGAGAGCCATATGAATATTGCAGAAAGATTGTGCGGATATATCAGGGAACTTGTCAGGAAGAATGCCGGAAATAAAGAGGGGGATCTGTCCGTGCTGGTCGTGGGACTCGGGAACCGTGAGGTGACTCCCGATGCTCTTGGCCCTTATGTGGCGGATCATCTTTCCGTGACACGGCACATTGTAAAGGAATACGGGAAATATGCCATGGGACTGGAACATGCGGATATGATAAGCGCCATAGTACCCGGGGTCATGGGGCAGACGGGCATGGAAAGCACAGAGATTGTAAGGGGAATCGTAAAGGAGACGCATCCGGATATGGTGATCGCAGTCGATGCACTGGCTGCGCGCAACAGTAAGAGGCTGAACCGGACGGTGCAGATTGCGGATACCGGGATCCATCCGGGATCCGGGATAGGCAATAACCGGTCCGGACTGACTGCGGAATCTCTGGGAGTTCCGGTCATAGGGATCGGAGTTCCTACAGTGGTGGATGCAGCGACGATCGTAAATGACACGATGGAAAATTTCATCGCTGCACTGGAGTCCTCAGATTCGTTAAAAGGAGTGGGTGAAGTTCTCCGATCCTATAACGCCGGTGAAAAATATGAATTTGTCAAAGAGCTGATCGCGCCTCACCTGAACGGGATGTTTGTGACGCCGAAAGATGTGGACGAGATGATCCATCAGATCAGTCATACAATCTCCGAAGCTCTCAATATGCTGTTCACAGGTTATGAGAGACAGGGTTCCGGCACCTCGCAGCAGGCATAAGCCGGCAGACAGGGGCATACACTTTTTAGAAGAACAGAAAAAGGAGGATGCTGCTGTACAATGGACAGATCGGTCAGAAAAAAATTAAGACAGGCAGGGGCGGCGGCATCCGCCGTTCTTTTCACGGCTTTCCTTATATATACAGGTATAGCCGGAAAAAGCGGGGACTGGAAATACTATTTTCAAAAGAAGATCATGGAAAATGCGGAGAGGATGTATCTGCCGGCTTTTACATGGGTTAACCGCGCACCGGATAAGGGGATCGGAGAATGGATCAGGGAGAAAGCTCTGGCTTGGATTCCCCTGATAAGTTATGCACAGGATCATGAGGTATATGATTCGGCTCTGGAAGATGAGGAAACGCTGGCCAAAATTCTGGAAGCGCAGGCAAATGATGAAAATGCAGTGGATGAGAACGGGAAACTGATCGGAGAGCCTGATGAATCAGAGGCCGAAACTGTCACAGTGACGCCGAATGTGGACACCTCTATTGAAAAACTGAGAGATTTTGATTATCTGTTGAGTAATTTTTATACAGTAGACAGTTCTGCCATGGTCGATCCGGCACAGTTGAATGCAGATGAACTGCTTGGTAAAAATCTGAAGATAGATATGAGCACTGACGGACCGAAAGTTCTGATTTATCATACGCATTCTCAGGAAGAATTCGCAGACTCCACGCCGGGCGATGCGTCGGACAGTATTGTGGGAGTGGGAGAGTATCTGACGCAGCTTCTCAATGAAAAAGGGATCAGAACGATCCATGATACCGGAGTCTATGACATTATCAACGGAAAGCTTGACCGCAGTAATGCATACGAATATGCGGGAGCTGCAGTAAAGAAAATTCTGGAAGAAAATCCGGAAATCGAGGTTCTCATCGACCTGCACAGAGACGGTGTTGCGGAGGGAACACATCTTGTGACGGAGGTGAATGGAAAACCGACGGCAAAGATTATGTTTTTCAACGGCCTGAGCCGTTCCCGTACAAACGGAAATATAGATTATCTTCCGAATCCTTACATACAGGATAATCTGGCGTTTTCGCTCCAGCTGCAGATTGATGCAGAGAATAAGTATCCGGGATTTGTACGGCACATTTATCTGAGAGCTTACAGGTACAATCTGCATCTTATGCCGAAGTCGCTTCTGGTGGAGGCCGGCGCACAGACGAACACAGTGGAAGAGATGATGAATGCGATGGAGGTGCTCTCAGAGCTGCTGGCTGACGTGCTTACGGAGAAGTGAAAGGCCCCGTGAATAATGAGCGCAGGCTTGAAAACTGCGGGGACTGGTGTTATATTATCTAATGGACTGCCCTGCTCCAAAACAGGGCGTGGTACGGCGGCATATGCCGTACAAGGAAGAACGAAGCTTTGCTGCCGGGACACTCTTGCGCCGGCAGCGGGATGACAGAAGGAGAATGTAAATGGCAGGAAAGAATACATATGATGCGGGAAGCATCGCTGTACTGGAAGGGCTTGAGGCTGTCCGCAAACGTCCGGGAATGTATATCGGAAGTGTTTCCACAAAAGGTCTGAACCATCTGATCTATGAGATCGTGGACAATGCGGTGGACGAACATCTTGCAGGATTCTGTACGGAGATTCATGTTACGCTGGAGAAAGACGGATCGGCTACCGTTTCGGATAACGGCCGCGGCGTCCCTGTGGACATGCATGAAAAGGGGGTATCGGCCGCCCGTCTTGTGTACACTACACTGCACGCAGGAGGAAAGTTCGATGACTCAGCGTATAAGACAAGCGGAGGACTTCACGGTGTCGGCTCTTCGGTCGTAAATGCTCTTTCTGCATATATGGATGTGAAGATCAGCAAAGACGGATATATCCACCATGACCGGTATGAACGCGGAGTTCCGGTGATTGAACTGGAAGACGGTCTGCTGCCGAAGATCGGAAAAACAAAGAAGACGGGGACTACGGTGAATTTCCTGCCGGATGATACGATCTTTGAAAAGACGAGATTCCGTGCCGAGGAGGTAAAGAGCAGGCTTCACGAGACAGCCTATCTGAATCCGGAACTGAAGATTATTTTCGACGATAAACGTCTGGATACACCGGAACATATTGAGTACCATGAGCCGGAGGGGATTATCGGATTTATCCGGGATCTGAATAAGAAGAAAGAAGTGCTCCATGATCCGATATACTTTAAGGGAACCGCGGATGGCATTGAGGTGGAGGCAGTTCTTCAGTATGTCAATGAATTCCACGAAAATGTACTCGGATTCTGCAATAATATCTATAATTCAGAAGGGGGAACCCATCTGACAGGGTTTAAGACTACGTTTACCACAGTGATGAACCAGTATGCAAGGGAATTGGGAATACTCAAAGAAAAAGACCCCAATTTCACCGGTGCGGATATCAGAAACGGTATGACGGCAATTGTTTCGATCAAGCACCCGGACCCCAGATTTGAGGGACAGACCAAGACAAAACTGGACAACCCTGATGCTGCAAAAGCCGTGAGCAAGGTGACGGGAGAAGAAATCGTGCGTTATTTCGACCGTAATCTTGATACTCTGAAATCTGTGCTCTCAAGCGCGGAAAAAGCGGCCAAAATTCGGAAAACTGAAGAGAAAGCAAAAACCAATCTTCTTACGAAACAGAAATATTCATTTGACAGTAACGGAAAACTGGCAAACTGTGAGAGCCGTGATCCGAAGAAATGCGAGATCTTTATTGTGGAAGGTGACTCGGCCGGCGGTTCCGCGAAGACAGCCCGGGACAGAAACTTTCAGGCTATACTCCCCATCAGAGGCAAGATCCTGAATGTGGAAAAGGCAAGTATAGACAAAATCCTTGCAAATGCGGAAATCAAGACAATGATCAACGCATTCGGGTGCGGTTTCTCGGAAGGTTACGGCAATGATTTTGATATATCAAAGCTCCGCTACGACAAGATTATAATTATGGCAGATGCGGATGTGGACGGCGCACATATTTCCACTCTTCTGCTTACCCTGTTTTACCGCTTTATGCCGGAGCTTATTTATGAGGGGCATGTGTATATCGCTATGCCGCCGCTTTATAAAGCCATGCCGAAAAATGGTGAGGAAGAATATCTCTACGATGATAAGGCGCTTGAAAAGTACAGGAAGACGCACAAAGGTCCGTTTACACTGCAGCGATATAAAGGACTCGGCGAGATGGATGCCGAGCAGCTCTGGGAGACAACCCTCGACCCTGAAAGGCGTCTGCTGAAACTGGTGGAGATTGAGGATGCAAGGATGGCATCCAGCGTAACCGAGATGCTTATGGGAACTGAAGTGTCGCCGCGCCGCGCGTTTATTTATGAGAATGCTGCAGAAGCGGAACTGGACATCTGATGAAGGAGAGAGAATATGAACAGTGAATCACAGATCATAAGGACGGAGTATTCCGATCTTATGAAAAAATCATACATAGATTACGCTATGAGCGTAATCATTGCCCGTGCGCTTCCGGATGTCCGGGACGGGCTGAAGCCGGTGCAGCGCCGTACTCTTTACGATATGTATGAACTGGGAATACGATACGACAAGCCGTACAGGAAATGCGCCCGTATCGTGGGAGATACGATGGGTAAATACCATCCGCATGGCGACAGCTCTATTTATGATGCGCTTGTTGTCATGGCTCAGGACTTTAAAAAGGGGCAGATCCTCGTGGACGGACACGGCAATTTCGGATCAATTGAGGGAGACGGAGCGGCAGCCATGCGATATACGGAAGCAAGGCTGACGAAATTTACACAAGATGTCTGTCTTGCCGATCTGGATAAAAATGTTATTGATTTCGGCCCTAACTTTGACGAAACGGAGAAAGAACCGCTTGTGCTTCCGGTGAGGGTGCCTAATCTTCTGGTAAACGGCGCCGAAGGAATAGCGGTCGGCATGGCGACCAGCATTCCAACCCATAATCTGGGAGAGGTGATCGATGCAGTAAAGGCATATATGAAAAATGATGCAATCAGTACAAAGCAGCTGATGAAGTATATCAAGGGACCGGATTTCCCGACCGGGGGTATTGTAGTTAATAAGGATGATCTGCTGAATATCTATGAAACCGGACAGGGAAAGATCAAAATCCGAGGCAAGGTCGATGTAGAGGATTTAAAAGGCGGGAAGAAGCAGCTCGTTATCAGCGAGATCCCGTATACGATGATCGGAACCGGGATCAGTAAGTTCCTGAATGATGTGGCAGGTCTTATTGAGTCGAAAAAAACTACGGATATTGTGGACATATCCAACCAGTCCTCCAAGGAGGGGATCCGCATTGTGCTGGAACTCAAAAAAGGCGCAGATGTCGAAAACTTGAAAAATATGCTCTATAAGAAAACCCGCCTTGAGGATACGTTCGGAGTCAATATGCTTGCAGTAGCTGACGGCCGGCCGGAAACGCTGGGACTGAAAAAGATTATTGAATACCATGTGGACTTCCAGTTTGAGCTTGCTACAAGAAAATATCAGACACTTCTTACAAAGGAAAAAGAAAAGAGTGAAGTTCAGGAAGGACTGATCAAAGCATGTGATGTGATCGATCTGATCATCGAGATCCTGCGGGGAAGCAGCTCGGTGAAAGATGCGAGAGCATGCCTTGTCAACGGAGTCACGGACAATATTAAATTTAAGTCAAATATCTCAAAAAAGATGGCGGCTCTCCTGCGGTTTACGGACCGGCAGGCAACGGCAATCCTTGAGATGCGGCTTTACCGTCTGATCGGTCTGGAAATCGAAGCGCTCAGGGCCGAACATGAGCAGACTCTTAAAAATATTGCGCGCTATGAGGATATTCTCAACAATTATGATTCCATGGCGGGTGTGATTATAGAGGAGCTCGAAGCGTTTAAAAAAGAGTATGCACGCAAGCGCCGTACGCTGATCGAGAACGCGGAGGAGGCAGTCTTTGAAGAGAAAAAGATCGAGGAGCAGGAAGTTGTCTTCCTCATGGACCGGTTCGGATATGCAAAGACAGTTGACACATCGGTCTACGAGAGAAACAGAGAAGCGGCGGACAGTGAGAATAAATATGTAGTCCGCTGCATGAATACAGGCAGGCTCTGCATTTTCACGGATACGGGCAGAATGCATCAGGTTAAAGTGCTCGATGTTCCTTATGGCCGATTCCGGGACAAAGGAACGCCAATCGATAATGTAAGTAATTATTCCACCAGCGAAGAACAGATCGTTATGGTGTGTGATGCGGAACAGATGCGGTTCGCATATCTGCTTTTTGCCACTGCGCAGGGTATGATTAAGAAAGTGGAAGGAACAGAATTTCAGGTGACGAAGCGGACTATTGCTGCGACAAAGCTGCAGGAGGGCGATTCCGTGATCGCCGTGAAAGTAGTAAATGATGTGCAGAATATTGTGCTTCAGACAAGAAACGGATATTTTCTGAGATTCCCGGCAGCCGATATCCCGGTGAAAAAGAAAGCGGCTGTAGGCGTACGCGGCATACGGCTCCAGAAAAAAGATGAACTGGAACACCTATATCTGTTTGAAGAGGGAACCGAGACAAAGATCCGCTTCGGGGAGAAAGAAGTTACCCTTAACAGACTGAAATTGGCAAAACGTGATGGGACGGGTACAAAATACAGGGGATAAAAACTTTTATTAAGCCCTTGCAATCTCTGGAAACTGGTGGTATACTAACCAATAGTTACATAAGGAATCCGGCAGAAGAGTGAACGAAAGTTCACTCTTCTTTGTTGGTGGGGAAATACTGCAGGAATGTCTGCTGTATATAACACGGTGTAACGGAAAGGATGTATAGCGTGTCGAGAAGAGAAGAATATGAAGAAAAAACAGAACAGCTTCTGGAACCGGTCGTATCGGGACTCGGATTTGAACTGGTAGACGTGGAATATGTCAAAGAAGGCGGAACATGGTATCTGCGGGCATATATCGATAAACCCGGCGGGATCACCGTGGATGACTGTGAGGCAGTCAGCAGGCAGTTTTCGGATATTCTTGATGAAAAAGATTATATCGAGGATTCCTATGTGTTTGAAGTGAGTTCTCCCGGACTCGGAAGACCGCTGAAAAAAGAAAAGGATTTTGCGAGAAGCATCGGCGAGGAAGTTGAAATCCGGACATACCGGGCAATTGACCGCCAGAAAGAGTTTACCGGAATCCTGAAAGACTATGACGAGAATACAGTTACAATCGTGTATGAAGACGAGACAGAACAGACATTTGAGCGGGCTGATATCGCCCTGATCCGTCTGGCTTTGGATTTTTAATGATTATTTAGGAGGAAACGTAAGAATGAACACAGAGTTAATGGAAGCATTGACAATTCTTGAGAAAGAGAAAAACATCAGCAAAGATGTCATGATGGATGCAATTGAAAATTCTCTGATCAGCGCCTGCAAAAACCATTTCGGAACAGCTGAGAATATCAAGGTGATCATGGATCGTGAAACCTGCGATTATGCTGTATATGCCGAAAAGAAGGTTGTGGAAGAGGTGACAAATCCCGCGCTTGAGATCAGCCTTGAGGAAGCAGAAAAGCTGGATTCCGCGCTTCAGGTGGGTGATGTTGCCCAGATCCCGGTACAGTCCAAGGAGTTCGGCCGTATCGCAACACAGAACGCAAAAAACCTGATTCTGCAGAAGATCAGAGAGGAAGAGAGAAAGGTAGTCTTCGATCAATATTTTGAAAAAGAAAAAGATATCGTAACAGGTATTGTACAGCGCTATGTCGGCAAAAATATCAGCATCAATCTCGGAAGAGCTGATGCAATGCTGACTGAGAATGAGCAGGTGAAAGGAGAGGTGTTCAAACCGACAGACCGCATCAAGCTCTACGTTGTCGAAGTAAAAAACACACCGAGAGGACCGAAGATCCTTGTGTCCCGTACGCATCCGGAGCTTGTAAAGCGCCTCTTTGAGGCTGAGGTATCCGAGGTCAGGGACGGTATTGTAGAGATTAAGAGTATTGCCCGTGAGGCGGGTTCAAGGACAAAGATGGCGGTATGGTCCAACGATCCGAATGTGGATCCGGTGGGCGCCTGTGTAGGTATGAACGGTTCCAGAGTCAATGCGGTCGTTCAGGAACTGCGGGGCGAGAAGATTGATATTATCAACTGGGATGAAAACCCGGCGCTTCTCATCGAAAATGCGCTGAGCCCTGCAAAGGTGATCTCTGTTATGGCTGATCCGGAAGAAAAAGTTGCCAATGTAATTGTTCCGGACTATCAGCTTTCTCTGGCAATCGGAAAAGAAGGACAGAATGCACGGCTTGCCGCGAGACTGACAGGGTATAAGATCGATATCAAGAGCGAGACTCAGGCAATCGAGGCTGGCGATCTTCCGGAAAACTACATGGAGCAGATGGGACTTATGGAAGAAGAAGGATACACCGGGGATTACGATGATGAGTATGCGGAGGATTCTTACGATGACTATGACGATGCATATGATGAAGACGGTGCTTATCAGGAAGAAGCCGGAGAAGGAGAAGCTCAGGAAGAGATTGAATTCGTTGAGACAGATAAATAGGAGCAGCATATAATCTGAAGGAGTGGGTTGTTTGGCAGTAAATAAAAAGATCCCCATGAGAAAATGCGTGGGATGCGGTGAGATGAAACCAAAGAAAGAACTGATGCGTATCCTTAAGACTGAGACGGGAGAGTTTGTTGTTGATGCCGCGGGAAAGAAAAACGGACGTGGTGCATATCTGTGCCGGTCAGTTGAGTGTTTCCGCAAGGCGGTTAAGTCGAAAGGATTGGAGCGTTCTTTTAAACAAGAGATTCCGCAGGATGTATACGACAGGCTGGAAAAGGAGATGGGAAAGATTGATGCACAGGGATAAAGTCCTGTCTCTGATCGGGCTGGCGATGAAAGCGGGAAGATGCACAAGCGGCGAGACGATGACGGAGAGCGAGACGAAATCCGGACGCGCCCGCCTCGTGATCATCGCATCAGACGCGTCGGAGAACACAAAGAAGAAATTTCGGGATATGTGTAAATTTTACAAAGTTCCAATTTGTATTTACGGAGATAAAGATACCTTAGGGCATGCAATGGGAAAAGAATTCCGTGCATCTCTGGCGATATTGGACGAAGGATTTGCAGACGGAATTCTAAAAGAGCTTAAAGACCGAGAGGATATTGCATAAAGGAGGTAGAGAATATGACGAAAATGAGGGTACATGAACTGGCCAAAGAGCTGGGTATGGACAATAAAGAACTCGTAGACATTCTCCAGAAGAAAAACGTGGAGGTTAAGAATCATATGAGCACGATTGAGGATAATGTGGCGGATGAGATCCGCAGAGAAGTTTCCTCAAAGGGAGAGAATAAAGTACAGTCTGCTGAGAATAAAAGTGCGGCAAAACCGGCAGGACAGCCGGAATCAAAAGACGGGGCGGCGCACAAAAAGAAAAATCTGGCGTTTGTGATCCGGCCGCAGAATTCGAGAAACAGCAGCAGAATTCAGGGAAACCGTCCGGCACAGCGCCCGGCCCGTCCGGGCCAGCAGGGAGCTCGTCCGGCACATGGCGCGCGTCCCTCAGGGGAAAGGACGGCCCGTCCGGTACACGCAGCCCGTCCGGCTTCTGACAACAGGCCTGCGCAGGAGACAAAAGCATCAGAAGAACGCAGGAGCCAGACAGAGCGTCCGGTACAGTCTGCACGTCCGGCACAGTCTGCACGTCCGGTGTCAGAAGGAAAGAACGCAGGAGAACGCGCAGCGCGTGCGGAACGTCCTGCACAGAACAGCCGTCCGGTATCCGAAGGAAGAACGGCGGGAGAAAGATCTGCACGCCCGGATCACGGTTCACAAGGCGGACGTCAGGATGACAGAAGAGACAACCGGAACGGTTCTGACCGTCAGACGCGTGGAGACAGACAGGGCTTTGGAGAGCGTCAGTCCAGAGGCGACAGAAATTCCGGCGGACGTTCATTCGGCGGCGGAAACGGACGGCAGGGACGCCCGGAAAGAGGCGGACGTGATCAGAGAAACGGTCAGGGTCCGCGCTCTGACAGAAGAGATTCCCGCAGGGATGATATAAGTACTCCGGTTATGGAGCAGCAGAAGAGCCAGAGAAATAAGGCTAAAGATAAAGAACGTGACAATAAGAAGAAGGAATACAGAGACGAGGCGTTCGAAGGCAGAGGAAAGAAAGGAAGAAAGCAGAAGCAGGTGGCAGAAGCAAAGAAACCTCAGCCGAAAGAGGAAAAGAAGGAAGAGAAGATCAAACAGATCGTGATTCCTGAAGTCCTTACTATACAGGAACTGGCTGATAAGATGAAAGTCGTTCCGTCTGTTATTATCAAGAAGCTTTTCCTGCAGGGAAAAGTTGTAACGGTAAATCAGGAAATTGATTATGAAACTGCGGAGGAAATCGCACTTGATTTTGACGTCCTCTGTGAGAAAGAAGAAGTTGTGGATGTGATCGAGGAGCTTCTGAAAGAGGACGAAGAAGACGAAAGCCTTATGGTAAAACGTCCTCCGGTTGTCTGCGTTATGGGACACGTTGACCACGGCAAGACTTCCCTGCTGGATGCAATCCGCCACACTAATGTGACAGACCGTGAGGCGGGCGGTATTACGCAGCATATAGGAGCTTATGTGGTTGAGGTAAACGGAGAGAAGATTACGTTCCTTGATACTCCGGGACATGAGGCGTTTACAGCTATGCGTATGCGCGGTGCCAATTCCACGGATATTGCGATTCTTGTCGTTGCGGCAGACGATGGTGTAATGCCGCAGACAGTCGAGGCAATCAATCACGCCAAGGCGGCCGGTGTTGAGATTATCGTAGCAATTAATAAGATTGATAAACCGGGAGCTAATGTCGAACGTGTGAAACAGGAACTGACAGAATATGAACTGATTCCGGAAGACTGGGGCGGAAGCACAATATTTGTCCCGGTATCAGCCCATACAAAAGAAGGAATACCGGAGCTGCTTGAAATGATCCTTCTGACAGCAGAAGTGATGGAGCTGAAAGCAAATCCGAACCGTGCGGCAAGAGGACTTGTCATTGAGGCTGAGCTTGATAAAGGAAAAGGTTCTGTTGCAACTGTGCTTGTACAGAAAGGTACACTCCATGTCGGCGATGCTATTGCGGCGGGAAGTGCACACGGCCGCGTACGAGCGATGATGGACGATAAGGGAAGACGTGTCAAAGAGGCAGGCCCATCCCAGCCGGTTGAGATCCTCGGCTTAAACGAGGTTCCAAATGCGGGCGAAGTATTCGTTGGCTGCGAGTCTGAGAAAGAGGCAAGAAACTTCGCAGAGACATTCATCGCACAGAATAAAGTGAAACTTCTGGAAGAGACGAAGTCAAGAATGTCACTGGATGATCTGTTTAACCAGATTCAGGAAGGCAATCTGAAGGAACTCAACATTGTAGTAAAGGCGGATGTTCAGGGTTCTGTAGAAGCAATGAAACAGAGTCTGTTAAAGCTTTCAAATGACGAAGTGGTCATCAAAGTGATTCACGGAGGCGTCGGCGCGATCAATGAATCTGATGTGATCCTTGCTTCAGCATCCAATGCGATTATTATCGGATTTAATGTCCGTCCGGATGCAACTGCAAAAGATATCGCCGAGCGCGAGGGCGTGGATATCAGGCTGTACAGAGTTATCTATAATGCGATCGAGGATGTGGAAGCTGCCATGAAGGGTATGCTGGATCCGGTATTTGAAGAGAAAGTGCTCGGTCATGCAGAAGTGCGCCAGACATTTAAGGCTTCCGGCGTGGGAACGATCGCAGGTGCTTATGTTCAGGATGGTATCTTTGAGAGAAACTGTTCTGTCCGCCTGATCCGCGACGGTGTAGTTGTATTTGACGGTCCGCTGGCATCTCTGAAGAGATTCAAAGATGACGTTAAGGAAGTAAGAGCCGGATATGAATGCGGTTTTGTATTTGAAAACTATAATGATATTAAGGAAGGCGACAACGTAGAAGCCTACAAGATGGTAGAAGTAGAAAGAAAATAAGTCTTCCGGAAAAAGGAGCGGCAATGAGGAAAAACAGTATTAAAAACACACGAATCAACGCTGAGGTCCAGCGGGAACTGAGCAACATCATTCGCAGCGGGATCAAAGATCCGAGGGTTGCGCCGATGACTTCCGTGGTAGCTGTGGAAGTTGCTCCGGATTTAAAGACCTGCAAGGCATATATCAGTGTACTGGGTGATGAAAAGGCCCAGCAGGATACGATCAAAGGCCTGCAGAGTGCGGAAGGTTATATCCGCCGGGAGCTTGCGCATACGATCAATATGCGCAATACTCCTGAGATCCGTTTTATCGTGGACCAGTCCATAGAATATGGAGTAAATATCAGCAGAAAGATAGATGAAGTAACCCGTAATTTGGATAATGAGTAAAGTCTGGCCGGCGGCTCAGGCTGAACTGTTATGACGATGGAGCTGAGAAATAACATGAAAATTATATTAGAAGATATTCTGAAAGGAAAAGAAAGAGTTGCTCTGGGCGGTCATGTCCGCCCGGACGGCGACTGTGTTGGATCCTGCATGGGACTGTATCTTTATCTGAAAGAACAGTACCCGGATCTTCATACGGACGTGTATCTCGAAGATGTACCGGAGGCATATCGTATCGTCCATGATACGGAAGAAGTAAAGACCGCGATTCAGGACAATGACGTGTATGACCTGTTTATCTGTTTGGACTGCGGTGATACTCAGCGTCTGGGATTTTCCAGACCTCTGTTTGAAAATGCAAAGGAGACACTGTGTATAGACCACCATATAAGCAACGAGGCATTCGCGGATCACAATTATATCGTTCCGGACGCAAGCTCGACTTCGGAACTTGTATTTACTCTGCTTGAGGAGAATAAGATCAGTCTCCATTGCGCTGAGGCGCTTTATATGGGAATTGTTCACGATACAGGGGTCTTCCAGTACTCCTGCACTTCACCGGAGACGATGGAAACGGCAGCAAAACTGATGCGCACAGGGATCGACAGCAATAAGATTATTGATAAAACGTATTATGAAAAGACATACATACAGAATCAGATCCTCGGACGTGCCCTGCTTGAGAGTATGCTTATTATGGACAAAAAATGCATTGTTTCGGTGATCCGGCAGAAATCCATGGAATTCTTTCAGGCAAAACCGTCAGATCTGGAAGGTATCGTAAGCCAGCTCAGACAGACGAAGGGAGTGGAGGTCGCAATCTTCCTGCATGAGCTGAGTCCGCAGAAGTTCAAGGTCAGCCTTCGTTCAAAAGAAAAGGTGGACGTAAGCGAGATCGCAAAATACTTCGGCGGAGGCGGACACGTCCGGGCAGCCGGCGTAACGATGGAGGGATCCAGCCATGATGTAATCAATAATATTACGGCGAGGATCGCTCTGCAGTTAAAACACGGAAAAGAACAGGATACAGAAAAATGATCAACGGAATCCTGAATATATATAAAGAAAAAGGATATACTTCCCACGATGTGGTAGCCCGTCTGCGGGGAATCGCGGGACAGAAAAAGATCGGACATACGGGCACCCTTGATCCGGAGGCGGAGGGGGTGCTCCCTGTCTGTCTCGGACGCGCAACAAAAGTGTGCGATGTGCTGACAGATAAAGATAAGGTCTATGAGGCTGTACTGCTTCTGGGAACTGTGACGGATACACAGGATACGACCGGACAGGTTTTGGAAACGCATCCGGTTGATGCCTCACCGGATGAGGTCCGGCAGTGCATCGATGGATTTATCGGGGAATATGAACAGATCCCCCCGATGTATTCGGCACTCAAAGTGGGCGGAAGAAAACTTTATGAACTTGCCAGAGAGGGAAAGACAGTTGAGAGAAAGAGCCGGAAGGTGTTTATTCATGATATCCGGATCAAAGAGATCTGTCTTCCCCGCATCCGTATGGAAGTGGAATGCTCCAAGGGAACTTATATACGGACACTATGTCATGATATCGGCGGAAGACTCGGGTGCGGCGGGTGCATGGATCAGCTGCTTCGTACCCGTGTCGGACAGTTCCCTCTCGAGAAAAGTCTCCGGCTTGGACAGGTGGAGCAGATGGTTAAGGATGGCAGACTGAAAGAAATCCTGATCCCTGTGGATTCGCTGTTTCCCTCTTACATCCAGTACAGACTGAAGCCGCAGTGCGATTCCTTCGGTCATAACGGTAATCCGCTTGAAAAGAAGCATTTCTCTGATGGAACGGCAGAGGGGAAAGAAACGTTTTGCGAAGGACAGATGGTGCGGATTTATGACAGCAGAGATAATTTTATCGGCATTTATCAATATGACAGCAGAAAAGACAGGTTCCGTCCGGAAAAGATGTTTTTTGATCCGGAGAATATTTAGAAAATATTGACCGATTTAAAAGAGAAGAGGATTGACATGAGACACATTACAGGAATAGAAGCCTACAGCGGAAACAAGAAAACTGCTGTCACACTGGGAAAATTTGACGGCCTGCATCTGGGACATCAGAAACTGATTGACAGGATCAGGTCTTATGCGTCCGGTGAATGTGAGAGCGTGGTATGCGCATTTGATATGCACAGGGAATCTCTGATGACCGGCCGGGAGAGAAGAGAACATCTGCAAGACAGGGTTGACTGGCTGATCGACCAGCCTTTTACGAAAGAGTTCCGGGAAATTGAAGCAGAAGAGTTTGTAGAAAAAATTCTGCATGATATCCTGCATGCAGGACATATTGTTGTGGGGACAGATTTCAATTTCGGATACGGTAAGCGCGGAAATGTTTCCATGCTTCAGAAAATGGCGGATAAATACAATTATACAGTGGATGTAATCGAGAAAGAAAGATATCTGGGAACCGTGATCAGCAGCACATATATCAAGGACGCACTTGCTCAGGGCGATGTAAAGCTGGCGGAGCGTCTGCTCGGATATCCCTACGGACTGACCGGGATCGTGCAGCATGGGAAACAGCTCGGACGGACCCTCGGTTTTCCGACTATGAATATCGAGCCGGAAGAGAATAAGATCCTGCCGCGTTTCGGCGTATATGCCTGCAAGGTTAAAATTGACGGAAAGTGGTATAATGCTGTGGGAAATGCAGGAATTAAACCGACTGTGACGGACGAACACCGGCGGCTTCTGGAAGTGTTTGTGTATGGATATGAAGGGGACGCTTACGGTAAAGAGATCACAGCCCAGTTCTGCGATTTTGAGAGACCGGAGACAAAGTTCGGTTCTGTAGAGGAACTGAAAGATAATGTGATGCGTGATATGCGTTACGGAGAGAGGTATTTTGCAGACTGAAAAACCTCTTTACAATCTCAGGAACGTATGCTATACTATGCGAGGTTAAAGCCGGTGTTCGGTAATCGGATCACTCCGACCATTACTTAATATCAGGCGTTTTATCAAAGTATTTTAAGGAGGACATGAAAATGATCGCAAAAGAGAAGAAACAGGCAATCATCAAAGAGTATGGAAGAACAGAGGGTGACACAGGTTCACCGGAGGTACAGGTAGCTATCCTGACAGCAAGAATCAACGAGCTGACAGAGCACTTCAAGGCTAACCCGAAGGATCACCACTCAAGAAGAGGACTTCTTAAGATGGTAGGTCAGAGAAGAGGACTTCTTGCATACTTAAAGAAAGTGGACATCGAGAGATACCGTTCACTGATCGAGAGACTCGGACTCAGAAAATAATCCGGGATCTGATATTGACACCGGCGGGGCAGAGAAATCTGCCCCGTTTGTTTTATGGCTGAAAATATTTGCCTTGACAGTTTTATTATGCTATAATATTTAAGATTGCGAACAGTTCTACGTAACCGAGACCACTGAAAAGTACATTAAGATCGGTTTAGTGTGTTTTTCAGTAGTTTCGGAGACACCTGTCCGCAGAAAAATTGATTTGAAAAAGGAGAATAAAATGTACAAAAAGTATGAAATGGAACTTGCAGGCAGAACACTGCGTGTGGATGTCGACAGAGTTGCCAAACAGGCAAACGGTGCAGTCCTTATGCACTACGGCGACACTACAGTACTTTGTACTGCAACAGCTTCCGACAAACCGAGAGAGGGCATTGATTTTTTCCCGCTGAGTGTAGAGTACAATGAGAGAATGTATTCCGTAGGAAAGATTCCGGGGGGATTCAATAAAAGAGAAGGAAAGGCGTCCGAGAACGCGATTCTGACAGACCGTGTCATCGACCGCCCGATGCGCCCGCTCTTCCCGAAGGATTACAGAAATGATGTGACACTGGAAAACCTTGTTATGTCTGTTGAGCAGGACTGCAGTCCGGAACTGACAGCCATGCTCGGAGCGTCTATTGCGACAAGCATTTCTGATATCCCGTTTGACGGCCCGATCTCAACGACACAGGTAGGGCTGGTCGATGGTGAGTTTGTATTTAATCCGACAGCTGCACAGAGAGAAGTTTCTGATCTTGCTCTTACGGTTGCATCTACAAAGGAAAAGGTCATTATGATCGAGGCGGGTGCAAATGAAGTGCCTGAGGATAAGATGATCGAGGCCATCTTTGCCGCGCATGATCTGAACCAGAAAGTTATCGCTTTCTTTGATACGATCGTGGCGGAGTGCGGCAAGCCGAAACACGAGTACCAGAGCTTTGCGGTACCTCAGGAGCTTTTCGATGCGATCCAGAAGATCGTTACTCCGGAAGAGATGGAAGAGGCTGTATTCACGGATGACAAGCAGACAAGAGAAGAAAATATCCGTGTGATCACAGACAGGCTTGCGGAAGAATTTGCAGATAATGAGGAATGGCTTGACAAGCTTGGAGAAGCTGTATATCAGTACCAGAAGAAGACAGTAAGAAAGATGATCCTCAAAGACCACAAACGTCCGGACGGACGTGCGATCGATCAGATCAGACCGCTTGCAGCCGAGGTGGATTTGATCCCGAGGGTGCACGGTTCAGCTATGTTTACAAGAGGTCAGACACAGATCTGTACAGTAACTACACTGGCTCCGCTTTCCGAAGCTCAGAGACTGGACGGGCTTGATGAGGCTGAGACGTCCAAGAGATATATGCACCACTACAATTTCCCGTCCTACTCTGTAGGTGAGACAAAGCCGTCCAGAGGACCGGGACGCCGCGAGATCGGCCACGGAGCACTTGCGGAGAGAGCACTGCTGCCGGTACTTCCGAGCGAGGCAGAGTTCCCGTATGCTATCCGTACAGTGTCAGAGACATTCGAGTCCAACGGATCAACTTCTCAGGCGAGTGTGTGCGCATCCAGCATGTCTCTTATGACGGCAGGTGTGCCGATTAAGGCTCCGGTAGCAGGAATTTCCTGCGGACTTGTGACAGGCGAGACAGATGACGATTATCTTGTACTGACAGACATTCAGGGGCTGGAAGACTTCTTCGGAGATATGGACTTTAAAGTTGCCGGTACACATAAAGGTATCACGGCGATCCAGATGGATATTAAGATCCACGGACTGACCAGACCGATCATCGAGGAGGCTGTTGCCGCAACGAGAAAGGCAAGGCTTTATATCATTGATGAAGTGATGAATAAGGCAATTGCAGAGCCGAGACCGGAAGTGGGACCGTATGCACCGAAGATCATTCAGATGCAGATCGATCCTCAGAAGATCGGTGATGTAGTTGGACAGAGAGGAAAGACGATCAACGCGATCATCGAGCAGACCGGCGTTAAGATTGATATCGAAGACGACGGCTCCGTATCTATCTGCGGCACAGAGAAAGAGGGTATGGACAAGGCTGCAAAACTGATTCATACGATCGTAACGGATTTTGAGGCCGGACAGGTATTTGAAGGAAAGGTTGTCAGCATCAAAGATTTCGGAGCGTTCCTCGAGTTCGCACCGGGCAAAGAGGGACTTGTACACATTTCCAAGATTGCAAAGCACAGAGTCAACAAAGTAGAGGACGTGCTTGCACCCGGCGATGTTGTAAAGGCTGTATGCCTTGGTAAAGACAAGATGGGAAGATTCAGCTTCAGTATCAGGGACGTTGCTGAATAAGACATAAAGGGCAATGATATGACGTGCGGCACCGCTGTTGCAATACGGCGGGCCGCGCGTCTGTTTTATCAGATGGAGGAATTCGCGATGGAACAGATGACTTTATTCGGTAATAACAGGGCAATGACGCCGCTTGCAAGCAGACTGCGTCCGGATTCGCTGGACAACTTTGTGGGCCAGCAGCATCTGGTAGGACCGGGAAAGATCCTGCGCCAGCTGATCGAGAGGGATCAGATATCCTCCATGATCTTTTGGGGACCTCCGGGTGTGGGGAAAACGACTCTCGCAAGCATCATAGCCGGAAAGACAAAGTCTGAATTCATTAATTTCAGTGCAGTTACAAGCGGAATTAAGGAAATCAAAGAAGTTATGAACCGGGCGGAGATGAGCAGAAGAGTGGGAATGCGCACTGTCCTTTTTGTGGACGAGATCCACCGCTTTAACAAGGCACAGCAGGATGCTTTTCTTCCATATGTAGAGCGTGGAAGTATTATACTGATCGGCGCGACTACAGAGAACCCGTCCTTTGAGATCAATGCGGCTCTTCTTTCGAGATGCCGGGTCTTCGTATTAAAAGCACTGGAGGAGGATGACCTTGTAAAACTTCTGGAAAATGCTCTGAAGAATCCTGCCGGCTTCGGGAATCAGAATGTGGTGATATCTCCGGAAAATTTGCGCGCCATTGCCGCATTTGCAAACGGCGATGCAAGGACTGCGCTCAATACGCTTGAGATGGCTGTCTTAAACGGAGAAATCAGTGCGAAAGGAATTACGGTTACGACAGAAGGGCTTTCACAGTGCATCAGCAGAAAATCACTTTTGTATGACAAGTCGGGAGAGGAACATTATAATCTGATCTCGGCACTTCATAAATCTATGAGGAACAGTGATCCGGACGCTGCCGTCTACTGGATGATGCGCATGCTGGAAGGAGGAGAGAATCCGCTGTATATTGCCCGGCGCCTGATCCGGTTTGCAAGTGAAGATGTGGGGATGGCGGACAGCCGTGCGCTTCAGGTGGCAGTGGCGGCTTATCAGGCCTGCCATTTTCTCGGAATGCCCGAGTGCGATGTTCATCTTACCCATGCGGTTGTCTATCTTTCCATGGCGCCCAAATCAAATGCTCTTTATACGGCCTGCGAGGCTGCAAAAAAAGATGTCAGGAATCTTCGGGCAGAGCCGGTGCCCATGCAGATCCGAAATGCGGTCACAGATCTTATGAAAGAACAAGGGTACGGAAAAGGTTATGAGTATGCACATGATACAGAAGAAAAACTGACCCATATGCAGTGTATGCCGGACAGCCTGAAAGACCGGACATATTATCATCCGACGCAGGAAGGCGAGGAGAAGAAGACGGCAGAGCGGCTGGAAGAGATCAGGAGATTCCGGAAAGAATGATTTTGAAGAGATAGTCTGCAAATAAAAAGTCAAGCAGAAATAAATGAGCTTTGAAAATTTTATAC
>CAKNJS010000027.1 GCA_930986645.1 uncultured Lachnoclostridium sp.
ACGGTACGCTACGTGGTGTGGAAGGGGAGGGTCAAATCTCCCCTATCCGATTGTGTTTGGAGGAGAAGGAGGATGACTAAGGGGAAATTGGAATTTATCTGACTGTAAACAATACTACACGTGTAAAAGTTGTACGCTATTAGGAAGGAGGCAAGCCTTATATGAAAAAGGTTTATGAAAAGCCTGTAGCCGTATTAAAAGATAGGAAAAGCAGTCAATATACGGAGATAAGAAGACAATTGGAACAGCATGATAGTCCAGTAATCAAAAATATAGTTAAATGATGTGAAAGTAGCTGGTAGCAGTTACAGGAGGAAAGCAGTGAAAGTAATAAAAGATCTGATTGTAAGGGAAATTGCTGGGGAATATATTCTGATTCCTACAGGTGAAGCGGCTCTTAAAATACATGGGATAGTTAATTTAAGTGAAAGCGGTTATCTTCTGTGGAATAAGATGAGGTCTGACTGTACCGAGGATGAACTTGTAGAGGCTATTTTGGATGAATATGATGTGGACCGTGAAACGGCAGTACAGGATATTCGTTCTTTTATAGAAAAAATGAAGAAAATTGGAATTCTTGAGAATGACGAAGAAAGGACAGATGTATGACGGTGAAGCATAAGCGCTTTATATGTATGGCGCTGTTCATGGTAATGGCTGTAACAGTGACAGCATGCAGCAATAAAACAGACTCCGAAGATACATTGGAGAATACCGGTGAAGAAAAACAGGCGGGAATTGAACTTCCGTATGAACTGGATGACGGCAGACTGGTTCTGAATTCCATATTTCAGTCCAGTATTTCCAACCCGGACTGTAATGATGAGAATGGAGAAAATACTGCTTCGGTTGAAGTAATCAATCAGTCAGATCAGTTCCTTGCTTCGGCTGATATCGAGGTGATGCTGGAAGATGAGACAACCTTGAATTTTAAAATAGAAGATATTCCGGCAGGAGGAACAGTATGGGCCTTTGAAATTGATAATACCGGAATAGACGAGAATTATGTCTGTGAATCCGTTTCCTGTGATGCTGAATATGAAGACGATATGCCGATGATGGCAGAGTCGCTTTCATTTGAAGCAGAAGGGACGACGGTAACTATTCAAAATCTCACAGACGGGCAGCTGAGCGGATTGGAGGCCAGCTTCCATTGTCTGTTTGATGAGGGTGTGTATTATGGGGGAACAACCTATACATACCCGATAGATACAATTCCGGCTGGTGGGAGTATCAGCCTGGAGGTGCCGGAGTGTTATCTCGGGACAGCGGAAGCTGTGCGGGTAACGCAGGCTGGCGAATAATGATTGCAGTAGGGAGGAAGTGATTAAAATGAAAACGTATGTAAAGCCGGATCTTGTCTATGAGAGTTTCGAGCTGAGCCAGAATATCGCGACATGCGGGTTTGATGTGAACTTTACAAATTATGACGTGTGTTATGCTGTGGGAGATGAAAATGAGGGAATGTTTAATGTAACATTGTTTACACAGGTAAATGAAAACTGCGAAGCTAAAGAAGGAGAAAACGCAGACAGTTACTGCTATGAACCCAGTTCCGCCGCTTGGGGGCTGTTCAATTCCTGATGGACGGCTGGAATCAATATGTGGTTACAATTGCAGAATTAACAATCTGCTTCTATACAGAGCAGAAAATTGCCATTAATGACAACTTTCGTCCGTTTTGTTCAAAGAAGGAACCGGATTATACAATCTGGTTTTATCAGGTTGAGGAACTTAAAGAGTTTCCAACAGTGTGGGCTTATGAAGGAATCAGCTACGTTGCAGCACCAGACGGCCACGGCGGTTACTGGCGGATGTTCCGCGATGCAAAAAGAAATAATAGACCTTATGCCACTGCAGAGTATGACTGGACAAACCGAAGGATCAATGTGGAATATCTTCCTGGAAGTATGGAATTTGTATGCGAGATTGAGTCCTGCTTTTTTCACATTGCATGGGAAGCCGTTCTGATGCATGAAAATCGGATTCTTCTGCATTCTGCACTGGTTGATACTACATTCGGAGGCATTCTTTTTTCCGGTCCTTCCGGTATCGGAAAGTCAACACAGGCAGATCTGTGGTGCAGATTCAGAAACGGGCGGCTGTTAAACGGTGATCGAGCCGTACTTCATCCGGAGAATGGAAGATGGATGGCGTATGGATCCCCCTATGCTGGGTCTTCCAGATGCTATATCAATGAAAAGTGCCAGGTCAGGGCGATTGTGATGTTAAAGCAGGCAGAGCAGTGCAGTCTGAGAAATCTGGGAAGTGCGGAAGGTTTTCGGAAAGTTTTTTCCGGCCTGACAGTAAACAGCTGGGACATGGAATTTGTTTCTTTTGCCGCTGATTATGCAGAAACAATAGCAATGCAGATCCCGATATATGAGTTGTCATGTACGCCGGATGAGAATGCAGTAAAGATATTGGAAAATGAGCTGAAGGATAGTTGAAAAGATGAGTCGTAAAAGCAGTTCTATACCATTAACAGATTATATGTACTCAAAAGCAGGAAGAAACCGGATACCGATCAGCGGGACATTTGAGCTCTCACCGGTCTGCAATTTTTCCTGCAGGATGTGTTATGTGCGCAGAACCCGGGAAGAAGTTGAAAAATCAGCCCGGCCGATCATGTCGTTGGAGGAATGGCTGAGGATTGCAGAAGAAGCCCGGAAGGCTGGAATGCTATATCTGCTGCTGACAGGAGGAGAACCGTTTTTATGGCCGGACTTCTGGACATTATATGAACAGCTGATCCGGATGGGATTTTTAATTTCTATCAATACCAATGGCTCGCTTATTGATGACGCAGCGGTGGAGCGGCTGAAAAGACTGCCGCCTCGAAGAATCAATATTACTTTATACGGCGCCGGAGATAGGACCTATGAAGAACTGTGCCGGACAAAAGGTGTATTTTCTAAAGTTGATCATGCGATAACTGCATTACACGATGCGGGAATTCAGGTAAAACTAAGCTGTTCGCTCACTCCATATAATGCGGTCGATCTGGAAAAGCTGGTTCAGTATTCCGAAGAAAAGAAACTGGTTCTGCAGGTGACGACATATATGTTTCCGCCGGTTCGGCGTGAGACAACTGGGATTATAGACAACAACCGGTTTACACCGGAGGAATCCGCTTCCTACAGGTTAAAATGCCTTCGTCTTCAATACGGAGAAAAGGAATACGATACCTTCCTGAAAAAAATAGAGGAAGGATATGCTCCGCCTCTGGGGCTGGATGAGTCTTGCGCAGATCCACTGGATGGAAAAATCCGATGTCGGGCGGGAAAGGCCTGTTTCTGGATTACTTGGGATGGCTGGATGACGCCATGCGGGATGATGAATGAACCGAGAGCCGATATAAGAACAGACAGCTTTGCAAAGGCCTGGGAGGATCTGGTCAGTGAATGCGACAAACTGCACACTTCTGGTTTATGCACTCATTGCAGAAATCAGGAAATCTGCCATCCATGTGCGGCAATCGCGCAGGCTGAAACCGGAAAAATAACTGGTACACCAGAGTACTTCTGCAGAACGGTTCAGGAAATGAAACGTATTGCTCATGAGCGATGGCATAGCTAATGAATTGCTGACAGATAAAACTATGCAAATAGTTTTGCTTTTATATAGATGAGTTACACAAAATCATTCAAGGGAGGTAATCAAAATGAAGCACATTAAAAAGTTTCTGTCATTGGTGCTTGTACTGTGCATGGTCTTCAGTTTGACGTCCTTTACGTCTTTGGCTGCGGGCGAAGATTCGGTATCAGAATCTTCAGCTACAGAGGAAGTTACTGAAGAAAACTCTGTGCCAGATGATACAGAGACTGTGCCAGAAGAACAGACTGAGACAGAAACATCAGATGAAGATGTAACTGTTCCGGAGAGCGAGACTGACACAGACGATAGTATTTCCGCATATGAGCTGGATGATGGAACAGAGACAACTGCCCTCGCAATGGGCACAAAACCGGCGGATAGTACGACCATAGGAGAGCCTTTTACAGCGGGCACCGGCGGAAGCAGCTATTTCCGTATTCCTGCATTGGTAACCGTCGGCGATACTCTTATTGCCGCGGCAGACGCCCGGTGGAATGGAATCGGCGATGGAGGCGGACTGGACACAATTGTTTCCCGTTCTTCGGATGGCGGAAAAAACTGGTCCTATACCTTTGCCAATTATCTGGGAGATAATGGAAACGTATATAACAGTAGTTCCACAGCATTTATTGACCCGGCGTTGGCGGTAGACGGAAATACGGTATATATGCTGGTGGATTTGTTCCCGGCGGGATATGCGCTGAATTCAGCTGATCATACTCCGGTGGCTGCAGCTGCATTTGATGGGCAGGGACGTTTGAAACTGGCAGCTTCCGGAAGCAGCGATTACAGCTATTATCTGGGAGCATTTGAGAACGGATCAGCCAATATCTATAGTTTAAATGGGACAGCTGTAGATGGCTACACGGTTGATGAGTATTTTAACCTGTATAACAATGGCGAACAGGTCAGCAATCTTTTCTATTCTGACGCGGCTTATCAGGTGGTCAAGACAACTTATCTTTATTTGACAAAATCTACAAATGGCGGCGCAACATGGTCCGCTCCGACTCTACTGAATGTAAAGAATGCAGATGAGCAGTTCTACGGCGTAGCACCCGGACGTGGCCTGGTGACTTCTAACGGAAGAATTATCTTTGCCTGCTATACATATGCAAATGGGCAGGATGGAAAAACAAGTGTTATCTATTCAGATGATAATGGAGCAACATGGAACCGCAGCGCTGATATGACAGAACAGAGTTCTGAGGCAGCTCTGGTCGAGGCAGATGGAAACCTGTACATGTTCACGCGTCACGGCGGATATTATGTATCCAAAGACAATGGCAATACATGGGGCGGCAGACAGTCTGTCAGCGGCATCAGCTATACTACCTCCTGTCAGCTTTCGGCGACTACTTACAGCGAGAAGATTAACGGGAAAACAGCTATTCTTCTGTCAGCACCTACCAATGGACGAAACAACGGAAAGATTTTCGTAGGCCTTGTACAGGATGACGGCAGTATTAGCTGGGATTACACATATGCTGTAAATAACAGTACATATCAGTATTCCTGCCTGACAGAAAAAGCTGATGGTTCAATCGGCCTGCTGTATGAGAATGGAAATGCATCTATTACATATACAGATATTGCAATTGAGCAGATCGCAGAAGGTGCGCAGATCGGCAGTGAAGATACTGGAAACGGTACTGAGTCAGACGTGTCAGAACCTTATACAGAGACACAGGATGTTACTGTTTATATCGGTCAGACAAGGACATTGACAGATGACTCCGGAAATTATGAAGAAAGTTATACAGGAGCCGGCCTTAATACTGATATTGCCACGGTGGAAGTAAATGGAACAACCACTGAAGGCGGGACTACTGCTACACCTGTAACGTCAGTTTCCAGTGGCAGTTCATACTATATTCAGGTTTCGGAAGGAACATATCTGACATCAAGCGGCGGAACAACGACAGATCCGGATCAGGCTGCGAGATGGACACTGAGCAGTAATAGTGGTGGATTTAGACTGAGCAATGGATACAATTATCTGCGGTATAATAATAGCTTAACAACGACTTCCAACTCAAGGTGGGCGACAACTTTCTATTTCAATGATGGTACATTTTATCGAACACAAGATTACGACTGGAGTTGGGATGAGTGGGATTTTGTCTATAGCTATTCCGATCCAATCGGTTCACCGGTTACATTAACCAAAACCGACCCAGCAGCTGCCACAACAATCGCCATCACCGGCGTTGCAGTAGGATCCACTTCCGTAGTTGTAGGAAAAACACTGTACAACATTACAGTTGAGGAGATGCCGCCGTTTGTTGATACGGAGACGACTCCGTTCCGGGTTGGCAGCAACCGTACCGGTGCAGGAGGCAATTTAACCAAGCTTACCCTTTCAGTAGGATTGACTTATGATATAGATTTATCAGGTGTAGGGGCAAATGGTACATGGAGTATTGAAGATACCAGCATTGCAACAGTGAGTCAAAGCGGTGTTGTGACAGGAGTAAGTGAAGGTGAGACAACGCTTACTTATACAGTAAATGGAGTTTCCTACACGATTCCTGTGATCATTGTACAGAATACGACCAGCTCCAATACAAAGATATGCAGTCTACACATTACGGAGATTACTGATACGACAGTCTGGTATTCGTGGAACTGTTCCGGAAATACGAACGAGTTTATCGAAGCGGTAGACGGAGAAGCGATCTATGTTTCTTATGCATCAAATGCCGCTTACTGTATCAATTTCTTCGGAGCTCCGGATGAAGGATATGCACTGACATTTATGAGTGCGACAAATTCAGCAGGACAGTATCTGGCACTGCAGGATAAAGATAATCCTACAAACTGCGATTACTATACGCAGGCGGGCGCCGGAATGAATGAAAGAAATAACTCAGCCTTTGGAGATACAAGAGTAGCGGCAGATATTCAGGCGGCACTGGAACTGGGATGTGACGGAGCACAGGGATTTTCACGAGAAACAACGGGTAGAGATATTGTTGACTGTGATCTGACTTTCCGTTCACAGAAACTGCCGACTGTTGAAAAGGCGATCACCAGCGTCGGCGGACAGGACTACGAAGAGGGAATGACGGCAAGTGCTGGAGATGAAATTACTTACAGAATCACTGTCACCCAGTATGCTACGACAGAAGCGATCACCTATACAAATCCGGTACTGACAGATAACCTGTCAGGCGCGGTGTTCTCAGATACAAACAGCAATACACAGTCGGTTGACCTCAGCAACAGCACTTTAAGTGCAAATCGTACATATCAGTATAGAGTTACTTATACTATACAGGATAAAGATCTGGATACAGACATTGTTAATACGGTTGATCTGACTTATAACTACCGGTCTCAGTATAGTTCCGGAACATTCGGAGGAAGTGCCAGCGCGACGGCAAGTATTTCCGCGCCGACCTTTACACCGGACAGTATCGTGATTGATTTCGGTCTTCCGGTAACTATAGACTACAGTAACAATCATGGCCGTTACGATCTTGCGTCCGGTTCCGCAGTTTACGGCGACGTAACGGTTTTAAATAATGTTGTAACATATACACCGAACAATGTATTGCAGGATACAGATACTGTTACACTGAGAAATACCAGAGGAGCTGAATATTCATTTAAAGTATATCCGGCCACAACAGTTTACTATGAGGAAGGATTTGCTTCCATGACCGGATGGGAAGCAGGAAGCAAAGGCAGCGGCAGCCAGAGTACATCCCTTGTCGGTTCCGGAGATTATTATGGATTTGATTCCAAATACGGAACAGAAAGCACCGGAGCATCGAACGGTACACAGGCGGCAAGTAATACCATCGGTGACAGAGCGGTATTTACATTTACCGGTACCGGAGTTGATATTTACGCCAACTGTACAACAGCGACAGGTTCCGTCAATGTTATGGTCCGCAATTCCGCAGGCTCGCTGGTAAAACTGCTGAAAGTAGATACACATACAGGAGAAGGAACTACCGGCGCAACGGACGGACAGGATGTGGCTTCCTACAGCCTGCCGATCGTTTCTCTCAATGGACTGGCACGTGACTCTTATACGGTTACGATCAGTCACTGTAAGACAAATGCCAATGAAGAGACAAGCGGTGCGGTATATCTGGATGGATTTAAAGTGTTTGGAACACTCGATACAGCTTCAGAGGTATATGAGCAGGACAGCGAACAGAACCCGAACTTTACAGAAGTCCGCAATTCTGTTCTTCAGGCACTGAATGTTGATGCAGATACAAGCGAAGATTATGCAGGACAGCTTGCAGGTCAGGTTTATGATCAGTTGGACGGCAGTACAAGCGCTGTTATCATCAGTAAAAATGTGACAGATGAAAAAAATGCCCAGGATCTTCTGGATAACGGCCCGAAGAATGAAGTCTTCCTGCGGCCGGGCGAATCTCTCGCGTTTAATCTGGGCAGCGGTGTTACTTCTGCACAGATTGGTCTGAAAGCAGTAAACAGTGCCGTAACTTATACTGTCAATAATGGCTCGGATCAGACAATTCAGAGCAGTACAGATATGTTCTACAAGCTGACGCTGGGAGCGAATGGAGAGGTTGTAATTACCAATAAGAGCGGCGGTATCCTGTCAATCACCGATCTGAAGTGGTTCGGCAGTGAGACGTCTGCTAATGCCATAGAAGCGCCTACGGTAAATACGCTTACTATTTCTCTTATGAGTCTTGGATTTGAGGAGGAACCGTCCGAACCGGAAGTGACTTATGACGATGCAGTCCTGAATATTGTTCTGAACGATGCGGACGGCAATGAACTGGCTTCCACTACCCTTACATCAAACGGCGTTGTCGGTGAGTCAGCGGTATTTGCCGCAGAAGATATTGAGACAACAGTTTCCGGGCTTGTGCCAGAAGGCTATGAACTGAACGATGCAGAGTACAGTGATATAGAAGTGGCATACGGCGAGTCGGAATGCGTAGAATTTAACGCTTCTGAAGCAGCGGCGGAGGAACCGGCGGAAGACGGCAGTAACGGCTTCTTAACTAATCTGGGCAATGCGATTAAGAACATTGTCAATACAGTTACAGATTTCTTCAAGTCACTATTCAGATGGTAAGTGGCATCGTTTAATAAGAACAAGATAAAATTTTAACTGAATACTGACCTTGCGCCTCCCTTTCGGAAGTAGTAAAGTGAAACTACATCCGGAAGGGAGGCGTTTTTGTCCAATGAACGCATCGATTATAATATTTCGGTCGGACTTTTTTCATCATATTACACATTGACGCAATAATAAAGGAGACGCTATACTATGTAGAGAATGGACAGAGAATAAAACCAGAAGACAAGGGGAAGAACATGAAGAAGATCAAGATTTTCAGTATACTCCTGTTTCTGCTCTCGACAGCTGCCTTTGCGGGATTTCGCGTGTACGAGGGAATGGCGGCGGATCGGACAGCCCCGGTCATCACGGCAGACAGTGACACGGTCCAGATGAGCGTAGCTGACGATGAGGCGAAATTGCTGGAAGGCGTGACAGCGGAGGACAGCAGGGACGGGGATGTGACAGATACTCTGGTCATACAGAGCCTGTCACCTTTTATAGAGGGAACCCGGAGGACTGTGAGTTATGCTGCGGTTGACGGAAGCGGAAATGTGGGTTATTTCAGCAGGACACTGGAATATACAGATTATCAGGCTCCGGTTTTTGCTATGAGCAGTCCGCTCCGTTTCCCTCTGGGAAGTACGATCAATATATGCGAGGGGCTGACTGCTTCCAGTACGCTGGATGGAGACCTGACCAATGGAATTAAATATACATTGGAGCGGACGATCTCCAGTACTGCCGCTGGGACGTACCCGGTGGAATTTCGCGTGACGGACAGCGCCGGGAGTACATCTTATCTGACAACAGAGATAGAGGTCTACGACCCTTCGACAGAGCAGATTGAGGTAAGCCTGTCAACCTATCTGGTCTATCTGAGAGTCAACGATCCCTTTGACCCGGCGGCTTACTATGCAGGGGCAGACGAAGAAGGAGCTCTGAACATACAGGCTAATGTCAATACTGCGCAGGCAGGGTGCTATTTTGCAGACTACTACCTGACAAATGGAACGAGGACAGGCAAGACGAGGCTGATTGTCGTAGTCAGCGAGTAGAGGAAGGAATTTGCTATGGAACAGACAGCAGAAACGAACAGGACGACAGACCGGATAAAAGAGAATGAGTCGATGGTAACGGATTTTTACACACTTTTTCTGGATGTGATCCGTCAGTGGTGGGTGATTCTGATCGTCGGGATTTCGGTGGCATTTTTGAGTTATATAGGCGCTTATCTTATGTATCAGCCTCAGTACGCGTCCCGGACGACTTTTGTGGTGTCGGCAAGAGGAAGTAATACGGGCGCTTATGCCAATCTTTCCCAGACGCAAAGGCTGGCGGAAGTGTTTAAGACGGTACTGGACAGCCAGGTTTTGAAGAAAAAAGTGGCAGATACACTGGAGATGGACAGCTTTCCGGGAACGGTTAAGGTGGAGATCATACCGGAGACAAATCTTCTGAATGTGACTGTCACAGCTGATTCCCCCACTGAGGCTTTCCGGCTTCTTGAGACTATGCTGGAACAGTACCCGTCAGTGTCTCAGAGTGTTTTGGGAGATGTGGTGTTGGAAGTGTTTGAGGATCCCAACTATCCTTCCACCCCTGTGGAGAGTTTCCAGGGGAGAAGGGTTATGAAAATGGGTTTCCTCGCGGGCGCAGGCGTTATGGCGGTTTTGTTTGCCCTGCTCTCCTTTATGCGTGACAGTGTGAAAAATGAAAAAGAAGTGAAGATCAAGCTTGATACGACCCTTTTTGCCACGATATATCATGAGAGAAAATACCAGAATTTGAAAGCTCTCGTGAAGAGGAAAAAGAAAAAACTGTGGATCAGCGAACCTGCTGTCAGCTTCGGATACGAGGAGACGATCAAAAAGATACGAACCAAATTTTTGTATGAGCAAAAAAAGCGGGGAGGCCGCATCCTTGTCATCAGCAGTACTTTGCCGCAGGAAGGGAAAACGACGGTGGCTATCAATCTGGCGCTTGCTCTTGCCCAGGATGACAAGAAGGTCCTTCTGGTGGAGGGGGATCTCAGGCGAAGCGCTCTGCGCGCCGGCCTTGGCCTTCAGGAGGCAGATATAAGAAGCTGGGGAAGCTGCAGTTCTGTGGAAGATATGGAAAAGGCAGTCTATTATATGGAAGCGACAGGCTTTTACGTTATGGTCAATGATGAAAAGCAGCAGCGTTCTACAGAGATCGTGGGATCAAAGGCTGTAAAGAATTTTCTGGGAAAGATGAAAGAGCAGATGGATGTGATCATTGTCGATGCACCTCACGTAAAAGGGAGATCCGATGCGGAGATGTGGGCGCAGAAAGCAGATATGTCTCTGCTCGTTGTCAAGCAGAACAAGACGCTTGCAAAATATATCAACGATGCGATAGATGTGCTTGACAGGCAGGGCAACCGGCTGCTGGGCTGCATTTTCAATGATGTTCCCGGAAGAAGGGGCATTCTTTCATCTGGTTATGGGTATGGTTATGGATACGGCTATGGCTACGGATACGGTTATGGAAGGTATGGAAAGTACGGACGTTACGGGAAATATCATCCTTATTATCATAAAGCGAGCAAGAAAGAAGAAGGATAAAGAACATGAGTGAAAGAAGGGAAGAAAACAGGACTCAAAATCCGGAAGAAGGCCTGATTGATATTGTAGGTCTTTTGAAAGAATATCTCCGGACATTGAGCAGGATGTGGCTCTGGATACTCATCCTTACTCTTGCCGGAGGCGGGATTTCCTACGCCAGGAGCTATTTTTCCTGGCAGCCCAGCTACACGGCATCTGCGACGTTTACTATAACAGCCAGCCAGGACACCGGGACGGATACGACAGGAACCTACAGTTTCTATGACAATGCCACTGCAGAGCAGATGGTCAATACTTTTCCGTACATCCTGACCAGCGGTGTGTTGTCCCGCAGGGCGGCAGCCCAGCTGGGGCAGGAGCAAGTAAGCGGCCAGATACAGGCTTCATCGGAGAACAATACCAATCTTTTTACTTTGTCGGTGACGGACTCGGATGCAGGCAGAGCGTATGAGACGCTTCAGGCGGTGATAACCTGTTACCCGGAGGTGGCAGAGATGATCGTGGGAAGGACGAACATGGAACTGCTGGACGAGACGGGAATCCCGGCCCATCCGGACAATCCGCGGGACGGGCGGAGAGAATTGGCAAAGGGGGCTGCTGTTGGCTGTGGCCTGGGACTTGCATGGACAGCTCTTGTGATGCTGAGCCGCCGCACGGTGAGGAAGAAGGAAGACTTTCAGAATATGATCAATATGAAATGTCTGGGTGAAGTGCCACAGATATCTCTGAAAAAGCGAAGCCGGCAGACAAGAAATGTGTTAAACATCATGAATGAAAAGACAGACCCTGACTTCCTGGAAGCTTTGCGGCTCATAAGGAATAAAATCGAGTACAGCACATGGAAACATAAGCATAAAGTGATCCTTATAACCAGTGCTCTGGCAGGAGAGGGAAAAAGTACGCTTGCAGTTAATCTGGCGCTTTCCCTGGTGCAAAATGGGAAGAGGGTTGCGCTGGCGGACTGTGATCTCAGACATCCCTCTGACAGAGAAATCCTGGGACTGGAACAGGGGCAGGGAATGTACGAGATCCTTAGCAGGAAGATCAAAGTTAATGATGCGCTGCTCTCGGCAGAGCAGATGGGGATGGATAAGTCGATGCATTTCTATTTTCTCCCCGGAGGTGAGACTGTGGATGACGGATCCCGGCTGCTTGGAACGGAGAGAATGCAGAAGATTATCGAGACATTAGCTCAGAATGTAGACTATGTGATCCTGGACAGCGCGCCGGTAGGTATGTTGACAGACGCAGGCGTGCTGGCACAGTATGCGGACAGTGTAGTGTTCGTGGTCAAGAAGGATTATGCCCGGGCAGATCACATCCTGGAAGGGCTGGAGGAGCTTTCCGGAAGCCGGATCCATCTGATCGGCGGTATTTTGAATGGAGTATGATGGTACATGGATGTGAGAAAAATACGAATTGATAAGACGGAAAAACTGGAGGACCTGCTTCTGTCTTACCCGGCAGTATGTCTCTGTGCCATGCCCGGTTCAGGCAGAAGGACGGCAGTGTATATGCTGCTGCAGAAACATCCGGAAGTCAGGCCGGTTTACTGCTCGATGCGGGATGTGGAGGATGGGAAAATTCCGGAAGACCGGGAAAAGGGAAAGGCCAGATGGTATCTTGTTGGCGGCCCGGATCAAGGGGGATATCCGGAGATATCCGAGGGCTTAAAAAGATTTATCAGGCAGATGGAGCCGGAGGACAGGCTTTTTCTATTGGCCGACGGCGTTCTGCCGCCGGCTTTTTTGGACCTTGTCTGGTGTGGAATGATGGAGCAGGTGCTGCCTGAGACATTTTGGTTTACAGAGGCTGAGACGTATCAGTACCTGAAAAAATGCGGAAGCACCCTGAACTACAGGAAAGTATACGGTATTGCCAGGGGATGGCCGGGCTGTACGGCCGTACTTGTCAGGATGCAGAGCCAGCTCAGAGATCGGTGGACAGTGGAGGAACTGTGCCGAAGATATGAGGTGAGAAAGTATGTACAGGAACAGATCCTTTCGGCACTGCCGGAAACAGAACACAATCTTCTCAGGGAAAGAGCCTATTTTCCTCGGCTGGACGGTGAACTGGAGCAGTATCTGTGGGGGGATGAGGGGAAACTCACAGAAGAGAAACTGCTTTCCAGAGGAGTAATGCTCTATGTTCCGGAAAAGAGATGCTGGTATGTGCACCCGCTGTTTCGCATGACAGTGGAGTTCCAGACTCCGGCAGAGGTAAAGAAGAAGGCTATAGTCTGGTATGAAGAGAAAGGATATATCAATGAGGTGCTGGAGTGTTGCCGGAACCTTAACAACAGGGAAGTCTACAGGGAGGTACTGATCAGAAATTACGATAAAATATCATTTCTCCCATATTCAGCCGTGATACGGGAGGAGGATCTCTATACGCCGGAGCTGTTTTATCTGAGATGGATGGAACTTCTGCTGGATGAAAAATATGCAGATCTCGCAAAGCTGCGAAAAATTTCCGCGAAACTATGGAAACAAGTCGGGGAAGATGATGACCTCAGGAAAAAATGGCTGGAAATCCTCTTTAATACAGCCTACGCGGATCCGGAAATATCTGCCGGAAAATGGATGGATATGCTGGGAAAAAAGATGAGACCTGGAGAGAAGATACGGCTGTACTTTATGCTGGGGGAGTCGGTATCTTACCTGGGCGGTGTGAAGGATCTATCAGAGCTGTTTGCCTGCGGGAGAAAAGAGAGGGAAGTGTACAGAAATCTCTGGCAGGAGAAGCTGGCACAGGAAAATCAGGTGCCATTCCATTTGGCTGAGATAGAGTATGAATTTCAGACAGATGGTGCCGGAGGCGGATCCGGAAAAAGAGTTCAGTGGGATGTGCTGGAGGAGGGCGGAGAGGACGAAGCCTGGCCGGTGCGGCTGGGCAGAATGTATCTGGCATATCTTCTGGCAGATGAAAAAGAACAGGGGGGATTAGTGCGGACGAGTATCCGGAACTATGCGGAGACGCTGAGAAAAGAGGAGACCGATGTGTGCAGGTGGAATACCCGCGCTCTGTACTATCTGGCTGAAGCAAAATGGGGAGAAAAAGAAGATTTAATGAAATGGATCCGCGAGACAGGAGGAGATATAGAAAATCTTTCGGGAAAGACCCGGATCCACTCAGTGGCGGAAGCGAAGATCCATCTCTATCTCGGCAATTACAGTCGGGCGGAGTCGATTTTGAATATATTGATTCCCTATTTTGAAAAGAACCACAGTTGGAAATGGCTGGCCGAGAGCCTCTTCCAGAAGGCGGTCATTGAAAGGGAGACAGGGCGGACAGGACAGGCCCTGAAAACAGTGGCAGAATCGCTGGCAGTGGCAAACCCCTACAGGTATGTCAGGATCTATACCGGATATGGGCAGGGAGGAGTAGAGCTGTTGGAGGAGTATCGCAGCTGGCTGGAAAGGGAAGAGGCAGGGAGTACCCACAGAAAGAGGAAATACAAGTATGGCAGTGTCCTGAGAATGCCCTTTGGTGACTGGCTGGACTATATCGTGAGAAAAGCAGGCAGAAAGAAAAAACAATATCTGGATCTACAGAAAGAACAGCAGAATATATACAGGGTAGAGAAGCTGACGGTGACAGAGCAGATGGTGCTTCAATATATGGAGCAGGGGTGCGGAAATGCGGAGATCAGCGAAAAAATGAACATCAAGCTTTCTACGGTAAAGACCCATGTCTATAATATTTTTAAAAAGCTGGGGGTGACTACGCGGATACAGGCTGTACAAAAAGGGAAAGAATACGGAATTTTATAAAGACAGAAAAAAGAGGGGATTACCTCATACCATGGTATGAGGTAATCCCCTCTTTTGAGTGTTAGAATTATATGTACTCAGAAAAAGACTGATCATATCTAAAGGCTGAAAAAAGAAGAGATAAAAATCTTCTGATATTTTTAACGCTGAGTGATGGAAAAAAATGACATTTTATGTAATTAATGGAATGTTTTTGCTGTATCTTGCAGGCCATCAGACGGAAAACAGTAGGGAAGTGTACATATGGACAAACATACAAGGAACGAAAAGATGCTGGAGGCAGTGCGCTGCTTTCTGGACGGAAGAAAAGTGGAGTGGGATGAAGAGATCACAGAGGAAGAATGGGGAGAATTCTTCAGCCTCTGCATGCATCATCAGATCCTCCCGATGGCGTATGAGGAGGTCTACACCTGTCCGGCTTTTGGCTCTATGTCTCCGGACAGAGTCCGGTTTCTGAAAAGCCAGGTGATCCGCCAGGTAATGATACAGAGCAGAAAGACGGAAGAATTCCTGCAGCTCTATGAAAAGCTGACAGCAGAGGGACTGACCCCTGTGGTAGTAAAGGGAATTGTATGCAGAAATCTGTACAGGGAGCCGGATTACAGATGCTCCGGTGACGAGGATGTGCTGATTCCCGTAGAGCAGTTTGAAAAATGTCATGAGTTGTTTTTGAACAATGCTATGAAGCGGGCAGATCCGGCGATGGATATCCTGGAAGAGGGAGAGGTTCCCTATTACCGAGAAGGGGGAGCTCTCCACATAGAGCTCCACAAGGAATTGTTTTCCTCCGAGTCGGAGGCCTACGGAGAATTGAATGGGTTGTTCGCAGATGTTTTTGAGCGAAAGATCCGGTTGCGGATCGGGGGCGTGGATATCTACACTATGTGTCATACGGATCATCTCTTATATCTGATCCTCCATGCGTTTAAGCATTTCCTGCACAGTGGCTTTGGCATCCGGCAGGTATGCGACATTGCTGTCTATGCGGATACATATGGAAAAGAGATCGATTGGGATTATGTATTGGAGAAATGCCGGAGTATCCATGCAGATGTATTTGCGGCCTCCCTTTTTGATATTGGAGAGAAGCATCTCGGATTTGACAGAGAAAGAGCCTGCTATCCGCGTAGATGGCAGGAGCTTGGAGCTGACGGGGACGAGCTTCTGGAGGATCTGCTGGCAGGCGGTGTGTTCGGAGATTCGAGTATGAGCAGAAAGCACAGCAGTAATATTACTCTGCAGGCAGTGACGGCAGATAAGAACGGCAGGAAGGCAGGAGGATCCATTCTCCAGTCTGTGTTCCCGGATATAAAATATATGCAGCGCAGTTATGCGTACCTGAAGGAGTATCCGTTTCTTCTTCCGGCAGCCTGGATTGCCAGGATTGGGAAATATGTGAAGGAGACCCGGAGGATGGAGGGAAACGATGCCAGGGAGAGCATTGACATCGGAAACAAGCGGGTGGATCTCATGAAAAAATATAAGATCATACAGTAGAAAATAGAAATCTAGATATGGAAAAGTTAAAAAATTGCACTGTAACGCTTGATTTTTAAAAAACATAAGTATAAAATATGTAAATAGATTAGTAGGCTTCATCAGTGTATACAACGGCAGCACCCGCCCTGAGAAGACAGCACGGGATGCTTTAGATAGGTAACAGGAAATAAGATTTTAGGTAGGAGGCAGTGAACAATGAAAAAGATGTGGGAGACACCGGTTGCAGTGGTGGAGGGGTTTGAAGCGAATGAATATGTGGCAGCGTGCTTTAAGCTGGCCTGCGGCAGAGGGTCTGATCCTTCCCTGCCGTATGGTTCTTATTGGCAGACAGGAGAAAGAGGCGAGGTCACTCATTCCACAATAGGCACTCCACACACATGTGGGGATGCCAGCGCGAACAGAGTGATCACGGATGATGGTGGCGTTTTCCAGAGCGTGGGAGAGTTTAACGGAGAGCAGGGATGGCTGAACGGCGGCCTGGATTATATTCTCCAGATGGATGGAAACAATACGGTGGATCCGGGAGATGTGATTTTCTGGCATACGAACGCCAGGGGATGGAATGATAAGAGAAAATGGAATCACTGGGGCGTAGTACAGCAGCAGGATCCCAGCCATCCGAATCACTCATAGCAGATGGATACTACATAGAGCAGAGACGGTCAGCAGAGTATGCTGGCCGTGTTTCATTATACACGGGAGATTGAGAAAATGAATTTGACCTATGAAAAGATCCTGATGGAGAAGGCGGGGTGGATGCAGACACCCGTCAATGGCAGTCTGGAGCTTCTGCCGTTGTGCAATATGAGCTGTGACATGTGCTATGTGCGGCTGAGCCGTGAGGAGATGGAACAGAAAGGCAGCCTGCACACAGCGGACGAGTGGATACGGCTGGGCGGGGAGATGGCTGAAGCGGGAGTGCTTTTTCTCCTTCTTACAGGGGGAGAACCGCTTCTTTTCCCTGACTTTCAAAGACTGTATCTGGAGCTGAGGAAGTTGGGCATGATACTCACAGTCAATACAAACGGGACGCTCCTCGATGAGAAGTGGGCAGATTTCTTTGGCAGATATAAGCCCCGTAGAGTCAATATTACTCTCTATGGAGCGGATGAGACCGCATACGGGAGACTCTGTCATTATCCTCAGGGATACGAGAAAGCGGTCTGCGCGATACGCCGGCTCAAGGAGCGGGGAGTGGATGTTAAGATCAATGGCAGTGTGACAAAAGATAACAGGCCTGATATGGGCAGAATCTATCAGATAGGAAGGGAACTGGACACTCCGGTACACATGGACACGTATATGTTCCCGGGACTCCGCGAAAGGAGACTGCCCTTTGAACAGCAGTCCCGGCTGAGTCCTGAGGAAGCCGCTGCTGCCGAGATAGAGGTGAAAAAGGCCGAGATGGAGCCGGAAGATTTTGCCCGCTATGTGCAGCAGACGGCAGAGAGCCTGAGAAGGGGAGACCTGCTATCTCCCAGGCAGATTTCCTGTATGGCCGGCAACTGTTCTTTTACCGTTAACTGGCAGGGGATCATGCATCCCTGTGTGATGCTGGACGAACCTGAGGTTTCGGTATTTGACTGTGGTTTTCAGGATGCGTGGGATGAGATATCGAGGAATTCAAAGAAGCACTTGCTAAACGAACAATGTGCCAGGTGTCCGCTCAGACCGGTATGCCATATCTGTGCTGCCAGTGCAAAGCTGGAAACAGGAGCATATGACGGGGTGCCGGAATATCTGTGCAGACTTGCGAAAGAGTATGCGCGCCTTTTGTGTCTGGAGGCAGAAGCCGGGAGGTAAAATTATATATGAAGATAGTTAAGGAATTTGTGAAAAGAAATGTGGCCGGACAGGCCATCCTTGTCCCTGTAGGCGATACGGCAGAAGAATTCAACGGAATGATCACACTGACCGAATCGGCGGAGTTTATATGGGATCATCTGGAGAAGGTCGACAGTCTTGATGAGATGGTGGAGGCCATATTGGAGGAGTATGAGGTGGACAGGGATGTGGCCAGGAGAGATGTGCTTGGCTTTACCGGGGAACTTATAAAGCATGGGATTGCGAAGCACACCAGAGAAGATTGTACGTGGTGATGCGGGAGACGCGGCGGAAGTGGATAAGATCCCGGTAATTTGTAGCAATTGTGGATAATTTGTGAAAAAATGTGCAATTTAAATGTTAAAAATGCGGATATAGTATTGACAGACCTTATATAAAGCGATAAAATACCTGTGAGATACAGATAGAGGAAAAATGTAAACCGTATGTAAGGTGCTTTCTATACTTAAAATTATGGGGAGAGCTGTTTTGCCAAAAAATATAACGAAGGGGGAATTACCATGAAACAGAAATACTCCACACCGCAGATGTATGCGGAGAGCTTTGTGGCGAATCAATACATAGCAGCATGCCAGGAGCCGATTTATAATGTAACACCTACACAGGTTCGGTGTGAGTCACCAGGACATCAGAATACGCAGTATAACACCATGTTTTTGGACAGTCAAACGGCATGTGTGGTTAAATTTAACCCGGGTGTAGGAACTGCTGAGGGAGATGTCTTTCATACACAGTTTGAGGCCTGTGCATATGTTGAAGGATGTAACAGACAGAATTATCATGGGACCGAGTGGCAACATCGGAGGGAGCATGCCAGTTTCTGGGGGGCTAATAATGGTGCATTCATCATGCATGATACAACCATTGACCTGAGTCTTGCAGAGAAGTACCAGTTGTCATAATCGTAAAAGTTAATAAATAATTGAACAGACATTATAAATAGAGTCCAGAGTATATGCTCTGGACTCTAGTCAGTATAGAGAACTTTTTGTCAATATTTATAAAGAGAGGTCGTATGAAGAACTATTTTGAGATTGCGGGAGTCAGGATCCGGATTGAAACGGATGCTGCGTTTGAGTGGGATCCGCACATAAAGGTATTTGAGACACAAGCCTTTGAACAGGCGGACGAGATCTATAAGATCAGAATGGCAGATGAACTTCACAGTCCCGACGGCGAGATCGTATATCAGGGTGCGACCTGTTCCTGACTGAAAAGGTCAGGCGCCGGATATCTGAGTGTTTTCCGGCACAAGAGGGGAATGTTCAGATATAGGGCGAAGCGGCAGCTCGAAGAGCGGAATGACAGGGTAACGCCTGAAAACGCTCTCTTTGATACTCCGACTGGCATGTGCAGGCGAAAGCGGACATGTCAGAAGCTCGGTGAAGACGGCAGAAGTGGTCCTGGGTCGGGCGCCGGAGGGCGCGGGATACGGATGATGATATGCCGGAAGTCTATAAAACTCCTATGGTCAGTAAGCCGGAAGGCGGACGAACCTGCGGTTTAAAGGGTCCAGAATACAACTGTATGGAAACATACAGGCCGGGGAACCGGATCCGGCAGTGGATGAGTAAGAATCCTGGTTATGAAAGTCCATGGCATGTTACAGGCATGTCCCGGCCGGAGGGCCTATAGCGGGGACCTAAGGGAGTATATGCACAGATAGAACTGCCGAAACAGGGAAAGGTATCGGGTCCCCTGTGAAAGTTTGTGTTTGCGGGGATAATCTGACGAAGAAAAATAAGCGGATGAACCGGTGCTGAAAAGCAGTGGTCGAACCGTAGAAGTCGCTGTAATGGGGACGGAGGAATGGCCACAAGTCGGGCGGCGGGTGAACCTGTAAAAGCAGGCAGATGTCAAGGCCGTCCGATGGAACGCGGTATGCGGGGAAACCCGCACGTACCGTGTGGAGTGGGGGAAAAGCCGGAGATCAGATCAAAGGCTTACCTATCACTATATCATTTTGTTCGGGTTTACTGGGACAGAGGTCAGAGTAAGGAGATGAGGTTTCACTATTTTCTGGGCTTTGAGGAGCCGTGCATGCTGTACGAAGAGACGGCGGCGGGAGATAAAACGGTCTGGCTGAACAGAAAGTATGAAACTGCTCTTATGAATACCGGAAATTATAAAATATTTAATGCGCTGGCGCTGGAAAAGGTGCTAATCGCACACGGGGGAGTCATACTGCATGCCTCCTATGTAAATTATAAAGGAAGGGCGCTTTTGTTTACTGCTCCTTCCGGTACAGGTAAGTCTACCCAGGCTGCCCTGTGGGAAAAATATAAAGGCGCTGAAATCGTAAATGGCGACAGAGTCATTATACGGGAGGGCAGGGAAGGATACGAAGCCTGCGGCATACCGGTCTGCGGCTCTTCTGACATCTGTCTGAACCGCACTCTGCCGGTTGCGGCAATCGTATACCTGCAGCAGGGCCCGGAAAATCTTATATACGAGATGCGCTTTGCTGAGAGAGTAAAGCGGCTTGTGAGTGAAACGACGATCAGTTTTTTCGACCATGATTTTGTGGAGAGGGCGCTGAATATCCTCCAGCGGATCGCGGCGCAGGTTCCGTGCTACTATTATTCCTGCACAAAAGATGCGGGAGCTGTCTTAGCACTGTATAATACTTTAAAGGAGATTTGACATGGATCCGATCAGTTATTTGAATCCGATTGAACGGGAAATATGCAACCGGGCCGATTATCATCACATCCCTGTGGCGGGGAATATTGAGCTGCTTCCTCTCTGCAATATGTCGTGTAAGATGTGCTTTGCCCGGATGAGCAGGGAAGAGATGGAGAAGCATGCCCCCATGAAGACCTGGAAGGAGTGGCTCGAGATTGCAGAACAGTTCAGTGCCGCGGGTACATTGTTTCTTTTGCTGACAGGCGGGGAACCTTTCATGTATCCGGGGATTGAACAGCTGTACCGGGAGCTGCGCAGACTGGGACTGATCATCTCGTTTAATTCCAACGGTACATTGATTGATGAAGGAATAGCAGATTTTCTCGCCAAAGATCCTCCGCGCAGGATCAACATTACGCTGTACGGAGCGAGTGATGAGACATATGCATCCCTGTGCGGCAATCCCCGCGGATTTACACAGGTGATGCGTGGGGTGGAGCTTCTCAGGGAGAGGGGGATCAGCGTAAAATTCAATTGCAGCCTTACTCCTTACAATATCCATGATCTTGATGCCATCTATGAGGCTGCGGTCAGGCTGGATATCCCCATAGAGGTTGGCTATTATATGTTTCCGCCTGTCCGGGACAACAACCGGCAGAACGCGCAATACCGTCTTGCGGCAGAAGATGCTGCGAGAGCAAGATTTCGATATGAACAGCTTAAATATGGAAATCAGTTTGCGGATATGGTAAAATTCTCGCTGGAAAGCTACAGAAACTATTCTCAGACAAGGAAATATGAAAAGGGATATTCCTGCCGCTCGGGGAACAGCGTGTTCTGGATTAATTATGACGGGCTTATGAGCGCGTGCAGTTTTACGACAGACTGTCAGGTTGACGTGTTCAGGGCGGGATTTGAAAATGCATGGGAACAGATCCACAGGTTTGTGGAAACATCCGGTATGTCACCTGCATGTCACATGTGTAAAATGAAAGTGCTCTGCGGTACATGCGCAGCGGCCGCAATAGCAGAGACAGGAGAAGTGGGCGGTACGCCGGATTATTACTGTAAGCTTACAGGAACATATATCGCGCTGCTTGAAGAATATGAAAGGAAGATGAAGAGTGAAGCTGAATAAACTGTATGTGATAAAGGATATTGCGGGAGAGACAGTAATCGTGCCTACCGGAAATGCGATCCAGAATTTTAACGGCCTCATTTCCACGAACGAGGTGGCGGGTTTTATCTGGAAACATGTGGAAGAGTGCGCAACGCCGGATGATATGGTCAGAAAAGTGCTTGATGCTTTCGATGGTGAGCCGGATATAATAGAAAAGGAAGTTCTTGAGTTTCTCGAGACACTTAAAAAAGTGGGAATGATTGCATATTGAGAGAGTATATAGTGTCTGGGAATAGTATGAGAATAGTATGAGGTCAGAATATGAACAGGAAATTTCAGATTGGTGATTTTATATTCCGCCTTCGATGTCCGGAGGAAGTGATGCCGCCGGATAATTTTATGTTGTTTGCCTGTGGGGAGGATGCAGGGGAGCAAATGTACACATATGATATGTGGCTATCGGAGAAGCTTCCCGATGCTGAGGGGAAACTGATCGCAGACCGTCCGGATCTCAAGGTTTACGAAAAGGGTGGGAGAGAGACCCGCCTGATCGGCGTGAAGGGCATGGACGGATATTATGCCTGTTATCAGGAAACGGCAGAAGAGCGTGCCAGAGTGGTGCTCTCCGAAGCGGAAGTACAGAGTCTGCATTTTGATCCTGTCTTTACATCCCTCTTCGCACTGGAAAAAAGGCTGGCGTCCAGGGATCAGATGGTTCTGCATTGTGCTTATGTAGAGTGGAAAGGAGAGGCTGTCCTCTTTTCCGCTCCGTCAGAGACGGGCAAGACGACCCAGGCAGACCTATGGGAAAAGTATCGGGGAAGCCGGACTATCAATGGGGACCGCGCCCTTCTCGGAAAAAGGAACGGCCGATGGTCTGCACAGGGATGGCCGGTATGTGGAACGTCGGGAGTGTGTTTCAATGAAACATTTCCTGTCAGGGCTGTCGTTGTGCTGAGCCAGGCTCGTGGAAACTCTGTACAGAGGCTGACACCGGGAAAGGCATTTCCTCTTTTGTACAGTCAGATTACGATCAATAAGTGGAATATGGCAAATCATATCCATATGATGGATCTGATTGAGGAACTGCTGGCAGAAATACCGGTTTTTCTTCTACAATGTACGATTTCTGAGAACGCAGTGAGCTGCTTGGAGGGGGCGCTTGACGCTTTAAGGTGATGCATGTATACTGTTGGCAGAATGTGATAGGAGGATAAAATGGACGAAGAAAATCAGAACCAAAATAAGGGCCCTTCCTTTGAATCCCTGGATATTCTAATATCCAGGTGGAAGGATGGCACATTCGGTGAGATTATAGATGATTGGAAATGGATCTTCAGCTACAGCGCCAGGTATAAGGGAGCTATCGTGTTTTATGTTATTCTTGGCATCTTCAGTACGTCTATGGGTCTTGTCAGCAGTGTTGCCAGCAAGTATATGATCGATATTATTACGGGACATGATTCCAGCAGATTCGGAATTATGGTGGCGATCATGGTGGGAAGTACGGTGTTCAGCCTTATTTTCAGCAGTGTGATCAGTCGCATTACCGCCAAGCTCAGCATTGATATCAACAATGACATCCAGGCGGATATATTTGATAAGATTGTCGATGCGGACTGGCTGTCGCTGAACCAGTATTCCAATGGTGACATTCTGAACCGATTTAACGGGGATATCGGGACTGTCAGTGGCAATGCGATCAGCTGGCTCCCTACTATTATTATTGCTGTCTATAATTTTATTGCCACTTTTTTTGTTATTTTACACTACGACTGGGTTATGGCGCTGATCGCTCTTGGCAGCGCACCGTTTATGCTGCTTATGTCCCGCTTTCTTATTAAAAAGCAGAGAGATTACAGCAAAAAAGTGCGGGAGATGAGCAGTGAGCTCATGACATTTGAAGTGGAGGCAATCTATAATTTTGATACGATCAAGTCTTTTGGGATTGCGCCGCATTATAGCAAGAAAATGCGCTGGTGGCAGGAAAAATTCCGGGACATCAGCCTGAAATATAATCTTTTTTCTATCAAAACCAACATTCTTATGTCGATTATGGGTACTCTGGTGCAGTTTGTTGCTTTCGGGTACTGTCTGTTTCGGCTGTGGACTAACGACATTACATATGGAACGATGACTTTATTTCTGCAGCAAAGGAGCAAGCTATCATCTGCTTTCAGCAACGTAGTATCCATTATACCGTCTTTTCTTAACAGTTCGGTGTCGGCTCACCGTATCAGAGAACTGGTACAGCTGCCCAGGGAAGTCCATATCCCGGAGAGCAGTGCGCTGGACAAGTATGCGGACAAAGGCTTCCGTGTACAGATGAAGGATGTAAATTTTTCTTATGTGGATGATACAAAGGTTATTACGGACTCGGCGTTTGTGGCAAATCCGGGTGAGATCGTGGCTCTGGTAGGGCCTTCCGGTGAGGGAAAAACGACGATGATACGCCTGATCCTTGGCCTTGTCCGTCCTCAGGATGGGGATGTAACACTTCAGGCGGCAGATGGAACCGCCATCGAAATGAATGCAGAGACAAGACACCTGTTTGCCTATGTCCCGCAGGGGAATACAATTATTTCCGGGACGATCGCAGAGAATATGCGGATGGTGAAGGAGGATGCCACAGATGAGGAGATCATAGAAGCTCTGAAGGTTTCCTGTGCCTGGGATTTCGTCTCCAGGATGCCGGATACTATTAACAGTAGTCTGGGAGAGCGGGGACGAGGCCTCTCTGAAGGGCAGGCTCAGAGGATTGCCATCGCGCGGGCAGTGCTGAGGGATGCGCCGGTGCTGCTTCTGGACGAGGCAACATCGGCTCTGGATGTGACCACAGAGAGAACTGTTCTCAGAAATATTGTGCAGAAGCATCCTAATAAAACCTGTATCGTTACGACCCACAGGCCCAGTGTGCTTAATCTTTGTCAGAGGGTATACAGGGTTATGGAGACCAAGGTAACAGAACTGAGCGAAGAAGAGTCCAGCCGCATGGCTATAGATTTCTAGCAGGATTGATGCCGGAAGGTGGAAATATATGAAAGAGAGAGTTGTAGATACAAGAGAATACGTATCTGTGTTGAGGGAGATTGCTGCAGAGGGCAAAGTTGTGTCTATGAGAATCGCCGGCAGCAGCATGTCCCCGTTTCTCTGCCACAATAGGGACTATATCTATTTTATTAAGCCGGATCGAGCTCTTCGCAAAGGCGACATGGTTTTTTACCAGCGCGATACAGGACAATATGTCATGCACCGTATCCTGAAGAAGGACAGCCGGGGGTTCTATATAGTGGGAGACGCTCAGACCGCGATAGAGGGACCTGTGAGGGAAGATCAGATATTTGCTCTTGTTATTAAAGTGCGGCGTAAAGGGAAAATTCTGCAGCCGGGAGATTTCTGGTGGGAGTTTTTTGAACATGTGTGGATCCGGATCGTACCTGTCCGGCGTATTATCGTGAGACTCTACGGCATTGGAGTAAAATGGAAAGGTAAATAAGGGCCGCGTTTCTTGTCCGCATATACAAGTTTATGTTATAATTACCTAATGTAATTTTAATTGTTGTGAAAAGAGGAATTGTATGATTGACATACATACTCATATACTGCCTGGGCTTGATGATGGAGCCAGGGATTACTACGATTCCATTGAGATGGCTGTCATGGCTTATGAGAGTGGAACGACGGAGATTGTCGCGACCCCTCACTGCAATATACCGGGTGTATATGGGAATTATTTTGGAGAAGAGTTTGTCGATATATTTCAAAGAACATGTGAGGTGTTTGTCAGGGAACAGATACCTGTTCACCTGATGCCTGGAATGGAAGTATTTGCGACAATAGACCTTCCTCAGCTTCTGACAGAGGGGAAGGTCATGCCCATCAATCAGACGCGATATGTTTTGATTGAATTTGACTTTGGTGAGGATCCGGATTTCGCTGATGCGATATTAAAGCAGGTGGCGGATATCCATGCCTGGCCTGTGGTAGCTCATGTAGAGCGGTATGAATTTGTACAGGATGATCCGCAGATTATTTACAGGTGGCTGACAAGAGGATATGCAATACAGGTGAATAAGGGCAGCTTTCTTGGCAGGTTTGGCCGAAGAGCAGAGAGAACTGCGTACCGCCTTCTGAATCATAATCTGATTTCGGCGATTGCGAGTGATGCACACAGCCCGCAGCAGAGAACGACTTACATGGCGGATGCATATGAAAGTCTCGCAGGCGATTATCCGAAGGCTTACCTTGATGCGCTTTTTACAAAAAATCCGGCGAACATCTGCAGAGGCAGGAAGATTATAAGATTTCGAAAGATCCCGTTCCGCGGGGGAGAGTATAGATAAGGAGCAGATGAGATGAGAAAGCTTAGAATAGCGGTTATTATTATTTTTCTTTTGTCGCTTATTGCAACAGGGGCATATACGGTAATGACCAGATTGACAACAGATACAACGCCTCCGGTGCTGACAAGTGATACAGACAGTATATCCGTGAGTGTGCAGGCGGAGGACAGTGAGCTTGTGACCGGGCTTCACGCGGAAGATAATGGGGACGGGGATATTACAGATGAAATCTGTGTTGCATCCATGTCCCATTTTACGGAGAAAGGGAAAAGAACAGTCACATATGCAGTGTTTGACAGCGCCAATCAGGCTGCTACCTTGACAAGAGAACTTGTATATACAGACTATACATCGCCTCAGATACAGCTTGGATCCCCGTTGCGTTTTGACGTGGATGATATGTCTAATACGGATCTGACAGCAGGCATGACAGTAGAGGACTGTCTGGATGGCGATATTTCCAGCCAGATCCGTGTGGGATTTGCAAATGATACCTATATGAATGGTGTGGGCACATACAATGTGACTGCGCAGGTAAGCAACAGTGCCGGAGATACCTGTTCCGTTCCCCTGGAACTGGTGGTAACTGACCCTTCGGATGAGGTGGAGAGGGAAAAATATTATCCTGTTTTGAGCCAGTATATTGTATATACAAAAGCTGGCCAAGGGCTGGATCTAAATTCTTATGCCGTTGGAGTTGAGAGAAATGGTACGGAATATTCATTCGATGAGGGAGTAGCTACTGTTGACAGAGCTTGCCTGAGCATTGGAGGAAATGTAGACTTTAATACTCCCGGTACGTATATGGCAGAATACACATATACGTCTCTGGATAATGTCACTGCAGTGACCAAGCTTGCTGTCGTAGTGGAGGAGTAGGATATGAGCGGAGATTCAAGTGTAAATGTAAGTGAAGTCTTGGAGAATAATAGAGTAGAGCCTTTTACTCTGCTCCATGACATTGTTGTAAACTGGTGGGTAATCCTTCTGGGAGCGCTTGCCGCTGCCATGCTCACCTATACAGCGGCCAATCTGAAGTATGTCCCGGAGTACAGTTCCACGGCTACTTTTGCAGTGTCTGCCCGAAATTCGGCCAGCTCATACTCTAACCTGAGTTCGGCGAATACTATGGCAACCACTCTGCAGAAGATCATAGAGAGCTCAGCGATGGAGGACATACTGGAAAAACAGCTGGGAGTAAATGTGGCAGATGCGCAGATAGAAACGAATGTAGTGCAGAATACGAATCTGCTGGGATTAACAGTTACAACCGATTCTCCAAAAAAATCGTTTGATATTATTAATGCAATTATTGACAACTATTCCAGTGTTTCTTACTATTCGATTGGCAATGCAGTGATGGAAGTGCTTCAGGAGCCGGGAATTGCCTTTTCACCGGATAATCCTCTGAATGTGAGGGATAAGACACAGCAGGCCTTTTTACTCGCGGCTGCAGCACTGATCCTGCTTTTCGGCCTGTTATCTTTTCAGAAAGACACAGTGAAGTGTGAGGAGGAGATTGAGAAGAAGCTGGATGCGAGGAGTCTAGGGGCCATTGCATTTGAGGTGAAATATAAATCGCTGCGTGAACTTCTGCGGCGGAAAAAGTCGGCTCTTTTGATCAACAATCCTCTGGCAGGATTTGGTTTTGTAGAAAGCTATAAAAAGTTCAGTTCCCGTGTAGAGTATCGGATGGAAAAGCATGACTGCCATTCGCTGGTAGTGACCAGTGTGTCTGAAAATGAGGGCAAGTCTACTGTGGCAGCAAATTTGGCGATTACGATTGCGCAGAGAGGGCAAAGAGTCATTCTTTTGGACGGCGATCTGAGAAGACCATCACAGTTCCTTATATTTGGACTAAAACCGGAAGAGAAAAACGAACTGGGTGAGTATCTGAAGAAGGAAACTCCTTTGAAGGATATTGTGATGACTACGGGAGTGAAGAGATTATTTTTTATGGGAGGAAGGAACTGCTATTCTTCTTCCACAGATCTTCTGCAGGGTGGGCAATTGAAGAAACTGATGGAGACATGTGGAAAACTGGCGGACTATGTTATTATTGATACACCTCCCGTAGGAATTTTGGGAGACGCTGAAATTTATGCCCAATATGCAGATGCGGTTCTTCTTGTCGCACGCCAGAATTTTGTCTATGCAGAGGATATCAATGATGCATTGGACCGTTTCCGGGGGGTTAAATGCCGCGTGCTGGGAGTAGTACTTAACGGAGTGCAGACATTGAGCGGACTGACCAGTTCTACAGTGGGACGATACAGCAGCAGATATGGCTATGGAAGATACGGAAAGTACGGGAAAAGGCAGAGGGATTAATATATGAGTGAGAGCAGAGAACGTACAGAGAACAGTAAAAAAATAGATGAACAGGAAAAGATAGACATCATCAGCCTTTTGGATGATTTTGCCGGAGGATTGAAAAAACTCTGGCTTCTGATCCTGGGGTTGATCATTGTCTGTGCAGTGAGATCCTATTTTGCTACATCTTTTACATACACACCGCAGTACGTGGCTTCGGCAACCATGTCTGTCACAACGCCGAGCGGCGGAGGCGGCTATATTGATGCAGAGTCGGCCCGTCAGATGGCGGAGGTGTTTCCGTATGTGTTGACAAGTGGCGTGTTGGAAGACGTGGTGGCAGAGGAGATGGGATTGGATTCTCTACCTGGCTCAATTAGTGTAGAAGCTGAAGAGGGGACGAACCTTCTTACCATGTCTGTTTCCTCTAATGATCCGCAGATGGCTTACAATCTCCTGCATGCGGTCATTGATTACTATCCGGAAGTGGCCGAATTTGTATTTGGAGAGACCAGACTTGAAATACTGGATGAGACCGGAATTCCTTCAGATATGCAAAGGGAAGAAGTGATCCGGGGCTCCTATAAGAGGGGGGCACTCCAAGGTGCGATAATTGGTTTTGTTATTTTGTGTTTGTATGTGGTCTTGCACAAGACAGTTAAGTCAAAGGATAAATTGAAAAGGCAGATTAATCTGCCTGATCTGGGAACACTCCCCTTTGTAAAGGTGAAGAAAAGGAGAACTCAGACAGTGCATAATTTATGTATTTTAAATGATCGTATACCGGATAGTTATTTGGAAGCTGTGAAAAAGCTGCGTATCCGTGTCCTGAAGGAAATGGAAGACAATCAGATGAAAACTTTACTGGTGACCAGTTCTATTCCGGGGGAAGGAAAAACGACAGTATCTGTAAATCTGGCTATTTCCCTTGCAAGACAGGGGAAAAAGGTTATCCTTGCAGATTGTGATCCGAGAAATCCGTCAATTGCGGGTCTTTTGGGAGATGAGGGTGAACATCCGGGCTTAGGTGAGGTTCTTCGGGGAAAGGTGAAGCCGGAGGAGGCTATGACGAAGTTTGAAGTGTCAGACGATAAGTACATGATGATCCTTTTTGGAGGAGAGAGCAACACCGAAGATGCAGCGCTGTTGGGAAGCAAGCGTATGAAGAGTCTTATCCATGCGTTTGAACAGCAGGCTGATATTGTGATTTTGGATACAGCTCCGGCGGAGCTTTTGGCGGATGCGTCAGTAATGGCGAGATATGTAGATGCAGCACTGTATGTCGTGCGCTATGATTATACAAAGATGCAAAAGATACGAGAAGGTGTACAGGCGTTGGATATGAGTGGAATTCACATGTGTGGATATGTGTTCAATGGAGATAAAAAAGCGGACAGAGGCAGATATGGTTATGGCTATGGATACGGCTATGGTTATGGCTACAGCAGGTATGGTCATTACAGCCATTATGGCCATTACGGCCGACGCGGACGTTTAAAGGATACCGGCAGGATGGAAGATGAGTCTGGCCGAGTGATTAAGGAATAGAAAAAAGAGGAGAAGAAAGCCCAGGGAACCGTCAGATTAAAGGAGGAGAGATACATTGAAGGAAAAAAATCCCAAATCTAAGAGCAGGCATAAGAAAAAGCTTAGTAAGCTGAGGATTGCAGTCATTGTCCTGGTGATACTGATCCTGGCGATCGTAGGCCTCTGCATTGCCATTGTGTGGCAGATCACAGGTGGCGGAGTGGATATTGTGGATCCATCCGACGTGGATCCGACAGCAAAAGAGGTAAAGATCGCCAAGGAAAACCCGATCGACCAGGATGTGTATAATGTTCTCCTTGTGGGAACGGATTCAAGAGACCCGGATTCCGACATGGGGCGTTCGGACAGCATGATGCTGGTTTCTTTTAACAAAAATGAGGGAAAGTCAACGATTATCTCATTCCTGCGTGATACGCTTGTGGACATTGACGGGTACGGAAAGAGCCGTCTGGGACACACCTATGCCTACGGCGGCGTGGGGCTTACGATCAATACGCTGAACAAGCAGTTCGGCCTGGATATTCAGAATTATGTGACGATCAATTTTGACAACCTGGTGAATATTATCGATGAGCTGGGCGGCATTGAGGTGACGCTGACTGAAGAGGAAGCGGAGTATTACCGGCAGAACGGCATGCCGGATATACAGGCGGGGGTAGTGACCCTGACCGGTTCCCAGGCGCTGGCTCACGCGAGAAACAGGACGCTGGACAGTGATTTTGGAAGAACAAGGAGACAGAGGAGCGTCATGTACGGTATTTACCGGAAAGTGCTGGAACAGAAAGATCCTTCCACACTGATGCCTCTGATCAGCTACTGTCTGACTCAGGTGAAGACGAATATGAGCGTGACGCAGATCTATGAGATGGCTACAGAAGTGCTGGCTGTGGACAATCTGAAGACACAGCAGGCGGCTGTGCCCCAGGACGGAACGTACAATTCGATTACATATGAGGGAATGGCGGTTCTGGATATCGATCTGGAAGCAAACAAGCAGTATATTAATGAGCTGCTGTATTAATTTGTATATTTTTTGATAAAAGAGGGACATCCTAAGCGGTATCGGGGCTTGCGGGATGTCCTTCTTTGCTTTGGTGCCTGTGAGGAAATTTATGTTGTAGAAAAGTGGGAAATAGCCTATAATAATAGACGCAAATTCTTTTAGGAGACTGTTGAAGATGAAAA
>CAKNJS010000028.1 GCA_930986645.1 uncultured Lachnoclostridium sp.
CTACCGTGAGCATCCGGACTGGGCATTCGTCATACCGGGACGCCGTCCGAATCGCTCCAGACATCAGCTTGTTCTTGATTTCTCCAGAAAAGAAGTAGTAGACTATATTTACAATCAGATCTGCTCTGTACTGGATCAGGGAAATGTGGAATATATCAAATGGGATATGAACCGGAGCATTGCAGACGTGTACTCTGCAACGGCGGACAGTCAGGGACGGGTGCTGCACGACTATGTGCTGGGACTCTATGATTTCCTTGAACGTCTGGTGAACCGGTATCCGAATATTCTGATCGAAGGATGCAGCGGCGGCGGCGGACGATTTGACGCTGGTATGCTGTACTACACGCCGCAGATCTGGTGCAGTGACAATACAGATCCGATCGACAGACTGGAAATCCAGTATGGAACATCGTTTATTTATCCGACTTCCTGTGTGGGCTCCCATGTATCGGCTTCGCCGAACCATCAGACAGAGAGGGTGACACCGATGAAGACACGGGGGACAGTAGCCCTCGCGGGTACATTCGGATATGAACTGAACCTGAATGAATTGAGCGAGGAAGAAAAAGCAGAGATCCGTCGTCAGATCGCTGAGTATAAAGAATATGCCGCACTGGTTCAGCGGGGACTCTACTATCGTCTTACAAATCCTCAGACAGATAATCAGGGAGCTTGGGAGTTTGTATCGGAAGATCAGAGAGAAGCGCTGGTTCAGGTAGTAGGTATTAAGAAGCACGCAAATATGACGGTAGATTATATAAAGGTGAAAGGCCTGAAAGAAAATACAATGTACCGTGAGACAACGACAGGTAAACTGTACAACAGTACAGCCCTGCGTGAAGCAGGCGTGCCGAAGCCGGTGCTTCACGGAGAATATCAGGCATATCAGTGGCATTTCGTACAGGCAGATTAAGATACGGGGGACAGAAATCATGGCAAAGAAATCAAGAGCCGCAAGAAAGAAGGAGACGGCGGTAAAAGCAAAAGCAGTTACAAGAAGCGTAAAAGCGTCAGAAGATACCAAGGCAGCATCCGAGGAAGAGAAAGCAGCGAAGGCCAAAGCGGAGGCAGAGGCAAAGAAGAAAGCGGAAGCAGAGGCGAAGGCGAAAGCAGAGGCAGAGGCGAAGGCCAAAGCAGAGGCAGAGGCGAAGAAGAAAGCAGAGGCAGAGGCGAAGGCGAAAGCAGAGGCAGAGGCGAAGGCCAAAGCGGAGGCAGAGGCAAAGAAGAAAGCGGAAGCAGAGGCGAAGAAGAAAGCAGAGGCAGAGGCGAAAGCGAAAGCGGAAGCGGAGAAGAAGGCGAAAGCAGCCGCAAAGAAGAAAGCAGAAGCAGAGAAAAAAGCGAAAGCGGCAGAGGCGGCAGCGAAGAAAAAAGAGGAAGAAGACAGGATCTTCATGGAAAGACTGGGGCGCCATCACGATGAGCTGCGCTGGCTCTATATGGAACTGTACGGCAATGATGATATGTTTGCAGAGCTGTGCGGTCAGATGAAGCGCTATTACGACGAACGTAATGAGAAGCTGAAAAAACTTGATGCCAAGCGTGAAGCTGAGGGCGAATGGTACCGCAAGCGTGATATGCTGGGCATGATGATGTATATTGATAACTTTGCCGGGAATATCAAAGGCGTGCAGGAGAAGCTTCCATACATTGAGAAATGCAATGTCAACTACATTCATCTGATGCCTTTCCTTGACTCGCCGAAAGGCCGTTCGGACGGCGGCTATGCGGTAGCTGACTTCCGCAAGGTGAAACCGGAGCTGGGAACGATGGATGATCTGGCGGAACTCGCAGAAAAATGCCATGATAAAGGTATCAGCCTGTGTATGGATTTTGTTATGAACCATACATCGGAGGATCACGAATGGGCAAGAAGAGCGCGTCAGGGAGACGGCGAATATATGAGCCGATACTTCTTCTATGCAGATCCGTCCATTCCGCAGGAATATGAGAAGACGGTCCCGCAGGTATTTCCGACGACTGCACCGGGGAACTTTACGTATCTTCCGGAGCTCGGACATTATGTAATGACAACGTTCTATCCGTATCAGTGGGATCTGAACTACCGTAATCCGCGCGTGTTCAATGAGATGATGTACAATTTCCTTTATCTGGCAAATCAGGGTATGGATATTATCCGTATCGATGCAGTGCCGTATATCTGGAAAGAGCTGGGGACAAACTGCAGAAATCTTCCTCAGGTACATACCATTGTCCGCATGATGCGCATGATTGGTGAGATCGTGTGCCCGGGAATTGTACTGCTTGGAGAGGTTGTTATGGAACCCGATAAAGTGGCGCCGTATTTTGGAACAGTCGAGAAACCGGAATGCCATATGCTCTACAATGTTACGACTATGGCGACTACATGGCACACTGTTGCGACAAGAGATATCCGGCTCCTCAGAAAACAGATGGATATCGTGTGCTCGCTTCCGAGAGAGTATACATTCCTGAATTATCTGAGATGTCATGACGATATCGGATGGGGACTGGATTATGATACTTTGAAAACATGGGGCATGGAGGAAGTGCCTCACAAGAAATATTTGAATGACTATTTCCAGGGCAAGACTGAGGGAAGTGTCAGCCGGGGAGAACTCTATAATGAGGATCCGGTGACAGGAGATGCGAGATTCTGTGCGACTACTGCATCTATGTGCGGTATCGAAAGCGCCGGCTTTGAACAGAATGATGAGAAGATGGACTGGGCGATCACAAAAGATGTGATGCTCCATGCGTATATGCTGACCCAGTCCGGAATCCCGATGCTCTACAGCGGAGATGAAGTCGGACAGGTCAATGACTATACATACAAAGATGATCCTGAGAAGGCGCCGGATTCCCGTTATATCCACAGAGGAAAATTCAACTGGAATCTGGTGGAAAATATCAAAGACAAGAGCAGTGTACAGGGACGTATTTTCAACGCCCTCGGGAAACTGGAGAAGATCCGCGGGAGCGAGCCTGTATTTAATGCAGATGCTGAAGTGTGGACGAAAGATTACAGCGACCAGTCTATTCTCTGGATCGTCCGCAGATTCGGCGGGGAAGAACTTCATGCTGTGTTCAATTTCAGCGATTATCCGAAGACGGTATGGATGCCGGAAAAAGCAGAGTATACGAATCTGCTGAGCGGCGGCACGGACGAGATCGTGACTGTAGATATGCCGGGATGGGGCTTCTTCTGGATGAAGAAAAAACTGTAAGAAAAAGGCGGCAGCATCGAAGAATGATTTGACATTTAGAATTACAGAATATATAATGAATGACGAAACAAGGGCGTTTTCTTCAGGCAGAGAACGCCCTTTTGTCTTTTGAAAGTTAAGATGAAAAGGAGGTTTCATTTTATGCATAATTATACAAGAAAGGATATCCTGCGTCTTGTAGAAGAGGAGGATGTCGCTTTCATCCGTCTTCAGTTCACGGATATCTTCGGAACCATGAAGAATATGGCTGTGACCGTCAGCCAGCTTGAAAAAGCATTGGATAACCGTTGTATGTTCGACGTGTCCTCGCTTGACGGGCTTTCCGGCGAGGAAGACTCAGATATGTATCTTTATCCGGATCTGAGTACGTTTGAGATTTTTCCATGGCGTCCGCAGCAGGGAAAAGTAGCGCGTCTGATCTGCGATGTATACCGGACAGACGGAACCCCGTACGAAGTGGATCCGAGATATGTTTTGAAAAAAGCAATCGCGCATGCCGCTGAACTGGGCTACACTCTCAATGCCGGACCGGAGTGCGAGTTTTTCCTGTTCCATACGGACGAGGATGGTCTCCCGACGACTCTTACACATGAGAGAGGAGGATATTTCGATATCGGACCGGTTGATTTCGGGGAGAATGCACGACGTGATATGGTGCTGACTCTGGAGGAGATGGGATTTGAGATCACATCGTCTCATCACGAGATTGCGCCGGCACAGCATGAAATCGATTTCCGATATGACGAGGCTCTGGTGACAGCGGATAATCTTATGACTTTCAAGATGGTGGTAAAGACGATCGCAAAGCGGCACGGCCTTCATGCTACGTTTATGCCGAAACCGAAGATCGAGACTTATGGGTCGGGGATGCACATCAATCTGTCCTTAAGCCGTGACGGAGTAAATGCGTTCCAAAGCGAGACAGATCCGAACGGGCTGAGCAGGGAAGGGTACTATTTCATCGGCGGTCTGATGAAACATATGAAAGCTATCACCTGCATTACCAATCCGACGGTTAATTCCTACAAGCGGTTTGTACCCGGGTATGAAGCTCCGGTCTACATGGGCTGGTCCTCAAAGACAAGGGGACCGCTGATCCGCGTGCCGTCAGGACGAGGAGAGAACACAAGAATTGAACTGAGAAGCCCGGATGCAACAGCGAACCCGTATCTTGCTCTGGCAGTGCTTCTCATGGCAGGGCTGGACGGCATAGAAAATCAGATCACGCCCCCGGACTGCATTGATGAGAATATCCAGAAAATGACACCGGAGCGCCGGGCAGAGCTTGGCGTACAGGAACTGCCCAGATCAATTAAAGAGGCGGTAGAAGAACTGGAAAAAGATGAATTAATACAGGAAGTGCTCGGAAAAGATCTTGCACATAAGATTATCAAGGCGCAGAAAAAAGAGTACAAAGCATATTGCATGCAGGTAACAGACTGGGAAATCGAAAACTACCTGTACAAGGTGTGATACCAGTCTGCTCATGCGTCGGTTTTGCCATCTGCCGACGAGCAAGCCAGCTTGCAAAAGGAGGCAGATGGCAAAACCGGCATATGGCGGACGCCACACAGTGAGAAGGAGCCGTGTACGGCGGAATCGAACTGTGAGCATGAGCAGAAAGAGAAAGAACAGCGGGCTCATTTGTAAAATGTAATAGAAAATGTAAGACAGCAGGAGGTGACACGGATTTGAGTAATATTATTGTAGCGTTTTCTAAGCGGGAAAATGCAGTGAATATAAGAAATATCCTTGTAAAATCCGGGTTTGAAGTGTCTGCTGTCTGCCAGACGGGAGCCAAAGTGCTTCAGTATGCGGAGATGTGGAATGACGGAATCGTAGTGTGTGCGGACCGGATGCAGGATATGCATTATACACAGATGCGGGAATACCTTCCGGACGGGTTTGAGATCCTCCTGATCGCACCGGCCGATAAATGGTCTGACGGGCTTCCGGATGGCGTTGTAGGACTGCCCATGCCGATTAAAATATATGATCTGGTCAATACGATCGAGATGATTCAGCAGACGCAGGAAAGACGGAGGCGTAAAAAACGTGAATCAGGAAAGCTGAGAAGTGCGAAAGACCGTCAGATCATCGAAGAAGCGAAAGCACTGCTGATGGAACGGAATAACATGACAGAAGATGAAGCACATAAATATGTGCAGAAGACCAGTATGGAAAGCGGAACGGATATGGTGGAGACGGCGAGGATGATACTGACCGTGATGGATAAATAAGCGTAAAAGCAAAAGGAAACAGATGCAGCAGACAGCTTTTTAGAGGCGCCGGACAGCTTTCGGTTGGATTTCCTCCTGACAGTGTGTATAATGAGGGTGGAACAGTAATTTGAAAGCAAGGGGTATAATTATGAAATTTACAAAGATGCAGGGACTTGGCAATGATTATGTATATGTAAACTGCTTTGAAGAAAAGATTGACAATCCGTCGGCGCTGGCGGTCAGGATCAGCGACCGGCATTTCGGAGTCGGAGCCGATGGACTGATCATGATCAACCCGTCGGATAAAGCGGATTTTGAGATGGAAATGTACAATGCGGACGGGTCCCGCGGGGAAATGTGCGGAAACGGGATCCGCTGTGTGGCGAAATACGTATATGATTATGGCCTGACAGACAAAACACAGATATCGGTAGAGACACTGGGCGGTATCAAATATCTTGATCTGACAGTGGAGAACGGCAAAGTAAAACTGGTTAAGGTAGATATGGGGAAACCAGAACTTGAACCGGCGAAGATCCCTGTTGCTGCAGATGGAGACCGGGCAGTGAATGTACCGATCGTTGCAGACGGGCAAGAGTATCATATGACATGTGTATCCATGGGAAATCCTCACGCAGTCGTATATGTTGACTGCGATGTAAAGGAACTGCCGCTTGAGATCATCGGACCGAAATTCGAGAATCATGAGCGCTTTCCGAACAGGATCAATACGGAGTTTGTAAGAGTATTGGACAGAAATACGGTGGAGATGCGTGTGTGGGAGCGCGGATCCGGTGAGACACTTGCCTGCGGAACCGGTGCCTGTGCAGCTGCAGTATCCTCTGTGCTCAACGGGCTGACGGAGAATGAAGTGACTGTAAAACTTCTGGGCGGCGATCTTCAGATAAAATGGGATCGGGAGAAAGATACAGTCTATATGACAGGACCGGCGGAAGTGGTATTTGACGGAGAATGGAAAGAATAAGAATATCCGATAATAAAGAAAAACGCAAAGCTGTAATCTACAGACTTTGCGCTTTTTCTTGCAAATAAAAAATCGGAGTGACAGGATTTGAACCTGCGACCTCTACGCCCACGGCTCCTCGCCGGAATCCTTGATTTTGCAGGGCTTCCGGCTTTCCTGTTCCGTGAGGTAACACATCAGGTAACACCTACATTGCACAGGTCTCCTCATTGATCGCCTCGATGATCTTTGCCTTTTCTGTAATGTCTGTTACATCAAAAGTGTAATATTGCTCATTTACCATACGGCTGTGTCCCAGGATGGAAGCAGCGACGGTAGAGGAAACACCTTTGCAACGCATATTGGAATTGAGGGTCTTGCGGAATGCATGGATTCCTTTTTCATCAATCCCTACCTGTCTGCACTTCGTTTTTATACAAGATGATATCAGATTGGCGTGTATACGGCCGTTCTCATTGGCAAAAACCCATTCGCATAAATATCCGTATTCCTTTTCAATCATATAGATTTTATGCAGAAGCTTTTTGATTTCTGCCGTCATAGGGAAGAATCGTATCTTTTTATTTTTGGTGCTGTCAATATAAAATGTATCTTTTCTCCGATTGGATTTTTCAGACTTATCAACTACGATATAACTTTCTTTAATGGCATCCCATCTCAATGCTGCAATCTCGCCGACACGCATACCGGTCAGGCTGGCGAATTCGACCGCATATGTAGGAATGTAATTGGGCTTTGCTGCATGATCCTCTGCAAATTGTTTTTGCAGAAGTTTCATATCATCTTTTACGATGATCTTTTTCTCCAGTGGTTTATATTTTTCAGCACTGTAGGAATAGAAGTCTTTTGCTTTGATGAATTCAACCGGATTATTCCCGATCCCCAGTTCTTTCCGGGCATAAAAAACAGTATTTGTAATATAGCCGAAAAGTTTTCTACTGGTTTCTTTGGGAAGGTCCAACCGCTTAATCGTCTGAACCATAAAGATCTTAACATCATCGCTGCTGATTCGCTTGATATCTTTCTTCGCAAAATCCGTTTCTCTAAAAAAACGGTTAAAATCCGTTTCATATTTTGCCACCGTGTTATCGCTTACCAGCTGATCCTGTACTTTCCGCCACATGAAATATACATCCTGGAAGGTATGTTTCTGCAATGAGGGGATCTGATTTTTCCAGTAAGCGACAACTACATCCTCGATTTCCTCTTTGGAATTACGTTTTTTTAAAGCCTTTTTCCGTTCCTTTTCTTCATCAGGAAGATACGTTCTCCATTTTCCGTCTTTCCCCTGCCATATACTGTAGGGGTGATTTGCTATCAGTTCCTTTCTTTTATTCAATGCTATTTGCTCTTGCACATATGCTAAATTAATCATACCGTTTTCAAGGGCATACTGCAATACATCATTTAGTTCTTTTCTTTCTATCAGTCAGTCACTTCCTCCTTTCGCATATTCCTTTCAAACGAGGAGAGCAATCGCCCGTGCCGTAAGGCACTTATCAGGCGCTTTCCAGGCAGTTTAAAAGTTGCAGTATTTCTTTATTTTTCAGGCTTTAGGCAGTTTAGGCGGTTTATTTTCATTCCCTAGAGAAAAATAAATCATAAAATAAAAAGGAATTCATTTTTACCCGCCTGGAGTGCCTGAAACGCCTGGATTAATTTCCGTTACTCTGTACGGATTGCCACGTGGATCCCGCGGAATCCGCGTACTGTCTTCCCGTTGCTGCCGGGAAGGTTCTTATCATAGATCAGTCCCAGTGTTTCCGCATTCTCATTCAAATACTTCTTGAAAGTATTCTCCGCCCTGGGCTTTTCCAGATTATCCTCGCACCATTTACGATAGGCAAAATAGAGCTGTCTGGAGCTGGCATAGGTTCCTTCTTCCCTTCTCACATATCCGGAAGAATTCAGAAACGCAATAATATTATTCTCGTTCTCCATCAGATCCTTCAGGTTCTTCTTTGCCCGGTCACTGATGCTGAATTCAAATCCGTTCCGGATCAGTCTGTGAAGGCCTTCCAGGCACCACAGTACGATTCCTTCCGCCTCCCGGATCAGTTTGTCCCCCAGATACCGGTCATCCTTGCGGTCAGCAGGACGCTCTTTTGTCGTCAGGAGTATTTGTCTGCGGTAAAATCCGTAGGACTGGTCGTGAAGCGATTTCAGCGAACCATTACCAAAGCAGATAATACGTACATACAGGAGCCCTTGTACACTCTGTTTGCCTTTCCGTTCCAGATCGATCTTATCCTCCATCGTGACGATACTTTTAATATTGTTTGTGGAAGGCAGAGCTTCTGTCCTCATATCATCATCCAGGAACAGAAGTTTTCCTTCCTGATCGGCACGGTTGAACCGGTCATTCTCCAGTTTCTGAATACTGCCTGTATTCATGTTGTCTCCAAGAATCGCCCGCAGCACCCGTCCGATCCGGCTTTTCCCTTCGCCGCCGTTTCCGATCATCAGAAGCATTTTCTGACCGCGATTGCTGGGGATCATCACATATCCCATAAATTCCTGAAGTACCGGAATATCCTCTTTTTCCAACAGGTCATCCAGAAAAGCCAGCCATTTCTCCGGCGCCGGAGCGTCCGGATTATATCTGACAGGAAGCCTGTTCATTGTCCATTCTTTTTCTTCTGAAAAATATCCGGCCAGATGATACGTCCCGTTGTAAAAATGAATCCTGTCTTCCCTGATTGGCATCATTTCACACTGACACATTAATTTCAGCGTGTTCAGGATACGCTCTACAGTTTTGGCAACATTGGTTTTCTGATAAAATCGGATCTCATCTAAAATTTCTTTTCGGACGGTTTCATCCTCAATTTCGCCATCCAGGTCATAAAGTCTGCCGTGAATACATTTCCGTTCTTTCTTACGAAGCAGATATTCACAGAGAGCAATCTCATCAATCTTTTTTCCATCAAACCAGTCCGCAAATTCGGACGACTTCCCAGTGTCCGATTTACCCAAAAGTGTTTTCAGAGCTTCCAGCTGTTCCGGCTTCAGGCTTTTAAAGTCTTCCTGCATACCCTGAAATCTCCTTTCCGACGGACAATAGCAGTTCCACCCGTTCTTTCAGCGGTGAATACAAAAGGACATCCATCAGGTACTCAACTCTGGTCAACCTGTCCAGAGCTTCGCAGAATCTGAAATCCCATTCTTCATCCGGTCTCTTTGGTGCATAGTGTTCTTTCCAAAACTGAAGCTGCTCCCGATACTGCCCGAGAATAGAAAAACAGATCCGTTCCAGTTTCCCGTAATTCCGCTCCAACGATGCTGTTGTCATCTTCTTTTTACATTTTCCTCTGTCCGGCGGACGCTGTACCTCATACCGGACTCCGAAATCTTCAGCCAGTTTCTCGGCAGCTTCCCGGACAGAGAGACCAAGATACGCAGCTATAAAATCGATCACATCCCCGTCCGCCTGGCAACCAAAACAATGAAATCTCTGGTCCAGTTTCATACTGGGATGTCTGTCCCTGTGGAACGGACAGCATGCCATTCCATTTTTCGGCACCTTGATCCCGTAATATTCAGCTGCCTGCCTTGCAGTTACAGTGTTTTTGACTGCTTCAAATACGTTCATTCCATATCCCTTCCTTTCATTTATCGACAGTCTCTGAAAGAAAAAAATATTTTTCCCTTCACTTAACCCAACGGGGAGGGGGAATTATACAATGGGGAAATCAAAATTTTTTTAATTTATATAAAATTACAAGAATAAATGTGTGCATATTAAAAACCGGGCAGCATTATGCCGCCCGGCTCTTGCGAGATATTACTTTCAAAATAGCTCAATCATTTCTGTATATTTTTGAAAAAATTGTAGTCCGTTGTTCTATAAAAAGTAATTATCCACATTATACTTATCTCTAAAATTTTTAACGTATTCTCTACTAATCATTTAATTAAAAACACAGCTTTTTCAAAATCCTTTTTATGAACATAAATTTTATATTCATAAGAATTGTCCGTCTTTATTCCGAAGCTTCCTGTACGCCCCCTTCTGCTTCCCAAAAGTGGTGCAGTTTGAAGGTTTGTAGTTTTTACAGTATAGTCAATACCGTTTTGGGAAAGAATATTGCGTACCTCAGCTTGGCGATTCATTTCCATTGTTATAATAAGTTCTTTACGGTTAAATATGGTAATCATATTTTTGCACTCCTTTTTTTGCACATGCCAATTTTATTACCTTCCATGCAAATTAGAATTGGTCGAAATACTTCGGCAATTCGCTTTCTTCAACCGAAACTGCTTCAAGGTCAATATTGGACCAATAAGAGCCAACATCTGAACTTGTAAAGTATTCAAAATTGCCTGTAGGGGATATCAGCTTTCCGTTCTCGACATAAATCAGTTCGTAGTTTGTTCCATCTGAAAGATTAAATCGAAAGCTGGTCACATCTGCTCCTGTGGTTTCCTCAACTTGTTTTTCTTTCAACAATAAGTCCTCAAACATATTATACAAGTCCGTTATGTCATTTTTTGCAACGACTACTTTCTTTTCCGCTGATACAGGTACTCCTGCATAGTGGTACATTTCAATATTATCAACATCTCCAACTGCAAAAGGGAAGTCAATATTGACCGTTTCTCCGTTACAGCCGACCAGCCCCATCATTAAAATCAGCAAGGCTATCAAACCTATCGCTTTTTTCATATCATCGCACTCCTTTGTCAATTTCCATTTGTTAATTTGATTATACTTTATTTTTCAGAAGAACACTATCATTTTCAGATTGTTCTTTTCAGGTAAAATCATTCTTTTTAATTTTTTCGCAAGCATCTCCTGTATTTTTACTGCCACCGGTTACGTTAAGTGAGGGGGTATGAATCTCAAGGGCAAGATCCACCCCGGTAATACAAAAACAGAACTTCCGTTTTTTGTATGCTTCGTGGTCGGCATCTTGTTGGGGATTACGATTTCCCCAAACCCTCGTTGATCAGCCGCTATTGCAGCCAATAGAGTTAACAAAATTTTCCTAGATATCATTGTTCTAAAATGATACCGAAACGCTACAAAATCATCAATTAGAACAATCAGCGGGATAATCCTCAGCTGACCATACCCGACATCAAAAAAGTCCATGTAAACCAACGAAAATTTAATAAAATGATACCGAAACACGACCCAAATTCCTGTCCTGTCCCGAAAGGAAAAATCTAACGAACGCAAGAAAGACTAATATGGCATTCCTATTTTTTGCTTTCCTCATATCTTTTTATCTTCCGCAACAATCCTCTATATATCGGATCTTTTAGTAAATAAATTTTATTACGACTTATTGGATATTCTGACATAAAATCGGGATTCTCTGCAAAGAATTCTTCCTGTTCCTCATCCGACAGATTGATCGTATACTCTTCATAGAAATCCATATCATCGCCCAGTATGAATTTTTCAAAACACTTATATTGTTCTTCTGTCCATTCCATTTTCGCTATTATCCCCTATGTAGGCTAATGTGTATTATCCCCTTTTTGCCAATTCTTAAAAATACCCCCAAAACAAATATAGTCGTAATAAGACTAAAATTCAATAGTCGTGTCGAGACTTTTTTATAATGGAAAAAAATTAAGGGAAGTAAGTAAGACATGGTATTTGAAAACATTCGGAATCTCCGTGAAGATAATGATAAGACACAGCAGGAGATTGCTGATTATCTGAATATAAAGCAGACCACATATTCTAAATATGAATTGGGAAAGATCAATATTCCAATTGAAGTCTTTATTAAGCTGGCCGACTATTATGGAGTCTCGCTGGATTATCTGGTCGGAAGATCAAAGAATAGAAATTAAGGATCACCGCCTTTGGAAAGAGCAGTGATCCTTTTATATCATCTTTTTAATTTTATCCTGTAAAAGAAGTTTTTCGGAAAGAAACATACGTGCAAGATTTCCTCCTTCTATTTTTGCGTCCGTGAGGTAACACCAGGTAACACGAACGTTTGTTTAAATGCTGGCTGTCCAACACCCGAAAAACCTATATTTTTGCATGAAAAAATCGGAGTGACAGGATTTGAACCTGCGACCTCTACGTCCCGAACGTAGCGCTCTACCAAGCTGAGCCACACTCCGATAAAATAGGGAACTTGCTTTTCGCAAATTCCCAGCTACGGAAAAGGGACTTGAACCCCTACTAACAGAGTCAGAGTCTGCTGTGCTGCCAATTACACCATTCCGCATTAATTTTTTCTGTCGCTCACAAGCAACATGGTTATTATAGCAGACTTTACGAAAAAATCAAGCACTTTTTTAAATTTCTTAACAATTAATTTTTGAGATGGATTTTTCTGAAAAAAATGTCAAAAAAAGCATATTGATAATCAGTAAACAGAAGAAATACGACCGAAAATCTTATTTTTTAAAAACATTTTACAAAAAAATCCATATATTGTTCATATTTTGTCCCTATACTATACCGACAGATGCAGAAGCTGCCTCTGTATCTGATACCCCCTTTCCTAAAAGGAAAGAGATTCTGAATGAAAGGAGCTGTTATACATGATAACTGGAGTGTTGAATACTAATTCAAATTCGGACATCTATATTGTCGATGAGAAACGATCCAAAAGTGTAAATGTCAGACCGGGGCAGTATATTTATCTGGCGGTCAATGATTGCTGGATTCCGGTGGTTATTCGTTATTCTCCACGATCACACGGCTGGGTTTTTCAGAATTTGGAGAATATAGATATTGACGGACAAAAAGTAATGCTGAAATAAAAGCGGCGGCAGCGGACAGCAGCGGGGAGAAGCAGAACTGTCTGCTGCCACTACTATATGTTATGGAATGTTAATAATTTTTAAACAAAATATAGTATTTTCTTAAAAAATATCTTCTATAATAATGTATACTATTGATATAATAGAATAAGTGGGAGATATATAAGAAAAATGATACATAAGATAAAACGGTATATTAGACACCGTTATAATTATAATGCGCTGATCCTTTGCGGTTTAGTTTTCTTCGTGATCGGCGGTACAGCTTTTTGTATGGCGGCAAACAGTAAAGAAGCAGAAGCAGACAGACAGGCGGCGGAGCGTCTGCTTAAGGGAGAACCGGAAGAAATAGAGGAAACAGTTGCGGCGATTAAAGATGCTGTGGAGGAGCAGCGAGCTGTTGCTTCTTCCGTACAGCCGGGAGTTCCGATCGGAACTGAACAGCCGGAAGATGATAAAAAGCTCGTATATCTTACATTTGATGACGGCCCTTCTGAAAACACGAAGAAGATTATCGATATTCTGGCTGAGTATGATGCAAAAGCCACTTTTTTTATTACGGGTTCCAATGAGGAATGCAGGCCTTATATCAAGGAGGCATACGAAGCCGGACATACGATCGGTCTGCATACGAATACACATGATTATGATAAAGTATATGCATCGGATGAGGCGTATTTTGATGACCTGCAGAAAGTCGGAGAAGTTGCGAAAGAGCAGATCGGATACGTTCCCTGCTTTATCCGGTTCCCGGGCGGATCTTCCAATATGGTATCTGCGAAGTATAATAAAGGCATTATGTCCCGGCTGGTGGAATCTGTTCAGGAAAAAGGCTATCAATATTACGACTGGAATCTGGACAGTACAGATGCAGCAGGCGGAGGCAAAGATGACATAGTCAAAAATGCGTGTACAGATAAAATCAATCATGTGGTTATTCTTTTCCATGATGCAGCGACGAAGGAGGCAACTGTGGAGGCTTTACCGGAAATACTTGAATATTACAGTTCACATGGATATGAGTTCCGGGGAATTGACCGCGAGAGTTATGTCTGCCATCACGGAGTGCAGAACTGAAAGTAAAGAGAAGAATTATCGACTTATACCCCTTTCTGTGATATGATTACGAATGTATGATCATAAAACAGAAAGGGGTATTTTCTATGGGAAATACGTCTGATAATAAAGATAATAAGACGGCAGGGCAGAAGCCAAAGCACCTTAATATCGGTCTTCTGGCCCATGTGGACGCAGGAAAAACCACATTATCGGAAGGCATGCTCTACTTAAGCGGCAGTATACGGACTTTGGGCAGAGTTGATCACGGCGATGCATTTCTGGATACGTATTCCATGGAGCGTGAACGCGGAATTACGATCTTTTCCAAGCAGGCGGTCATGAAGTGGAAGGATATGGAACTTACGCTGCTGGATACGCCGGGACATGTAGATTTTTCTGCAGAGATGGAACGTGTGCTGCAGGTATTGGATTATGCAGTTCTCGTGATCAGCGGGGCGGACGGAGTACAGGGACATACTGTGACGCTGTGGCGTCTGTTGAAGAGATACCGAGTTCCGGCCTTTCTTTTTATTAATAAGATGGATCAGGAGGGGACAGACAGAGACGCTCTGATGTCAGAGCTGAAAGAAATGCTGGATGAGGGATGTACAGATTTTGGAACAGTTTTCGCAGGAACAGGAGATGCGGAGAAGCTGGAAAATCTTGCGGTCTGTGATGATAAGATGCTGGAAGAGTATCTGGAAAGCGGCGCGATCCGCAAAGAAACACTGCGGCGGATGATCGCAGAGCGGAAAGTGTTTCCATGCTGGTTTGGTTCGGCACTCAGGGCAGAAGGGATAGAGGAACTTCTGGATGGTATCAGAGATTATGCGGTCAGTCCTCAATATTCGGACATATTTGGAGCAAAAGTATATAAGATTGCAAGAGACGCACAGGGGAACCGCCTTACTTATATGAAAGTGACGGGCGGTGAGCTGAACGTTAAGGAAATCCTGCCGGGGACAGAGGGCAAGGTGAATCAGATCCGCATTTATTCCGGTGACAAGTATGAACTGATCCAGAGTGCGGAGGCGGGAAGAGTCTGTTCTGTGACCGGACTGGAAGGAACATATCCGGGGCAGGGGCTTGGAGCCGAGAAGGATTCGGACGTACCGGTCCTTGAACCGGTACTGACTTACCGCGTGGAGCTTCCGGACGGATGCGACGTCCATACGATGCTTGTCAATCTGCGCCGGCTGGAGGAGGAAGAACCGGAGCTTCATGTGGTGTGGATTGAGGAGACTCAGGAGATCCATGTGCAGCTTATGGGCGAGGTGCAGACAGAGGTGCTGCAGCATCTGATCAAAGAACGATATGGAGTCCTTATAGAATTCAGGGAAGGCAGGATCATTTATAAAGAGACAATCACAAAACCGGTGGAGGGAGTCGGACATTTCGAACCCCTCCGGCATTATGCTGAGGTTCATCTGCTGCTGGAGCCGGGGGAGAGAGGCTCCGGAATGCAGTTCTCTTCTGACTGCAGTGAAGATGTTCTGGACCGTAACTGGCAGCGGCTGATTTTGACTCATCTTGATGAAAAGGAACACAGAGGTGTGCTGACCGGATCTGCGCTTACTGACGTGCATATCACACTTATATCCGGGCGGGCACACCAGAAGCATACGGAAGGAGGAGATTTCCGTCAGGCTACTTATCGCGCAGTACGGCAGGGGCTCAGGAAGGCGGAAAGTATTCTTTTGGAGCCGTATTATGAGTTCCGCATGGAGCTGCCCATGGAAAATGTCGGAAGAGCCATGACGGATATCCAGAGGATGAACGGAACATTTGAGGGGCCGGAGACAGAGAACAGCGGGCAGGCTGTGCTTACCGGAAGCGCACCAGTATCGGAAATGCGGGACTATCAGAAAGAATTTGCCGCATACACAGGCGGATTTGGCAGGATGTTCTGTTCACTGAAGGGATATGATGTATGCCATAATGCGGAGGAAGTAATTGCAGAGATTGGTTATGATCCGGATAGTGATATCGAGAATACTGCAGATTCTGTATTCTGTGCCCATGGAGCGGGATTTATCGTTCCGTGGTACGAGGCAGAAGAATATATGCATGTGGAGAACGGATTGAAAGAGGACGATGCTCAAGCTGCGGAAGAGCTCCGGAAAGAGAGGAAGGCGGCACGGGCGCGCGCTGCCGGGAAACCGATCGAACTGACGAAGGAGGAACTGGATGCGATTTATGTGCGTACTCCGGATCCAGTAAGAAGAAATGTCAGCGGTCCGGTGAAAGTGTCAGCAGACGCCGGAGATGAACGCGGACGCGGACAGACAGAACGGACGGCGTACAAAAACGAAAATAGAAGAAAGCCGGAGGGAGAGGAGTATCTTCTGGTAGACGGATATAATATTATTTTTGCATGGGATGAACTGCGGGAACTCTCGGAGGCTGATCTGGCGGCTGCAAGAGGGAAACTTGCGGATATTCTCTGTAATTATCAGGGATACCGGAAGTGTACGCTGATTCTTGTGTTTGATGCGTATAAAGTCGAAGGCAATCCGGGGGAAGTCTCGAAATACCATAATATCCACATCGTATATACGAAAGAAGCAGAGACGGCTGATCAGTATATTGAGAAGACGGTCAGAAAAATATCCAGAAATCACAGTGTGACTGTTGCTACCTCGGATGCTTTGGAGCAGGTTATAATCCTCGGACAGGGAGCCCGCCGTATGTCTGCGGCAGGGCTGAAGGAGGAAGTAGAGCTTGCCCTTCGGGAGATAAGAGGAGAACATCTGGAAAAGGGAGATATTCTGCGGACGTATCTTTTTGACTGTTTGAAAGAAGAAGAGGCAGATAGATTGGAACAGATGCGGCTGGGGAGAAAAAACTGGCCTGCATAAAAAAGAAGAAACTGGACATTTTAATACAACCAGTTGGGTGGTAATATACCTCTAGCAGTTAAGAACAAACAGAAAAGGGGTATCACCTATGGAACGAAGAAATGAAACTTTGATAAAATTGGCGCAGACTGGTTTAATGGCAGCTTTGTGCTTTGTAACATTTACATTTTTACAGGTAAAAATACCGCTCCCGGGAGGCGGAGCGACGTCATTCCATGTCGGAAATGCATTCTGTGTACTGGCAGCCCTGATTTTAGGAGGATGGTATGGAGGTCTTGCCGGCGCGATTGGAATGGGAATTGCGGATATGATGGATCCGGTATACATTACGGGTGCTCCCAAGACATTTGTTTTGAAGCTCTGTATCGGACTGATTACGGGACTGGTTGCCCACAGGATCGCGAAAATCAATGAGAGCACGGATAAGAAATATATTTTTCGCTGGAGTGCAGCGGCTTCAGCCGCGGGACTTGCGTTTAATGTAATTGCCGATCCGCTTGTTGGTTTTTTCTATAATAAGTATATACTGGGGCAGCCGCAGCAGATAGCGGAAGTTCTGGCAAAATGGAGTACAGCTGCAACTTTTGTAAATGCGATACTTTCGCTTGTCATTGCAGGCGTTTTGTACAATGCACTTCGGCCTGTACTTATGAAAACGGGAATGATTCGTTCGGTAAAAATAAAAACCGCATGAGATGATTTTACAAACTTTTTGGTGATTTTTATCTCATTCAGTGGTATGATAGATTTAGTACTGCAATAGTATAATATGAATAATGAGAGTGAGGTATGTAAAATGAATTGTGTGAATTGTTATCAGGAGATTCCGGACGGCTCAAAATTCTGTCCGCACTGCGGTGCACAGCAGCCGGATAATCCGGGCACCGATTATGGAAATACACAGACAGATTCCGGTGCTTCGCAGACTGTATACAGCGCAGAGGCAGGGACCGACAGTGCACAGCAGTCAGGAAGCCAGCCGCAGTATCAGAGCCAGAACACCCAGTATCAGGATGCTCAGAGTTATGGATCCGGCTATCAGAATACTTATACGTCTGATTATCAGAACAGCCAGTATCAGACTCCTCCGGTATATCAGTCATCCTATGAGCCGGAGAAACCGATCAACTGGGTTCCGTATCTGGTGCTTTCGATCATTACAACACTGTGCTGCTGTCTGCCGTTCGGTATTGTCGGCATTGTTTATTCTACAAAGATCAACAGTGCGGTGAATTCGAGAGACTGGGAAGCTGCACAGAAATCTGCAAAGACCGCAAAAATCTGGATTATCGCATCTGCGGTTGTAGGTCTGATCGTGGAAATTATTTACGTTGTGCTGATCTATGCAGGCGTGGTGGCAGGAAACAGTTACTACTACTATTGATTTTAAAGAGGAAGCAGATTTGTCAATGTTGAAATTAACAGCATATATTCAACAGAACAGAAAAATTCGGATCGCTCTCGTACTTTGTGCGGGGGCGGTTGCTGCTGTGGGGGCATTGTATCTGTACTTTCATAACCCCCGCAGCTATCCGCTCCCCTGTATCTTTTATACGATAACCGGACTGTTTTGTCCGGGATGCGGAGCAGGAAGAGCCTGTTATTCGCTGCTGCACCTGAGATTTAAGGATGCATTCAGTTATAATCCGCTCATGACCATCCTGATTCCGCTGATCTGTCTCTACATTGCGGCACGTGCGGTTGACTGGATGATCACAGGCGGCAACCATGTGGACGGGAAGATCAGTGTGAAACTGCTGGTATGGGTTCTTGTGCTCGTGTTTATATACGGCGCGCTCAGAAATATTCCCGTATTTCCGTTTACACTGCTCGCACCGGGAGGGCTTGCACAGATTTGGTGAAAACGTCTGAAGAAACAAGAGCTTCAGGCGTTTCTTTTTGTTTTACTAAGGGGCGGACTTATGGTATGATAATGGACAGGTATATCAGATTGTGAAAACGGAGGAAGAGCAGATGATAAACAAATTAGTAGAAAAGATCAAAAAGACAGGAGCGCCGATCGTAGTCGGACTTGACCCGATGCTGAACTATATCCCTCAGCATGTGCAGGACAAGGCGTTTGCAGAATACGGAGAAACACTGGAAGGAGCGGCAGAGGCAATCTGGCAGTTTAACAAGGAAATCGTGGATAAGACTTACGACCTGATTCCGGCCGTAAAGCCGCAGATCGCAATGTATGAGCAGTTCGGAGTGCCGGGTGTCATGGCGTTTAAGAAGACGGTGGATTACTGTAAGTCAAAAGATCTGGTAGTGATCGGAGATATCAAGAGAGGTGACATCGGTTCTACTTCCGCTGCCTATGCGGCAGGGCATCTGGGAAAAGTGAAAGTGGGCAGTAAAGAATATGTTCCATTTGATGAAGATTTTGCAACGGTAAATCCGTATCTGGGTTCTGACGGAGTAAATCCGTTCATCAATGTATGTAAAGAAGAGAAGAAAGGAATCTTCGTGCTCGTCAAGACATCTAATCCGTCCAGCGGAGAATTCCAGGACAGACTGATCGACGGACGTCCGCTCTACGAACTGGTCGGCGAGAAGGTTGCCGAGTGGGGAGCAGACTGCATGGGCGATGAGTACAGCTATGTGGGCGCTGTAGTCGGAGCGACTTATCCGGAGATGGGCAAGGTTCTCAGAAAGATCATGCCGAAAGCCTATATCCTTGTGCCGGGATACGGCGCGCAGGGCGGACAGGGCAAGGATTTGGTTCACTTCTTCAATGAAGACGGGCTGGGAGCGATTGTAAATTCATCCAGAGGCATCATTGCGGCGTATAAGCAGGAAGCTTATGCAAAATACGGCGCAGAGAACTTCGGCGATGCGTCCAGAGCAGCGGTTGAAGCAATGATCGCCGATATCAGCGGTGCGCTGGCAGGAAAGTGAAATACCACGATGCAGGCATCGCGGTATTTCACCCTCGCGGCAGTCGCCAAATGGATATGCAGGCATGTCCGTTTGGCTCGCTGCTTCGCGGGAATAAATGTAACAGCTCAGCCATCAAGGATGGCCGGAACTGTTAGAATGTGCGAAAAGGAGTAACTATGACAAGTAAGAAAAAAGAAAATGCGCAGGTCATCTCACAGGAGAAGATCACGCAGGATATCTACAGCATGTGGATCAGAACAGAGGCTGCGGCTGAAGCGAAGCCGGGACAGTTTATTTCCATGTATACCAATGATGGAAGCAAGCTGCTTCCCCGTCCGATCAGTATCTGCGAGATCGATAAGGAAAATGGCTGTCTCCGTGTCGTGTACCGTGTAACGGGAAAGAATACGGGAACAGAGGAGTTCTCAAAACTTCAGGCAGGGGATGCGATTCCTGTGATCGGACCTCTCGGGAATGGATTCCCGATAGAGAAAGCAGTTGGAAAACGGGCATTCCTCATGGGAGGCGGCATCGGCGTACCGCCGATCCTTGAGCTGGCAAAGCAGATGAAATGTGAGAAGAAACAGATCATTGCAGGTTATCGTAATGCTGAGACATTCCTGCGGGATGAATTTGAGCAGAACGGTGAGGTATATATATCAACGGAAGACGGCAGCATTGGCACAAAAGGAAATGTAATGGACGCCATCCGGGAGAATGCCCTTGAGGCAGATATTATTTACGCCTGCGGACCGACGCCCATGCTGCGCGCGATCAAGGCATATGCCGAAGAGAACAATATCGAGTGCTACATTTCTCTGGAGGAGCGTATGGCCTGCGGAATCGGCGCCTGTCTGGCGTGCGTGTGCCAGTCGAAAGAGAAGGACCATCACAGCAACGTACACAACAAGCGGATCTGCAAAGACGGTCCGGTATTCCTTTCTACGGAGGTGGAGATATGATGAATATGAAAGTAAATATCGCCGGTGTAGAGTGGAAGAATCCTGTGACAGTGGCATCCGGTACATTCGGTTCGGGCGCTGAATTTGCAGATTATGTGGATCTGAACCGTTTGGGTGCGGTGACGACTAAGGGTGTGGCAAATATACCATGGACGGGAAATCCGACTCCGAGAGTTGCAGAGACCTATGGGGGAATGATGAACGCCGTGGGACTTCAGAATCCGGGGATCGATGTGTTCTGTGAGAGAGATATTCCGTTCTTAAGACAGTATGACACGAAGATCATCGTCAATGTGTGCGGAAAGTCCACGGAAGATTACTGCGAGGTGGCAGAACGGCTGGCAGATGAGGACGTGGATATGCTGGAGATCAATATTTCATGCCCGAATGTGAAAGAAGGCGGCATTGCTTTCGGCCAGAATCCGAAAGCGGCAGAGGATATTACAAAAGCAGTGAAGAAATACGCTAAACAGCCGGTGATCATGAAGCTGAGCCCGAATGTGACCAGCATTGCTGAGATGGCAAAGGCTGTGGAAGCGGGCGGCGCTGACGCGGTTTCCCTGATCAATACGATCACAGGGATGAAGATTGATATCAACCGGAAAAGTTTTGTGCTGGCAAACAAGACAGGAGGCGTGTCCGGACCGGCGATCCATCCGATCGCGGTGCGCATGGTATATGAGGCGGCAAATGCCGTGAATGTGCCTATTATCGGTATGGGCGGCATATCTGCTGCAGAGGACGCCATTGAGATGATCCTTGCGGGGGCAAGTGCGGTGTCTGTCGGCACAGCGAACTTCCATGATCCGGGTGTGACGATGAAGATTGTGGATGGAATCGAAGAATATATGGAACGACAGGGATTCAGCTCAGTTGATGAGATGATCGGAATTGTGAAATGAAATGGGTTCTGAACCTGAAGAACAATTTGTCTGATATCGAATCTGCTGCTGATTTGGAACAGATTATCACAGGTATTGAGGCAGGAGAGTACGAGGACAAAGAACTGCAAAAGATCGGATTTTATCGAGGGTTATATACGTCGTGTATAAGCGTGTATAACCCTCGGCTGTGTATGTCGAGCGTGGTACTAATCTTACTGGTGAAAGTAAAGTTATGGATATTTGAAATCAACAATACCAACAACATGCGTACAGAAATAAATTCTACAGAACTCAATAAATCCCGGATTTTTTGTTGACATTTAAAACGTGTTCTGCTATTATCTTAGTGTGCAAAACACATTGACAATTGAATATTAAAAATTTAGAAGTGTATAAACCATTTATATATGAGTTTGTAAGAAGCGCGTGATAAGAAAAGAAATACTGTTTTTAGGGCAGTTGTTAAGAAAGAAAGCGCTGCAGCTTCTAGGCGGGGACTTGTAATGAGAATTACAAGATTATATTTTGCGGCTAGGAGTCTGTACAAAATTAGTTTTACAAACTGATATATGAATGGTTTTTTTGTAGATGAAAGGAGGTCCTGCTTATGTCACTGGAAAAAACATCTTTGGAAAAAAGGGTCAGTCTCGCGGGAAAAAAACGGATAGGCGATATCAATCTGATGACGGATGTCCTGAACAAAATCTGTGGAATGTCTCTGGAAAACTATATAGATAATTTTACTCCGGATATGCCATATAGATGTGTGGAGGAAATTAGTGATATGCTGGGGATGGACAGTTATGAGTGGACATATATCCCGTTTGGAGAAGTGTGCCGGAGGATCAGACAGAAGTATGAGGAAGTGCCGGAAGGCTCGGCTCCCGACAGACAGCTTTTAAAGGTTATGGCTTATCTGGTGCCAATGTGGCAAACAAAAAAGGAGGAGTTGTAATATGACAAAACATCATATTTCAAGGATACCATTGGATAAACGGATCAACATGGCCGGGGCGGGGGAAGATTCACAAGCGGTCTTTTCAGGAAATTTTATGAAAAGGAGGGTTGAAGCGATCGGGATCCAGGAATATGTGGGCAGTATTATGCGGATCATGGAAGATCCGGGGCTTGAAGAGCTGGCGAAGGAAAATCCGTTCCGTGCGTCTTATGATAAAGACGAATCGCTGGACAGATATTTTGAAACGAATTTCGAGGAGAAAACCCGTCAGATATGGTTCAGGCATGTGTACGAGCTGTTAATTCTTCCTTTTGCCCGGATGTCGGAGAATGCTGATTGGATCGGAGTTGATACGGTAGAGAAACTATCAGACGACGAACTGCCCTTTGACTGAAACAAAGAAAATTTACTAATAACAGACTGGAGGGATTTCTAATGCAGATACCTAATATTATCAAAGAAACTTGCAACGGCTGTTTTGTCCATACGATTCAGGATGAAATGCTGATGCACCGGGAAGTGGAATGTGTGGGTCCTGTTAATGAGGAATCAGTAAATTCACTGATACTTCAGCTCAGATATCTGGAGAGACAGGATCCGGCAGGGGAAATCACGATTTATATCAACAGTCCGGGCGGAGAGGTTTCCAGTGGACTTGCCCTCTACGATGTGATGAAGGCAGTCAGATGCCCGATACGTACAGTGTGTATGGGGCTAGCAGCCAGTATGGGGGCGGTCCTGCTTGCGGCAGGGAACGAGCGGGAAATGCTGGCTCATTCGAGAGTGATGATACATGATCCTCTGATCGCGGGGAACGGTATGAAAGGAAGCGCTCTTTATCTGGATTCAAGGGTAAAAGACCTGATGAATACGCGGGATCTCATTGCAGGTATCCTTTCGGAACACACGCACAGGACAAAAGAAGAGATACTTGAATATACCGCCAGAGATACCTATTTCTATGCGGAAGAGGCGATCGAGTTTGGACTTGCAGACCGGATTATCACACAGTTATAGGAGGTGCACCTGATGAAGAAAAGACGAGATACATACCGTATCCTTGCAAAGGATAAGTGGATGAATAATAATACGTGGGTTACAGGTCTTAACAACAATGATCTGATCATCGGAGTGAGCGGTTCGGGGAAAACCCGAGGATATGTAAAGCCAAATCTGATGTGCACCAGCGAAAGTGTTATTGTGGCGGACACGAAAGGTTCCCTTTACAGGGAATTTGGCGCAAGCCTTGAAAAAGAAGGCTATCAGGTCTGGATGCTGGATTTTGTAGATATGATCAAATCTCCTATGGGTTACAATCCGCTTTCGGCTATCCGTTATGACGAGGAAACAGACAGCTATAATGAACAGGACATTATGATGATAGCGGCTGCGGTCTGCCCGATTGAAATAGGAAAAGATCCGTATTGGGATTATGCGACAAGGATGCAGGTGGAAGCGATGATCGCATATGTAATGGAAGCTCTGCCGGAGAGAGAGCATCACTTTGGCAGTGTTGCAAAAGTCGCTTCGCTGCTGGGAAGCGATGTTCTGCAGCGGATGTTTCAGGAGTGGGAATCAGTGAAACCGGACAGCGTGGCGGTTAAAAAGTGGCACATGTTTGAAAAAGGGAAAGAGGCGAAGGCCACACAGAGCTGTATACAGCTTATCATGGCTGAAAAGCTGAATGACTTTACCACGATGGGAGCATTGAAATTCGCACAGCATCCCCGGCAGATTGATTTTTCTGAGCTGGGGAGAAAAAAGACAGCGGTGTTTCTAAATGTCAGCGACATGGACCGCTCACAGGACAAATTCCTGAATCTTGTATATACGCAGGCGTTTCATGCGCTGTGCAGGAGCGCGGACAAAGATTATGGAGATGGACGTCTGAAAGTTCCGGTGAGGATTATTCTGGATGATTTTGCGGCAAATACTGTTATACCGGATTTTGATAAGATCATTTCGGTCATACGTTCGAGAGAGATTTATGTCAGTATCATCCTGCAGAGTATTACCCAGCTTAACTCCATGTACGGAACGGAAAAAGCGCGTACGATCATTAATAACTGTGATAACTGCCTGTACCTCGGAGGGCAGGATGTTGAGACTGCCCGGTATATCTCCATAAAGCTTAACAAGCCGATTAATACGATTCTGGATATGCCGGTTAATGAAGCTTATCTTTTTACAAGGGGCCAGAAGCCCTGCAGGGTGGAGAAATTATCGGGAACTCCGTTGGAAACTATGGATTTCATGGTGAATTAAGATTTTACCGGATCTAAGACGTCCGATAAAATAAATATAAAAATCTAATAAGGAGGATGAAAACTATGGAAAATGCTAAAACACTCATTTACACTGATGGAGCATGCCCGGGGGATCCGGGACCGGGACGCGGAGGATATGGAATTATCATCCGGTATTCGGATGCAGAGGGAAATACCCATGAGCAGGAGTATTCCCAAGGGTATGAGCGGACTACGCATAACCGCATGGAACTCAGGGCAGTGATCAAAGCGTTTGAGATGCTTGAAGAGCCTTGTGAGGTTGAGATTTATTCCGATTCAAAATATGTGGTTGATGGTGCGAACAGTTATCTGGAAACATGGATTAAAAGGGGGTGGAAAAAGGCTGATAATAAGCCGGTTGAAAATGTAGATCTCTGGAAGCAGTTTGTGGAAGTTAAAAAACCGTATACAGTTGTTCTGAACTGGGTGAAAGGGCACAATAAAAATCCATTAAATGAACGCTGTGATAAACTTGCGGTGGCTGCTGCAAATAGTGACAATCTGATTGTTGATGAAGGCTACATCGAGTAGTCTTCATGACCGGGCCAATGTAACATTAACTCAATTCAATCATATCGAATACAGAGAGGTGGATGTATGACAATGACAGAGAAACTGCGAAAAGCTGCAGCTAAAGTGAAAAAGGCAAACCATGGACGGATGAGAGACCTTTCTACAGGAGAAAAGGTAATTAAGATTATTCTGATCCTGATCAAGATTGCTCTTGTTGTGACAGCAGGTTTGTTTATCGGTATATTCATTCTGGCGGCTGTGGTCGCAGTTGGCATTATGAACGGTATGACAGGTGCAGTCAAAGATCAGATTGCTAGAGATTGGAATTGGCGCCATAGGAACAGGAACTGGTAACAGCAGGTATAGGAACCATCGGAAAATGGATGGTTTTGCACAGGGCAGATGTGATTTGCTGTGAAATCACATCTGCCCCTGAAAGAAATGCAGTAACAGCAATATTATATTATTCTGTATCAAGGAAGGAGAAAAAGGCAATGGCAGAGATACTGACATACGCAGAGGCGGAGGAAATTTATCATGTAATGGAAGAAAAGCTCGATCGAAGGGACGAGGACATCGCGGACATGTATAAGGATTTGATAGCAAGAGCAGTTAAGTATGCTAATATCCGTGCAGGTTGGAATCTGCTGTCAACCGCAGAAAAAAGGGAAAAAGATCCTTCCCGGACATCCGCCCATGATGCTTTTATCGCTTCGCTGGGAAGCATTGCCCGTCTGGAAGGGGATGCGGGAAAGCAGTGGAGAGAACGCTTGTCTGATGACCGGAAGCGGATTGGAGATTTTGCATGCTTTATTGCTCTGTTTGAGGGGATTCAGGCACGATAGTCTAGTATTTGGGGCACCTTCGGGTGCTCTTTTTCTTTACATTATCTGAGGTGCCTTTCTTAATTGAAAATACCATTGACTTGTGTTAAAATTGTAAAGAATCAGAGACTGCTATGCCCTGTACAGCAGAATACAGAGGCATATTTGAGCGATAAGCCCGGCAAGCGGCTGTCGTGCTCGCACGTACAGGCATTTGCCGGGCAGCGGGTCAGCGAACAGTAATGCTGTGAGCTGAACGCGGTATCGCGGACGGATAGGGGAAGCGAACCTTCCCCTATCCGATGATACGGGAGGTTATGATATGGAACAGTACAAGCAGGAATTTATACATTTTATGGTGGACAGCGATGTGCTCAAATTCGGAGAGTTCACTCTGAAAAGCGGAAGAAAATCACCGTTCTTCATGAATGCGGGAGCATACGTGACCGGATCACAGTTAAAGAAGCTGGGCGAGTATTACGCGAAGGCTATTCATGACAAATACGGCGATGATTTCGACGTACTTTTTGGGCCGGCATACAAGGGAATTCCGCTCAGTGTTGTGACGGCCATTGCATACAGTGAACTGTACGGAAAGGAAGTCCGCTACTGTTCAGACCGCAAAGAGGAAAAAGACCACGGCGCAGACAAGGGAAGTTTTCTTGGCAGCAAGTTAAAAGACGGCGACCGTGTGATCATGATCGAGGATGTGACTACATCCGGAAAGTCTATGGAGGAGACCGTGCCGAAAGTAAGAGGAGCGGCTGATGTTACGATCGTCGGACTGATCGTATCCCTGAACCGGATGGAAGTGGGAAAAGGCGGAGAGAAGTGCGCACTGGACGAGATTAAAGATCTCTACGGATTTGATACGGCAGCGATCGTGACGATGGAGGAAGTAGTTGAGTGCCTGTACAATAAAGAATATAATGGTAAAGTTGTCATTGATGATACATTAAAGGCAGCAATCGACACATACTATGAAACATATGGTGTAAAATAAGGAGGCGCATGATATGGAAAAGGCATATACAGCGATGAAGAACAGCGGTGTCGGAAATATTGTAGTGGGAGTTGTTATCCTTACTGTGGGAATTGCGGCAGGTGTCCTTTCGATTATCAGCGGATCTATTTTGCTTAAACATAAAAAGGAGATTACATTTTAAGCGGATAAAATCAGCTGCGTCCGGTCGGCGCTGCTGAGCAAAAAACAAGCAGGATAAGGGGGCGGCAGGAAAGCCGGTCCCCTTTTCAAAGTGTCAGGGGTATTATTTTGAGTGGGAAGAAAGCAAAGATTATCAGGGCTTTCGGAAAAGTCCTGTTTTTATTATATGTCGGTTTCCTGATTTACTTCCTGTTTGTGGCCGAATGGTACGGCAGGACAGAGATTGCCGAGGATTACCGCTACAATCTTGAACTTTTCAGGGAAATCAGGAGATTTATCACATACAGGGAACAGCTGGGAACATTTGCGGTATTTGCAAATCTTGCCGGAAACATATTAATTTTTGTGCCATATGGTTTCTTTATATCTATGGCAAGTAAGTCAAGAGGATTTTTCAAGACGTTATTTGCCAGTATGGGGTTGAGCATGTGTGTGGAAATCGTCCAGCTTTTTACAAGAGTGGGCAGTTTTGATGTGGATGATATACTGCTCAATACGATCGGCGGTGTGCTGGGATACATTATATTTGCAGTATGCAATCAGATAAGGAGAAAACATCATGTTCGGAATCGGAAAAAGCGCTGAGGAGCGCCGCAGAGAAAAAGAGATGAAAAAAAGAGGTTCGCGCAAATACGGGCAGGCAAATTTTAAGCATTCACGCATGGGGGTGGTTTCCTGCATAAATGGTTTTGGAGGTCTGCTGATTCTGGCAGGATGCATTGCAGGGGCATTTATTGCGCGGGGAAACGCCCCGGGAATTATCGGTGGCCTGGCTATTCTGGCGCTTATACTCGCCATTAACGGAATCCGTCTGGCTATCCGGGGGTTTCATGAACGGGAGCGTAATTATCTGACTTGTAAGATCGGGCTCCCAGTCAGTTCTGTGACTCTGATTGTTTTTTGCGCGCTTTTTATCGGCGGGTTGTAACAAAGTCCGCTCAGAACGATCAGAAGTCGAAGTGTGGATGAACGGGAGGTCTTAATATTGATGAACAGAGAAAAAATACAGAAAGAAAAGAATGAACAGTATGAAGAACGCCATGTCCTGACAGTCGGCAGGCTCAGGGGGATTGTCTCCGAGGAGACAGTGCCGGAGCAGTATGTGCCTTATTTTCAGGATGTGGCGATCTTTTTATTAGAGCTTGAAAATGTGAGGCGTAAAGTGGAAAACGGCGAGTGGGAACGGTACAGCATCGAAGAGATGAAGAGTCTCAATGAGATTCTCTACAGTGATGTTTTGGAAGAGCATTATGCCGGCAGTTATGCAAATCCGGCTTATGCAGCAGCAAAATTCGGCCTTGAAATGGGACGTCTCTTGAGCATGCTCTATGCGGAGATGCGATCCGGGATCCCATATTCATTTGAGAACAGGGTGGATTATCTGACCATACTGTTTGAGCTGTTTATTGAAGTTTACAACAGATTTGAAAGCGATACCCTTCCGGAACCCGATGAAATCCGTGATATTTTTTACTGGTATGCAAGCGATTACTGCGATGTGTTCCTTGCCGACAGAATTATGGAACAGATCAACCCGGCATACTCCTTTGCAGCCGATATCATAGAAAACGCAGATCTGGAAAATGACCGTTATCTCTACAGATTCGGTGAATATATTACAGAAAACGAGCTTGGGACAGCGCGTCATCTGCGCACGCTGCAGGAAGAGACTCTCCGTAAGATGGCGGATGTGTACACGGAAGGGTACCGCATCGGATTTGTCAATACAGGCAAGGACCTGTCGAAAAAATCGGTGGTGAATATCCGCTATAGTCTCGGCTTTGAAAAGGTAATCCGTATTGCCATAGAGAATTTCAGGAAAATGGGGCTTAAGCCTGTCATCTACCGTGCGGCTTCCAGTGTCATCACAAAACGGGAGCACCATAAGATCGGATATTACGGCGCAGTGCCGAACTGGCAGTATGAGTATGATCACCGTCAGGATCAGGCGCTCTTTATGGACAAACGGTATATCGAGCGGCGTCTGGAAGTAGCGCATACGGTCTATGAGCAGCATAAAGATCAGGCGGCGCAGTTTGCCGGCCCGGCGGTCATGGAGACATTCGGGGAGAAGCCGTTCTCACCGAAGGCGGTGCCGGAGGCTCCTTCTTATAATGAAGAACAGAAGAAACTGGCGGTCAGTTATGACAGCCGGTCCGGACAGCTGACCAATGAATATATCAAAGGAGAAGAGCGCAGTTTTACCATCGCAGCTTATCCGGTGCCTGAGATCGGAGAAAAATATCCGGAAATCTTCGATGAAGTGATCCGTATCAATACACTGGATGCAAAGCTGTATGAGAAAGTACAGCAGACAATGATCGATGCCCTTGATCAGGGAGAATACGTTCATGTGAAAGGCAAGGGAGAGAACCGGACAGATATTAAAGTAAAGCTGTATCACCTTAATGATCCCGAAAAAGAGACAATTTTTGAAAACTGCGTGGCGGACGTTAACATTCCGGTGGGCGAGGTATTTACTTCTCCTGTACTTGAGGGCACGTCAGGCGTGCTCCATGTCAGCCGGGTATATCTGGAGGGACTGCAGTTTACGGATCTGGAGCTGACCTTCGAGGACGGTAAAATTACAGATTACCGCTGCGGAAACTTTGATGATCCCGAAGAGGGACGCAGATATATTGAGGATAATGTATTGAAAGGCCATCAGTCGCTGCCTCTCGGCGAATTTGCCATCGGCACGAATACGACAGCCTATGTGGCGGGAAAGAAATACGGTATCGAGGACAAGATGCCGATCCTCATTGCAGAGAAGACCGGTCCTCATTTTGCAGTAGGCGATACCTGCTATTCATGGAGCGAGGATATCCGTGTTTATAATCCGAACGGCAAGGAGATCGTGGCAAAGGATAATTCGGTTTCACTGAACCGTAAAGAGGATGTGTCAAAAGCTTATTTTAACTGCCATACAGATATAACCATACCTTATGAAGAGTTAGAAGAAATAAGTGTAGTGACAAAAGATGGGAAACACATTATACTAATAAAAGACGGAAGATTTGTTCTGCCGGGGACGGAAGTTTTAAACGAGCCGTTGGAGAAAGATTTATAAGGAGGAGTTATGATGCCAAAAGCAGCAATCGTAATGGGCAGCGATTCAGATCTGAAGGTCATGAGTAAGGCTGCATCAATGCTTGAAAAACTGGGAATCGACTATGAGATGACAATCATTTCCGCGCACAGGATGCCGGATACATTCTTTGACTGGGCGAAAGGAGCCG
>CAKNJS010000029.1 GCA_930986645.1 uncultured Lachnoclostridium sp.
TTGAAACATTATTCGGGCCGGGCACAAAGCCCACATTTGCAAAAGAATTAAGCCAGCCCGGGCAGTATGCATGCAAAGAGCGCCTGACTGTCGTGGGCCCGAAAGGAAGGTTTGAAAAAGTCGTCATACTGGGGCCGTGCCGTAAGGAAACACAGGTAGAGATTTCCGTGACCGATGCAAGGCGCCTGGGCATCAAGAGTGTGATCCGCCAGTCCGGCGACCTGGAAGGCACGCCCGGGTGCACCCTGATCGGGCCGAAAGGGAAGATCGAGCTGTCCAGGGGAGTCATCGTGGCGAAACGCCATATCCATATGAATCCAGTGGATGCCATCCGCGCCCATGTAAAAGACAATGATATCGTATTCGTTATCACAACGAGTTATGAGCGTTCTCTCATCTTTTCTGATGTAGTAGTGAGAGTCAGCCCTTCTTATTCGCTCGCCATGCATGTGGATACGGATGAGGCGAACGCCTTCGCCAATGAAGACAATCCCACCGGGGTCATCCTCAAACTCTTCAACGGGCATACATACAGTTTGCAGAATTGGGCAGAAGAACTTCAGGCGGGGATAGATCGTTAAAAAGTGCAAGGGGTCTGACCCCTGTTCATGGGGGTCAGACCCCTTGCACTTTTTAGTTCTCTTTATAATCTTTCGGCGACATTCCTGTGTACTTTTTAAAAAAATAAGAGAAATATGTGGTATTCTCAAACCCAAGTTTATCCGCGATCTCGTAGATCTTCATATCTGTGTTGGCGAGATAATCTTTTGCCTTTTCAATCTTCTTTTCATTAATATAATTGATGATCGTATTTCCGGTGGACGCTTTGAACACCCTGCTCAGATAGCTCAGGCTCACACCGATATGCCTGGATATCTCCGAGACAGTAAGGTTCTCCTCATAATGTTCATCAATATACTGTCTGCACTCATAGATCAGGCGTGACTTATTGCTCGATGCCACGCTGACATGGTCCGCAGTGCTTCCGATGATGGTACGCATGATCTCATAATATCCATTCAGGTGCCGGCAGCTGTAGATCCGCTTGGAGATGCTGCCCGCACAGGGAACGATGTCATGGATATTCTGGTCATGTTCAGCCAGGAGCTTGCGGCATGCCGCATAGATCCGCAGCCCCGTCTCTACGATCGAGCTCACAGGCCCGCCGCTCTCCTCCTGACATTCGAGGATCGATGCGAACGCGTCAAACGCATCCGCCTTGCTGCCTTTCCGCAGGCTGTGGGTCAGGTTTTCCATTTCTTTTTCGATGCGGACCATGTCTTCGCTCTTCTGCACCATCACGCCCGTATAGAAATTAATCTTGCTCTTTTCATTAAAGAAACTGGCGCCTTCTGCGTATTCCGCTTCCTGATATCTCTTTTTTAATTCCAGTATATCCTCTCCCCGGCCGCTGACACCGATATAGACGTACAGTTTCATGAAATTGTCCATCATCTCAGCGACTTCCGCGCATTTCCCCTGCATCAGTTTCTGATAGTCTTCCGGGATCTCATCCAGGATCACTGCCATCACGTCCCGGCTGATCACCAGGCTGTATACGAGCCGATGTTCAAATACCATGGAGAAGAAATTCTTCAGGCTGCTGTATTCATAATCCCTCTGCTTGTCTTCCCTGGGTCGGAAATGCACTACTGTCACGAAATAACCGCCTTCCAGGCTGATCCCTGCCTGGCGCGCCCGCGCCCTGATCTCCTCCTCCTGGTAAAGAGATCCGTCAAAAACGGACTTAAAGAAATTCTCCCGCAGGGCTTCCTGATTTTCCAGGTCATGCTCCTCTTCCGCCCTGCGCAGCTCTGCCTTTGCCTTTTCCACCGCTGTCACGAGGTCGTCGAAGGCTCCTGTTTTGATCACATAATCCACCACGTCATATTTGATGGCCTGCTGCGCATAGGAAAAATCCGCATAAGCGGTCAGCAGGATCACCCGGCAGGGGAGTTTGTTCTCCCACACATACTTTGCCAGGTCGATCCCGGTCAGGCCGGGCATCTGGATATCCAGGATCAGGATGTCCGGCTTCCCGTTCTGCAGTTCTTCCATTACTTCCTGTCCGTTCGCGGCAAGACGGACCAGACGGCAGTCCATCCCCTCCCAGTCGATCAGCGCCTGCATCGCTTTTCGCACGATCGGCTCATCGTCCGCGATCACCACTTTATATGCCACCACACATCACCTCAATCCTCATTGCTGTAAATTATAACACCATGCGCACCGGAAAGGAAGCACCCTCACTTGTCTTTGTTATTCACCCTTTGTTATTCACTTGTCTTCCAGTGTCAGCTCGATCACATTATCCGGCGTGCTCTCAATACTGAAAGAACAGTAATCCGGTTTCCCGTAGTTCACGAACTCATATCCCGGGAATTCCTTAGCCACCCACGGCGTCATCAGCAGCATCTCGCTTCCGTCGCAGAGCCTGCGCGCCTTTTTTACCCTGCCTTTGACCCCCGGCAGCGCGATGGCGCCCACGCACTCGTCAAGGACATGCGCGTAGAGCTTGTTCCCTTTCTGGGTATAGCGTCCCCACTCCGGCTTTTCGAACTCCGACATGCGGCACCCGTAGATGCTCTCGCTGTTCTCATGCATCCACTCACCTACTTCTTCCAGGATATTTAGCTGCCACTTCGGGATATCCCCCTTTGCTGTGGGTGATACGTTCAGGATCATATTCCCGTTCTTGCTCGTGCACTCCACCAGCTTGCGCACGATCTGCGAGGCGGTCTTCTTATGGATATCCATAGGCGTATATCCCCAGCAGTTATTCATGGTAAAACAAGCCTCCCACGGGACTTCTGTCCCGGACGGAGTCCTCAGACCTTTCATGGGGATGATCATCTCCGGGCATGTGAAATCTCCTGCAGTGACCTTCGGGTCGTCCGTCATGATCGAGCCGTATGACTCCCCGCTTCCCTCCAGCCTGGCGTTCATGCTGATATCCGGCTGCAGTTCCCTGACCATCCTGACCAGCTCAGTCCCCCGCCAGTCCTCCGCAAAATGTCCCTTGTAGGAAAAGTCAAACCAGAGGATGTCGATCTTCCCGTAATTCGTGAGCAGTTCTCTTACCTGATTATGTAAATAGTCGAGATATTTATTAAAATCCCTTTTCTTATCTTTATACTTCTCATTATTCCTGTCCGGATGGTACATGTCTCCATACGCCGGATAGTCCGGGTGATGCCAGTCCAGAAGGGAATAATAGAATCCCACCTTAAGCCCTTCTGCCCGGAAGGCATCCACATATTCCCTTACGATATCCCGCCCGAACTTTGTGTTAGTACTCTTATAATCCGTATACTGACTGTCGAACAGACAGAACCCTTCGTGGTGCTTCGTGGTGAGCACCGCATACTTCATCCCCGCATTTTTTGCGGCTTTTGCCCATTTCTTCGGATCATAGTTTACGGGGTTCCACTCCTCAAAGTACTGTTCATAATCCTCAAGGCTCATCTCCTCGTCTGACCTCACCCATGCGTCGCGTCCGGGGATCGCGTACAGCCCCCAGTGGATGAACATCCCGAAGCGGGCATCCATAAACCATTCTGTCCGTTTTTTTCTCTCTTCGATGATTCCCATCTTTCTCTTCCTCCTGCTTTTCTATTCATCTTCTTTCATGCATGTACGTTCTTTTCGCAGCGCTTCCCTGCTTACTCCCAAACTATCCTTTTACCGCGCCCGCTGTCAGCGATTTAACGAATGTCTCGGACAGAAGGCAGAATACGATGATCGTCGGCACGACCGCGACGATGATCGCAGAAAACATACCGTTCAGATTTCTTGAATACGCTGATGTAAACTGTCCCAGCAGCGCCGGTATGGTCATCTTGTCCGGGGATTTCAGCAGCAGCGACGCGAAATAAAACTCATTCCAGTTATTTAAAAAGGACATGATCGCCGCGGTCGCCAGCCCCGGTTTCGCGATCGGCAGGATGATCCTGACAAATGTCCCCACATATCCGCATCCGTCTACCCTTGCCGCCTCTTCCATTTCTTTTGGAATAGACATAAAGTAACTCTGAAGTATAAAATAGGTCACCGCGATCCCCAGCCCGGAGTAGATAAAGATCACTCCGATCCTCGTATCCCGCAGCCCCAAGTCTCCCAGCAGCCGGTAGATTGGGAATGAGATCGAGATCGCGGGAATAAACAGAGTTGTTGAAAACATCAGCGTCACAAGCGCTTTCCCCCGAAACTCCATCCTTGCCACCACATACGCCGCCATTGCCACCACGGTCACACTGATCAGTGTAGACACAAATGTAATGACAATACTGTTAAAGAAATAGGTCTGGATATCCAGTTCCGTAAAGATTGTAATGTAACCGTCAAACACCCATTTTTCCGGCAGGCCCAGCCCGCCCGGTTTTTCCTTAAAGGACGAGATCAGCACCCACAGGATCGGATAAAGGGAAATAAACAGCACGATTGCCATAATTACATAGCGGAAGATCTTCGCTCCAATATTCCCACTTTCCGGCCGCTCTTTCCGTATTTTTCGGGGAGTCTGCCCCCGCCTTATCTCACCACGGCTTACCATCATAACATATCCTCCTTCCTGCGGCGGTGGAAGAACCAGTTGATCATCCCGACAAGGATGATCCCCAGGAGCATCTGGATCACGCCTGCAGCATTTCCTCTCGCAAAGTTCAGCTTCGTGCTCCCGAGCGCTGTCTTGTATACATAGTAGCTCAAACTAAACGTCGCATTGTCCGGACCGCCTCCGCTGATCAGGGCAATCTCATTGTAGAGCAGAAGCCCGTAGTTTGCCGCAATGACGGCAACCGTACCGATCATCGGCTTTAACAGCGGCAGCTTGATCTTCAGGTCGATCTGGAGACCGCTGGCGCCGTCCACCTTCGCCGCCTCGTACAGCGACGGATCGATAGAAAAAATCTGCGTGAGCAGGAGCAGGCAGGACGATCCCCCGAAAAGGATGAAGGAAAACGTAACGCCCCAGAACGCCCAGTTCTCATTTGCCAGCACGCTCACATCGCTTCCCGGAGCGATCATATTGCAGATCTCCGTAATGACTCCCCGGGACGGGCTGTACAGATTTAAGAAGATCAGCCCGATCGCCGCCGTGGAGATGATATTCGGTATTACGAACATATTGCGGGTGAATCTCCATCCCCGTTCTTTCTTCGACAGCACCAGCGCTACGAGCACTGCCCACGGCACCTGGATCACCAGCGTCAGCGCCACCCATTTCAGGGAATTAATGAGCGCCATCTGGAAATTCTTATCCAGTGTGAACATCTTGATATAATTGTCAAACATATGGTCCCAGCCTAAGAACTTCGGCGCCACAAAGTTCTTTGAGTTCCACTCACAGAACGATGTGACAAAAATATTCACCAGCGGGTATGCGTAAATGACTGCGAACAGAAAGACCGCCGGAAGCAGGAACGCAATGATGAATATCGTCCGTTTACTCAGGATTTTCTTTTTTCTTGCCATGTCTCATCCTCTCTTTCACAGAACCGGGGACTATCTGAGACAGTCCCCGGTCTTTCCTTTTTATTACTGCCTTCGACGCTTCTCTCCGGAAGATCCGTCTCCACGCAAGATGTCTGTTTACTCTGCCGCAAGCACCTGGTCAAGCTCGTTTGCCACATCCTCCGGCGTCTTGGATCCGTCTTTGAGACCTGCATACTTATTCTGGATCTCGCCTTCCATATCACCGAATGTATTGCCCCAGCCGAGCACCTGGATATCTGTGCCCTGAAGCAGATTGCACGCCTGGACAAGAAGCTTGCCCTCCGGACTTTCTACTTCAGACTCCACTGAACTGTAATCGATCGTTGTACTCGGCGCCATACCAATTCCATTTTCAACAATCCTTGCCGCGATCTCCGGGCTTGTCATATATTTGATAAACTCAATACAGATGTCTTTCTGCTCATCAGAAAGTTTGTCTGATACAACAAACCCACATCCGCCGGAAAGGAGCCCTGCAGTCTGACCGTCATCTGTCGGGAATACAGCCGGTTTGATATTCTCAATGCCTGCCTCGCAGTCTGCGAAATCACCTGTCGCCCATACGCCGTTAAAGAGCATTGCAGAGTCCCCGCTTATGAAATCTTCTGTGTACTGGTTGTCATCATCCCCGCCAGGTCCGAAATGCGCCGCGTCGATCTTCTGGAGCACATTTGTCTGAAGGAATCCCATTGTCCCGATAAAGGACGGGTCGTTAAAACTCTCTGTGGAACCGCCGTTCGCATAGAATTCTCTGGACGCCTCATCTCTCTGGGAATATCCTGCTGCCAGGATGTTGGTCGGCCAGCCCGCGTTCAGGCTGAACGGTGAGATGCCCGCTGCGACCAGCTGATCCACAGCCTCGTCAAAATCAGCCCAGGATGTCCACTGATCCGGCGTCTTTGCCCCTGCCTGCTCAAACAGCGCCTGATTGTACCAGAAGCCCACGCCCTCGATCTGCTCTCTTACCGTATAGATCTTGCCGTCTTCTGTCAGGTTCTGGTCATAGCAGACTCCCACGCCCGCTTTCAGGTCTTCGTCTGCATCCAGGTATGGTTTCAGATCCATGATCGCGCCCGCGCTCGCCGCTGCCTCTGTGATGTCCCAGCCGCCGAAATCAGCGATATCATAGAACTCTCCCGCGCTCAGGTCGTTGAGGGCTGTGTTGTAGATGCCTTCCGCTCCGCCCTGGTCCGCCTTGATCACGAAATTGAATTCGTCTTTGTGCGCTTCTGCGAACTCTTCATAAATCTTCCTCATCTCCGCCGCGGGAGCCCACTCTGACTCATCCTGGTAATACCCATGCGTGAATGTTACTGTCGGAAGCCCGTTGTCCGCAGTGTCTTCTCCGTCATCTTTTCCGCCTCCGCCGCTGCATCCGGTGAGCGCCATGGATCCGATAAGTGATGCTGCCAGAAGCAGGCTGATCAGTTTTTTCTTCTTCATGTTCGTTTCCTCCTTGATACGTTTAACTTGATCTTGTGAACTTATTGTACCCCTGCGCCCATGCAGGATGAATAAACAGAACTGACCGTTTTTTATGGATTTTTGTCAGTTTTTACGGCGGGATTTTATTTTCTTACATTTTTTTGACCTGACGCCCATTTTCGGGATGTCAGGTCAAAAATGTGAAAGATTTCACGCGGGTATTTCTCACTGCCGGTCGTTCTTCCATCTGTCATATTTCTCAAACGCCTCGTTCATATAATCCATATTGCACTGCGGAATATCAAACGCTTCGTTATTGCTGTCGTCATAGGCGTAGATGACGCCGCCATTTTCTGTGCCCCACAGGTAGATAATGTCTTTTATTTCCGGGTTGATAAAAAGCCCGGTCTCTGTCCCCCAGTCATCGCTGAACGCGAATCCGTCCACGCGGCGCTCAAACCGCTTCCATACATTCTCTACCACACGGATGTGGAAATCCACGATCCGGTCTGCCAGCTCCTCACTTTTTTCCGGTTCCAGATAGAGATCCGCCAGCGTATTCTCAAATCCCCTCATAAAACTTCGGATCATCCGGGTCCGGCCAGGAAAATGTATCCATGCTGTCCCAGTCTTCCAGAGGGTGTATCGTCACCTGCCCCATGTTATTTTCGTCCGTCCTGGTCTAGCCGCAGTGCCAGTGGTCAAACATCGGTTTGGTTGTATCCTCCCAATCCTTCCATGGAACGATCTCATTTCATTCAAAAAGGAAAATGTCCGACTCATGCTCCGGGTTATCCGCAAATATCGGAACCCTGTCCGGACGTTTGAATTCGAATGCCGCATATACGCGTTCTTTGCTTGTCATTGCTGCCAACTCCTTATTAAGGCGGCTCAGTGATAAGCCGCCTTTATCTGATTTTAATACATAACCTGCTTCACTTTCTTTCTCCGTACCACAACTGCACCGAACACAGCTATTGCCGCAGCCATGACAGCCACGATCCCTGCTGTCGATACATTGTCACCTGTCTGCGGTGAGCCGTCCGCTTCCTTGTCTCCGCCTGTTTTATCAGTTGTGCCTCCCGTACCGCCGCCGCCATTCGGATTCTTTCCTGCGTCATCTGTTCCAGGAGTCTCTTCGGATATATCAGATTTCACCAGCGCATCGACTGCACTGCGGAGATCTGCTTCTGCTTCCTTTACCTCCGCTTCTGCAGCCTGCTCGTTTTCATAGACAGCCTGCGCGGATGCCAGGGCGCTCTTCATCACTGCAAAGCTCTCTGCGGTATAGTCCGCCTCATTTAACCCGTTTGCCGTATCGATCAGGGCTTTCAGTTCTGTCTTGTCAACTTTCGGAGCAGAGTCGTTTAATACCAGACGGAACTCCTGCCAGCCGTTTCCTTTCAATTCGATCACATATTCTCCTTTTTCCGGATCCCACATAGTTTTCGGCTCTTCACACTGCTTCGTCCCATCATTATTGACCAGCTCTTTTTCCATGATCAGCTCTGGTTCATCCGAAAGTCCTGTCAGTCTGATCACAGCATTTCTGTAAATATCATCTTTTGTTTCACTGTCAGGTATATAATCATTCATCAGATAATCATACATCTGTGTATCTGCATCAGAATTCCAATGTGGTGTGGAATTTACATCATAGCCTTCCCAGATTTCGTTTTTATCCACCAGATAATTATTAAAACGGAATTTCAGTTCACCTTCTTTCTGATCATCTATCAGCAGAAGTGTGTACGGATTAAATGTAATGTCTGCCGAAACATTATTATTACTCAGTCCTACTTTTACGTTTTGCTCGCTGAACAATTCTTCCTGCACACGGCTGTCTATATTCCAGTTAGTATTGTAAGTCAGCCATGTATTGTCAAGGAAATGCGCATAGCCATCCCCTTCATAGTTTTGCGGATAAATATTATCAAAAAACTCCTTTATCCCTTCCTCGTTTTTCAGCTCGCTGATAACGGAATCTTTTGTCAGGACATACTCAAACTGTGCTTTATCTTCTTCGGTTGCCAGTTTGGGCAGGGATGGTACTGTGCCGTAACGCCCTGTAAAGTACACCATCATTGTCCCGTTGTTATACCCGTTCCAGTTCTTGTCTCCATACAAAGGATTGAGGAGGTTCACTGTTGCCGCAAGGTCGTTTAATGATCCATTTTCAGCCGAATATGCCACCTTTGTCACTGACAGCACTTCTGCCTTGTCAGGAATGTCATACTCTTTCATGTATTCCATAGCTTTTACGATACTTTCAGTAAAAGCAGGAGTAAACAGATTATCTTTTCCATTGTCTTTTCCGACGGATGTCGTATAATCCGGATGCTCAAACGTGAAAACTGTAGCGCCGGCCCTGGCCTGCTGTTCCATACGCATTTCAAATAACAGTTCCGGGAAGGTAACCGGCCCGCGGCACTCTTCCACTCCTCCCATAACATTGAATGTTTCATCACCGTAAAGCGGGCCAAAACCTTCAATAAACCACATCCAGGAATCTATCAAGCTGCCCCAGTTGCCTGCGATATCAGCCAGCCATGCGCCCTGGGCCACACTTTCGTGAGAATTATAGCTGACATTTGACCATGCGCTTGTTGTTTTCGCAAGCAGGATAAAATTGTCCTTGAAACGTTTCAATGTATCAAACAGCCCCTGGTCATTCAGCACGGATTCCACATAATCACCGTTGTCGTTCATATCAGAATAGATCACATATCCGCCTTTTTCCGCCGCCAGCAAAACCTGGTCTTTCATATAGTCTGATCTGGCTTTGCGTTCTGCCGCAGATGTCGCATTATGATTTTCCGAGAAAACAACTCCCATCATATTCGGATACTGGTCATACATCCTGGATACCCACTCCAATGACGGCGGATAATAGACGCCTCCGTTTGATGTAGAAGTACCGGAATTAGATACCATAATAAAGAATGGGATCTGATCTTCAACAGTCTCCTTAAATCGGTCTTCATACCAGGCAAGGGTCGATGCTTCGCCTTTTACTTCACCGGAAGCATGAATGATGATTGCCTGATTTTCCAGCAAATCCTCAGAAATCCCTTTTCCGTTGGAATCTTTATTCTTTAAACTGTCCCAGAACCCCTGTATATCCTTGCCGCCTTGAAGAGGTCCCGGAAGGGTCTCAAACATCTGTCGGTAGAGATGGTGCAGAAACAGCGGGTGATCACTGTCAACCTGCATGCGCCGCTCACTGACAGTAAGTTCCTTAACCGTGATCTCCACGCTGGCCTGCGCTTCGCTGCCGGGCACGGACGCCGTCACTGTAACCTTTCCCTCATTCTTTCCTGTCACCACTCCCTGCTCATTTACCTCTGCAATGGTTTCGTCTGAACTGGAATAAACAACATTTTTATTCTTTGCATTAAATGGAGCAACAGAACTTTTTAAAGTAATCATTCCACCTGTATACATCTCTGTCTCGCTGGCTGATAATTCCACTGATGATGCAGGGATATCCGCCTGTTTATCATAGAGCACCATAAATTTTTCTACATCGACAGCACCGCTTTTGTCAAATACCCCTTCTTCCTTAGGTTCAATGCTTATTGTATGCACTCCTTCAGCCAGATCGTTTCTCTCAAAATGAGTGATACCCCACTGTGCAGGTCCGTTTGTATCGACTTCATCTACTTTTTCTCCGTCTAATGTAACGATCGCAGGTCCGAAATTTATATCCTTCTGTCCTATCCATTTTATACCAGTGCCATAGAAAGTCAGGGATGCCTTCGCCCCTTTTGTGTACGAAACCGCAATCCCTTCATTTTCATACATTGTCCATCCGGTCTCATAATCAATGTCTCCGCCGAGCGCCGATACCTCCACCCACTCGCTTTCCCCGGCCGGAGAGAGTTCTTCCGCATTTGCTGCTGCAGTCCCCGTCAGCATCATGCATGCTGCTAACAGCAGTCCTGCCAATCGTTTTTTGTGTCTCATCTTTTTCTTTGCACTCCTTTCTCTCTTGCTGCTCCTTTATTATTCTTTCTCTGAACCAAAACTACACCGATCACTGCCAGCGCTGCAGCCATGACAGCTATAATCCTAATCCCTGCTGCGGAAATATTGTCCCCTGTCTTCGGAGTACTGCCCGCCTCATCAGCCCCGGCATTTCCGCCGATCATATCATCCGCTTCGCTGTTTCCGTCCGGCTTCTGTTCTCCGTCTCCTGTGCCCGGCGTTTCTTCTGACCCTGACTTTTCTTCCTCCCTGAAGGAAAGGCTGACCTGTCCGTTGTGGTCTACTGTCAGAATGTATGCCCCTGTCTCTTCATCATAAGACTCTTCATACTCATACCGGCCTGCCTCTCCCGTAATCTGCAGGGCCGGTTTTTCTGAACCAGCCGGAAGGGTAAATGAGATCACAGTAGGCCTGAGTTCATCATCCTTGGGATTCAGAAGATAATTTGCCAGCATGTAATCCTCACAGTAATGATTCCAGTCTCCATTCCAACGGTCTTCATAAGCCCCGTCATACCCGTCCCAGATCTCGTCTTTGTCCGCGCGGTAATTATTCAGCTCGATTTCCACACCATCTTCTGTCTGTTCTGTAAGAAGATATGTATGCGGCGTCATCTTGAAATTGATATCCCCTGTAACCGCCCCGTCCATAAAAACAGACGCGCTCTGGTCGATATCCTGGTTATCATTGCTGTTGAATATAAGCCAGCGCGGATTTCCTTCCGTAAAAATCCTCTGTACGTATGCATCGCCTTCTGAAACAGCCGGATAATACTGATCAAACCACTCTGCCTTTTCTTCTGCTGTCATTCCCTCAATGTCACTGAAGTCTATCACAGCGTCAAATCTCTCCAGGATGCTTTCATCTACATTTTTGTAGATGATCGGGATCGTGTTGTACCTTCCGCTGCTCTGCAGCAGATTTCCGTCGTATTGGTCACCGTACAGGCCATACTGGAAATCAGACGGCATATATCCTTCTCTCGAAGAAAATACAACTTTTGCCGCCTCTGTGACCTCCTCCTTAGTGGGGGCAGGATGATCTATGATGTACTCCATGACCGGGAGAATCGCTTCTGTCAGAGCGTGGGACGGGATATCATTTACACCTGTGCAGTAGAACGGGTGCTCAAAGTTAAATACCACGCCGCCATTTGCGGATGTCTGCAGCATATTGATGGAATACATTGTCTCAGGGAACTGGAACGGGCAGCGCACCTCTTCATTCGCATAACCGCCTCCCATCGTGCGGTACGGCGCTTCACTCTGGTCGAACAGACGCCAGTAGCCTTTTTCATACCAGTACCAGGAGTCTGTCAGCGCTCCCCAGTTGCTGCACAGATCTGACAGCCAATATCCCATCCCCACACTTCTTACATTGGCGAAACCGCTGCTCGCCGTACTCTTTGAACAAATGATAAAGTTGTCACTGTATCTGACCGCCGCGTCATACAGCTTATCAATGTCCATCCATCTCTCCATGGCATGATCCGACAGGTTCGCATCCGTCCACACAAAGTAGCCGCCTTTTTCCGCTGCCGCTTCAAGATAATCCGCCATGTTGTTGGGCACATCATCTCCTCCGTACCAGTTTTCTGTGGCGACAAGACCTTTCAGGCAACTATACTTATCAAACATTTCATTGACCCATCTGATCTGTACCGGATTTGAATTTCCCCCGGTAATGACTGTGAGGAATATATTGATATCATTTTCCTGGGCCAACTGCAGGTTCTTTTCGAAATACGTCCTCATCACTTCACTGTCATCCGCCCCAAGGAAACCGGGATGAAGCTGGATAAAGTTACCCGTATTTACTTCATTCTCTTTCTGGCCAGAACAGCGCTGATCCCCGCCAGAGCCGCAGCCATGACAGCCACGATCCCTGCAGCAGTTGCGGTATCACCTGTATCCACTGCGGCATCTGTACTGCCAGTATCCGTCCCGGCTCCCGGCTTATCTGAACCTCCGCCTGTTCCCTGTCCCGACGGATCGGTCGGATCCGTGGGGTCAGTCGGATCCGTGGGGTCAGTCGGGTCTGTGGGGTCAGTCGGGTCTGTGGGATCTGTAGGTTCGACCGGCTTTTCCTTAAATTGCGGGATCAGCCTCATGCCCTCCTGCACGATTGTCTCTGTTGTGACCGCATTTCCATCCTGGTCTACCCATCCGATAAACTCATATCCGTCCGGGATCTCGACCTGGGGAAGCGTTCCGAACGGCGCTCCCACTTCATAGACCATTTCCGTTACATTGCCGTTAAAATCTTCTACTTCAATGACAGCAGTCTGGCTCGTGGAGATCGAGCACTCCACAAATCCGTTATGCCGCACTGTCACTGTCCAGTTCCCCGGCTCTCCCGTCACTTCCGAATACTCAAACGGACGGGTGTAGTTATCATACGCATACAGGTTCTCACCCTCATTCTTAAAGATGACTTCAGGCTTCTCTTCACTCCCGACTGTGATCACCGTCTCGCGGAGTTCTGTGTCAAGCCCTTCATTATTCTGCATCCTTCTGGACATTTCCCAGATGTACTGATACACACGATCCATGCTTTCCGCCGGATTCGTGCCGTCCCAGAGTTCGGATTTATCCAGCCGGTAATTGCTTAAGATCAGATCTACCATACTGTCTGAGCGTGACACTGCCACAGCATAGGTGTGCGGTGTCATATCCACTGTAAGATCCCCGATCTTTGTCTCAACCGTTGCGCTCTGGCGGACGTCCTTGTCCTCCGAGGAGTTCATCATGTACCATGTGTCTCCCCAGTTTTCCGCCCATGCGTTCCCGCTGTATTTCTCATCCGGGTATGCCTCCTGCAGCATCTCCTCTGTCAGCGGCTCTTCCACGATATACTCAAATCCAAGTTCTTTCAGCGTCTCATTGTCCACTGTGTTCGGCACCAGCGGCACGATCCCGTACTGCCCTGTCTTCGGATAGAGCTGGGAATATGTCTCGTCGTAGATCGCCGCGCGGAAGTTCTCCGTTCCTTTTACGACCAGTTTCGTGCGCTCTGCCACCTCTTCTTTTGTGGGGATGTCGATCTCCCCGCTGCAGAGCTTCTGCAGGGTCGGCATCACAGAATACTGATATGCTGGAGTCCTGTCTCCGTTTGATGCTACGGAGTACCACTGCGGCTCGCTCTTGTAGGACGTCGCTCCCATGCTCGCCACGCGGATGATATCCTGTGAGTACATGTTCTCCGGCCATACAAGGGTCTGTCCCCAGCTGCCGATATTGCCCGGTTCATCGAACATCGTACCGTTCCAGTCCAACTGCCAGTGCCACCAGTCAGACGCCACGCCCCAGTTGTCGCAGTAGCCTGTGAGCCACAATCCCAGATAGAGGGCATCTGTGGACGGGTTTCCATAAGACTCTTTGTACATCATGGAGACATATTCCGAGTTATCTTTCATGGCGTTCCCAAGCACACTGTCCTCTTCTTCCAGCCAGTCCATAAGGACTCCGTGGCTTCCGAATACATTTGTATCCGTCCACATCATGCTGACTCCCATGGAGGATCCCATACGGATCAGGTCAGCCACATACTCATCTCCGTTATTCTCAACGCCGCCGTTAAAGCGGTTGTACAGCTCTGCCCCGTTAAATCCGACGAGATATTCATTCTCCTCGGCCAGCTTTTTCCAGAAGCTCAGCGGGATCCTGTCATAAGTGCTCGTCTCGCCGTTTAAATTCTGGACTGCGCAGGGGATCTTATTTTTATTGCAGAATTCCACCTGCTTTTTGTACCATGTGCGGATCGCGTTTACGTCTTCCGTGCCTTCCTCGATCACATTATCCTTGATGCTGCGCTCAGCGATCAGCAGGATTACTGTATTGTCTTTCAGGTCATCAGGGATGGTGTTCCACAGTTTCAGCGGATCGTCCCTGTCAGTCCGTGTCCCGTCTTCATTCAGTGTGTCTGAGATATAATTTCTCTCCGGGTACTGTCCGGCATCGCAGTTGCTGATATATTCTGCCGGAGCCCCGTCCGACCAGTAGTAGTTGGCGATATACAGCGGCTTCTCCGCGCTGACTTCCTGTCTCGGCTTCACATCCTGCGGATCGCCGACTTCGATCAGGATCTCTGTCTCTGAACCTTCCATCGTCGTCCCGGAGATGATCGCCTGCCCTTCGCCCTGAGCTGTGATCCTTCCCCACGGATCCACCGTGGCCGCTGCTTCATTGTCAGACCGGTAACGGATGTTCATATCTGATACTGTGTTGTCAGGAGCAGCGTCTCCGCCGCCTCCCCAGCCGCCTTCTATGGACCATTTCGTGGTGACGTCTGTCGTCTCGCCCGCCTCGAGCACCGGGTCATCCGCTGTGAGCATAAATCCTCTGGATGCGACCCTTGCCGGTTCCTCATAAAATTCATCCTGAGTGAGCGCTTTCATCACTTCCGTCATATTGTTCGACGTATGTCCGATCCTCCAGATCCTGCTGTCATCTGTCCCTGCCGTGAGCGTGAGATTTCCTTCCGGATCAGCCACCTTGCGGTCTGCCGGAGTCGTCTGGAGTGCGGAATACCAGATATCCATAGTATCCGTCTCAGGGTCATACAGGAATGTGGAGCGGTAGATCTGGAAATCATTCCAGAACGGAGCCTCATTCGGAGTCAGCACAGGCTGGTTCCCGACCTGCTCCCAGTGCAGCCCGTCTTTTGAACGCGTCATATAGAGCACGGAATTGTCCGGGGAATTCCCCGCGAAGCACTGGGATAACGCCCAGTATTCATTTTTTGACGGGATGTACTGTACATCCTGGTGCCAGGGTGCAAGCTGATCGCCGTACTCGTCTTTGCCGAGGAAATCCTCAACATCACGGACTTCCTCTGACCAGTTGATCCCGTCTTCTGACCAGCGGACCTGGACTTTATTGTTCTGCCCGTTCGTATAGCCCACATTTCCCGCGTTGTTGTAATACATAAGGTACATATCCTTATAGCTGTCGTATGTAACGCTCGGGGAGAGCAGATTGTATCTTGTCTCTGTGTCACGGACCGCGATCACATACTCGCCTTCCGCAACTTCCTGTCCTTCCCCTGTCGGAGCTCCCCAGTGGATGCCGTCATAAGATACCATCATGCGGACCTGGCAGTCGGCCTCACCCACATCATTGGTCCAGTTCCAGTATGCCAGCATCCTCTGATTCCTGCTGTCATATACAAGGTCCGTATCACAGTTGTGGGAATCCGCCTCTGTGGGGCCTGTCACCCGGGCCGCGATCGGATTTACAGTATCCCCGTCGTCGCCTACAGGTTCTTCCCAGTTGACCCCATCGTCAGAATACACGATATACGGATTCTCGAACTGAGAAGTTATCATCACATTTGGTGTATAGAGCATCCAGTACTGATGCCCGCCGAAACCTTCTTCCACCTTCACTACGTCCGGGTGAGTGACCTGTCCCGGAATGTGCTTCTCAGCAGCTGCGTTCGGATCGTCCGGGTAGTACCTGTCATAGTGGGTCGGGAGATCCACGTAATTGCCTGTATTGTCAAATGCGTCCACATCATAGGGCTTCTCTCCGAAATTGTATCCCATGACCTCACACTCAACAATGTGGTTTGTGGAGCCGACACTGCTTCCATGCATGTAGATCCGGACATACCGCGCTTCGATCTTTTCATCCGGGAGCCGCTCTTTGAGATTGATCTTGTATCCGGCCTCTGTCTCTACATAAGTCTCGTCAATGCCTTCGCCGAATCCATGATAGTTCTCCTTGTCCGAATTGTACAGGATCTTACAATTCCCGTTCTTAAAATCTTCTTCCGTCTGGCCGGACGCGACCACAGTCCCCTTGTATGTCCTGCTGTCATTCCAATATCTGTACAGATTGATCTCCGCCAGCTCGTAGCGTCCTTTCATGTCGATCTGCAGATATGCGGAATACTCCTCCTCGGGATTCCTTGTATCTTTCCCAAAATCACAGTAGTTCGAGTCCGCTGTCCCTGCCGGGATGATCCCGTCCACTGCCATCCGCTCTGTCCTGTCCGGATTTATGTCTGCCGCCGAATCATCGGACGTCTTATGTACTGTAACTGTTTTCCGAAGGGCCAGGTTTTCCATATCCGGATACGGCAGGACCTGGATCTCAAGATACTGGTCTTCCCGGATATCTTTGATCGTGTACACTCCGTCCACAGCTTCCAGTACTGTCCCATTTGCAGATACTGAGGATACATAGTATCCGTCCGCTCCATCTACACGGAAGGAATAACTGCTGCCGAACTCCATCGGAGACTCTGAACCCTCTTCCGGGATCACCTCATACTCTCCTTCCGGGATGATGACGCTGGCCTTATCCGGCACCTGGGTATGCACATTTCCGTAAACCTCAAATTCCATAATGTGGTTTCCGCTGTTCACATTGCTTCCCAGTGAAAATACCCTTACATATCTCCCGGTCACAGTACCCTCGCAGAAAAATTCTTTCCCGTCAGCTGTCTCTGCATACCCTTCATCTGATCCCTCGCCAAGCCCGAAGACTCCTTCTGCGTCAGAATTGTAGATCACATCCACATTTCCTTCTGACCAGTCGTCCGCAGTCTCTGACACGGCGATCGCCGTCGGCGTATACTCCCTGCTGTCCTCGTAATACCGCCACATCTTTATGGATGAAATATCATAGTTCTTTCCCAGGTCAAACTGCGCATAGCTCGGTTTCGCCTCTCCGCCTTCTTCCATATTTTCTCCATAACGGAAGAAATCCGTATAGATCCCATTTGTCGCCCTCGGAGCGGAGTTACTGTCCATCTCCCCGTCCAGACCGTCTGTCATCTCGCTGCCGTCCAGCCACCCGGCAGTGGGGACAATCCCAAAAGCTGCATTTACATTTGTGTCCGCGCTTTCTTCCGCCTGGGCGCTTCCGCCCCATACGCCCATCATGGAAATCCCCATCACAGCCGCCAGCGATACTGCACAGAACTGTTTCATTAATTTTCTGCTCTTTCGCATCTGTTTTCCTCCTTTATCTCTCACTAAACTGTTTTTTCAAAAATAGATGGAACTTCTCTGTCTCTCCGCCTGTATGATCCACCTCCTTAGGCCTCTTTCCTTCTATATCCGAAACATCATAAAACTCAGCTCCTTTCGTTTTCTCTGTGATCATATACGCGTCACTTCCCGGGATTCCTTCATCCAAATAGATAAATTCATCTCCCCAGAAACAACATTCCGACATTTTTATATTCTCTGGTACCAGTACCTGATCCGCAAAGTAATCCACATTATCACTCTTCGTTGTCAGCCCGATCTCCAGATATTTTGCATCTGTAGTGGCTTTTACCGCTATCCCCGTCTCTCTCCCAATCTGTTCCGCCATGGCCATGAGTCCTGCAAGTCCCCCTGCGATCCCATGGCCGCGCAGGATCTTCTGGACCATCTCTGTCTCTCCTTCCTGGAGAAACAGGCTGTCGCTGCGGTCATGTTCCACCATCAGGTCCAGCTTACAGTAGTTCGGGCGTGTGAACACGATGTCTGATTCCAGCCCGTACTCTCTTAGCAGATGCTGGTGCAGCCGGAAAACACAGTCGTGTACCCTCAGCTTTTCCTCAGTCTTTGGCAGGAACTCTCCGTGGAGCACCGGCTGCCCGTCTTTGAACGAATAGTTGTGTGCTCCCCGCGCCAGGCCCAGATACAGATTGTCCAGTTCCTTTTCCGTGAAATATCCATGCAGTCTTCCTTCTGCTATTTTGTCATAGGTCGTGCCGCTGATGATAATGAGCTTCACACCTTTTTCCAGAAGCGGTTTCATACACGCCGCCACTTTGTCCGCGGGTTCTTTCCGGCTCCTGACCGCTGTCCCGTCCCAGTCGAAAAATATTGCTTTATAGGTTTTCATTTCTTTTTTCCTCCGTACTCCCGGCAGGCTTCTACGTATGCAAGCACATTTTCCAGAGGCACCTCCGGTTCCAGCATATGCGTCGGCGCAGCCAGAAGCCCGCCTTTTTCTCCTGCGATATCCAGGTTTTTCCACACTTCTTTCTTCACTTCTTCCGGCGTGCCGTGCGGCATCACGGTCTGCGTGCCGATCGTTCCGTGAAAAGAGATCCTGTTCTTTCACCCGCCTGACCTGTTCCTTCTGATGGTCCCTGCTCCCGCCTGCAAAGTCCGGATAAGGGTAGGCCTCCAGTTCTTCCAGGGTCTCAGCATTTTCCAGCGGATGCCGCATATAAGTCATATGCATGCTGTTCGGGGACGGCTCATGCCCGACGCCCCACTGGTCGATCATCCCGTCTTTCGCGAGAGGCGGGTTAAAAAACGGCCGGTACTTTTCAGTATCATGATCTTGCAGCCTGATATCAGTACGTGATCTTCAGGCTCTCGTCCGGCGTACAGAGGTACTCTTTTCCCCTGCATGTCACTTTCAGCTCAGCGCTCTCCGGACTTTCGCATCGGATTTCTATCTCCCGTCTCCTGACAGCAGCCCGGTATCTGCTGCCCGCATACCCGAAGCAGAATTTCAGCTCTTCCCATTTATCCGGCAGATGGGGATCGATCCTGATCCCGCCGTCCTTTACATCCAGCCCGGCGAATCCCTGTACGACGACCATCCATGTACCGCCGTTCGCCGCCGGGTGGGTGCCGCCGATGTAGAGGTCGCCCAGGTACAGCTTATAATCCCCGGTCAGGTCAATCTTCGCCGCCTTCATCAGATATTTGTATGCCCACTCTGTCTTCCCGACCTGGGCGGCCAGGAGGGCGTAGATACATGTGCTCAGGCTGGAGCCGTGCTCAGTGCGCGGTTCATAATACTCCCAGTTTTTCTCCTTCACCTTTTCGGTGAACGCATCTCCCAGCAGGCTCATCAGCAGCACTACATCCGCCTGCTTGATGATCTGAGTATTCACAGTCAGCCCGGTGGGGCTGCCCAGATATTCATTCGGCTTGATGATCCTGGAATACAGCTCCTCCAGCGACAGGTCCTCTCCCTTGAGGTACCCGTCAAACTGCTCGATGACCAGCCCCGCTCCCGGCTCCGGCAGATAGATATTTTCATACAGGTCCCGGATATGTTCCTCCTCGTCCCGGTAATCAATCTCTGCCATCAGCTCCTCGTATCTGTCCGGGTAAGCTCTCTTAAGAAGATCCAGTACATCGAGGGCCGCCTTTGCTGTCAGCCGGATCATGTAATTCGTATAGGCGTCGTTGTTCACCCGCTCGTGGTACTCGTCCGCCCCGGTCACATCCAGGAATTCAAACCGCTCTTTGTCTTTTTTATAGTAAGCATAAGAATAAAAGAACCGGGCGCACTCCAGGATCACTTCCGCGGCGCCTTCCAGCAGGATTTCTTTATCCCCTGTCACCTCCATGTATTTCCAGAGCCCGTATGCCACATCCGCACTGATATGGATCTGTTTGTCCCTGAAATACGTCCGGATCTTCCTGCCTGTAAAGATATCGGTCAGGTTATAGAGGGTGCATCCGTCTTTTCCGTTTTCCTGGCTCTCCCATGGGTAGAATGCCCCGCGGTATCCGTATTCCGCCGCTTTCTCTCTCGCCCCTTCCAGGTTCCTCACCCGGTACATGACCAGGTTCCTCGCGATTGCCGGATCGCAGAACGCAAACATCGGGAGCATATAGATCTCCGTATCCCAGAACATGGCCCCTTTATATACCTGGCCTGACAGCCCTCTCGCCGGGATTGCCACCCGGTCTGTATGCGCAGGGGCTGAGCTGTAAAGAAGATAGGCGCTGTACAGGACAGCCTGCTGCGCCTCCTCGTCTCCTTTGATCTCGATCCCCAGACGCCGGTATCTCTCTCCCCAGAGTCTCCTTTGCTCTTCTTTCAGGAACTCAAATCCTCTTTCCGCGCTTTCCATGCAGCAGCAGACTGCGGACTCCCACACATCCTGACAGTCTGTCTCCTTGCAGATGGCTGTGTATTTTTCCATTACGAAAGGAACATCTTTTTTCAGGGATGCGTGGATGACCGTGACATCCTGCTTCTTATCCGTCACCGATGCGCCCGCCGTGATACAGATCTTTGCCGCCACTGCCACGGATCTCCCGTCCTGGATCGTCCGGCAGACGATCCCGTCCACGCCGTCTTTTTCCTGGATTTCCGTCTCTGCGAAATGATTCCCGTTGATATTCCAGATATCGTCATCAATACCTGTGCAGACCCTCAGCTCCAGATCCCGGTCCGCGCTCACCTGGCACCTCATGACCAGCATGTGCAGATCTGACAGGCTGGCAAACCGCTCTGACTCCACCTTGATCCTGCTGCCGTCCCCTGCGGCAAATACTGTCTCTCTCCTGTGCGTTCCTGTATCGATGTATAATTCCTGGACATGGCTCTCCGCCTGTGCGTCCAGCACGGTCAGTTTCTCCCCGGCATATTCCGCCCAGGTATAAAGCCCATTCGGCACGTTCACAGGCTCGCGCCATCCGTTCCCGTTATCATCAAAGATCTCTGACACCGTGCAGGCGGCAAGCTGGTCCTTCCCATACTCTTCCAGTGTCCCCCGGTATCCGAAATACCCGTTCCCGATGCACATCTTGTTCCCCAGGAATTCGATCTTTTTCTCATCAACCCCTTCTTCCCTGATACACCAGTCCACGCACATATTCCCTCCACTCTAAACTTCATTTCTTATATTTTAAGGCCGGGCCGAAGGAAGCAGAATAAACTTTTTTTCTCTGTTTTTTCACATTTTTTTCTCCACGCAAAAAAATGACACTAATTTTACCGATCAGTGTCATTTTTGTAAAAAATATTGAATTTTTAAATATGGAAGGATTACTGCTCAGATCCGGCGTTGCCATCCTGCCTGTCCAGCGGGATGGTGATCGTGACTTTTGTCCCCTCTCCGGCTGTTGAGTAAATGCGGATGCCGTACTCTTTCCCATACATCAGTTTGATGATACTGTCCGCATTGTTCAGCCCCACATGGTTATGGCTCTTATCCCCGGACTCTGTCTTAAGGGGCAGGCTGACTTCTCCGTCAATGCCGAATCCCACGCCGTTGTCAGTGACTGTGATCTGTATCTTCCCGTCTCTCTGGCCTGCGGTGATATCCACCCTGCCGCCGCCCATCTTCGGCTCCAGACCGTGGACCACGGCATTTTCAGCCACGAGCTGTATGCACAGCTTGGGAATATAACATTCTTCCACGCCCTCTTCCACCTGCACGGAATACGTCAGACTGTCCCCATAGCGGAATTTCTGGATCTCCAGATAATACCGGACATACTCCATTTCCTGCCTGATCTGGACTTTCTCTGTTTCGCTCCGATAGATCTTCGCCTGGATCAACTGGGAAAAGACCGAGATCTTGCCGCTGAGCTCATCGTTTCCATCAATCTTCGCCTGCAGAGCCAGGGCGTTGAGCACATTGAACATAAAGTGCGGGTTCATCTGGGTCTGCAGGAATTTAAGCTCCATATCCCGCACCAGGATCTGCTTTTCATACACTTCATTCACCAGATGGTCGATCTCTTTGGTCATCCGGTTAAAGCCCCGGCTGATCTCAGAGAATTCCTGGCTGTCATACTCCGGCATCTTCGCGTGGAAGTCTCCTTTCTCAACCTCTTTCAGTTTTTCTTTGACTTCCTCGATCGGTCTGGTAATGCGGAAAGTAAAAATAGCGAAACTTATGACTCCTGCCAGGAGTACGCATATGATCCCTATCACGTAAATATCGATAGAGTCATAGAGGAGCCGGGTGGCATGGTTCTCCGGGATGCCCATGGAGACGCGCAGCTCCATGCCCATCTCCTTTGTAAATACCCGGTATTCTTTTCCCTCGATCTCACATATGTACGGTTCCGGCTGTGCGTGTTTTTTCCAGGATGTTTCCCTCGATGCGAAACCCTCCGGATATGCTTCTATCACTTTTCCCTTTTCTGTATACATGATCCAGAAAGAGTCCTGATACCCGTCCATCTGCTGCATGATCTGCGCGATCACACCGGGATCGATCCGAAAGATCAGGCTTCCGATCTCTGTCATAGTATCATCGAGTACAGGACACGCAAGATAAAGTGCATCCTGTTCCGTATAAAAATATGTGTCGAATCCGATACTTTCCGAACGGGTTTCCTGATATACACTCCATACATTTTGCATGATGCGGATATCAGCTTCTTCCTCCCCCGCCACAAGCGCATAATAAGAATCCTGGATATATTCCTCCTGGCTTCGCAGAAGATATACTTTGTCAACAACAGGATTGCCTTCTTCTCCCTGATTCGGAGAATCATTAATATTAGTCACATGATAGAATTCCTGCTGCACTTGTTCTGCCTCATTTTCAGTCATGCCGTTCACAAGATAAGAGCGTAACAGATCCGAAGCCCTCACTGCGTTTACTGTGCTTTCTATGTATTCAAGCCTTTTTTCCAGATTTCCCGCTGTTTCTTCCAGAAAGAAATCCAGGTCATGATCTATATAGGTTCTGACCATCAGGCTGACAGAAAAAATAAAGAGCAGACCGCACAGAAGAAGGCTGATCAATGCGATCCCCACATTGATTTCCATCATCCTTATCCTTAACGAGTATTTTCTTTTTCCTGACATATCTCCCAGCCCTCTACTTTGCACCAAGTTGACCGACCATTGTTCCAAGAGCCTGCGGATCGTCCAGCGCCTGGATCAGGCAGGTATCGATAACGTCCAGTTTCTCTCTCTCCCAGACACTGGTAAGCGCCTTGATATGCTGATCTGCAGCCTGGACTGTCCGCACTGCCTCCCCGAAAAGCGTTTCACTCTGAGCTGCCACGCTGTTGTTTACTTTTGGATTACACGGGACCTGATCTGTCTCAAATGCGATCTTTTTCTGGACCTCATCGCTTAACATATATTTCAGGAAACGGATACATGCCTCCTCCTTGCGCTTATCCTCCTGCTGTGCAAGGATATATCCGGAAGGAGATGACATATAGCTGATGCTGTGCCCGTCTTCCGACGGATAATTTGCATAGGCAAACGACTGGCTGAATGTACTGTTCTCCACTGCTTCCGTCTCCCACACGCCGTTAAAATAAAACACTGTCTTTCCTTCACAGAACTGCTGCCTTGCGCTTTCTATGTTGTCCACATCCCTGGAATAGCTTTTTAATATCCCAAGATCCGCCACAGTCCGTTCAACAGCTCCTTTATCGATCCCGTCTTCCGGATGCTGCGCCGAAGCTGTACCCGCTTCCCCGTCTCCGGCCAGTCTCACCGGGAAAAGATATTCTGTGATCTGCACCTTATCCAGAGAAAAGACTGCGATATCCTGCCCTGTCTCATTGATCCAGTCCTGGATATCTTCCGCCGTTCCTATCATTTCCGACCAGGTCCGCGGAATCTTTACGTCCCCATTCTCATCTGTTATCCCCGCCGCTTTCAGGTAATCTGCATTGTACCAGTATCCCGCCCATTCCAGCGCATCCGGGATCGTATACAGGTGTCCCTGCTCATCCTCCCATGTCTCAAACACCGAAGGGTGGATCTGTTCCTTCCACTCCGGATCCTCCTCGATATACGGCATGAGATCCAGCGCCATCCCGGTCTTGACCGCATTGTCAATGATATAGGACAGGCTGTTCGTGCTCAGGATGTCCGGCATCTCTCCAACCGCCAGCATATCATTGGCTTTTTCTACTGCCACCTGGTTATTGATATACGCGATACTGTTCAGGCGGATGTCCGGGTTCTGCTCTGAGAATTCATCATAGATCTCCTGCATGATCTGGTAGCTTTCCAGCGTCCCCCCGTAACCGTGCATGAGAGTGATCTCGATCGGAGCTTCCTCTGTCTCCTGACGGCAGCCTGCTCCCGCAAAGATGCATATGCCCGCGATCCCCGCCGCGGTCAGGCGCCTGAATACCACTCTCTTTCTCATGCCGTGTCCTCCGTTTCTTTTCCTGTATTTTCTATCGTTCTGTCTCTTCTGTCACTCTGTTTCTTCTGTCACTTTATCTCTTCCTGCCATTTTTTCAGATTGGATAGCATTTCTTCCCCTGGCTTCCCTCCGCTCTTCTGGCAGGCGAGAAGGATGCCTCCCGCCGCCGGGTCCAGCTGCGGCGCGGACAGGATATGGGCGATCCCGTCCAGCTCTTTCTCAAAAGAATCCCTGATATATCCCAGGGAATGAAACACGCCTCCCGAGTAGGAGATGTGCACCGGGCTTCCGAACTTTCCTCTCTTCCACACAGCCCTGACGATCTGCGCCAGCTCTGTCCCGGCCTGACGGAAGATCTCCAACGCAGCCCGGTCTCCCTCTTCTGCCAGGCAGGCGGCGTCTTTTGCCAGGGATGCGATCTTCTCCCTGGCGCCTCCCCACTGGTCCACAACCAGGGACAGGATCTCCTCCGGCTGCTCCAAACCGTATTTCTCCATTATATATGCGTACAGCCTGCCCTTATCCTCTCTCCCGTCCGCCTGCATGGTAAAGTGCCGGAGCAGCCCGCAGCCGATCCAGTGGGCGCTGCCCTCATCTCCGCCGAACAGATGGTGCCATCCGCCGCTTCGGATATAATTTCCATCCTCATCATATCCCAGCCCGATGGAGCCGGTGCCTGCGATGATATGGATCCCCGGCTTCCCCAGAAGTGATCCTGCCAGCGCGTTCTCCGTATCATTTCCCAGTGTAATGTCCATATCCGGGAACCGCTCTTTCGCCATCCGTGCGATCTTCGGCATGTCTCCCGGCACATCCCCGTATCCTGCCATGGCGATAAATGTGCCGGTAATCTCCTCCCGCCGGATACCGGCGCAGCCGCACGCTTCGCTGATCCCGCTTTCCAGCAGGGAAAGAACGGGACCGATCCCGTTTACCATATAGTTCGCGGGACCGAGGGTGCAGACTGCCTCTGTCTCCCCGTTTTCCCCGCACAGCAGAAATGCGGTCTTTGTCCCTCCGCAGTCAATGCTCAGATATCTTCTTTTCACCATCTACATTCACCATCTTTCTCCATCTTATCACGTCTCATCTCAGGATGCATTGATTTTCAGAGATTTAAAATATCCCAGATACTCTGCATTCTTATCAAACATTTCCTGCACCATCTGACGGATTTCTTCCATACTGCACACCGCGCTTGTCAGCGGGTCAAAGAGGATCGCATGGAATACTTTGTCCGGGTCTCCCTCGATCGCAGCCTTTACGGCGAGGTCCTCGATCATCGCCGAATTATTTACCATAACAGCCAGGTGCTCGGGCAGCGTGATCTGACGGATCGGAACGATTCCTGCCTCCGTCGCGACAGAGGGGACTTCCACGCAGACATCCTGCTTGATGTTCGTGATATATCCGTGGTTTTTCAGGTTGCCGTTAAAGAAAAACGGCGTGTGGTCGCCAAAGACTGCGTTGAAGATATTTGAGGCATACTCATGTCCTTTCTTCAGGTCCACGGTGCCGTGTTCCAGCCATTCTGTGTATTCTGCTTCCCAGGTGTCCTCTCTGCCCAGGTATTTATCCAGGATAAACCCATGGGCTCCCGGATTCCAGCCTGTCCCGTGGGTGCAGTATTTCTCGATCAGGTCCGGGCGTTTGCGGAACCATGCCACGTACTCCGAATTATGCCCGGATGATTCAGTGTTAAAGTAGCCCAGTTTCCTGAACATCTCGATGCGCACCTGTTCTTCACCAGCTATCTCCGGCCGCTCCACAGCCCTGCGCAGATCCGGGTATGCGTCCCTGCCGTCCGCCTTAAACTCAAGATAAAAAGCCTGATGGTTGATCCCCGCACATGTGTATTCGATCTTCTTGTCCTCCGCGCCGATCCACCTTGCCAGCATGGCAGCCGTCTCCTGCACGCTGTGGCACAGCCCTGTGATCCTCATATCGGACATGGACTGCAGATAGCTGACGAGCATTGCCATGGGGTTTGTGTAGTTCAGCACGATGGCGTCCGGGCACACGTCCTCGCAGTCCCGGATGATGTCCAGCATGACAGGCGCAGTCCTGAGGAAGCGGAAGATCCCCGACGGTCCCCGGGTATCCCCCACGCAGATATCCACATGATATTTCTGCGGGATCTCAATGTCCGACCGCCATACTTCCACACCGCCCTGAAGGATCGTGATGAGCACGCCGTCCGCTCCTTCCAGAGCTTTTCTCCGATCCATAGTGCTCTTTACTGCCGCCGGATAACCACCCGCATCAACGACCTTCTGTACCCCTTTTACAGCGTATTCAAGCCGTTTCGGATCTATATCCATCAGCATCAGTTCCGCGTCCCTGAACGCATCGAATGTCAAAATATCCCGTGCCAGATCTTTCGTAAAATCCAGAGATCCCGCACCGATAAATGTGATCTTTTTCATATGAATGAGTCTCCTTTCTTCCTAAATGTCAATAAGTCCCATTCATATTATGGCATTGTCATTTTTAGGTTTCCATCCGATTATTTGCCCATATATTACACTTTTTTGAACAGAATCAGACCCCTTTGGGGAGAGTTGTCAGAATTTTCTCCTCAAAGGGGTCTGACCCCTTGCATTTTTTATTTGCACTTTTTATTCCACGCTCTTTAGTGACTCTACCATATCGATCTTTTTGATCTTAAAATACATCGCCCCGTTTACAA
>CAKNJS010000030.1 GCA_930986645.1 uncultured Lachnoclostridium sp.
TCGGTGATACTCACGAAGGTACTGCTACCATGGACTGGATGGAGCAGGAGCAGGAAAGAGGTATCACGATCACTTCAGCCGCTACGACATGTCACTGGACTCTGGAAGAGAAGACAAAACCGAAGCCGGGTGCACTGGAGCATCGTATCAATATTATCGATACTCCGGGACACGTTGACTTTACCGTAGAGGTTGAGCGTTCACTTCGTGTACTGGACGGTGCTGTCGGCGTTTTCTGTGCAAAGGGCGGTGTTGAGCCTCAGTCAGAAAATGTATGGCGTCAGGCGGACACATACAATGTACCGAGAATGGCATTCATCAACAAGATGGACATTCTTGGAGCTGATTTCTACAATGCAGTAGATCAGATCAGAACAAGACTTGGTAAAAATGCAATTTGTCTTCAGCTTCCGATCGGAAAAGAAGACGAATTTAAGGGAATCATCGACCTGTTCGAGATGCAGGCTTACATTTACAACGATGAAAAAGGTGATGACATCTCCGTTGTAGATATTCCGGAAGAGATGAAGGATGAGGCTGAGCTGTATCATACAGAGCTCGTTGAAAAGATCTGTGATCTGGACGACGACCTGATGATGGAGTATCTCGAGGGTAATGAGCCTTCTGTAGACGCTATGAAAGCAGCGCTGAGAAAAGCTACATGTGAGTGTACAGCTGTTCCGGTATGCTGCGGATCTGCATACAGAAACAAAGGTGTTCAGAAACTTCTGGACGCAATTCTTGAGTTTATGCCTGCTCCGACGGACATCCCGGCTATCAAGGGTGTTGACGAGGATGGCAACGAAGTAGAGAGACATTCATCTGACGATGAGCCGTTCTCCGCTCTCGTATTCAAGATCATGACAGACCCGTTCGTAGGTAAGCTTGCTTACTTCAGGGTTTACTCCGGTACAATGAACTCAGGTTCTTATGTACTGAATGCAACAAAGAATAAGAAAGAACGTGTCGGACGTATCCTTCAGATGCACGCAAACAAGCGTGAAGAGCTGGATAAGGTTTACTCCGGAGATATCGCTGCAGCGATCGGATTTAAGATCTCCACAACAGGTGATACAATCTGTGATGAGCAGCATCCGGTAATCCTTGAGTCCATGGAGTTCCCGGATCCGGTTATCGAGCTCGCAATCGAGCCGAAGACAAAGGCATCTCAGGGTAAACTCGGTGAATCTCTTGCAAAACTTGCAGAGGAAGACCCGACATTCCGTGCTCATACTGATCCTGAGACAGGACAGACTATTATTGCCGGAATGGGTGAGCTTCATCTGGAGATCATCGTTGACCGTCTTCTCCGTGAGTTCAAGGTAGAGGCTAATGTAGGTGCACCTCAGGTTGCTTACAAAGAGACGATTACCAAGGCTGCGGATATCGACAGCAAATATGCAAAACAGTCTGGTGGACGTGGTCAGTACGGACACTGTAAGGTTAAATTTGAGCCAATGGATGCCAACGGTGAGGAGACATACTCCTTCGAGTCTACTGTTGTCGGCGGTTCTATTCCGAAGGAATATATCCCGGCTGTAGATGAAGGTATTCAGGATGCTATGAAGTCAGGTATCCTCGGCGGATTCCCGGTAGTAGGTGTTCACGCAAACTGCTACGACGGATCCTACCATGAGGTCGATTCTTCCGAGATGGCATTCCATATCGCAGGTTCCCTTGCATTCAAGGATGCAATGAAACAGGGCGCTCCGGTGCTGCTTGAGCCTATCATGAAGGTTGAAGTAACAATGCCGGAAGAGTATATGGGTGATATCATCGGTGACCTGAATTCACGCCGCGGACGTATCGAAGGTATGGATGATCTCGGCGGCGGAAAGATCGTACGAGCATTCGTTCCGCTTTCAGAGATGTTCGGATATTCCACAGATCTTCGTTCCAGAACACAGGGACGTGGTAACTACTCAATGTTCTTCGAGAAATACGAGCAGGTACCGAAGTCTGTACAGGAAAAAGTATTATCTAATAAAAATGCGTAAATCGCATAAAAAGGCTTGAAAAACGGCTAGGTTTGAAATATAATCAAACTTAGCCGGGTAAAAAATCGAAACCAGAAATATGCCCGTAAAAGCGGGCGCAGATTTAAGGAGGATATTCAAAATGGCAAAAGCTAAATTTGAAAGAACAAAACCGCATTGTAATATTGGTACCATCGGCCACGTTGACCATGGTAAAACAACTCTGACAGCTGCTATTACAAAGGTACTTGCTCACAGAGTATCCGGTAACGCAGAGGTTGCTTTCGACAACATCGATAAGGCTCCGGAAGAGAGAGAGCGTGGAATCACAATCTCTACAGCACACGTTGAGTATGAGACAGAGAAACGTCACTATGCACACGTTGACTGCCCGGGACATGCTGACTACGTTAAGAACATGATCACTGGTGCTGCTCAGATGGACGGTGCTATCCTTGTAGTTGCTGCTACTGACGGTGTTATGGCTCAGACAAAAGAGCACATCCTTCTGTCCCGTCAGGTTAACGTTCCGTATATCGTAGTATTCATGAACAAATGCGATATGGTAGACGACGAAGAGCTGCTTGAGCTTGTAGAGATGGAGATCCGTGAAGTACTCAACGAGTACGAGTTCCCGGGAGATGACACACCGGTTATCCAGGGTTCAGCTCTGAAGGCTCTCGAGGATCCGGACGGACCGTGGGGAGACAAGATCATGGAGCTTATGGACGCTGTTGATGAGTGGATTCCGACTCCGGAGCGTGATACAGATAAGCCGTTCCTGATGCCGGTAGAGGACGTATTCTCTATCACAGGACGTGGTACTGTTGCTACAGGTAGAGTAGAGCGTGGTACACTTCACATTTCTGATGAAGTTGAGATCATCGGTATCCATGAGGATGTTAAGAAGACAGTTGTAACAGGTATCGAGATGTTCCGTAAACTGCTTGACGAGGCTCGTGCAGGTGATAACATCGGAGCTCTGCTTCGTGGTATCCAGAGAACAGAGATCGAAAGAGGTCAGGTTCTTATCAAACCGGGTACAGTTACATGCCATACAAAATTCACATGTCAGGTATACGTTCTGACAAAAGATGAGGGCGGCCGTCATACACCGTTCTTCAACAACTATCGTCCGCAGTTCTACTTCAGAACAACAGACGTAACAGGTGTTTGCGAGCTTCCGGAAGGCACAGAGATGTGCATGCCTGGAGATCACGTTACAATGACAGTTGAACTGATCCATCCGGTAGCTATGGAGGAAGGTCTGAGATTCGCTATCCGTGAGGGTGGACGTACAGTAGGATCAGGTACAGTAGCATCTATCATCGAGTAATTACGCGTAAGGCTGAAAGCCCTATGACGCTGAATAAAAAGTGTCTGTCGAGAGTTTATCTCGTACAGGCACTTTTTTTATAGAAAACTTTGTCTTTCTATTAAAAACAGTCCGCAGTATGCATGTTTTCGAGAAATGGAAATCTGCCCCTAAAGCGGGCTGCACTAACCGAAAGGAAAGTGAAAGCTGTGAGTACGTTATGGGTTTTGTGCCGGAAAATGAATGATTTTGTCAAAAGTGAACATACTATACCTGTATCCGGCATATATCGGGCACTGATGCAAAGCGGCAGGTGTGTATGTGAAATGAACGATAAGAAAACGTTTTTTAATTTAAAAGGAAAATTTGATTATAAGATCCTGCTATGGGATTTACTCTATGATATTGCCGGCAGTATACTCTACGCTGCCGGCATTTATACCTTCGCAGGCAATGCGGGATTTGCGCCCGGAGGGGTATCCGGACTGGCGCTGATCTTGAATTATCTTCTGGGCCTGCCGGTGGGGACGGTGACACTTCTGTTTAATATACCCCTTGTTATTATCAGTTATAAAGCTATCGGGCGGCAGCTTCTGATCAAAAGTGCGAAGACAATGGTGGTTTCTTCGCTGTTTCTTGATGTAATATTTCCTTATATACCTATGTATACGGGCAGCCGGCTGATGGCAGCCATCTGTTCCGGTATTTTTATGGGGGCCGGGATGGCACTCTTCTATATACGCGGTTCATCGTCGGGAGGAATCGACTTTCTTGCTCTGACGATCAAGAAGAAAAAACCGCACATGACGATGGGGGTGATCACGCTTCTCATTGATCTTGCAGTCATACTGCTCGGATGGCCGGCATTCGGAGATGTCGATGCCGTGCTTTACGGGGCAGCGTCCACAGGAGTTTCTACTATTGTGATCGATAAGATTCTGTATGGTACGGGCGCCGGGACGCTGGCGATCATTATAACGGAAAAAGGAGAAGAGATTGCAGTTAAAATCGGTGAAAATGTAAGGCGCGGCGTTACTGCGGTCCCGGCATCCGGGGGCTATACTAGGATGCACAGAGACGTGCTTCTCTGCGCCTGCTCTAAGGCAGAGGCATATCTGGTCAAAAGTGCTGTACAGGAGACGGATGCACAGGCTTTTCTGATGTTTACAGAGACAAGTGGGGTGTTTGGTGAAGGATTTAAGCGCGAGACAAAGTAAAAATATTGTAATAATATACAAAAAATAAAGATATACACGGGATAGATTGCTAAATATATACAAATGTGATAGTATAACTATCAGAAGCGGACTTTGGAAGGAGTAAAAAAATGAGAGAATCTGCGGCGCGGATGCGCAGGACACAGTACCGTGCGCAGAAAATCCTCGAAGCGGCGATGGAACTTTTCTGTGAGAAGGGATTGGAAGAGGCATCAATCGCTGAAATCGCGGAGCGGGCGGGAGTCGGGAGCGCTACAATCTACCGCTATTATGAGACAAAAGCCCAGCTTGCGATCCAGAGCGGTGCAGCATACTGGAGAAAGATCGCAGGAAAATATTTGAATGTCACGGAGATAAAAGGCTATTCTGATATGACCGGGCGGGAACAGCTGGAGTGTATTATGGACGCGCTGGTCGTGATATTTGAGAGGGAAAGAGGCTTCCTCAAATATCTGCAGGAATTTGAGGTATTTGTGCGCAGATACAAGATTGACATGGTTCGGCTTACCGAGTACGAGGAGAGTATTATGAGCCTTAAACCAAGAGTAACGGATGCTCTGGAGAAAGGGCTGCAGGACGGCACTCTTTCTTTCGAATGGTCGCCGAATGAAGTGTGCTATTCCCTTGCACATACGGCTTTCGGAGTGATGAAGCGGTTCGCATGGAATGGAAGCATGCTTGAGCTGGACAGTCAGGTAGGCCTGATCCTTCAGGTGAAGATTGCCATAAATCTGCTGATCAGAGGACTGGCAGGAGAGGAGCGGAATAATGTACAAAGTATACGAGATCAAGAAAAGAATATTTGACGACAATGATCAGGAGGCGGAGAAGGTTAGAAAAGAGCTGAAGGAGGACGGAACATTTCTTATCAATCTCATGTCATCGCCCGGCGGCGGAAAGACAACGACTCTTAAGAGAACCATTGATGCGTTAAAGGAGGAGATGCGGATCGGCGTTATGGAGGCGGATATCGACAGTGCCGTAGATGCGGACGCTGTCAGTGAGACAGGCGCAAAAGTGATCCAGTTACATACCGGCGGCATGTGCCATCTGGATGCGGATATGACAAGGCAGGGGTTGGAAGAACTGGGAACGGAAGATATCGATCTTGCCATACTGGAAAATGTGGGAAATCTTGTATGTCCGGCAGAGTTTGATACGGGGGCAGTAAAGAATGTCATGATTCTGAGCGTGCCGGAGGGGGATGACAAACCACTGAAGTATCCCCTGATGTTTCAGGTATCCCACTGTCTGCTGATCAATAAGATCGATGCCCTGTCCTGCTTTGATTTTGATTTCGATGCATGCAGGGAACGGGTACTGCGGCTGAACCCGGATATGAAGATCATTCCGATCTCGGCGAAGACAGGCGAAGGGATGGATGAATGGTATGGATGGATTAGAGAACAGGTAAAAGAATGGAAGGAGGCGGGTAAATGAGTGAAGAGAGAAAGCTGATCCTGAAACTGGGGCAGATGATCACGGACCGCATCGGACACAAGGTAACAGTGGATGATCCCGAGTACTGGGGGCTGGCGGAAGTGCTTACTGATGAGATGGCGGAAGTGTGTCTGTCCATGAAAGTCAGGAAACCGATGACAGTGGAGCAGATCGCGAAGAAGTCGGGAAAAGATAAGGAGAGAGTGCAGCAGCTCCTCGATGAGATGGCGGTTATCGGTATGATCGAGTACAACTGGGAAAATGAAGACCGGCACAAACAGTATGTGCTGCCCATGTTTGTTCCCGGCTGTGCGGAGTTCATGGTAATGAACAAGAAGCAGTGTGAGGAACATCCGATACTTGCTGACTTTTTTGAAAATATGTCCCGGCTGCCTCTTGAGAAAGTAACTCCCATGGTGCCGCCCGGAGGTTCCGGAATCGGTATGCACGTGATCCCGGTTGAAAAGGCGATCCCCGCGCACCAGCAGTCCGCAAGCGTAGAGCACATTTCGCACTGGCTGAGGAAATATCAGGACAAATATGCGGTGGGCGCCTGTTCCTGCCGCCGACAGCAGAGGATCCGCGGCGAGGGATGCGGAGAAATCGAGGGAGATCTGTGCATCGGTGTGGGTGATATGGCAGATTATCTCGTCGAGACAGGCAAAGGGCGGTACATAGATTTTGACGAGGTAATGGAGATACTGGAGCGGGCTGAGCGAAACGGTTTTGTACACCAGATTACCAATATCGACGGCGAGGATAAGATATTTGCCATCTGCAACTGTGCACCCGGTGTATGCAACGGCCTGAGGACGTCGCAGCTTTTCAATACTCCGAATATGTCACGCTCTGCATACAGGGCGCACGTGGAAAAAGAAAAATGCGCTGCCTGCGGAAAATGCGTCGAGGTCTGCCCTGTGGGCGCGGCGAAGCTGGGGCAGAAGCTGTGTACGAAGCACGGTGAGATTAAATATCCGAAAGCACTGCTCCCGGATACGGAAAAGTGGGGAAGGGACAAGTGGGATCCGGATTATAAAGATCATGCCAAGATCAACTGCTACGAGACGGGGACATCGCCGTGCAAGACTGCCTGTCCGGCTCATCTTGCGGTACAGGGATACATTAAGATGGCGGCAGAAGGCAGATATATGGACGCGCTGAAGCTCATTAAGCAGGATAACCCGTTCCCGGCCGTGTGCGGCGCAATCTGCAACCGCCGATGCGAGGACGCCTGCACGAGAGGTACTGTGGATAAAGCGGTTGCCATCGATGAGATCAAGAAGTTCATCGCTGAGAAAGAGCTCCATGAGGAGCACCGCTATGTTCCGCTCTGCGAAAATCATGAAGGAAAACAGTTTGAACAGAAGATCGCGGTCATCGGGGCAGGTCCGGCGGGAATGTCGGCGGCATATTATCTAAGGACAAAAGGATATCCGGTAACGGTATTTGAAAAAGAGAAAAGACCGGGCGGTATGCTGCTCAACGGGATTCCGTCTTTCCGGCTGGAAAAATCAGTCATTGAGGCGGAGATCGACGTGCTCCGGCAGATGGACGTGGAGTTCCGGTGCGGCGTAGAAGTCGGGAAAGATGTTACGATTCCGGAGCTCAGGGCAGAAGGATACAAGGCATTCTATGTGGCTGCAGGCGCGCAGGGCGGAAGAATGGCAGGCGTTCCCGGAGAGGAAGCAGAAGGCGTCCAGACGGGAGTGGAGTTCCTGAGGAAGGTCAATCTTGCGGAAGAAGCCGTCATGACTGCCGAGTGTGCCGGGAGACCGGACGGTGAAAAAACGCCGGAATATGAAATGTTCCCAGCTGATGTAAGACTTTCCGGACGGACTGTCGTGATCGGCGGCGGAAATGTAGCGATTGACGTGGCAAGGACGGCTCTCCGTTCCGGATCTGAGAGTGTGAGCATGTACTGTCTGGAGTCTCTGGCGGAGATGCCGGCTGCCGCAGATGAAGTGGCTGAAGCACGTGAAGAAGGCATCGTGGTATGGAACGGCTGGGGGCCGAAAGAGATTCTTGCAGATAATGGAAAGGTAAAGGGGCTTATCCTGAAGAAATGCGTTTCTGTGTTTAACGCGGAAGGGAAATTTGCACCTGTGTATGACGAAGACGACTGCATTACAGTGGAGTGCGAGAATGTGCTCCTCTCCATCGGACAGTCCATTTGCTGGGGCGGCCTTCTGAAAGATACTGCGGTAGAATTAAACCCCAACGGTACGGCAAAAGCAGATCCGGTAACCTATCAGACGAAAGAGCCGGACATCTTTGTGGGCGGCGACGTATATACAGGACCGAAATTTGCCATAGATGCCATCGCGGCCGGCAAGCAGGGCTGCGAGTCCATCCACCGATTTGTCCACGAGGGACATTCCCTTACGCTGGGACGCGACCTGCGGCAGTTTGTGGAGCTGGATAAGGACAGTGCCGTGGTAGAAGAATTCGACAATGCAAAACGCCAGATCCCGGGAAAGAAAGCGGGCGTTGCAAAAGAGAGTTTCCGCGACCTGCGTTCTGCATTTACGGAGGAACAGGTAAAAATAGAGGCGGCCAGATGTCTCGGATGCGGTGCGACGATCGTGGATGAGAACAAGTGCATCGGCTGCGGTCTGTGTACGACGAGATGCGAGTTTGATGCGATCCATTTAAGCCGTGACCTGCCGGAGATGAGCACGATGCGGAAAGCAGAGGACAAGTTGAAGGGGATCCTTCCCTATGCGGTCAAACGGGCCATAAAGATCAAGATGAAGAAATAGAATAGTGCGCAGTATGAAAGCAAAGGCGGGCTGTCAGAAGAAAAGATGCATGAATTAGGAATTATAGTACATATTACAAAGACGCTGCAGAGTATTGCGGCGGAAAATAACTTAAGAGAAATCGCTTCTGTCACTCTGGAGGTAGGTGAAGTGAGTTCCATCGTTCCGGATTATCTCACGGACTGCTGGCGGTATTACAGAAAGAAATTCCCGCTGATCGAACACGCGGAGATGAAGATAGAGATGATGCCGGCAGTGACATACTGCGAATCCTGTGAGAAGACATATCCTACCGTGGAGTACGGGCGGCAGTGTCCGCTCTGCGGAAGCTGGGAGACTTATCTGGTGACCGGGGACGAATGTAATATCAGGGAGATCGAGGCACAGTGACAGGCGGCTTGGATGCCGCTGGAGAGAAAAGGGGGTAATATTTATGCTGTTTCATGTTTACGGTTCGGAAGCCGTACCGCAATGGATCGCCATGCTGGGCGTGCTGGCTGCGCTGATCCTGCTGAATGAATTTGCGAGGAGGACGAAAGCCGGAGGAATCATTATGTTCTTTGTTATTCCGGCAGCGCTGACTGTTTATTTTATCGCTGTCGCCGCAGGCGCGGGGATGGGAGCGCAGTGGGCGCTTGAGAATCAGACTCATGTGTATATGAACGGCTGGTTCCATTATGCCAAACTGTATGCGTCTCTGGCGGGCTGTATCGGATTCATGATGATCAAATACGAGTGGGGAATCGGCAAAACGCACTGGTTCAAGGCTTATCCGTTTGTGATCGTTGCCATCAACATCCTGATCGCTGTGGCAAGCGACTTTGAGTCCGCGATCAACGGCTGGTATTCATGGTGGCTGTCCTCCGAGGACGTGTGGCTGTTCGGCGGCTGGCACAATATATTTAACGGCATCGCCGGCATTATCAATATCTTCTGTATGACAGGATGGTGGGCCGTTTACTCCTCAAAAGACAAGAAAGACATGATCTGGCCGGATATGATCTGGGTATATATTATCGTGTATGATATCTGGAATTTTGCCTATACATATAACTGTCTGCCGACTCATGCATGGTTCTGCGGCATCGCCCTTCTGCTGGCGCCGACGATCGCGGCGCTTTTGTGGAACAAGGGCGGCTGGATCATGAACCGGGCGAATACCCTCTGTATCTGGTGTATGTTTGCCCAGGTATTTCCGCTCTTTCAGGAGACGCTCTCTGACGGAACGCAGATCTTTCCGTGGGCAACGCTTCCGAAGCTCTATGCGGACGGCACTCTGAACGGCATCACGGCGGGCGGAAATGCAAATGCGGATCCGACGATGATGACGGTGGTGAGCGTACTTGCTCTCGTGACGAATATCATCGCGCTGGCATATATCATTTATGTGTCTGTAAAGAGGAAGAAAAATCCGTACAAGAATGAAGTATTTACAGAGTTCAAGTACTATAAAGACGCAGCGGCGAGAGCTGAGATCAAATAAAACAAAAACATATGAAATAATATGCAGGAGGAAGCATGGGAAAGAGGTATTTGGACTGTACGTCGTCAGAAATTGCGAAAATGGATGGAAAACAGCTTGTTGAGGCAATAGCGGGAAGTGAAGGACGCGTCCTCGTCTGCGAGACGATCGGCGCTGTACGTCCTATGCTGGGAGATGTAACGAATGCTGAATTCGCAGCGGCTATGGGCGCAGACCTGCTCATCCTTAATCTGTTTGATGTGAACGAGCCTCTGATACTGGGGCTTCCGGATACTGCGCCGGAGGATACGATCCGGGAAGTGAAGCGGCTGACCGGAAGAGCTGTGGGGATCAATCTGGAGCCGCTGGAGCCGGATGTGGAAAGTTCTGTGGAGACAAATGCGGAATGGCAGTTTACTTCAGGCCGCGCGGCAACTGTGGAAAATGCCCGGAAAGCTATAGAGATGGGCGTAGACTTTATCGTGCTTACGGGAAATCCGGGAGTCGGTGTGACAAACAGCGCGATCATCCATACACTCAGAAAATTCAGGAAAGAGTTCGGTGACCGGATAATGCTCATTGCCGGGAAAATGCATGCGGCGGGAATTCTCTCGGAAAGCGGAGAAAATATTATTACGGAAGAGGATACAAGAGCATTTGCCGGAGCAGGAGCGGATGTCATACTCATGCCGGCGCCGGGGACGGTTCCGGGCATTACTACAGAATATATACGGAAGCTGGTATCCTGTGCCCATAAGCTGGGGAAACTTACGATCACCGCAGTAGGGACATCTCAGGAGGGCGCCGATGCCGCAACGATCCGGGAGATTGCCCTTATGTGCAAGATGACGGGGACAGATCTCCATCATCTGGGAGATTCCGGGTATGTGGGCATGGCCCTTCCGGAAAATATTCTGGAGTACGGCAAGGTGATCCGCGGCGTGAGACATACCTATCACAGGATGGCGTCGTCAATCAACCGTTGATGAAAATGCAGTGAAATGATATATTAATAATTGTGAGCCCTCTCCCGGAGCGGACAGGATGTTTTAAAGAAAGCGCCTGTCTGCTCCGGGAGTTTTTTTGCAATTGTGATTGTGATCTAGGAGTCAGCATGCGGTACGGCGGGAGGACAGATAAATACCGTATTCCATTGCGGTATTGCAAAATGCCCCGGGATGCCGTACAATAAAACCCAGTGAATCCGGGCAAGCCGGACAGATGCTGTACAATCCGGGTATCTGAGAGAAGAAAAGCAGGTATCTGTCATGAAACTGATATTGAGATGAAACGGATGGAGGATGGATCATGCCGACAGAGATGATACAGGCCGAGAAACTGATCTATGAATATGACAAGCGGGATGAGGAGGGCAATATAATAGGATCCGAGCGCGCTATAGACGGCGTGGATATTGATGTGCCGGCAGGTTCCTTTGCAGCGATACTTGGACATAACGGTTCCGGAAAATCTACTCTCGCAAAGCATATGAATGCTATTCTGGTTCCCACGGGAGGAACTATGTGGGTGGATGGAAGAGACACGAAAGACCCGGATGAACTGTGGAATGTGCGCCAGACTGCAGGCATGGTGTTTCAGAATCCGGACAATCAGATCATCGGAACTGTGGTGGAAGAGGATGTGGGATTCGGACCGGAGAATCTGGGCGTGCCCACGGATGAGATATGGCAGCGCGTGGAAGAGAGCCTGAAGGCAGTGGGGATGCTTGACCGGCGCAAGGATTCGCCGAATAAGCTTTCCGGGGGACAGAAGCAGCGCGTGGCTATTGCGGGAGTCCTTGCAATGGAGCCGAAGTGCATCGTACTGGACGAGCCCACAGCCATGCTGGATCCGAACGGAAGAAAAGAAGTGATCCGTGCGGTGGAGGAACTGCGTAAGAAAAAGAATGTTACAGTTATCCTGATCACACACTATATGGAAGAAGTAATAGATGCGGATCAGGTGTTTGTCATGGATGACGGACACATCGTGATGCATGGGACTCCTCGGGAGATATTCAGCCGCGTGGACGAGCTGAAATCATACCGGATGGATGTGCCGCAGGTGACAATGCTTGCGGAAGCCTTGAGGAAACGGGGACTAAATCTTCCCAAAGGAATCCTGAGAAGAGAAGAGTTGGTGGAGGCATTATGTCAATTGCGTTAGAACATGTAAGTTATGTATACAGCCCGGGGACAGCATATGAAAAGCATGCACTCAAAGACGTGAGCTTTGAGATTCCGCAGGGACAGTTTGTCGGGATCATCGGACATACCGGTTCGGGAAAGTCCACCTTGATTCAGCATCTGAACGGGCTTGTCAGGGCAACGTCCGGCAAGGTGCTCTATGAAGGACAGAATATTTACGATGAGGGATACAATATGCGCGCCCTGCGCAGTCAAGTGGGGCTGGTATTCCAGTATCCGGAGTATCAGCTCTTTGAGGTGGATGTACTCAGCGATGTCTGCTTTGGCCCGAAGAATCAGGGGCTGTCTCCAGAGGAATGCGAGAAGAATGCGCGGAAGGCGCTTGAACTGGTCGGTTTTCCGGAGAAGTATTATAAGCAGTCGCCCTTTGAACTGTCGGGCGGACAGAAGAGGAGAGTGGCGATCGCCGGTGTACTGGCGATGAAGCCGAAGGTGCTGATTCTGGATGAGCCGACAGCGGGGCTTGATCCGAAAGGAAGAGATGAGATTCTTGATCAGGTGGAAAAACTCCACAAAGAGACGGGGATGACTGTCGTTCTGGTTTCTCACAGCATGGAGGATATCGCGCGTTATGTGGAGCGCATTATCGTCATGAATCACGGAGAAAAGATGCTGGACGGTACCCCGAAAGAGGTATTCCGGCATTATAAAGAACTTGAACAGGTGGGGCTTGCCGCGCCTCAGGTTACTTATGTGATGCATGACTTGAAAGAGAGGGGATTCGATGTTTCCCCGGATGCCACGACGATCGAAGAGGCTGCGGACGAGATTATGAAATCTTTCCGGGGCTGATTCTGAGTTTACAGATACAGAGGAGTTATTATGATCAGAGATATAACAATCGGGCAGTATTACCCGGCACAGAGCCGGATACACAGACTGGATCCCAGAGTGAAGATTGTCTGCACTCTGCTTTTCCTTGTGTCCCTTTTTATACAGAACAGCCTGCTGGGATATGTGATCGCGACGGTTTATCTGGGGGCTGTGATACGACTGTCGAAAGTGCCTCTTAAATATATTGTAAAAGGACTGAAACCGATCGTGATCCTGCTTCTTTTTACCGTGGTGATGAATCTCTTCCTTACACGGAACGGTGAGACGCTGGTACATTTCTGGATTTTTGCGATTACGGAAGGCGGACTGAGAACGTCTTTATTTATGGCAATCCGGCTGATGTATCTTGTGGCAGGTTCGTCTATTATGACATTTACAACATCGCCTAACGGACTGACCGAGGGCATGGAAAAACTGCTTCATCCATTGAATAAACTGAATGTGCCGGTCCATGAAGTGGCGATGATGATGTCGATCGCACTTCGTTTTATCCCGATCCTGCTGGAAGAGACGGATAAGATCATGAAAGCACAGCAGGCAAGGGGAGCGGACTTTGAGAGCGGGAACATCATTCAGAGAGCAAAGGCGATGGTGCCGATTCTTGTGCCGCTGTTTGTGTCCGCGTTCCGGCGGGCGAATGATCTGGCAATGGCGATGGAGTCAAGGTGCTATCACGGCGGAGAAGGCCGCACAAAGATGAAACCGCTCCGGTATAAGAGCGGCGACCGGATCGCATATATTTTGACCTTGATCTATCTTGTTGTAATATTTGTGGTTGGAAGATTTGTTCCCTTTAAATTGTGGATATTTTAAATTGAGATGATTGATCTATAACCGCTTTGGGACAGGTTGATGTTTAATTGGGGACGTAGTAAAACCGAGATTTACTACGTCCCCAATTGGAGGTTTTTATGAGAAGAATTAAGCTTACCGTCGCCTACGACGGTACGAACTACTGCGGCTGGCAGATCCAGCCTAACGGCATTACGGTAGAAGAAGTATTGAACCGCGCTCTCTCCCGGCTGACGGGAGAGGAGCTCCGGGTGACCGGAGCCAGCCGTACGGATGCAGGAGTGCATGCGCGGGGAAATATAGCGGCTTTTGACACAACATCCACGATACCAGCAGAACGTTTTGCCTATGCGGTGAATCCTCTTCTGCCGGAAGATATCGCAGTGGTAAACTCGGAGGAGGTGCCGCAGGACTGGCATCCGAGATACCAGAATTCTGTCAAGACTTATGAATACCGTATCCTGAACCGGGAGATGCCGGATCCGCTCAGAAGGAATTATACATGGCATGTGTCATTCCCGCTGGATATCGACAAGATGAGAAAAGCGGCGGAGTATCTGAAAGGCGGGCATGATTTCCGGAGCTTCTGCAGTATCCATACCGGGGCCGCAACTACAGTGCGGACGGTCTATATGCTGGATATAGAGAAAACAGGGGATGAAATTGTTATCCGTATCAGCGGGAACGGATTCCTTTACAATATGGTGCGTATCATTGCCGGGACTTTGACCGAAGTGGGAAGAGGCTTCAGGACGCCCGAGAATGTAAAGGAGATACTTGAAGCAGAAGAACGGGAGAAGTCAGGGGCTACAGCACCGCCGCAGGGGCTTGTGCTTGACGGTATCCGATACGGGGGCGTTTCGCAGCAGTTCAGCTGATCTGTCCGCAAGGGCATGTTTCCGTAAAGTTTCCGATTTGGAAACCGTATAGAGCTTGACAAAAAACAGGGTTGCTGCTACTATTAGACATAGTGAAAGGCTGGATTGTTACTTCCAGAAGGCAAAACCAGATTTTCAGGAGATGAAGTGTATTTTCATGCCTGAAAATCTGGTTTTTTGTTGCTGATGAAGCAGAAGGCCGGCTATTTTGAGCAGTATAAAGGAGGAAGAGGAAATGAGAATCTATGAAACAGCAAATTATGAGGAAATGAGCAGGAAAGCGGCCAATATCCTGTCCGCACAGGTGATCTTGAAGCCGGACTGCGTATTGGGGCTTGCCACGGGCTCTACGCCGATCGGTACATATGATCAGCTTGTGGAGTGGTATGAGAAAGGTGATGTTGATTTCTCTGAAGTAAAGACAGTAAATCTGGATGAGTATAAGGGACTGACACGTGACAATGACCAGAGTTACTATTACTTTATGCACAAGCATCTGTTTGACAGAGTTAATATCAAGCTGGAAAATACCAATGTTCCCGACGGTACAGAGCCAGACGCGGAAAAAGAGTGCGACAGATATGAGAAGCTGATTGAATCTATGGGCGGCGTCGACATCCAGCTTCTCGGACTCGGTCATAACGGACATATTGGCTTTAACGAGCCGGACAGCTCTTTTGCAAAAACAACCCACTGCGTAAATCTTACAGAGAGTACGATTGAGGCCAATAAAAGATTCTTTGCATCTGCAGATGACGTTCCGCGTCAGGCTTATACAATGGGAATCGGAACAATTATGAAAGCGAAGAAGATCCTTCTTGTGGTCAATGGAGAAGCAAAAGCTGATATTGTAGCTAAGGCGTTCTTCGGCCCGGTGACGCCTGAGGTGCCGGCATCGATTCTTCAGCTTCACAATGATGTTGTTGTTGTAGCCGACAGAGCAGCTCTTTCCAAAGTTCCGCGGCAGGCATAGAATCCGGCAGCGGAAAGATAACTCATAATTGATACAGACGGCAATGCATGGAGGTGCATGATATGGTTGTAAAAAATGTGGAAATTTATACAGATAATAAAGAATTTGTTCCGGGTGAAATCGGAGTGGAGAACGGCAGGTTTTCAGATCCGGCAGCAGGTGCCGCGGCAGATGGAGAGGTTCTGGACGGTGAAGGCTGTTATATGATCCCGGGACTGGTAGATATTCATTTTCATGGATGCGTGGGAGATGATTTTTGCGATGCGAAGGCTGAGGCGATCGCCAATATGGCAAAATACGAGGCTTCCATAGGAGTTACATCGATCTGCCCGGCAACGATGACTCTGTCTGAAGAAGAACTCCATGATATTATGAAGACCGCCGGCACCTACAACGGAACCGAGGGCGCCAAGCTTGTCGGGATTAATATGGAGGGGCCGTTCATCAGCGAGAAGAAGAAAGGTGCTCAGGCGGCAAAATACATCAGGAAATGCGATGCGGGACTATTCCGGACACTTCAGGAAGAGTCGGGAAATTTGATCAAACTTGTCGATATCGCTCCGGAAAACGACGGCGCTCTTGAGTTTATCCGCGAGGTAAAGGATGAAGTTGTGATTTCGATTGCCCACACAGTGGCTGATTATGAGGCAGCATCAAAAGCACTGAAAGAGGGGGCGAGCCATGTCACGCATTTATACAATGCGATGCCTCCTCTTAATCACAGAGAGCCCGGAGTGATCGGTGCGGCGCGTGATGATGAGAAATGTCATGTGGAGCTGATCTGTGACGGCGTACATATTCATCCGTCAGTTGTACGTGCAACATTCGCTATGTTCGGGGCAGACAGGGTGATCCTTATCAGCGACAGTATGAGAGCAACAGGACTTACTGACGGGCAGTATACTCTGGGCGGTCAGGATGTATTCGTAAAAGGTCCGAAAGCTACGCTTGCCGACGGGACGATCGCCGGATCAGCAACAGACCTTATGGGGTGTATGCGTGCAGCTGTTCAGAAGATGGGAATTCCGCTGGAGGATGCAGTCGGCTGTGCGACAATGAATCCTGCAAAAGAAATCGGAATTTATGACAGATGCGGAAGTATTGCATCTGGAAAGGATGCAGATTTTGTCCTGCTCGACAAAGATCTCAATGTAAAAGCTGTGTATGTGAATGGTAAAAGGCAGTAAAAAAGAATAAACAAAGCATAAATTGTATAAACAAAAAATGAAAAACACATTGACTTTATCGGCAGGGACTGGTATATTATAAACAATAAATAAATACGGTAGGATTGTTACTGTATGGCAGGCAAAACCAAATTTTGTAAACATAACGTTTACGGGTATGTTTATAAAGTTTGGTTTTTTTGTCTCCTGAAAGGTTCAATATGCGAATAGAAAAGGTAATCAATAATAATATCGTTTCTGCGTTTGATGACACAGGGAGAGAAATTGTTGTAATGGGCAGAGGACTCGGATTCGGGGTACGTCCGGGGCAGCCTGTCAATGAAAAGAAGATTGAAAAAGTATTTAGGATTAAGAGTCAGGATACGGCGGATCAGCTGAAAGAACTGCTGGCGGATATGCCTCTGGAGAGGGCGCAGATCTCAGCGGATATTATTTCATATGCAAAGAGCAGTCTGAATCTGAAACTCAACCAGAGCATTTATGTGACACTTACGGATCATATCAATTTTGCTATTGACCGTTTTGAAAAGGGAATTAATTTACAGAATGCTCTTTTATGGGATATCAAAAGATTCTATCCGAGGGAATTTAATCTCGGGCGTTATGCACTGCGCCTGATTAAGGAACGGCTTGGCGTGGCTCTCCCGGAGGATGAGGCGGGATATATTGCCCTGCATTTTGTTAATGCCGAATACGGGACAGATATAAAGGATGCTTTCCGGTTCCCGAACCAGCTTAAGGAGATCCTTGAGATTACAAGTGATGAACTGGGAATTGTGCTGGATGAACGGTCGCTGCATTATGAACGTTTTGTCACGCATCTGAAATTCCTTCTTCAGAGAGTGTACCGGCGGGAGCTCCTGCCAAATGAAGAAGAAGAGCTGGCGGAGCTGATGAGAACAAAATATCCGAAGGAATATGCCTGCAGCTGCAAAATAGCAGAGTATATCGAGAAGAATGCGGATTGTAAATTATCGGGCGAAGAAGTCATGTATCTGGCTATCCATATCAGACGAGTTACTATGGCAGAAGATTAGAGGATAAACATCGAGAGAACAGTGAAAGAAAGGAGGAGAGAGATGTTTAATTTTTTCAAAAAGAAAGAAAAAAATCATGTGATCGGATCACCGGCAGCGGGAAAAGCTGTTGCTCTTAAAGAAGTAAATGATCCGACATTTGCAGAGGAGATGCTTGGAAAAGGAGCGGCAGTCATTCCGGAAGATGGGAAAATATATGCCCCCGCAGACGGAGTGATCGGAATGGTATTTGACACGCTGCATGCGGTGAGCATGACGACGGATTTTGGCGCAGAGGTACTGATCCATATCGGGCTGGATACAGTCAAGATGAAAGGTGAAGGCTTTACAGGGCATGTGAATGCCGGGGATCATGTAAAGAAAGGAGACCTGCTCCTTGAGGTTGATCTCGAAAAAGTGAAAGCGGCGGGATATGATATTATAACTCCCGTGCTTGTCTGCAATACACCGGACTATGCATCCGTAGAAGGAATTGAGTCTGAGCATGTGAATGCCGGAGATGATCTTATCATAGTATCATAAAGAGAACTTCTGTGTGGGAATAAAATAGCTGCTAAAGATGATTTTAACCGGGATATCCGGTTGAAATAGAAAAAGGGATTATGACGAGAGTCAAAAAAGGAGGGAAACTAATGAAGTTTTTACAGAAATTAGGTAAATCTTTGATGCTCCCTGTTGCTTGTCTGCCTATTTGCGGTATCCTTATGGGTATCGGATACGCTCTGTGTCCGGCGACAATGCAGGGTGGCGACGTAACAGGAATCGTACAGCAGATCGGTTATTATCTGGTGAAAGCGGGCGGCGCCCTGATTGATAATATGGCGATTCTGTTTGCAATCGGTATCGGTGTCGGTATGTCTGAAGAGAATGACGGTACCGGCGGTCTGGCGGCTCTGGCTTCATGGCTGATGATCACAAACCTGCTTTCTACAGCAAATGTTTCTGTCATCAGAACACTGTCAGAGGATGCTACACTTGCATTCGATAAAATTCAGAACCCGTTTATCGGTATCATCGCTGGTATCATCGGAGCTATGTGCTACAACAGATTTAAGAGCACAAAACTTCCGGACTGGCTGTCATTCTTCAGCGGTAAACGCTGTGTTGCTATCGTAGCCGGTGTTGTATCTATTATTGTTTCCGTAGTTCTGCTCTTTGTATGGCCGATCCTCTTCGGAGCGCTCGTTGCACTTGGCGAAGGTATCGCAAGCCTTGGAGCAGTAGGAGCCGGACTGTATGCATTCTTCAACAGACTGCTCATCCCGTTCGGTCTGCACCACGCGCTGAACAACGTATTCTGGTTTGACACGATCGGCCTTGGCGACCTGACTCACTTCTGGGCAGGCGAGACATCAGCAGATGTAACATGGAGCCTTGGTATGTATATGTCAGGATTCTTCCCGTGTATGATGTTCGGTATCCCGGGTGCTGCTCTGGCAATGGTACATACAGCAAAGAGCAACAAGAAGAAAGTTGCTGTTGGTCTTCTGAGCTCCGCGGCTATCGCAGCATTTGTCTGCGGTGTTACTGAGCCGTTCGAGTTCGGTTTCATGTTCCTTGCACCGGTTCTGTACCTGATCTACGCACTGCTTTACGCAATCTTCACAGTGATCACGGTAGTAGTAGGATTCCGTGCAGGATTCAGCTTCTCCGCCGGTCTGACTGACCTTGTATTCTCTGCTTCCCTTCCGGCAGCTCAGAATACATGGATGATCATTCCGCTTGGTATCGCTGCGTTTATCGTATTCTACGTTGTATTCCGCTTCGCGATCGTTAAATTTGATCTGAAGACACCGGGACGTGAGGATGATGACGACACAGATGCAGAGATGAAAGCAGTTCTTGCAAACGATGACTTTACAGAAGTTGCAAAGATCGTGCTTGAAGGTGTTGGCGGAAAAGAGAACGTAACATCCATCGATAACTGTATTACAAGACTTCGCCTTGAAATCAAGGATTACACAAAGGTTGACGAGAAGAAGATCAAGTCTGCGGGAGTTGCAGGTGTGATCCGTCCGGGCAAGAATTCTGTACAGGTTATTGTCGGAACTAAAGTTCAGTTCGTTGCAGATGAATTCAAGAAACTCTGCAAATAATAAAAAATAATAAATAATCCCTTTTGAATGCGGTTGGGGACGTAGTAAAATCGAATTTTACTACGTCCCCAATCGTGTTTTGCCCTGTCCCCAAATACTGCTTTGTGAGAAATGATGCTTGACAAACCATTTTAGATACGCTAATATCACCATATGATTATCATGAAAACAGACGGTGAAGAGAAGAAGTAACAGGTATCGGAGAAAACAGAAAGCAGCCGGCGGATGAGAGGCGCATGATACTGTATCTGTGAATACATCTCGGAGTCCCGCACCGAAATCCTGCGTGGATGGAAGCATCCGAAGCGGAAGGCAAGTAGGCTGCGGCGGAGCGGCGCACGTTATCGCGCCTGAATGAGGCCGGAAGACGATTGTTTCCGGTAAATTAAGGTGGTACCACGGTTTATATTCGTCCTTATTGCGAGAGCAGTAAGGTTTTTTTATTTTACAGAAAAGTCTTCCGGACTTTTGATATTACAGTTAAAGGAGAAAGAAAGATGGGAATTTATGAAGAACTTCAGGCCCGCGGCCTGATCGCCCAAGTTACGGACGAGGAGGAGATCAGAGATCTTGTAAACAACGGAAAAGCGGTGTTCTATATCGGCTTTGACCCGACGGCAGACAGTCTTCATGTAGGACACTTTATGGCTCTGTGCCTTATGAAACGTCTTCAGGAGGCGGGAAATAAACCAATCGCCCTGATCGGAGGCGGTACAGGATATATCGGTGATCCGTCCGGAAGAACAGACATGAGAAGCATGATGACACCGGAGCAGATCCAGCACAACTGCGACTGCTTTAAAAAGCAGATGAGCAAGTTTATCGATTTTTCTGAGGGTAAGGCTCTCATGGTAAACAATGCTGACTGGCTGCTCGGCCTGAATTATATTGAGCTTCTCCGAGAGGTAGGACCGCATTTCTCTGTCAACCGTATGCTGACGGCAGAGTGCTACAAGCAGAGAATGGAGAGAGGGTTAAGTTTTCTTGAGTTCAACTACATGATCATGCAGGCATATGATTTCTATGCCCTGTTCCAGAAATACGGCTGTAATCTGCAGTTCGGCGGCGATGACCAGTGGAGCAACATGCTGGCGGGAACAGAACTGATACGCCGCAAGCTGGGCAAGGATGCAGGTGCCATGACGATCACGCTTCTTCTGAATTCGGAAGGCAAGAAGATGGGAAAGACTCAGTCCGGAGCTGTATGGCTTGATCCGGAGAAGACGTCTCCGTTTGAATTCTATCAGTACTGGAGAAATGTGGCTGACGCAGATGTGCTCAGATGCATCCGTATGCTGACATTCCTCCCGCTGGAAGAGATTGACAAGATGGATTCATGGGAAGGAGCTCAGCTCAATACTGCGAAAGAGATTCTTGCTTACGAGCTCACGAAGCTGGTGCACGGCGAGGAAGAGGCGAAGAAAGCACAGGAGAGTGCACGTGCACTGTTCAGTAAGGGAAATGCGGCGGAAATGCCGACGACAGAGCTGACAGAGAATGATTTCACGGACGGAAATATTGATATCCTGACTATGCTGGTAAGAGCAGGACTTGTTCCGTCAAAGTCTGAGGCAAGACGAGCGGTGCAGCAGGGAGGAACATCTGTTGACGGCGAGAAAGTAACAGATATCAAGACTGTGTTTGCAAGAGATGCATTTACAGGAGAAGGGATTATCCTGAAAAAAGGAAAGAAAAACTTCCACAGACTAATCGTAAAATAAAGGAATACGTGAAATAGAGAACAGGAAACAGAAAGCAACGGGGCGCATCTGCTTATATCGGCAGCGCCCCGTTTTCTCAAAGGAGGCAAAAGCATGAGCATGAATAATACACCAATGTCAGAGAGAGTACACATCGGATTTTTCGGTAAGCGCAACGCGGGAAAGTCGAGCGTGATGAATGCGGTCACAGGACAGGATCTTGCTGTAGTCTCAGATGTAAAAGGAACGACTACCGATCCGGTATACAAGTCTATGGAACTGCTGCCCCTTGGCCCGGTCGTTATGATGGACACACCGGGGATTGACGACGAGGGTGAGCTTGGAAATCTGCGAGTGAAGAAGAGTTATCAGGTGCTTAATAAGACGGACGCTGCCGTGCTGGTAATCGACGGAACAGAAGGAGTATCACCCGAAGACAAGGCTCTTATGGAACGGATCCGCCAAAAGGAAATTCCTTTTGTGGTCGCGATCAATAAAATAGAACTGTCAGATCCGTCAGTAGAGGAAACGGTGAAGAAGGAGCTGGCGCTTGAGAGTGATCAGATTGCAGCGGTCAGCGCGGCTGCGGGAGAAGGGATATTTGAGCTGAAAGAACAGATCGCCGCTATTGCACAGATGGAAGAAACGGAGAAATATCTCGTCCGCGATCTGCTCGATCCGTCAGATATCGCCGTGCTTGTAGTTCCCATTGATTCCGCTGCTCCGAAGGGCAGGCTGATCCTGCCGCAGCAGCAGACGATTCGGGATATTCTGGAAGCAGGTGCCATCTCGGTTGTGGTAAAGGAGACAGAACTAAAAGACACACTGAAAAAGCTGGGTACAAAACCGAAGATGGTGATCACGGACAGCCAGGCATTCAGTCAGGTGGCGGCCGATACGCCGGATGATATCCTGCTGACTTCTTTTTCTATATTAATGGCACGCTGTAAAGGCAATCTCGAACAGGCGGTGCACGGCGTGACTGCACTGGACAGTCTGGAGGACGGGGATACTGTGCTGATCAGCGAGGGGTGCACCCACCACAGACAGTGTGATGACATCGGAACGGTAAAAATCCCGAGATGGATCAGAGAATATACCGGTGGTAAAGAAATCCGGTTTGAGACGACATCAGGTACTGAGTTCCCGGATGATCTGACAAAGTATAAACTGATCATCCACTGCGGGGGTTGTATGTTAAATGAGCGGGAGATGAAATACCGTTTGAGCTGCGCATCGGATCAGGGAGTGCCGATGACCAATTACGGGATCATGATCGCGTATGTGAAGGGGATATTGAAGCGGAGTGTGGAGGTGTTTCCGGAGATATATAAGCTGCTGTAAGATTTTGCGTAATGGAAATGTTAAGGATGCGGTTCGGTGACAGCAGCAGCGTTTGTCAAGAAGAGATTGTGCTAAAAAAAATACAATATTTCTCAAAAACCTCTTGAAATAAATTCCACCATCCGCTATACTGATAAAGCTGTGACATGATAGCTGTGAAGCGCGAGGTTGCTGCCGATGCAAAATCATAAGCAATGGCAGGTTTTCCGTGGAGCGAATGTCAAGTTAAGAAACTGGCGACAAGTCACTGTACGAATCACAACAGTATCTCGTTTTTGTGCGCAGAACAGCACTGCGCCAAGAGTTGAAAAAACGAGAGCGCCGTGTATGTTTCTCACGACACACACGGGAGAGTGTACAGTCACCGCTTGTCGTACTGAAGTCAAAAGTACGAAAAGGAGGCGACTTTTTTTATGGCAAGTCAAGTAATGAGAATCACACTGAAAGCGTATGATCACCAGCTGGTTGATGCATCCGCAAAGAAAATCATCGAAACTGTAAAAAAGAACGGTTCACAGGTGAGCGGACCGGTGCCGCTGCCGACTAAGAAAGAGGTAGTGACAATCCTGAGAGCTGTACACAAGTACAAAGACTCCAGAGAGCAGTTCGAGCAGAGAACTCATAAAAGACTGATCGATATCATCACACCGACACAGAAGACGGTTGATGCACTTTCCAGACTGGAAATGCCGGCCGGTGTGTACATTGATATCAAAATGAAAAACAAATAAACAGTAACGTCCTAACATTTAGGATGAGCGCATGAGCGCTCCGCTGTAAATCACAGGAGGTAATCATAATGAAGAAAGCTATTTTGGCTACAAAAGTTGGAATGACTCAGATCTTCAACGCAGAAGACGGAGTACTGATTCCGGTAACTGTTCTGCAGGCTGGACCGTGTGTAGTAACACAGGTTAAGACAGTTGAGAACGACGGCTACAGCGCTGTACAGGTTGGTTTTGTTGACAAGAAAGAGAAGATCGTCACAAAAGACAACAGCGGCAAGAAAGCAATCGCACACAGAAATGGTGTGACAAAAGCTGAAAAAGGCCACTTCGACAAAGCAGGCGTATCCGGAAAGAGATATGTAAAAGAGTTCAGATTTGACAATGCAGAGGAATATGCTCTGGCTCAGGAGATCAAGGCTGACATCTTCGCAGTGGGTGACCACATCGACGCGACAGCGATCTCCAAAGGTAAAGGTTTCCAGGGTGCGATCAAGCGCCACGGACAGAGCAGAGGACCTATGACACACGGTTCCAAGTTCCATCGTCACGCTGGTTCTAACGGTGCTGCATCTGATCCGAGCAAGGTATTCAAAGGAAAGAAAATGCCTGGACAGATGGGTAACAAGAAGATCACAGTTCAGAATCTCGAGGTCGTAAGAGTTGACGCAGAGAACAACCTTCTCCTTGTAAAAGGTTCTGTACCGGGACCGAAGAAATGCCTCGTAACGATCAAAGAATCCGTTAAGAGCTGCTAAGGGTGACAATAAGAAAGGAGGAACACACAGATGGCAAAAGTATCTGTTTACAATATCGAAGGTAAAGAAGTTGATACCATCGAACTGAATGATGCTGTATTCGGTGTTGAGGTAAATGAGCACCTGGTACACATGGCAGTCGTAAATCAGCTTGCAAACAATCGTCAGGGAACACAGAAAGCTAAGACACGTTCTGAAGTTTCCGGCGGCGGAAGAAAACCGTGGAGACAGAAAGGAACAGGCCACGCAAGACAGGGTTCAACAAGAGCTCCGCAGTGGACAGGCGGCGGCGTAGTATTCGCTCCGGTTCCGAGAGACTACTCCTTCAAGATGAATAAGAAAGAGAAGAGAGCAGCCCTGAAATCCGCTCTTACTTCCAGAGTAGAAGAGAACAAGTTCATCGTTGTTGACGAGCTGAAGTTCGACGAGATCAAGACAAAGAACTTCCAGAATGTCCTGAACAACCTGAACGTAAACAAAGCGCTGGTTGTGCTTGAGGATGGAAATGCAAACGCAGAGATCTCTGCAAAGAACATTCCGGACGTAAAGACAGCCCGCACAAACACGATCAACGTATATGACATCCTGAAATACAACACAGTTATCGCAACGAAAGCTGCTGTTGCTGCAATCGAGGAGGTGTACGCATAATGGCAAACGTTCAGTATTATGATGTAATCCTTAAACCGGTCATCACAGAGAAGAGCATGGATCTGATGGCTGACAAGAAATATACATTCCTTGTACACACAGATGCTACAAAGAATCAGATCAAAGAAGCTGTTGAGAAAATGTTCGAGGGAACAAAGGTAAAGAGTGTCAACACAATGAATCTTGAAGGAAAGAACAAGAGACGCGGCATGACATTCGGAAAGACAGCTAAGACAAAGAAAGCGATCGTACAGCTTACAGAGGACAGCAAAGACATCGAGATCTTTGAGGGCCTGTAGACTTAACGAGAGCAAGTCGAAGACGCAGGTCGAGTTTTAGTCGGGGCCCGTTCGCGGAGCTTGGCGAGGTCTTTTCGAGCCTGGCGCAGCGAACTGTAAATCCCTTGATGAAACTTCACCAATCACTTTATACGGTGCAAATCCGTGAAACGAATAATTAGAGCAAACGAAAGGAGAGAAAGTAATGGGAATCAAAACTTATAACCCATATACACCTTCCAGAAGACAGATGACAGGTTCTGATTTCTCTGAGATCACAAAGACAACTCCTGAGAAATCCCTCCTGGATTCCAAGAAAAGAAAAGCAGGCCGCAACGCGCAGGGAAAGATCACTGTAAGACATCGCGGAGGCGGAGCTAAGAAGAAATATAGAATCGTAGACTTCAAGAGAAGAAAAGACGGAATTCCGGCAACTGTAATCGGTATCGAGTACGATCCGAACAGAAGCGCCAACATCGCACTGATCTGCTACGCAGACGGCGAGAAGGCTTACATTCTTGCTCCTGAAGGACTGACAGACGGCATGACCGTTATGAACGGACCGGAGGCTGAGGTACAAGTAGGAAACTGCCTGCCGCTCTCAGAGATCCCGGTTGGTACACAGATCCACAACATCGAGCTTTATCCTGGAAAGGGCGGACAGCTTGTACGTTCTGCCGGAAACAGCGCACAGCTCATGGCTAAAGAAGGAAAATATGCAACACTGAGACTTCCGTCAGGTGAGATGAGAATGGTTCCGATCATCTGCCGCGCATCTGTTGGTGTGGTAGGAAACGGAGAGCACAACCTGATCAACATCGGTAAAGCGGGACGCAAGCGTCACATGGGTATCCGCCCGACAGTCCGTGGTTCTGTTATGAACCCGAATGACCATCCGCACGGTGGTGGTGAAGGTAAGACTGGTATCGGCCGCCCGGGTCCGTGTACTCCGTGGGGTAAACCGGCACTTGGTCTTAAGACCCGCAAGAAGAAAAAAGCTTCCAACAAGCTGATCGTAAGAAGAAGAGACGGAAAAGCGATTAAATAATCAGATTCACAAGGAGGTTAGAACCTATGGCTCGCTCACTTAAAAAAGGACCATTTGCAGACGAACATTTACTGAAAAAAGTAGACGCTATGAATGCATCTGGTGATAAATCAGTTATTAAGACATGGTCACGCCGTTCTACAATCTTCCCGTCATTCGTCGGCCACACATTCGCCGTACATGACGGAAGAAGACATGTGCCGGTATATGTTACAGAGGACATGGTAGGACACAAACTCGGTGAGTTCGTTGCAACAAGAACTTACAGAGGACATGGAAAAGACGAGAAGAAGTCAAAAGTCAGATAAGATTCGTATATTTTGAAAGGAGGGTTCATCCATGGCAAAAGGACACAGATCCCAGATCAAGAGAGAGAGAAACGAGCAGAGAGATACAAGACCTTCAGCCAAGATCTCTTACGCAAGAGTATCTGTTCAGAAGGCGTGCTACGTTCTTGATGCCATCAGAGGAAAGGATGTAACAACAGCACTCGGAATCCTTGCATATAATCCGAGATATGCTTCTACAGTGATAGAGAAACTGCTGAAATCAGCGATCGCAAACGCTGAGAACAACAACGGTATGAGCGTCGACAACCTTTACATCGAGGAGTGCTACGCAAACAAAGGACCGACAATGAAGAGAATCAGACCGA
>CAKNJS010000031.1 GCA_930986645.1 uncultured Lachnoclostridium sp.
AGTATACAGGTAAATCCACGTTGCTACAAATGTGGGGTCACTTCATATTATCTAAATCTGATTTTTTTACCTCAAAGAAAAAAGATTTTCTAAAAAAGGATTTATCATTATATTTTAGTTGAACATTCCCCCATGTTCTCATTCTACATCCTTCAATTGTATTTCGCACTAGAACCGGGATGCCATCAAAAAAGACCTCTATGTTGTGTTCCCCATCATTAAGAAATATTTTTGTTCCCTCCAAGTCCTGTACAAAATTTGTCACGATATATTCCCCTTCTGGAATATCATCCTTTTTAATTTTTATCCATTCTTCTGAAAAATCAGTTCCTTTATTCTCCATATCTTATATCTATTCCTCTTCTATTTAAATTTCGAATCTTGAGTGTTGGACGATCTAAGTAAATACTGTAAAACCTCATTTGATTTGGCAGCTTTTTATATAGCATAATAAATCATCATGTCCTTTTTTAATTCATCTCCGTTTACAAGACATCCAGCATATTCTCCATCCCACCAAGGTAATATCAACTGATTAAATTCTTGAAGTATTACTTCTTTTGAAGAAAGGTCATCCTTCAAAAAATCGGTATAGTTGCTTATTATAACAACTATTTTCTTTTCTTCAATCCATGTCAAATCCCTCATCCAATCATTATAACCATCAACGCCTTTAGCCTCAATTGGAAAGCTGAAGCTATCTGACATTATTTTTAAGTAGTCTGCTAATTTACTGCACTGCTTACCGTTAATTTCAACCATAAAGATGCCCTGATCCTGTTGGAATTTCTTTTTCAGTTGAGGTACTTCTTGCATAGGTATATATTTCACTGTATTCTTCCTCTTTGGATTCCGGTATTTTTGAGTTACAGTGTTTAAATCCACTTCATTCACCTTCATGTTTTTACATATAAGTTTAATATCCATTTTGTCATATATTCATTTTGACCTCTGAGTCTCCAGTCATCAGTTTTAATTTTGGACATATTCGATTATCCGCACCTCGCTTTATTTAGTTCATTTTCAGGGAATGATATAAAGGACCGCCAAGCTTCTCATAAGTCCGGCGGTCCGATGCTCTGTTATTATTTTACAGGATTTCTCCATTGGTTTCTATCACTTTCTTATGCTAACTGAAAGAATCTTTTCTCGTGTTAGAATTGAAACTATAATGGCTGGAACAGATCAAATTCGTTTATTCTATCTTCTAACATATCTCATCCTCCCATATTTACTTCCGGTTTGTCATTCGGTGTATAGGTTTTAACAATAAATACACCAATACAACAGGTTTCCAGAACAAAAGTCATCTGGTGCAATATCAATATATTTTCCATTCTTTTTGTATAGAATTGTACCTTCAACAACTCCATCAACTCGGCTCTTGGTATAACCTTTTTTAACCGTTTTAGCAAATTCTTCTGCCTTTCTTAAATATTGGTCGCGACTTGTAGCACCAACTTCATCACCATGCTTACGATAATGGTAGTCCAAAGAATCTTCTGGAGAATCAAAGCTTCCTTTATTCCAGTTTCAAGTCTCACTTTCCCCCTCTAAAGAATTTGTGTTGCCAGAATTCGACTTTGATATCGACACCTTAAACATATTCCCAAAAGCCGATCTTACTGTTACTGCGCCCGTACCTACCATTGCAACGCTTTCCCATGCAACAGGAACTGTTACTCCAGCAACCGAATCATATTCATAGCTGTATGTAGTTGTACCTTTATTTTCTTCCTTCTCGGTACACTTTGTCAACTGCCAGTTTTCGTCATATTCGTAGGACCGCTCTGTTGTGACCACACGGATCGCATTTGTTCCATCTTTATCATGCTTGCCGTTATGCTTATTTCCATGAGGATATTCGCTGTCATGTTTGCCATCCTCATGCTTGCCATCGTGCTTATCATCATACACGTAGCCTGCAAGAGATTCCGTTGCTTTTTCACTTATGATATATCCCTGGTCGTTATAAGTATACTCATAAGTCGAAAGCACTTCTTCACAGCCCGCACAGCTTGTCACCAATTTGGTGATATGATCCAAAGCATCATAAGTCACATCCGTTACGATCTCGTTTGGCCGGATCGTTTTCACCATACGGTTAAGTGCATCGTACTGATATTCCGTAACCGCACCCTGCCGGTCTGTGATCTTGATTAGATTATCGTTCAAGTCATACTCATAGGTAACCTTTGTTCCATCCGTATATCCCATTTCCTGCAGGTTACCGCTTTCACTGTATGCATAGGTTACCGTCTGTCCGGCGCTGTCTTTGGCTTTTGTAACCCTGCCAAGCGTATCATACTCATATGCAGCCGCTCCGATGGCATCCGTCATGGAGACTCTCTGACCTGCAGCATCATAAGCATACAGAACATCGTCGTCTGCTTTCTTACCTTTTGCTGTCTCGTAGGATTTTTTGATCAGCTCATTCAGTTCGTAATAATCGTAGCTGATCTTCTTCCCGGAAGGTGCTGTATATTCTGTTAATTTTCCGGACTCATCATAACCAAACTGTTTTGTGCGACCGGCTGCGTCTTTCCTTGATGTAAGATTTCCTTCCAGATTGTAGGTATACTCTGTTGTCTTTCCAAGGGCGTTGGTATAACTGGTCATCCAGTCCATGCTGTCATACCCATAAGTCGTTACGCCGCCCATGGCATCCGTAACTTTGGTCAGGTTATCATTCGCATCATAATCAAACTGTGTATTCAGGCCCGTTTTGTCTGTAACAGTCTTGACATTGCCGTGATTATCATATGCATATCCTGTGCTGTGTCCAGCCTTATCTGTCAGCTTCGTAATCCGTCCGTCTTTGTCATACTGGTAGGATACGTTGTTGTCTGATCCAAGCTGTTAATTTTCGAGTTGATAAAGAGAATTTTTTCTTGATAAAAAGAAGGAAGATAATTGGAATGTTGATAACTACAGAAGAAAAGTCCCGGGGTAAACCGGAGCCTTTGTCTACAGTCTGCATCGCCTGGCAAAGCCGGGCGATTATATCATACCCAAAATTTTTTCTCAAACACTTCATACTCTTTTAAAATTGTCAATGCTTCTTGTTTCAATTCCTCAATGCTGTCAATATATTTCTGTGGTAGCAAAGAAGCAATATCTTCTAATTCACATCCTTTCTCTATTATGAAAATAATTGATTCATTACACTTGTTTTCTTTTAACATTTGAACCATATGAGGAGAAAACAAGTACTTTTCAGCCTCATTAATTGACAGCCCCTCTCCCTTTAATGATTCTAATGTTCCAATAATACTTATTAATAACATTTTTTCATTTAACGATTTTTTAGTCATATGTACTCCCTTAATTGCTCCATCCGGGTTTCACCTTTACGTCAAAAACCTTTCCGGATTCGCTTTGAAAATAGTGTATGGAAATTTTCCGAAATTGGTTATTGCTTTTTGCGCCGATTTGAGCAAATTACTTGCTCCTTTTCTTATGCAGCTCCACAAGGAATGTCCTGTCGGGTCAATGTAGTTCAGCGGATTGTTGTTAACGTATCCATACCGATTCCGTGTCAGCGGGTTCTCCGTTGTTCCGGTATTTGTATCCTCTGTTGTGAAGTTTCCATTTACAGGATTGTAATATCTTGCTCTTAAATACTGATAGCCTGTATTTGTGTTCGTGGACTCGCCGTTGTATCCGTAGTAATTGATGTTTACCGGTGTACCAAAGATCGTATTTCCATATGGATTATACTGGTAACTTTTTGTAGTAACACCGTCTGCCGAAGTCAGTCCCGATACGCTTCCACGGCCATCATACAGATAATAGGACGCTCCATCGGATGTATCCCTGCTGTTTCTGCTGTATCCATATGTATACGCCGCATTCTCTATTTCATGCTGGGACTTCCCACTGAGACGGAAGAAGACATGAAAGAGATTGCCAGACTATCTGACCGCGTGGCGCGCAGATATGCTGTCCTGTCCGTCTTCAGTTCCATTAGGGTTTCCGTATTATCCCGGTTGATGTCATTGACATACTGTGTGATGGAATAATATTCTTCCTGATTCTTCTTCGGAACCAGATCTGCCAGCTGTTCTGCCGGGCTGTCGCCGTTTTCCGTCTTGGAAATGAGCTGATACTCATGGTTTACTGTATACGTAAGAGTACGCTGTATTCATTATACCAAACAAAAAAGAACGCTTCTAGGTTTTTTGCCTGTTAGAGTTCTTTTTTATTTTAGAGGATTTTTCACTGTCCTTCAAATATTATACAATAATAAAAATATCTGGTACTCCTTTTTTAAAAGATACTATCAAATGAAAATTATTATTTCCAATATAACTATCCAAATAATCAAGCATTTTTTTCATAATTGCATTTTCATCTGATTTTTTAGCATATAATTTATACCTTTCCTTACTATTTTCAAGCAAAATTCTTTCCATACTGAAAATATATTTTTCTAATATTCCCTGTACAGTTTGGTTTTGATAATTCAAGCATCTTATAATTTCTAATTGTTTTACCATTTCTTCATTAATTATACCTCCTTGTTTGAGAACAGAAGAAATTATACTCCGTAATTTTACAAAAATTTCACGTCTTGCCTTATCATAATATAATTTTCCCTTAAACATATTGTATACTTGTACTGGAATGGACATCTCTATATCAAAATCAATATCAATTTTTCCGTTTACTATTTCTTGGATTTTTTTACTTTTTCTTCTGTACAAGGATATATGTCATTTCTTTCGTCTGCTTCTAAATGAAATGTAGACAGAATTTTTAACAATGGGTATATTGTAACTTTTTCTATTTCAATATACCCTCCTTTCAAAATATCATAATATGCTTTATTTGCCCATTCTCCGAGTTCTCTTTTAGATAATTTTCCTGTAAAATAATAGTCTAATTTTGCCTGTAATTCATGGACGTCAAATTTCATTACTACAATCTTGCTTGCCATGAAAGGCAGCGAAATTTTTCTTAAATCTACTTCTTCCACCTCTATATTTTTGCATATGAGTTCAATTTCCATAATAGACAAATCCATATCTACTCTATAAAAACCTTCTATATCGCTATTAGATATTTCTATCTTTTGTCCGTAATATCCAATTGAGGTTTATTCATATCCCTTACCAAAAAGATACTCCTTTGTTCATTTCAAGGAACGATATAAAAGGACCGCCGAGCTTCGCATAAGTCCGGCGGTCTGATGCTCTGTTTTTATTTTACAGGATTTTTCTGCTGCTTTCTATCACTTTCTTATATCAAGCAGGAATAATTTTTATAAAGGTAATTACAATGCTTTCCACGCCTCCACGATAGCGTCCGTATCCACGTCTTTTTCAATCTGATTAACAATGGCAGCACTGTTCACCTGCGCAATCTCAGCCTTGCTCTGGTCCATATACACGAAGCAGACAAAGCAGAGGATGCCGATCACCAGACGTATGTAAAAGGTTCCTCCTGACGGCTCCTGTTCTTCTGCATTATCATCATACAGATTGTGATAGATCCTTCCGTATCTAGGATGGACGGCGGGAATTTCTCTTTTGTCGTCATATAGCCTGCGCGCCTGTCTCAGCAGTTCTCTGCGGCGCATCTCCGAATCATTCATATAAAACCTCAGGGGCATAAAATATGGTTACCATATCTTATGCCCCTGTATTTTTCATTAGAACCGTACAAGTTTAACGGTCTGCAAGTTCATTAGTGATATCTTCCCATGTAACACCCCGCTCCACCATGAGCACCATGGCGTGATACAGGAAGTCGGAAATTTCATATTTGATCTCCTCGGGATTCGGATTTTTGGCGGCGATTACGATCTCGGTCGCCTCCTCTCCTACTTTCTTCAGGATCTTATCAATTCCTTTGTCAAAGAGATAGTTGGTATAGGAGCCTTCCTTCGGATGTTCCCTGCGGTCTACGATCGTATTATATACTGATTCAAATACCTGAAGCGGATTCTTGGCATCGTAATCAGCTCCCACGATCGTCGTATAGAAACAGGAACGATTGCCGGTGTGGCAGGCTGCTCCAATCTGTTCCACCTTTGCCAGCAGGGTATCTTTATCGCAGTCGATAGAAAGAGATTTCACATACTGGAAATGTCCGGATGTCTCACCTTTTACCCATTGGCATTGTCTGCTGCGGCTGTAATAGGTCATACGTCCGGTTTTTACCGTGTGGTCAAAAGCTTCTTCATTCATATATGCCATCATAAGAACTTCATTTGTCTTGTAATCCTGTACAATGACCGGGATCAGACCGTCAGAATTCAGCTTAAATTCAGAGAAGTCCAGTATGCTCTCGAATGAAGTCATCTTAATGCCGGCATCCGCACAGATTTCTTTAAATTCGTTAAAATCCATGTTCAGGCTGCTGATGAAAAGACCGGATACACCTTTGATACCGTCGCATTTTAAGATTCTTAAGATCTCACTCTGCTCCATTGTATCCGTGAGGACAACGCAGGGGAGCTTGGTGATGTTCATAACCGAGTTGAGATCCAGACGATGCATAAATACAATCTCAGTACTATACTCCTCGATCAGATGCTGCTGCTTGAACAGTGTATCAAAATCATTGAGAGAAACTGCGATTCTCTCCTTCCCGAAACGCTTGGAAACTTCCTCGATCAAATCAAAAGAAAGTGCTTTTGAGAAATTGAGGATTGCGCGTTTTGCACCCGCGTAGAGGATCTTCTTTACATCCTCGGCGCGGCGTATGTTTCCTCCGGCGATCATAGGAATGCTGATCACACGGTTCATTTTCTTTATGAGGTCTATTGCCTCGTCGTGCTCCTCATCGGATGTGGACAGGTCAAAAACGATCAGCTCGTCTGCACCTCTGTCGCAATACTGCTTTGCGAGGGAGACAACGTCATCAGACAACAGTGTCCTGTCGTCAAACCACTGCACTGCTTTCCCGCCGTCAATAAAGATGCACGGAGTCAGTCTTTTATAGCTCATGTATATCAATTCTCCTTTTATCAGTTCTTGTCAGTTTATATAGCTGTGATTTATACGGCTTAATATCAGATTAAAGAGAGCCCTTGGTAGACCAGACTTCTTTCATCCGCGGCTCTTCGGAAACAGCCATATCGAGAGCCTTCCCGAAAGCTTTAAACAGAGCCTCGGCCATATGATGGTTATTGCCCGGTTCCATGATCTTCAGATGAAGGTTCATGGCGGCGCTGTAGGAGACAGCGTAGAAAAATTCCCGGACCATCTCTGTGTCAAGAGTGCCGAGGGCCGGCACAGTAAATTCGGCATCGTACTTCAGATACGGACGTCCCGACAGATCCACAGCAGAGAGGGCAAGCACTTCATCCATAGGAAGGATGAAATAACCGTATCTCTTGATCCCGGCTTTATCTCCGAGCGCCTTTGCTATTGCCTGTCCTAATACGATACCGGTATCTTCAATTGTGTGGTGGCTGTCCACTTCCAGATCGCCGTTTACCTTTACATTCAGGTCAAAAAGGCCGTGACGGGCGAATCCGTCCAGCATATGGTCGAAGAACGGAATCCCGGTATCAATCTGGTTTTTGCCCTGTCCGTCTAAATTGATGGTCAGAGTGATATCCGTCTCTTTTGTTTTCCTTGTACATGTTCCGATTCTGTTTTCCATGGCAGCCTCCTCTATTCTTTCCCGTCAAACCGCACTTTGATAGAATTTGCATGAGCGGTCAGATGTTCTGCCTCGGCAAATTTCTCGATATCTGTGTGGATCTTTTCCAGTGCGTCTCTTGAATATGAGATGATACTGGATTTTTTGATAAAGTCATCCACAGAAAGCGGAGAGAAGAATTTAGCGGTGCCGTTTGTGGGAAGTACATGATTCGGTCCCGCAAAATAGTCTCCAAGCGGTTCGCTGGAATATTCTCCGATAAAGATTGCCCCTGCATTTCGGATCTTAGTCATCACTTCAAAAGGATTGGCTGTCACGATCTCCATATGCTCCGATGCGATCTCATTTGCTGCATCAATGGCATCATCAAGGGTATCCGCAACAAGGATATGACCATAGTTATCCAGTGATTTCTGGATGATCTCGCCCCGTGAGAGTTCTTGGATAAAGCGGTCCGTCCAGTCGGTCACTTCCTGTGCCAGCTTCCCGCTCGTTGTCACAAGGATCGCGCTTGCCAGCTCATCATGCTCAGCCTGAGAGAGCAGATCAGCCGCAACATATCTGGGATTGGCAGTCTCGTCTGCAAGTACGAGGATCTCACTGGGGCCGGCAATGGAGTCGATGCTCACATGGCCGTACACCGCTTTCTTTGCAAGGGCTACATAGATATTTCCAGGGCCTACGATCTTGTCTACTTTCGGAATGCTTTCTGTTCCGTAGGCAAGTGCTGCGATTGCCTGGGCGCCGCCTGCTTTGTAAATACGGTCAGCTCCCGCTTCGTTTGCTGCGACAAGTGTTGTGGGAGTCACTTTTCCGTCTTTTCCCGGCGGGGTTACCATGATGATCTCTTCCACTCCTGCGACTTTGGCCGGCAGGATATTCATAAGTACGGAAGAAGGGTAAGCTGCTTTTCCGCCGGGGACGTAGACGCCGACTTTTGCCAGAGCTGTTACCTTCTGTCCGAGGATCGTCCCATCCGGTTTGCTGTCAAACCAGCTGTACTGCATCTGTTTCGCATGGTATGATTCGATATTTTTGAGCGCTTTCCGTATGATCCCGACAAGTTCCGGGTCTACACTGTCGTATGCTTCTTTAATTTCTCCTTCTGTTACAAGGATGTTGCCGGCATTGATGTGCGCACCGTCGAATTTTTCAGTATATTCAAAGAGAGCCTGATCTCTCTTCTCCTTTACTGTATCGAGGATCTCTCGCACGCTCTCCTCATATTTTCCGTAACTGTTCGGACTGCGCTTGATCAGAGTCTCGAGCAGATCTTTTTTTGTATTTTCATCCAGTTTTTCGATTCGCATATTAACCTCCCGCGTACCGGGACACGCCCGGAATAAATATTACTGATCTTCACGGAGCAGTGCTCTGAGATCTGTGATCAGTTTTTTGATTCTGTCATTCTCCATCCGCATACTGACCGGGTTCACGATCATGCGTGCCGACAGAGGGCAGACTTCCTCGAGTACAACAAGCCCATTTTCCTTCAGAGTGGATCCAGTCTCCACGATGTCTACAATTACTTCTGAGAGCCCGACGATCGGCGCCAGCTCGATGGATCCGTTCATCTTGATAATCTCCACAGTCTGGTGCTTCTTATTATAAAAATAGTCTTTTGCGATCTTTGGATATTTTGTGGCGACACGGATCAGTTCATGATGCTGAAGCAGTTCAGCCGCATTTTCATACCCGCAGACGCACATTCGGCACTTTCCGAATCCGAGGTCAAGCACTTCATGCACCTTTCTTCCCTCTTCTACGATCGTGTCCTTTCCGACTACTCCGATATCGGCTGCACCGTACTCCACATAGGTCGGTACATCCGGTCCTTTTGCAAGGAAGAATTTCAGTTTCAGCTCTTCATTTGTAAAAATCAGCTTTCTGGACTCTTTGTCTTTCATCTCGTCACAGGTGATGCCCAGTTTTTCAAGCATATCAAGTGTTTTACTTGCAAGACGTCCTTTTGTAAGGGCAAATGTCAGATATCTCATTGGTTACGCTCCTTTAATCCTGCTTTTCCAGATCTACGAGTTTTTCCTCGCCTGTCTTCAGATTGACCATCTCAATCTTTTCGCCATCCCTCAGATACAACAGGGCTGATGCGCCGGTACGTCGGGCATAATTTTCAAATACTTCTCTCTCTTCTTCCCTTTCCCGTTTGATCAGTTCGATATTCCTTCCTTTCGCACGGAAACTGCATGCGAGAGAGACCGCACGTTTCTCAGTTGCCTCTGTGTATACGATCAGATTCTGATGGACAGTTTCTACCGTGATTTTCTGTCTGTTCAGGGCACTCATCAGTTCATCCAGAATAATGGCGAAACCAATAGACGGTGTATCCTTTCCGAATTTGGCGAGCAGATGGTCATAGCGTCCGCCCCTGACTACGGCATCTCCGGTGCCGTATGTGTACGCACGGAAGATAACGCCGGTATAGTAGCCGTAACTGCCGCTCATACTCAGGTCAAAAGTAACGTGATCTTCTGCACCGTAGAGTGTTAACAGACGATAAATCTGCTGAAGCCTTGTTACGCCAAGACGTGCATTCAGATCCGGTGCGGCTTTGAGAGCTTCTTCGAGAACCTCTGGTCCGCCTGCAAGTTCCGGCAGGATCGAGAAAGCTTCCTTTACGCTCTCTTTTACATTTTTGCTGTCCAGAAGCTCTTCCACACCGAAAAAATTACGGTTCGTGATCAGTGTACGCACTTCTCTGCTCTCATCTTCCTGAAGATCTGCCGCATTCATAAGTCCCTGTATGAAATCAACATGGCCGATGCTCACCTGAAATTCATTCAGGCCGGTTTTTTTCAGCCCGTCAACAACCATAGCGATCATTTCAGCATCTGCCTCAATGGAATCGAGTCCGATCAATTCGGCTCCCAGCTGGGTATTTTCTTTTAATCTGCCCTGATAGCTGGAATGGTTGATGAATGTATTTCCCGCGTAACAGAGACGGATCGGGAAATCTTCATTCTCAAATAATGTGGCAGCCGCACGTGCAATGGACGGGGTGATATCTGGTCTGAGCGCCAGAATATTTCCTTCCCGGTCAAAGAACTTATACAGTTCCTGCGTGGATGTAGAGCCGATTTCCTCACGGAAAACATCGTAATATTCAAATGTCGGTGTCTGTATATCTTTATAGCCGTACAGATGGAGCACGGTATTTAACTTTTTCTGAAGTGCAAGTTTGGTTTCGCATTCTTTGTTGTAAATGTCCCGGACACCTTCCGGGGTGTGAAGTTTCTGTTCCATATGCTCTCCTCTTTCACTTTAATGTGCTAATACGCTAAATTCCTATGTAATTATACGGATTTTACATGATTCTGTCAATCCCCGGACGAAATATTTGCTTTCTAATCCTCACGGCAGTCCAGATCTTTTTGGATCATATCGAGATAAGGAACAAAATATCCCTGTTTTAATTCCATAAACCATCCGGGCTCCAGTTCTTCATAGCGGAAACTTTTGCGCCCGCCATTCTTCCCCCGGTTCCAGAATCTGCGTATCTGTTCGTATCTCATATAGTAAAGTTCATCCCGTGTACTGTAATATATGAGCAGAAAAGATATTCCTCCCTGCTTCTCGAACTTTTCCATAAAGTCCATCTGATGCTCGTGTACATTTTGCAGCGGGAAGGTGTCAACCCGGCATTCTTTTGCGTCAAAGCAGACAGGAATTCCCTGTACCGCTCCGATATAGTCAACTGTACTGATCTTGTCAAAGTAGGCGAGGGTAATATGGCGGCTTTCCTGATCAATCTTGACCGGCGTGATCGGTGTCGGTATCTTCTGAATCAAGGCAAGGCCCATTTCCATATAACGTTCATTTGTATGATTGACAAATTCTTCTAATGTTGATCCTCTAAGTCCTCTTGAACTCCATGTGGCCATATAAGACAGCTCCTTTTTATCTTCTTGTCTTCGCATATTTTCCGGAAAAGTCCGGGAACCGGCGCCGTGATCACTTTTTCCGACAGGTCCGCAAGTGCGCCGGAACATTCTGGAATGCAGAGCCTGACGGAATGCAGAAGCTGTGAGGTGAGCCCGTATCTGGCCCGGTAGCTGTCGTTTATCTTCCGGCTGCCGTACTTATAGTCTCCGATGATCGGATGCCCCTGTGAAGCCATATGGGCCCGGATCTGGTGTGTTTTTCCGGTGATCAGATGCACTTCGAGAAGAGTGACGCCCTCGCCGGTACAGAGCGGGCGGTATTCAGTCTCAATTGCTGACGCTTCCGATGCAGCCCTTTCCTTTGAAAAGGATACCCGGTTGCTTTTCGCATCTTTGGTCAGAAAACCGGTGATATGACCGCCCTTTGAGACTTCCCCCGCCACAAGACATAGATAGTATTTCTTCAGGCTGCGCTCCCGGAACATAGTGCTTAATTCCTGAAGTGCTGCCAGTGTCTTGCCGGCAGCGACAATTCCGCTTGTGTTGCGGTCAAGACGGTTGCACACAGAGGGATGAAATGTGCGCAGTTCGTCTTCTGTGATCTGACGGCTCTCAAGAAGATATCCTATCACATATTCTACGAGAGAAATGTCATCTTTAGACGCTTTCTGTGAAAGCATGCCGGCAGGCTTATTTATAAAAATCGTATTTTTATCTTCGTATAATATGTCAAGTTCCGCATCTGGTGCGATGTGCTTTTGCGGGGCAGTATCTGATTCTGTGAATTTATCAATGGTTTCATCAGAGAGAAATAATTTTACTGTATCTCCCTCCGTCAGACGCTCCTGACCGGAAGCTTTTTTCCCATTGAGCGTAATATTTTTTTTGCGCATCATTTTGTAGAAAAAGCTTTTTGGCGCAAGAGGCATATACTTTCCAAGAAATTTATCCAGCCTTTGTCCGGCCTCGTTTGTTCTGATCGTTACTTCTCTCATAACAGCTCCTCGGTTCTCAGTATCAGCCGGTGCGGCAGAATACGGGCTCCAATGCGGACAGCTTTCATGGCTGCCCCGTAGACAGAAACTTCTCTGCGTTTTCTGCTGTCTTGTAATGCTTTATGGACAACGGCAGGCGCCTTTGCTATTGTAAACTTTTTCAGTGGTGAAGTCAGTTCCCCGCTCACCTTAAAAAACTCTGTATCAACCGGTCCCGGACATACTGCCGTTACGATAATTCCCATGGGCCGCAGCTCTGAGGAAAGAGCTCTTGACAGACTTAGGACATAGGATTTTGTGGCGGCATATACAGCGAAGCCGTTCTGAGGACAAAATGCTGCTGCTGAGGCAAGGTTAATGATCCCTCCTCCTTTTTTCATAAAAGGAAGTGTGAACTGAATCATTCTGGTAAGTGCCGTGCAATTTAAATTTATCATATCAGTCTGGAGTTTTTTGCCTTCTGCCGAAATCTGTACAAAGGAACCTGATTTTCCAAAGCCTGCCGCATTTACAAGCATGCGTACTTCCGGATGCCATTCTTTCAGTTCGGCGTGATACTGTTTGTAGATATGTTTTTTTTGCAGATCACCGTCAAAAATGCGCAGCGGTGTCCGGCTTTCGTTTCTCAGGCGTTCCAGCCGTTCCTTCCGTCTGGCTATCACCCAGATTTCGTCCAGATTCTTGTAAAAATATCCGATCTGGCGGACAAATTCCCTTCCCATTCCGGAGGATGCTCCTGTTACAACTGCGATTCGCATAAGACTGCCTCATTTCTTTTTATGGATATTGCGTATTGTTTTCTTCTTTCGGGGACGGAGCTGCTTTTTGGGCTCGTCATTTCCCCGTTTCGGCCGTATCAGACATTTTGGTCCGAAACCGATCAGATCCGTACGTCCCGCCCGTCTCAGAGCCTCTGCCACCAGATCGTAAAGAGCCGGATTCCTGTACTGGATCAGGGCTCTCTGCATAGCCTTTTCGTGAGGATTTTTCGGTACATATACCGGCTTCATGGTGCGGGGATCGACTCCTGTATAGTACATGCAGGTTGAAAGTGTGGAAGGAGTCGGATAGAAGTCCTGTACCTGTTCCGGCATATATCCCAGATCCCTGCAGTACTCGGCCAGTTCCACAGCCTCTTTCAGTGTAGAACCGGGATGGGATGACATCAGGTAGGGAACAAGATACTGTTTCTTCCCGAGTTTTTCATTCATTCTGCGGAATTCATCCGTAAATTTTTCATAAACACGGTGCTCCGGCTTCCCCATCAGGGAAAGAACCGGACCGGCCACGTGTTCCGGCGCGACTTTAAGCTGCCCGCTTACATGGTACTGACAGAGTTCCTTTAAAAAATCTTTATTCTTGTCAGCCAGAAGATAATCGAAGCGTATTCCGGAGCGGATGAATACCTTTTTTACTCCGGGAATCTGCCGCAGCTTTTTTAAAAGCGACACATAGTCACTGTGATCCGCATCCAGATTTCTGCATGGCTTTGGGAAGAGACATTGGCGGTTCCGGCAGACACCGTGCTCAAGTTGTTTCCTGCATGAGGGATGACGGAAGTTTGCTGTGGGGCCGCCCACATCATGGATGTATCCTTTGAAATTTTTCTCTTTTGTAATGAGTTCCGCTTCTCTGAGAAGGGACTCATGGCTTCTTACCTGCACGATCCTGCCCTGATGAAAAGTAAGGGCACAGAAACTGCAGCCGCCGAAACATCCTCTGCTGCTGATGAGGCTGAAGCGGATCTCTGAGATGGCAGGGATGCCGCCCTTTTTTTCATAGGACGGATGGTAAGTTCTTGTATAAGGAAGGTCATAGATATCATCCATCTCGGCGGTACTCAGCGGCTTTGCCGGCGGATTCTGTACTGCAAAGAGATGTTCGGAATACTGTTCGGCAAGCCGTTTTCCATTGAACGCATCAGTGTTGAGATACTGTGCGTAAAAACTCCGGGCATAGCTTTTCTTATCTGCTTTCAGTTCCTCAAAAGACGGGAGAAATTCAGCGTCGTAAATGCTGTCCCGGTCTTTTATTTTAACGACGGTGCCGTCTATATAAGTCAGCTCGCTTACCGGAATGCCTGCATCCAGCGCATCTGCGATTTCTGCAATGGAACGTTCCCCCATTCCATAGGAGATAATGTCGGCTCCGGAATCAAGAAGGACAGAACGTTTCAGCCGGTCTGACCAGTAATCATAATGTGCAAGACGCCTCAGGCTGGCTTCAATACCGCCGAGGATAACCGGTGTCTTTTTGTAGGTCTGACGGATCAGATTGCCATATACGACGCATGCATAATCCGGCCGTTTTCCCATTTCCCCGCCGGGTGTATAGGCATCGGTCTTTCTGTGTTTTTTAGAAACGCTGTAGTGATTGACCATAGAATCCATATTGCCTGCCGATACAAGAAAACCGAGACGGGGTTCTCCGAATACCTGAACGCTCTCCGGTTTTTTCCAATCAGGCTGAGAGATAATTCCCACCCGATAGCCCCGCGATTCCAGCACGCGGCTGATGACAGCGTGTCCAAATGACGGGTGGTCCACATATGCGTCTCCGATTACATAGACGAAATCTACATAATCCCAGCCTCTTTCGATCATATCCTGTTTATTTACCGGCAAAAAATTACTGTGTGTCACGTTTTGTCACTGCACCTTTCGTAAGTATGTCTGAAAATATCGTTAAAATCATGAATAAAATAGTCGGCAAGTTTTTTCTTCTCCTGTTCCAGAGGACGGGAAAATTCATCGTCCACGGCGCATACTTCCATTCCGGCATTTTTCCCTGCAAGGATTCCGTTCGGAACATCCTCAAAGACAAGACAGGAGGAAGGCTCAGCTTTCAGATCTTCTGCGACCTTTAAATAAACATCCGGAGCCGGTTTGCCTGCCGATACTTCACAGGATGTACGTATGGAATCAAAGTAAGCCGAAAGACCGCGGGCCTTTAAGGCGGCATCTGCTATTGTGCGGTCATTGCTGGTAGCGATTCCGAGAGCAACCCCCTGTTTTTTCATTTCTTTCAAAAATTTAACGGCCCCCGGTTTTGGAAATACTTCCGTGGCATAGAGACGTACCGTCATCTCCCGCCATTCTTCCATTACCTGTTCAACTGTGCGGTCCAGTGTACGGAAAGTGTCGACGAAATACTGTGCTGTTTCCGTATAGCTCATCCCTTCAATGTCCCTGTGAAATGTTTCCGGCTGGACCAGATGATATTTATCCATAAAAATGCGGTCTACTTCAGGCCAGATCCACATAGAATCGACCAGTGATCCGTCCATATCGAAGATTACAGCTTTTTTCCCTGTGAGCATAATTCAACTACCTCTTCTTCTGTCAATTTCCGGTATTCGCCCGGCTTAAGTGATTCGTCCAGACAAAGGCTTCCCATCCGGATCCGCTTCAGATATATAACTCTTTTTCCGACAGCCTGAAACATTCTTTTGACTTGATGAAATCTTCCTTCGCGGATCGTAAGTGTGATTTCTGATATTGCACCGGAGCTGCAAATGCGCAGATCCGCAGGGAGAGTTTTCTTCTCATCTCCGATATCAACGCCGCGCGCAAAGAGATCGGCGTCTTCTTGTGTTACCATGCCTTCTATTCTGGCAAAATAGACTTTATCAATGTGCTTTCTCGGGGAGAGAAGGCGGTGGGCGAGTTCTCCGTCATTTGTGATAAGAAGCAGGCCCTCGGTGTCTTTGTCCAGTCTGCCTGCCGGGAACAGATCCTCCCTTTTACTGTCCCGGATCAATTCTGTTACAGTCTGTTCGCACCGGTCGGATGTTGCGGATACCACGCCTGCCGGCTTGTTGAGCATAAAATATTCATATTGTTCATAGATGACAGTCTGTCCCCGGAAGACAGTTTTATCTGTTTCGGTATCGATCTTTGTTTCCGGACTTTTTACCGGGACACCGTTGACAGTGACATTTCCTCTGCGGATTTCTTTTTTCAGTTCGCTTCTCGTGCCGCAGCCCATGTCTGCAAGATATTTGTCTAGTCTGATTTTCATACTGACTGCCACCGCCATCCGGGAAGATATTTGTTCTTTAATACCTGATTGGATAATTTCCCGAAGCCCAGCGGATATCCGTCTGTACATACCAGATACCAGCCTTTGTCTTTTTCAGATACGAGATCTTCCACATCCAGTGTTTCCCCTTTCAGGTACTTGACAACACGTTCGTCAGACACTGCAAGGTCGAGAATACGGGGGTATTCCTCCTTTTTCAGGTTCATGGCAAAAGCCTGACTGGGCTCAAAACGTTTCTTCTTCAATTCGCCCATCAGGAGTCCTGTGCGCAGAAAGCGGACACCGTTCAGGGGAGGCAGCCCCTCAGGCATATAATATACCTTTTCTGCCCGGATATCGATCTGTTCCGGATTGAATTCCCGTCTGATATCCGAGAGAAATTCTTCAAGTTCTTCGGGCAGTTTTTTTCTGCCACGTTTTGCTGTTGCAGCACCGGATTTTTTGTGCTGTATCCCGTCCGTTGTGCCGGAAGATCCTTTCTTTAAGAGCGCCAGAAAATGTCCTTCCCCCTTCATGCGTTGAGGGAAGATGCGTACTGTCCGTTTAAGCCTCTCATCGGAAGAAGCTGTCATTTCCGGCATCCCCGGAGAAAATCCATCATATCCTTCTATTTCACACACATCAAATTCCGGGTATTCCGTAAGAAGATATTCGATGGTCTGTTCATTTTCTTCCGGAGAAAATGTGCAGGTCGAATAAAGTATCATCCCTCCGGGTTTCAGCATCTGCGCCGCCTGTGTAATAATACTGCGCTGTATTTTAGAAAAATATTCCGGACCGTGTTCCTCCCACGCACGGATCATTTTCCGGTCTTTGCGGAACATACCTTCGCCTGAACAGGGGGCATCTATAAGGATTTTATCAAAATACTCTGTAAAATACGGAATTAATTTTCCGGGTTCTTCGCTTAAGACAAGCACATTTCCGATTCCCATGAGCTCGATATTCTTTAAAAGTCCCTTGGCCCGGGAATTACTCAGATCGTTTGCAGCAAGCAGTCCTGTGCCGTTGAGTCTGGCTCCCAGCTCCGTGGCTTTGCCGCCGGGCGCTGCGCATACGTCCAGAACTTTGTCACCCGGTTCAATGGGAAGACGGTCGGCCGGAGTCATAGCGCTTGGTTCCTGAAGATAATACAGACCGGCAAAATAATAGGGATGCTTTGCGGGCTGGTATTTTTCACCATCATAGTAAAATCCGTTGTGTATCCACGGCACTTTTTTCAGGGGCCATGGTGAAATCTTCTGAAAATTCTCTACGGAGATCTTCGAAGTATTGACACGGAGTCCGAAGTGCCGCGGCTCATCAAAGCATTTCAGGTAATCCTCATATTCGTCTCCGAGCAGGTTTTTCATTTTTCTTTCAAATGCTTCTGGCAGATTCATCTCTTTTCCTCCATAGTTGATAGTATATCATTATCTTACTTCATAGTCGATAATTTTCTCTTCTGTGTATTTCAGGGCGGGATAAGGATTTACGCTGATTTCCTTACCGGCGCTGCTGATATAGATCCCCACGTGAAGATGTACTGGGAATTTCCCCATTGTGCCTTCATCGGTTCCGTATCCGGTATCACCCATGAATCCAAGCACATCGCCGGCTTTTACCTCATCTCCTGTCTCAAGGTCCGAGTAGGAGTCCAGATGAGCATAGTAGAAATATGCTCCGTGCGGGGCACGGATCCCGATCCGGTATCCACCGAGTTCCAGCCAGCCTTTCTTCTCTACTACTCCATCAGTCATGCTCACTACCGGCAGGACACCGCGTTCGTTTTTATCCGGCATAATATCCGTTCCTTCGTGGCCGCGGTCCTCTTTATATGTTCTGTCATACATCCATGAATCCTCAAAAGATACACTGATCTCTGAGGACGCCGCCACAGGAAAATATACAAGATCGTCCCATACAGACTGACAGATGTTCAGGTAGTCTCCCCATCCTTCTGCTCTTTCCCAGCGTTTCCTCAGGAAAACGATATCATCCGGGTTGATCCTGCGGTCCTGTTCTCCGAATCCTGTCTCAAGCCAGTACACTGCAAGATATCCGCCCGGAGATTCTATATTCCGGATTACTTTGAGTACACGGTCATTTACAGGCTGGCATCTGAATCGCGCGCTCATCACCGTATCTGCGGACAGCCTGCTGTTTTTACTCATATCCGTAAGTTTCGGTATCCAGAGGGCGCAGAAGAACAGCACCAGAAATAGAAGTACGACATATCTTATAATGCGTTTCAAGGAAAACTCCTTTTTCTTTTACTATATGAGAGGCTCATAAAGATCATACTATCGACATATATCTGAGATAAGAAACTGACTGCTGTCAGGAGGCGGAAATGAAACAGCTTATATCCCGGCAGGTACTGTCCGGACTCCCGGCAGTCTTCCTGTTTTTTTCCATGCTTCTTTCACCGCAAGCTGTATTTGAAGGTGCACAAAGCGGTCTGCTGCTGTGGTTCCAGATTGTATTTCCTACCCTGTTTCCCTTCATGCTCGTCTCGGGTATGATGCTGTCAGGAGGCGGACTGAAGGCGATTTCCCGTGTTTTCGGGAGAATATTTTCATCGGTATTTGCCACATCATCAAACGGAGCGTTTGCAGTAATAGCAGGTTTTCTGTGCGGTTATCCGATGGGAGCAAAAGTTTCTGCCGACATGGTGCGGGCAGGAAGAATTTCGAGGGACGAGGGAGCCTATCTGCTCTCTTTCTGCAATAATACAAGTCCTGTCTTTATCATGAATTTTATTGTATGGAAAACGCTGAACCGGGAAGAGCTGCTTATTCCCACTCTTACAATTCTTGTTTTTGTACCGATAAGCTTAAGTTTCATATTCCGCAGATTCTATCTTAGAGGCCGCAGACGTTTTCCGGATATACCAGAAAAAAGAGAAAAAAAGACAGAACGATTCAGTTTTTCTGTTCTGGATTCCTGCCTGTCGGACAGTTTTGAAGGAATCGTAAAAGTAGGACTGTACATTATATTTTTTTCAGTTATGCTGTCTCTTCTGAGGGAAATATCATCAGATAATTTCGTTGTATGTGCAATTCTTCCGACTCTGGAAATTACCAATGGAGTCCTTATGATCGTCAGGTCTGTATCTGATCTGACAGTAAGTTATCCACTGATATTGGGGCTTACATCTTTCGGCGGAATCTGTGCGGCCGCACAGACACAGTGTATGCTGAAAGGGACAGGACTTCCTATGATACCTTACATCATACAAAAACTGACTGCCGCAGCGGCAGCCAGTTTAACAGGCATTATATTTATACATATATTCTGAACATAAGGTGAGAAAGTCTGTCAGCCTCTGTGCTGAAGTTACTGATTCTGGGAATCGTAACTGTCAGAATCTTCTTCCGGAATATCCAGCTCGGCTCGGTTGGAGCGGACTGTGTCGTAACACTCCTGAAGAGAATTGATCAGACCGTCATATTTTGTCGTGTAACTGTCCAGTGTGTGGCCGATAATGCTTTCCGCATTGGCGAGCAGATCGTCCGTGTACTGGATGGCGCCGATCCGGATTGCATTAGCATCTCTTGTGGCATTATCAACAATCTCCTGTGCCTGAGCAGTCGCCTGTGTCACAATTTCATTTGCCTGCGCGTATGCCTGCTGCATAATCTCATGTTCGCTGACAAGCTCTGTTGTCTGAACCTGCGCCTCCTCAATCATGGCATCTGCCTTAGCTTTGGCATCTGCAAGAATTGCATCACGATTTGCAATGATCTTTTGATAACGCTTGATCTCGTCCGGAGTCTTAAGACGGAGTTCTCTAAGGAGTTCATCAAGATGCTCCTTGTTCACGATGATCTTAGTCGTAGACAGGGGCTGAAATTTACAATCCCTGTCGATGTACTCTTCGATCTCTTCAATAATCTGCTCAATACGGCTGCTCATTTGTTACACTCTCCTTTTGTACTCATCTTTTTCACAAGCTCCACGGCAACTGCTTCCGGCACAAACTGTGACAGATCTCCCCCAAAAGCAGCTATCTCCCTTACTGTGGTGGAACTGAGATATGAATATTCTATACTGGTAGTCAGAAACATTGTCTCTACATTTGGTGCCAGTTTATGGTTGGTCTGTGACATCTGTAATTCATACTCAAAATCCGTGATTGCCCGCAGACCCCTTATGATCAGATCAGCCTCCATCTTAGAGGCAAAATCAACAAGCAGTCCGTCAAACGGAACGATCCGGACATTTTTGAGATCTTTTGTCACTTCCTTTAACATTTTAACACGTTCTTCCACAGAAAACAACGGCATTTTCGCTTTATTACACAGGACTCCCACTATCAGTTCGTCCACAATCTTACAGGACCGGATTATGATATCCATGTGTCCATATGTAACCGGGTCAAAACTGCCCGGATAAATTGCCCTTAACATATTTCTTCAACCCCCGCTTTTTCAATAAATACATGCTTGTTCGTTTTATATATTTTCTCACGCACAACAGAAAAGCCGAGTTTATCCACATAAGAAAAATCCGTCTCTCGGGATGCCTCTGCAATAATCGTAGTATTATCATAGACAAGCTCGGATTCTGACAGGTATTCAAGCACTTTTTTTTCCAGTCCGCGGTCATATGGCGGATCCATAAAAATGATGTCAAATATCTTTTCGCCTTCAAGGCGGTACAGTGCATTCATTACATCTGCGGTTATTGTTGCCGCCTTTGATTCAAGCCGGGTAAATTTCAAATTTTCTTTAATACATTTCATTGCCTTCGGATTATTCTCGACAAACACAGTTTCTTTTGCGCCGCGGCTCAGCGCTTCAATACCAATCCCGCCGCTGCCGCTGAACAGATCCAGAAAAATACTGTCATAAACGGTCGGTCCGATAATGTTAAACAGCGTTTCTTTAATCCTGTCTGTAGTAGGCCTTGTTTCCAAGCCTTCAAGCGTTTTTAATCTTAAGCTTCTTGCACTGCCGGCAATCACTCTCATATAATGCCACCCCGTTTCCTGATATGCTGAATTTTAGCAGAAAAAAGCGTCCAGGTCAATCCCGGACGCTTTTCTCTTAATCTGCAGGAATGTCAGATGTTATTTGCCTGCCATCTGTTTTTCCTGCTGCTCGATCATTTTCTTGACCATATATCCGCCGACAGATCCGTTCTGCTTGGAAGTAAGGTCGCCGTTGTAACCGTCAGATAACGGTACCCCCAGCTCATTGGCCACTTCGTACTTGAATTTGTCCAGAGCGCCCTTTGCCTCAGGCACTGCTGCTCTGTTAGATGAACGACTTGCCATGATCAATTTCCTCCTTTTGCATTTTAGCAGCTTTTTTAGAAACTGCTTTCGTTTGTCATGCAACATTCAAACCGGCTGCATCTGTATGTAATCTGCTGGCTTTCTGGTGCAGCCGGTTATCATACATCTGCTGTTCGGTCCTTCATGTTACATCAATAGTATGTGGAGGATTTAATCTTTATAAACTGGAAATTCGTAACAGTTGATGATTTGACGCACAGCATATGTATGCAGCCGTTTGTTTTGAAAAGCGGATCATTATCTGCTGCATGCTTCAATTATATACAATTTCGACTCAAAGTCCCGGCTCATCTTTTCTCCCGGCGCAGTTTCTCCTGCGGATGCATCTGTTGTGACCAGACCGCAGTTCATCAGTTCGTCTCCGTAGTAAATTTCCCCGCCATTGATCCGGTATTCAGTGTCTGCGTTCAATCCTTTCAGATACATTCTTTCAAACGGCTGGTTTGCTCCGTTTAAAAGTTTGTATCTTCCGACGACAGCCTCCTTTTTATCATCACTGACGACCATCCATCCGGCGACATTATTCTCAAACGGACTTTTCAGACGGTAAAATGTGCCGAACTGGATCAGCCGGCGGTACTGTTTCATAAAGCGGATCTGCTCCTTTACTTCTCTCAACTCTGCCTCTGTCAGTTTATTCAGATCAAGCTCGTAGCCGAATGTGCCGAAATACGCTGTGTTTGCTCTTGAGGAGAGAGGCGTGGATCTGTTGAGCTGATGGTTCGGAGTGACTGAGACATGGCTTCCCATGCAGCTTATGGGATAACAGTAGGATGTACCGTATTGAATTTTCAGGCGCTCAATTGCATCAGTATCATCGCTTGTCCAGCCTTGCGGCGCATAGTAGAGAAGACCCGGATCAAACCGTCCGCCGCCGCTGGCACATGACTCAAACAATATATGCGGAAACCTGCTTGTGAGTCTTTCATACAGGTCATAGACTCCGAGGATATATCGGTGATATACCTCGCCCTGACGGTCAGCGGGAAGCGCTGCGGACCAGCATTCTGTAATACTGCGGTTCATATCCCATTTCACATAGGATATTTTTGCCTCGGAAAGAAGCTTGGCCATCATCTCGTAAATCCGGTCTGCGACTTCCTTTCTGGAAAAATCCAGCACATACTGGAAACGCCCGTGGGAAGTTTTCCGTTCGGGAGTCTGAAGAATCCAGTCCGGATGTTCACGGTACAGGTCTGAATCTTTGTTGACCATTTCGGGCTCAAACCACAGACCAAACATCATGCCCATAGCTTCAATTCTTTCAGAGAGTCCGATAATTCCTTCCGGAAGTTTTTCCTTATTTACAAACCAGTCGCCAAGTCCTGCGTGTTCACCGTTCCTTTTCCCGAACCATCCGTCGTCGAGGACGAAAAGCTCTACTCCGCAGTCTCTTGCTTTCTGTGCGATCTTGAGAAGTTTTTCTTCGTTAAAATCAAAATAAGTTGCCTCCCAGTTGTTGATCAGAATAGGGCGCTCCCTGTCTCTCCAGTATCCTCTGGCAAGCCGTTCGCGATACAGGTGGTGGAAAGTCTGGCTTAAATGGTTCAAGCCTTTATCTGTATATACCATAACAGCTTCCGGTGTCTGGAATGTCTCTTCCGGTGAGAGCTTCCAGTCGAATCCTTCCGGATGGATCCCCATGGTCAATCTTGTCGTACCGTATGAATCGACCTCTGCTCTGGCAAGAAAATTACCGCTGTAGATCAAGCTGAAGCCGATTGCTTCTCCCTGAAATTCATCTGCCGAAGGGCGCTTCAGGATAATAAATGGATTATGGTTATGGGAAGAGTGACCGCGCAGGCTTCCGACAGATTGGATTCCCGGTGTCAGATGTCTTGTTACAGGATACCGTTCTCTTGCCCATGCTCCGGAGAACTGGATCCAGTCATAATCGCTGTCCGGCAGATCCATGCATAAACTCATGGCAGCGGTCAGGTGAACATCTTCCACGCCGTCATTGATAAAACGTGCACTGCGTGCGATGATACCGCCTTTTTCAAAGATGGTATAAAAAAGTTCAAGGCGGATCTGTGTGACAGGATCTTTTAGGATAATGACGAGTGTACGGGCCTCGCTGCCATTTTCAGTATATGTAGCCGGGAGCCCTGTTAGAGAAGGTTTCCCGCTTTCAATCCTGTAATGGTCATAGAGAAATTCGCTGAGACGGCTTCCGTTTTCCTGATGTATTTCCACTGCAGGCATGCGGAAGTCGGTTGCACCGAACACGCCGTACTCCTGCCGGATATGTTCCATAGAGAAAACTTTATCCTGTTCGGATATACAAGCGGTCATCGGGCGGGATTTCATTTCCAGAAGATAAGAATAATCCTCGCGTTCATGAACTTTTGCGCCAAAATAAAGCTGTCCCATCTGGCCGTTTGGAAGAACGGTCATTATATAGCTGATTTCGTCATTGTAAAGGTGAAATGTATTTTTTTTACTGTTTATGGATATATTCATTTCTGATCCCTCCTGTTTATACGTTTTTTTGATTGAAGGACATATGCGTTTTCCATAATTAATTATCCCCTTCAAGTAAACAATTTACACATGGACTTTTTGCCTATAAAGTAGTTTCAAGCATAATTTCGCTGATTTTACGGTCTATATAACGCTTGAGGGAAGCATATGCGGAACTTTTCAGGCCCGGATCTTCGGAAAGGATTCTTCCTGCGTCTTCTCCTGCTGTCTGAAGCAGCCGGGCGTCCTGAAATACATCAGCAATTTTAAAATCAAGAATACCGCTCTGCCGGATTCCAAACAGATCACCCGGTCCTCTCAAGCGGAGATCCTCTCCGGCAATAAAGAAACCGTCATTGGAATGGTTCAGAATATCAAGCCGTTCCTTCGTCTCATCTGATTTTGAGGCGGTCATGAAAATACAGTAGGACTGGTATTTGCCTCTCCCCACGCGCCCTCTCAGCTGATGCAGCTGGGCAAGTCCGAAACGCTCGGCATTCTCAATCATGATCACTGTTGCATTCGGAACATCGATTCCCACCTCGATTACTGTTGTAGATACAAGAATCTGTATCTCATTCTTGCCGAACGTTTCCATAATCTCGTCTTTTTCCTGCTGCTTCATTTTCCCGTGGAGACAGCCGATCCGGATATCGGATCCCATTTCTCCGGCAAGCATTGAGGAATAGTCCTGTACGTTTTCCGCCTCAAGACTTTCACTTTCCTCAACCATAGGGCAGATGACATAACACTGCCTGCCCTGCGCCACCTGTTTTTTCATAAATCTGTACGCGGTTTCACGGTATCCTGTGTCGACAACACAGTTCTTGATCGGGAGCCGGTTTTTCGGCATTTCATCAATCACGGAAATATCCAGATCACCGTAGAGAATGATCGCCAGAGTTCTGGGAATCGGTGTAGCACTCATGACAAGGATGTGAGGCATACCGCCTTTACCTGCCAGTGCTTCTCTCTGTTTTACTCCGAATCGGTGCTGTTCGTCAGTAATTACAAGTGCAAGTTTATGATAGGATACTTTATCCTGTATCAATGCGTGGGTCCCGATAATAAGCGATGACTCCCCGGCAGAAATCCTCTGATATGCTTCCCGCTTCTGTTTTGCCGTCATAGAACCGGTCAGGAGTTCTGCCCGGAGCGGAATATGATATTTCTCAAGCATTGAGGTCATATTTTCAAAATGCTGTTTTGCCAGTACTTCGGTGGGAGCCATAAGAGCCCCCTGACAGCCGTTGAGGCCTGCCGTCATAAGAGCGAGAAATGCTACTATTGTTTTTCCTGAACCTACATCTCCCTGTACAAGCCGTGACATAATATGAGTGCTTTTCATATCAGTTTTAATTTCTTCCCAGACCCTTTTCTGAGCCTTTGTCAGTTCATATGGAAGTTCATTCAGAAAACGGTCAATTTCCGGTCTGTCATTCAGAATAAACCGGTTTTCGGCTCTGCCTTCATTTTCTTTCATCAGACGAAGAGACAGTATGAAAACCAGAAATTCCTCATAGACGAAACGTTCTCTGGCACGTATAAATACTTCTTTGTTATCAGGAAAATGCATCTTCTGCACTGCTGTCTCATACGGCATGAATTTATGCTTCAGTACAAGATCCTCCGGCAGGATATCCATAGATGCATCGGCATGTTGAAGCGCCTGACGCACCGCTTTTACTACCGTGTTGTTAGTAAGCCCTGCCGTGAGCGGATAAACCGGCTGCATGGAGAAACGTTTTTCTTCATATTTGGAAGCAGGGTAAAAGATCTCGGGATGTTCCATGACCAGTCCGTCCCGTCTTTTTACCACGCGTCCGCGCAATATGAGTTTCCCGCCTCTTCCAAGTGTGTTCCTCAGAAAAGGCATACGGAACCAGAGCACTTTAATTGTACCTGTCAGATCTTTAAGGTGCAGTGTCGTTATCTGCATGGAACGGTTCCCTGATACGGCGATTCGGCCGAATATGCTGCCCTCAATCGTATTTACCTTCCCCTCCTCTGCTTCGCTGACAGGCACGGGATCTTCATAGATCTCAAAACTCCGCGGATAATAGCGGATCAGGTCTTCTATTGTATAGACTCCGACCCTGTGAAAAAGATTTGCTGTCTTTTCACCGATGCCTTTCAGATTTCCTATATCTGATCTATTCTTCATATTTTTTACCATTCCTTTCGCTTCGCTCAAGGCACAAACAAGTTATGAAA
>CAKNJS010000032.1 GCA_930986645.1 uncultured Lachnoclostridium sp.
GTGTGAAGAAATGGCTGAAAGCTTCATGGATCATGTTTGTGAAATATATCTATTACACTCTGTGGTGCTTGACTCTTGTGGGAATCGCAGTCAAGCATTATTCATATTTCCTTGTACCGTATATTGCGGCAGAGAATCCGGATATGACGGCGCGTCAGGCGATCACACTGTCCAGAAAGATGATGAAAGGGCACAAGTGGCAGTGCTTTGTGTTCGAACTTTCTTTCCTCGGGTGGGAAGTGCTTGGAGCGCTTACTATGGGAATCTTCAACATCCTGTATACCAATCCGTATAAGATTGCGGCCTTTACCCGTTATTATGCGGAACTGAGGGAGGAAGCCATAGAGAAAGGAATCCCGGGTGCGGAACTTCTGTATGACAACTATCTCTACGAGAAAGCAGAATCCTATGTGATCGCGGCAAAATATCCGGATGTGATCAAGGTGATGGAGCAGCCGGAAGACACATCAGAGAAACTGACCGGATGGCGAGGCTTTCTGGCACGCAATTTCGGAGTGCTTCTTTTGAGAAGAGAACAGGAACGTGCATATGAGAGGCATCAGGCGGACTATGTCAGAGTTCATTCCATGATCGATGATGTACAAAGAGAGGCCTATCCGGTACGGCTTTATCCGATACCGGAAGAAGAGCGCCGGAAATTCGTACAGTCATTAAACTATATGCGGCATTACTCTGTCTGGTCTCTGATCACGATTTTCCTGAGCATGTCCGTGTTCGGCTGGCTGTGGGAAGTGGGGATGCATCTTGTGTCTTACGGTGAATTCGTCAACCGCGGCGCCCTGCACGGACCGTGGCTGCCAATCTACGGCACGGGAGCTGTCCTTATCCTGACAGTACTGAACCGGTTCCGGAGAAACCCTGCATTGGAGTTCGGGGCAACGATCGTACTTTGCGGTTTCCTTGAGTATATGACTTCGCTTATCATGGAAATTGCTGCCGGCGGTACGAAATGGTGGGATTACAGTGGTTATTACCTGAATCTGAACGGCAGGATCTGTGCTGAAGGACTTCTAGTATTCGGGATCGGCGGTCTGGCGATCGTCTATGCTGTCGCCCCGATGATCGATGATCTGGTGAGCCGGTTCAACGAAAAGAAAGTAATGGCAGTCTGTACGGTACTGATGGTACTCTTTCTGGCAGATGTGGTATATTCACAGATCCATCCGAATACCGGAAAGGGAGTCACAGATATAGAAGCGCGGCACAGGGAATACATAATGGAAGACAGAATTTAGCAGGGAGGGGCAGTTTATCAGACTGTCCTTCCCTTAAATATTTTATTGGGAATAATATACTGCTTTAAAGATAACAAGGGGATTGTGCATATTATATATTTTAGCGCTGGAATAGTTATGAAAATTGATGAAAATACCAAAAATAATTGAAAGGGTATTTTTAGTCTGGTATAATATAATTACATAAAAACCGAAACGTTTCGGTTTTCTGGCAGCTGCTTAAGCCGGAAAGGAGTGAAAATGTTGTAAACCGATATACGTTTCACAAACAAGGAGGAAAAAATGAAAAAAATTATGAAAAAATTGGGGGGGGGTGCAGCATATCTTCTTGCCGGAATGATGGTATTATCGGCATTTTCGCCGGCAGTTAGATCAAATGCACAGGCATCCTCTTCTTCAGTACAGGACAATGAAGTTACACAGTTTATGGACTGTTTTGAACCTATGCCGATTATCGAAGGCCTTACAGAAGACTGTTGGGGGGCAGATGAGGTTGGGCCCAGAGATCAGGGGAATGGTCTGGAAGACAGGGATTTATCAGATTACTGCTATTGGGATGGCGCCATTATTAAGAATCCTGATCCCGCTGGCGAACATAAATATTATATGTTTGCCAGCAGATGGAATCAGGCTGGCGGCCACTGGGGACAGGATGGTATCTCAGGCTGGCAGGGCTCTCAGGCAGTGTATGCGGTAAGTGATAATTTATATGGGCCTTATCAAGATATGGGGCCGCTTTGGCCTGACTGGTGCGAAGGAGCAGGACATAATGTGTTCCCGTTTGCCCTCAGTGAAAAGGATCCGTTATATGCAGAGGGATACAGATACGCCATTTCCATCAGTGATACAGGAATGCATGGAGATGAGGCGAATGGTACGCTTCATATATCAAAGAGTCTGGACGGGCCGTGGACGCTGATCGAAAATGACAATGCAGGAAAATTAAAAGTTGACACCAGCCGGTTCGGATTGTCCAATGTGTCTATTGCAGTCGGACCGGACGGCAGATATATTGCTACAAACAGAAACGGTGATATCGCGCGTGCAGATTCTGTCGCGGGAGAATGGGAGGTTCAGTCTACACAGCTGTGGTGGAATGTGCCGGGAATGTCTTCAGTGAATGTGGAAGATCCAGTGATCTGGTATTCGGACGGACTTTATCATATCGTAGTAAATAAGTGGGATGCCCGTATGGCATATTATCTTACGTCTGAGGACGGTGTGACGTGGTACAAGCATCCGGGTACGGCGTATACGCCGGGAGCAGGATTCCTCAGGTACGAAGATGGTACGGTAAATGACTGGACAAAACTGGAGCGCCCGAATATTTATGTAGAAGACGGCCGTATTAAGGCGATGACTTTTGCAGTCATAGACGTTCAGAAAGAGCAGGATTTCGGAAATGACGATCATGGAAGCAAGATCATAGTAGTACCGTTTTCATCAGAAAAACTTCAGCAGCTTGACTCGGCTCCGAATCCGTTGGAAGACAGAGAAGGGCTTATGCCGGTAGAAGACACCACGATCCAGTCATGGCAGGCAGAAGAAGGAAAGAATTACGGAGCGGAAAATCACCTTCAGCTTCAGCGGGGAGCTGATACATCTACTGGTCTGTTTGGAGAGGGGAAGAAGCCCTATAATGATTATGACTGTAAAATCGCGTTGGTGAAATATGATATTTCGGATCTGCTGGGTGAGGGAAAGTCAGTTGACAGCGCTGAAGTTTCCGTTGTTTATACCAGTCAGGCTGCGGGAAACACTGAGAGCGACCAGATTCAGATAACGCTTGCTGACAGCGATTGGAAGGAAGGAAACGGTAAAGAGAGCGGAGACGGCGCAAATGGGAATCATGCGGATGAAGGAACAGTGACATGGCTTAATCAGCCGGAACTGTATTACGATGAGGCTGATACGGATAATACGACCGCAATATCCGAGTCATTCCGTACTTCGGATATGAATCGTGTTGTTAATATTGATGTTACAAAGCTTGTAAGGAGTTATCTGCAGGAAAATCCAGATGCCGAAGAGATTTCCTTTGCCCTGAGCGAGACAGCAGGAAATGGAAATCGTCTTTGGATTGGAAGTAAAGAAGCCGGTGAGATGTATGCTCCGCGGTTGATTCTGAATACGAAAGACGGCGGTATACCGGTTATGGGAATCGATCTTGACAAAGACAGCCTTGAAGTGGAAGTTGGAAAAAGCGCTTCACTTTCAGTTTCTGTTTCTCCGGAAAATGCGGAGAACAAAAACGTGACATGGTCTTCCTCTGATCCGGAGATTGCAGAAGTAGATGAGAACGGAATCGTAACAGGAATAGCATCCGGCACGGCAGTTATTACCGTGACATCTGAAGACGGCGGATATAGGGCAGAGTGTACGGTCAAAGTGACTGACCCGTCCGAGACAGTAGTGCTTCCAACGGCGGATACATCTGTAAAGTCTGTTTTTGACGATTGGGCTGTATCTTATGCAGATGATACTGTCATTACGATGCAGAAAGACAGAAATTTCAATCAGACATGGAAAGACAGTGCCGGACAGCTCGGTGAGTGGAGAGCAGAAAACGGCAGCCGTCCGGATGAGTGGTATAATACGAGTATCGCTTATGTGAATTATACGCTTCCGGAAGCGGGAGATACGCAGGAGCTTGACAGTGCAAAGCTGATCCTGACCTATAAGGGCGGCAGCAGCAGTGCGTCAAAGACACAGGTACAGGCGGTACTGGCTGATTCCGATGCATGGGGCGGCGGTACGTTTACATGGAAGGAAATGCCGGAACTTCTTTATGATCCGGATAATATGGAAGAGACGATCGCTGATTCAGAGGTGTTTGCATCAACAGAAGCGGGAAGAACGGTAGAGATCGATGTCACGAAACTGGTGAATAAGTATCTGCAGGATAATCCGCAGGGAAGCTCCCTGACATTTGCATTGAACGTAACGACAGTAGATACAGCTTATGAGTTTGGCAGCCTTGAAGCGGGTGATGACTCTGTGGCACAGCTGAAATTGCGTTATAAAGATACGGCGGTCCCGGTGACAGGAATCAGTCTTAATAAGTCGGAACTTTCGATGGAGCCGGGAGATTCGGCAGAGTTAACTGCTGTTGTGGAGCCGGAAGATGCAGCAAATAAAGATGTTGTATGGCATTCTGAAGACACAACAGTTGCGGAAGTAAAAGACGGCGTTGTTACGGCAAAGAATCCGGGCGGGACAGTAATCACCGTGACTACGGTAGACGGACAGTTTACAGCTTCCTGTAATGTGACAGTAACGGAGAAATCATCCAGCGGCAGCCAGACAGATCCGCAGGAACCGGACAAGAAGCCGGATACAGATCAAGGCAAGGATCCCGGAAGCGATAAAGACCCCGGCAAGGATGCGGGAAGCGATAAAGATGCGGGTAAAGATACAGGAAAAGACCCGGCAGGAGAGAGCACTTCGGCAGGAAGCGTGTCAGAAAAAACGACAGCTGCAGTGCAGACCGGGGATACGGTGAATATAATGCCTGCGGCCGCGGTTATGCTTATTTCTTTGTGTACGGCGGCAGCAATGGTATATAAGAGAAGAAAATAAGAAGTGAAACAGACAAGCGGAGACACTGCCGTGTGCAAAAGCAGAACAGTTGCACACGGCGGTGTCTCCGATATTATTTTCGTCTTGTCGCCACGTCCTGAAACCGGAAGTAATCCGGCCTGTGCCGCGACTGTGTAAATTCGAACTGCACGCCGTTATCATCGAATGTCTGGCTTGTGATCACGGCCATACAGTTATAATCTTTCATATCAATATATTTTTCGTCTACCTGCGTTACGTGTTCAACGGTGAGTGTACGTTTACTTGTAGCGATGGTGATTCCCAGTTCTCCCTCAATATAGTCATAGATAGAATGGCTGGCAATCTCGGGAGTCAGACCTTTGATAAGTTCCTTTAAGAAATAATTGTGGTTGAGGATCAGAGGCTTCCCGTCCAGCGAGTGGAGCCGCTGCAGGTAATAAAGCTCTGTTCCTTCTCTAAATCCGGTCTTCTTCGCAATCTTTGCATCTGCTGTGATCTCTGCAAACTGAAGCACCTTTGTAAATGCTTTCTGATGATTGCGGAGAGCAGATTCCTTGAATGATTCAATGCCGCCTACGGTAAATGAAGTCTGCTCTATGGGCTGGAAAATGTTTCTCACGCCTTTGCCGTGCATAGGCTGTACATATCCGTCGGCGGTAAGCTCGGCCAGAGCGCGGCGGACTGTATTGCGCGAACAGTCGTATTCCAAGATCAGAGCGTGTTCAGACGGCAGCATTTCCTGATAAGTATAGTATTCTGTCTCAATCTTTTCTTTTAAGTCTCTGTAAATATGGTCGTATTTTGCTTTCGGCATAAACTCACTCCTTCCCTTGATATCTTGTTTGAACATCTATTTGTTTAAACATCTCTTATTATAGAAATCCATATTCTTAAAATCAAGTTAAAAATCCCCAAAGAGCCTATTTCAGAAGAAATCCACAAAATCATTTCACCGCTTTTGTGGATAATGACAGAAAAGAATTATTTTTTAAAAATTGGTTGACTTGTTTAAACAAGAGCGCTATATTCAAGATGTTCAAACAAGTTCGACTTGTAAAAAGAGTGCTTCAGGGAATACTGAAACAGGTAAGAAAGAGAGGAAGAGAAGCGATGGGAAAGTATGATAATGATGTAAAACGTCTGCTTGAACTCGTAGGGGGCAAGGAAAATATTCAGGCTGTCTCCCACTGTATGACAAGGATGAGATTCGTCCTCATCGATCCTAAGAAAGCAGATGAGAAAGCAATCGAGGAGCTGCCCAGTGTAAAGGGTACATTTACACAGGCAGGACAGTATCAGGTCATCATCGGAAATGACGTGGCTGTATTTTACAATGAGTTTACCAAGTATGCGGGAATTGAGGGCGTAAGCAAGGACGCCGTGAAAGCGGCGGCAAAGACCAACCAGAATATCGCCCAGAAGATTATGGGAACTCTCGGCGAGATATTCGCTCCTTTGATCCCGGCCCTGATCTGCGGAGGTCTTGTGCTCGGTTTCAGAAATGTGATCGGTGAGATCAACTTCTTTAATAACGGTACACAGAGTCTTGCGGATGTCTCTCAGTTCTGGTCAGGAATGTACAATTTCCTCTGGCTGATCGGTGAGGCGGTATTCCATTTATTGCCGGTAGGTATCGTATGGTCCATCACGAAGAAGATGGGAACGACTCAGATCCTTGGTATCATCCTCGGCCTGACTCTTGTATCTTCACAGCTGCTGAACGGTTTCAGCGTGGCAGATACTCCGGCATCGGAGATTCCGGTATGGGATTTCGGATTCTTTAAAGTTCAGATGATCGGTTATCAGGGACAGGTCATCGCGGCGATGATGGCAGTATTCGGTCTGTTATACGCACCGCTCGTTATGACAGGTCTTCACCATATGACAAACGCCATCGACTCACAGCTGCTTAACACACCGGCGCATAGCACGATCCTGTGGCCGATGATCGCCCTTTCCAATATCGCGCAGGGCTCCAGCGTACTTGCAATGAGCGTACTCCAGAAGAAGAATGAGCGTGCACAGCAGATCAATGTTCCAGCATGTATCTCCTGTTACTTAGGAGTAACAGAGCCTGCACTCTTCGGTGTCAACCTGAAATATGTATTTCCGCTTGTATGCGGCATGATCGGTTCCTGCTGTGCGGCCATGATCTCTGTAGGCTTCGGAGTTGAAGCGCTGAGTATCGGCGTCGGCGGACTTCCGGGTATCCTTTCCATCAAACCGGAATACTGGCTGATCTTCCTCCTTGCTATGGCGGTTGCTATTGTGATTCCGTTTACACTGACATTTATTGTAGGCAGGATCAAACTTTCAAAAGAAGACAGATTCGGCAGAGAAGACGCAGCCCCGGCAGTTGAGGCGGCAGAAGGAACAGAAGCTGACAAAGCAGCACAGGCAGCGGACAGCGCAGACTCAGCGGCAGTTTCCAATACAGGTGCGGCTGACGTAAAAGAACTGAAATCAATCCTTGACGGTAAAGTAATGCCGATCGAGAAAGCACCGGACGATGTATTTTCCCAGAAAATCATGGGCGACGGTGTTGCCATCGAACCGTCCAATACAGTTGTGACGGCTCCGGCAGACTGTGATGTGAGCGTTGTCATGGCAGATACAGGCCATGCGTGCGGACTGACACTTCCGAACGGAGTGGAGCTTCTGATCCATGTCGGCGTTGATACGGTAGATATGGGCGGCGACGGATTTAAGCTTCTTGTAAATGAGGGAGACCATGTAAAGGCAGGCCAGAAGCTCATCGAGTTCGATCCTGAGAAGATCAAAGCGGCAGGACATCCGTGCACGACGATGCTGATCGTGACCGCAGAGGGAAGCGCGGCTAATATTCAGATGCATTCCGGAATGGACGCAAAAGCCGGAGAGACAACGGTTATCTCATGGGACTGATTAAGGAAAGGACAGGGCTGTAAAACAATGAAAGATTTCAGAAAAAGTACTGTATATCAGATATATCCAAAATCATTCTGCGACACAAATAAAGACGGGCTTGGTGATCTGCGCGGCGTGATCAGCAAACTTGATTATATTAAGGAACTCGGGGTTGATTATATCTGGCTTACCCCATTCTTCGTATCTCCGCAGAACGACAACGGATATGATGTGGCGGACTATTATAACATTGATCCGGGATACGGGACAATGGAGGATGTAGAAGAGCTGATCGCAGAGGCTGATAAACGCGGAATGGGGCTGATGTTCGATATGGTGTTCAACCATGTCTCAACAAATCATGAGTGGTTCCGGAAAGCCATGGCAGGCGATCCGTATTACAAAGATTTCTTTATCTTCCGCAAGGGGAAAGATAACGGAGAACCTCCCACAAACTGGGAGAGCAAGTTCGGCGGAAACGCATGGGAATATGTAGAGAAATTTGATGAATACTATCTTCATCTGTTCGATGTGACACAGGCAGACTTGAACTGGGAAAATGAAAATGTCAGAAAAGAGATCCAGAAGATCTTGAAGTTCTGGATGGAGAAAGGCGTCAAAGGATTCCGTTTCGACGTGATCAACCTGATCAGCAAAGCATGCTACGAGGATGACGACATCGGAGACGGCCGCAGATTTTATACCGATGGCCCGAAGATCCATCAGTATCTGAAAGAGATGCATGACGCGACATTCGGAAATGCGGAAGGCTTTGTGACGGTAGGAGAGATGTCAAGTACCACGATCGACAACTGCTATCAGTATGCGGGACGTGACACCGGAGAGCTCTCCATGGTATTCAGTTTCCATCATCTGAAAGTAGATTTTATGGGCAACGAGAAATGGGTGCTTGTGCCCGCAGATTTCCAGAAGCTCAAAGATATCATCTTCGAGTGGCAGACAAAGATGGCAGAGCACAATGCATGGAATGCTGTGTTCTGGTGCAATCATGATCAGCCTCGTGTTGTATCCCGCTTTGGCGACGAAGGAAAATACTGGAAAGAGTCAGCAAAAATGCTCGGAACGATCATACACTGCCTGCGCGGTACACCGTATGTATATCAGGGCGAGGAGCTTGGCATGACAAACACAGACTTTACAGACATCTCGCAGTTTAAGGATGTAGAAAGCCTGAACCATTATCAGATCCTTCAGGATAAAGGGCTCTCGGCTTCCGACGCCCTGCGTATCATACAGATCCACTCCCGTGATAACGGGCGTACGCCGATGCAGTGGGATGCTTCCAAATATGCAGGCTTCACATCAGAAGACAGCGCGGAACCGTGGATTGCGGTAAACAGCAACCACGAAAAGATCAATGCCGCCGACCAGCTCAAAGATGAAGATTCCATCTTCCACTATTATCAGAAGCTGATCGCCCTCAGAAAAGACTCAGAAGAGTCGGATGTTATCGCTTACGGTGATATCGAACCGCTGGCACAGAAAGATCCGTCCGTATTCGCATACCGCAGGACTTATGAAGGTCACGAGCTGATCGTGACAGCCAATTTCTACGGAAAAGAATACCAGTGGAAGAACGCCCCGGATCTTAACGGATTCAAAAAAGTGCTGGGAAATTATGAAGACACTGCGATTGCAGAGGATGGTACGATGAACATGAAACCATATGAAGCGGCAGTGTGGTATCGGTAAAATTCGTGTTTATCTGAGAGACATTTTCTCGATAAAACGTCCGAAAATCACTCGGAAACAGTAGATTGACTCACGTATCCGCCTGCTTTTCTGGGTTCATCGGATTGGAAATGTCTCCCCGATAATCACGAAATTTACAAAAATATGCCACAAGAGTGAGCTTTATCATGCGTCTCTTATTCAGTTATTATATCTTTGCTGCTGTAACGGCATCTATTAAACAAACACGAATTTATGTTTTTGAAAATCCCACTTTTTTCTTTACGATATAGATCGGCCGTTTTTTGCTTTCCATATAATCTTTTGACACATACTGCCCCAGTATAGAGATAAAGAACATCTGCACGCCGTTGAGCATAAGGATCAGGCATACAAGAAGCGGAATTCCGGTCAGGCCGCTGCCGGATATCAGAGCCCATGCTCCGGTTATGACTGCGGCGAGGATCAGAAGAGCCCCGGTGGTTCCTGCCATGGTGACAGGAGCGGAGGAGAAGGAAAGGATGCCGTCTACTGCATATCGGAAGAGAGACCGCAGGGACCATTTTGTCTCACCGGCCGTCCGCTCTACATTGTGGAAGGGGATCCATTTTGTGTCAAAGCCGACAAAGGAAAAGATTCCTTTCATATAACGGTTGTATTCTTTCAGTTCGAGAACAGAGTCGGCCATTGCCCGGTTCATCATACGAAAATCACCCTTGCCGTCGCCCATATCCAGCTTACAGGTTTTCCGGATGATTTTATAGAAGGTGCGTGAAAGAATGCTGCGGAGTTTGTTTTCGCCGGTGCGGTCTTCGCGCAGTCCTGCACAACAGTCATAGCCTTCCGTTTTCAGAACATGGTACATTTCTTTCAAAAGCTGCGGCGGGTGCTGCAGGTCCGCGTCCATAAACACACAGTAATCTCCTGAGGCGTTCTGCAGGCCGGCATACATGGCAGCTTCTTTGCCGAAATTTCTGGAAAATGAGAGATATTTGCAGCGTCTGTCGGAAGCGGACAGGCTCTCCAGAATATCTGCTGTGTGATCCCGGCTGCCATCGTCAACAAAGATAAATTCACACTCGGCTCCGTCAATTTCTCTGACCGCCGCGCCGGTTTCCCGGTAGAAGGCGGGCAGAGCCTTTTCTTCATTATAACAGGGAACGATAATACTGATCTTATCCATGTCTGATGACCTCCTTTTTAAAAATCCCGAATTTGCACAATATATAATTTCCAATTACGGTAACTGCACTGACAAGAATCTTGGCCGGAAAGGCCGCGGCATGCAGGCGGCTGACCAGAAGCCAGAGCAGGATGTTTTCTATAATCAGGGTGACCAAGCGCATTGCCGCAAAGGATAACAGCTCCCCGGCAACCGGCTGCTGTGAATGGAAGACGCAGCAGCGGTTCAGAACATATGCGGTGAGCACGGCACCGATCCAAGCTATGCTGTTTGCAGCAAGATACGGAACGTGCAGGGCGAGTAAGCCTGCATACAGAAGATAATTGACTCCTGTAGTGATCCCGCCGCTGATCAGATAAGTAATTAGTTCACGTTTCAGTTTCATAGAAGATCCCTCCCTGTAGTATGAATTCTTTTAGATCCTGCATCATGCTGTCCGCCGGTATGGCGGGCGGTATAACAGTGCCGTACTATGTGCCGGACAGCTGCAGCAAGCAGCCAGAAAGTATAACAGGCCAGTGATATGACGCTGATGATGCAGCCGGCATATTTTCCCGGCGGTGTAAAACGCAATTCAATTGAGTGTGTCCCTTTTTCCAGATACACGCCTGCAAATGCTTTATTGACTCTCACAAGATCAGCGGAGCTTCCGTCCACGAGGATTTCCAGACCGTTCTGCATGGGTACAGAGGTGATGAGGTATCCGCCGGAGGGAGCTGTTACCGTTCCGTCAGCAGCAAGCGGTATGAACTTTTTTGCCTGAAGAAGAGAACTGTCGTAGAGATGCCACTGTACATCTGTCAGTTTGTAATGCCCTTTGGACAGTGTGATTTCCAGACGGTTCACTCCTGTGGCGTCATCGGCGGCAAACTGATAGTGAAAATTATTATTTCCGTTTGGATATGGCGCGAACATTCCGGAAAGTTTGTTACGTATGTTATTTATATCGATAACTACGGCACCGGCAGTCAGATTGGTGACCCGAAACTGACAGAGAACGATATTTCCGGGAACCGGATTCTTAATATCAAGAGTCAGCGTACAGTCTCTGTCAGCGGTAATCTCACAGCCGTCCTGTGTCCTGCTGATTGCAAGCCCTTCGGGAAGTCCGGACGGCAAATCAGATGATCCGGGCGATTTGACAAGTGTGAGCTCCGGTTTATATATTTGCATTCCCGTGGTATCTGCATCCGTATTAAGAGGAACTGTATCCCGGGAGCCGGAAGATGCGCTGCTGTCTGTCCGGAGCGGATCATCCACCACCGTTCTGCGTGTAATAAGATCTAACTGATCATAGGCATCCTGTTTATCAAACCACTCCTGCGGAATCGTGTCATCTGTGAAGTATACAGAGGGCAGGACATTTTCGTTTTCTGCGAGTACGGTGGTGCCGGAGCGCAGAATTACATGGCAGCCTGCTGGAACCTGATCGTCAGATGTCTCCAGATAGCGGACTCCCAGCAGCTGGAGCATGAACGGATTGGGCGAGGTCAGCAGAGCAACGCGGTTGTTGATCCGTATCGGCGTCATGAGCGTATCATAATACAGTTCAGAATATTCCCCGTTTGTAACGGATGAATACATGGTGCTGCGGGGCAGTCCGGTATTCAGCTCGTTGGCGCTGTTCAGAGGATTTAACATACTGTCGTAATGCCAGCGCGGATCCAGATCAGCTTCTTTTAGTTCCTCACTGGTAAAGCCGGAGGAAAGTTCTGTCTGCTTTACCCAGTCGTTTGTGCCTGCTGTGGTGAAATACATCCCTGCGGGGGCGATGAGAAGTATCAGGATGCACAGCGGTGCGGCAGCCTGATGTATCCCTGAAAATGTACGGGCAGAGTGCAGACGCTTCCACTGTTTCCACAGTGCTGCGGGACGCCCGGAAGCATAAAGCCGGATAAAGAAGCACAGGCAGAAAAGAATGCCGAGTTCCGCTACAATCCACGGGAATTGTTTCTGACTGAACCAGAGCAGGCTGACAGGGAGCATAACGGCGAAGGGCCACAGCGGTGGAACCGCAATAAAGCGGGAGAACCCGTACCCGCGGAAATGACCGGAGATGTCTGCCGGGCAGTCCGCCGATATTTTATGAGGACTGTACAGTCTGATGATCCGTACACAGTGCAGGATTACAAGAGGCATGAACGGGATCAGAATCTTCGGACGGGCATAGAGGGTGCCGTTCAGAATATAGGAAAAGACTCCGAACATACCGAATAACAGGAAAAGGATACTGTTTTTCCTTTGCTTTCTGATCTGAAGTCCTGCAAGGATAGTGTAGAAACAGACCAGTGTAAGCCCCATCCCGTATTCGTTGAATAAAATATTGTTGAAGACCGGATTGGGGAAGAAGAGTTCCAACAGTGTGCGGAAGATACTGCTGCTGTCTCCTCTGCGGTGTTCCAGCAACGCAAGGCCGGTTGGAACTAAGAGGGCTGCGGACATCCCGGCGGCGAGCGCTGCACAGGGAAGATAACGCTTCAGGAAAGATGCTTTCCAGAAATATTTCCCTTCTGTGCAGTACCAGTACCATCCCACGGCAGCAAAAGCTGAGATTGCAAAGTAAAAGCTGGACAGACAGATCATCAGAAGACAGAGAGGCAGCCATTTGAAACGCTTTTTTCTGATGCACAGAAAAGCCAGCAGCAGGAAGGGAAGATAATTTACAAACATAATCTGCCTGTGCATATGGAAGAGGCATCCCGCGGTCATAAAAAGGACACTTCCAAACCATGCCAGACCGGGTGCGTTTTTTTCGGATTTCAGCCAGATGAAGCAAAGAAGTACGGAGCTGAGGAAAACTGCTGTCATGTAAGCAGTCACAATCCCCGACATCGGTATCTGCGGAAGCAGACATCCGATCAATATATCCGGCCTTAAGAAACCATAATAGGCGAACTGAAATCCGTTGGAGCCGCCGCCAAGGCTGATCCACGACGGCAGCAGAGTGTGCTGCTCAATGCAGGCGTTCCTTATCGTTTCGGCAAGTGTGATGTGCTGGCTCAGCCAGTCGGTATTTGAACCATATACATACCCGGCCGGTACGGCTGCAGTCAGCAGTATACCAAAAAGCAGAATGAGTGAAACAGGGTAAAGCCATTTCTTCATTGCACTTTCTCCTCCTTTCAACAATCACAGGTTAGTACATTTTTCTTAAAAAATGCCGGAATAGAATCTAAAGAATTCTTAAGAAGCAGTTCAGAGAATGTAAAATCGTGTATAATCGGATAGTGAAATAAAGATTTTCTTACGGAGAGGAAAAGGAGTGGAGGGGTGTATGGAACGGCATACCGAACAGACAGCAAATAATACATCCCGGGTGCTGGTTGTAGATGATAATCCGGAGATCCGGGAGATCCTTCATATTCTGCTCGGCGGTGAAGGGTATGAGATTAAAGAGGCAAAAAACGGGACAGATGCACTTGAAATAATGAAGGGGCAGCAGTTTGATCTTATTATTCTTGACATTATGATGCCCGGCATGGACGGATACCATACATGTATGGAAATCAGAAAGATAAGTAATGCCCCGATTCTGTTTCTCAGTGCAAAGACGCAGGAAGGAGACAAGATGCTTGGATTTTCAAGCGGTGGTGATGATTATCTGGCAAAGCCTTTTTCCTATAACGAACTGGTAAGCCGTGCCAAAGCCCTGATACGCCGATATCAGATATATAAAGGAAAATGTGAGAATACAGCGGCACCCGGTGACGAGACGAGCGGATACCGGGAAGGAAAGCGGATTATACATTACCATGATCTGGAGATTGACGAGATTTCAGGCTCGGTTATGCAGGAAGGGCATATGGTAGATCTGACAGACACGGAATACGCCGTTCTGCTCCTTCTTGTGAAGAGCCGCAGCCGGATATTTTCAGCGGAACGTCTCTATGAGGCTGTCTGGCAGGAACCGTATTATTACGGAGCAAATAATACGGTCATGGTCCATATCCGGAATCTGCGGAGAAAGATAGAGAAAGACCCGAAGAATCCGGAATTGATCAAGACAGTGTGGGGAAGGGGGTATCGCTGTGACTAAAGGAGTAAAACATGGAAAATCCAGAGTAAAGAAGGCTGCTATGGATGCCGCAGAAAAGATCGGGAGCTGGAAGATACGCACGAAAATGATCTTCCTGCTTTTTGTGATGGCAGCCATAAGCATTTCCCTTTTCGCCTTTTTGTGGAGACATCAGGTGGACGCGGCCGATCTGCTGGAGCGGGCTGGGATCGTCACATGGTTTGATTCTGACGAATTTTTGGAAAAAGCGGAAGCAGCGGCAAAATATTATAATGTTCCTGAATCAGAGGATGACGAAGACGGGAAAAAAGCATTTGAGCCGTTTCTTGATCTGTTGGTGGATGATTATACAGGTGTTTCCATATACGGGATCGATGACGGGCTTTACCGTTACGGACGGACACCGAAGATTCTGAATCATTTTATATTCGGATCGATACTGGCTTCCAGCCAGTCTATTCTCGGGGAGCAGTATGGCGATATTCCCATGAAATTTGCAAACGGTACTTATGACATGATTTATTACTCTTACAACAGGAGCAAGTTTACTTATCCGTACGTTATTGCAAGTATTATCCTGTGCGTGGCTGTATTCCTGTCAGGAATCCTTATTTTTCTCGGCAGGATGATGAAACGGGTGTCTGCCGTAAAAGATGCAATCGTCCGCATGTCTGTGGGAGATTTGAGTTCTCATGTGCCGCCCTGCGGAGCGGATGAAATCGGCGTCGTGTCGAAGGAACTCGACATACTGAGACAGACACTGCAGGAGAACATTCGCAGGGAAAATGAGAGCCGGCAGGCAAACCGCGATCTGATCACGGCTGTATCCCATGATCTCAGAACGCCGCTTACTGTGCTGAACGGTTATCTGGAGGTTCTGAGATTAAAAAGGGCAGAACCGGAGATGCAGGAAAAATATATCCGGCGCTGTCTCGAAAAAGCAGGCGATATCAAAGCTCTTACCGACAGAATGTTTGATTATGCGCTTGTGTATGAAGAAGAGGAGACGGCGGAGCTCAAACCGCTTTCGATATCCGTGATATCAGACTGTCTCCGGGAGAACTGCGATTTTATTCGGATCGCGGGGTTTACTGTAAGTGAGGATGACAGATGGGGAGCTGAAAGTGCGGCGTGCCGGCTGTCGGATTATGCGTCAGAAGGCATGATATATGGGGATGAGCTCTTAATTAAAAGGATATTCAGCAATCTTTTTTCCAATATATTAAAATATGGAGACAAGAGAGGGGAAGTCTCGGTGAAACTGTATCCTGAGAGAGCCAGACTCAAGATTTCAATCAAGAACCGGATCAGAGAAGATACCGCAGAGACAGAAAGCAACCGGATCGGGCTGCGCAGTGTCAAAAGGATGGTAGAGCTGCATCACGGAGAATTGTACACATTTGTAGATACAAATATATATCATGTGTGTATTACCTTTGATATGATCCATAAATATAGTGGACTGAGTGTGTAATAACAACAAGAATGGGTGATAATTATCAGAAAATTCATACAAAAATATATAATAATAAAATTATTTAAAATAAATACACAAAATGTGTTGACAAATAAGAGGCGCAGTGTTATTATAAAACCATCCAAAAGAGATACATAAAAACAACATCTCAAAAGGATATTTAACTAAGAGAATAGCAGTTCAGTTATTCGATTAGATTAAAAATACAGGGCAGCAGGAGGTAAGTCCCATGGACAGTATAGTTTCAGTTTTTCATCAATATGTCAGTGGTACGGCAAATGGAAGTTCCTGTGATGTAAGAGACCTTTGCTGGAGAGAAGATTAATAATCCGGAAATATTTACAGAGAAGAGAATGATCGGAGAGTACGGAATCCGGATGAAAATCGTTAAGATTTAACATTTGCAGACGTATTGAATATAGATACCACATATAGCAGAATTTCGAAAGATGTGTAAAGAAACATTGAGTAGAATATTATTTTATAGTAAAAGACATATAGTTATAGAAGTAATAATTAAGTAGGCGGCAGGAGTATCGGGAAAGATATTGTTGCAGGTGAACAATTATAGGAAGAATAACTCAGAAAGTCTTTTAAAAATATAAAATGATACCAGCAGCCGGAACGAAAGTGAAAGAAATATGGATGCTGCTATGAACCTCAAATTGTTATTGAAGGAGGGAAGGTTTAATAAGCAGGTCTTAATAAATCGACCGATAATCAAATAACAGACGGCAGAGGTCTTACAGGAACATAAATCTACAAGTTTCCTCCGATTTATTATATATCAAAAATGATAAAATTAAATAGAACATAAAATGCATCGCCGATGTCAACCGGGGATGCATTTTTTTGACATTACGCACCTCATATGATAAACTATTGAAAGAATATTGCCTGTCGGCAAAAGAGATGCAGACCGATATTACATTTTTTCGATGAGGTGAATGCAGTGGATAAGTATGAATATAAGCAAAAGACGGAGCAGATGCTCGAACTTATGGAAGAAGGCTCATACCGGAAAGCGGCAGAAATTGCAGATACTATTGACTGGAAAAAGGTACGGAATGTCGCAATGCTGACGAACGTCAGCGATATTTACGAACAGAATAAGGAATACGAGAAAAGCTATAATGTTCTGAACCTTGCGTATCACCGTGCTGAAGGAAGCAGGAAGATTATCAGTAAATTATGTACACTGGCGGTGAAAACCGGAAATGTGGATGAGGCAATTGATTACTATGATGATTTTATGCAGATTGCGCCGAAAGATCCCAATCAGTATATTCTGAAATATCAGATCCTGCGGGCTCAGCGGGCGCCTATCGAGCAGCAGATCGAAGCGCTGGAAGAATATAAAAAGTCCGAGTATATAGAAGAGTGGGCCTATGAACTGGCCAAGCTGTATCAGGAAGCGGGGATGACGGCGGAATGTCTTGAAGAATGCGATGATCTGATCCTCTGGTTCAGCGAGGGAAAATATGTCTATAAGGCCATGGAATTGAAGATGCAGTACAAACCGCTTACACCTTCTCAGCAGGAAAAGTACGATAAGAGATTTGAAAAATTTTCTGCAGAGACGGAAGAAATGCCGGATATAGCGGCATATATGGGGCAGGATGAAGACGAAGAAGAAAAAACCGAGGACAAAGCTTCACAGAGCGGACTGACGGAACGGCAGGAGGAAGGGGAAGAAAGCTCTCACGAGAAAGCGGATGACCCGGAAGAACATACAGAAGGATCCGGCGTTTCCGAATCAGTGCTTGAAAAAGAAAATATTCCGGCTGCAGAGGAGAATGAGGAAGAAAAGGCTGGAGAAAATACAGCCGGACAGTCTGAAAGCGGTATACCGGAAAAACAAGATATAAAGAAAAAGAAGATCGGGGATACGATGCCGCTTGATGTGGCGCTCAGACAGCTTCTTCATCCGGAAAAGAAAGAAGCAGCGGAGACTGCGGATGAGGAACCGCCGCTGGACGATCTGGAGCAGGCAATTGATGAGATTGAGTCTGTGGCAGATGCAGATATGGTAAAAAAGCTTGCGGAAAAGAAAAAAGAAAAGCGGATAGCATCATCTGCCGGGGAAATGATGGAGATTATACCGGATGACGATGATGACCAGATAGACGGACAGATGAATCTGGAAGATATCTTGAATGATTGGGAAGGGGAGACGGAGCCCCTGACGGAAGATACGGAATCGGATGATCTGCTGAAATTTGATGCGGGAGAGGAACTTACCGAATCTGATTTCGAGACAGATGCGGAAGAAATAGTAGAAGAGCCGGAACTTCCGGAAGCAGATGCGGAAGAGATAGTGGAAGAACCGGAGCTTCCGGATGCAGACATTGAAGATATCGCAGACGAAACGAATGAAGAGGAGGATTTGCCGGAATCGGCCGAGAAGGAGATTGACGGGGGAGAGGAGCTCCTTGAGGCGGATGCCGGGGAACCACTGGAAGAAACTGAAGAATTATCAGATATAGAAGAAGAGACAGAAATCAATCTGTCAGAACCAGAAGGGGAAAGCGAAGGGGAGACTATGGAAGATCAGAAAACTAAGAAAATAGAACCTATTCTTCCGCCGGATATCCAGCGGATGATTGATGAGATCGAGGGGGTTATTCCGCCGCAGGAGGAAGAGGAGAAGGCTCCGGTTAAGCGGACGCTTAAGAGAAAAGAGGAGCCGCATGAAAATATGGGAAAAGTCGCAGATTCTCTGCGTATTGATGATGCTGATGATCTGGAGGACGAAGATTATCTTGACAGTGAAGAGGCGTTTGATGACGAATTCGAGGAAGATTACTTCGACGAAGAGGCCGAAGAGCTGACGGACGAAGAAGACTACTATGATGAAGAGTCAGAAGAACTTCCGGATGAAGAAGACTACTATGACGAAGAGTCAGAAGAGCTGACGGATGAAGAAGACTACTTCGACGAAGAGGCCGAGAAACTGGAAGACGAAGAAGATTACTTTGACGAAGAGGCCGAGGAACTGGAAGACGGAGAAGATTATTTTGATGAAGATGCCGAAGAACTGACGGACGGAGAGGACTACTTCGAAGAAGAGGAAGAGCTTCCGGATGAAGAAGACTATTTTGATGAGGAGTCAGAAGATCTTACAGAAGAGGAAGACTACTTTGACGAGGAAGATGAGGATCTGCCGGATAAAAATGATCTGTTTGGAGAGCCTTCAGATGAGTACGGAGACGGAGCGATTGACTTTGAAGATGAATTCCGCGTCAATCCGGAAGATGCGGATGCGGAAGATGACAGAGAAATCCCGGATGAGGATGACGATAACATGGATATCCTCTCATCAACAAAACCGCTCAGCAGAAAGGAAACTGCAAAGCTGATCGCAACAGGAAAGACAGCTCCGCTGCCGATGGATGAGATATCAGATGCACTGTCTATGACGGATACAGGTTTTATTGTGCACGGGCGCTATGATCTGGAAATGCAGAGCGGTATCGGAACAAGGGCCGGGCTGACAGATGAGCAGAAGAAGCTGTTCTCCTATTTTGTGCCGGTACGTGGTATGAGCGAGCAGCTTGTGGATGTGCTGGAACAGGATAAGAATTGTACAAATAGAAAGGGAACATCAAGAACGGGTAATCTTCTGATTGTAGGAAACAAAGGCAACGGAAAGACGGTACTGGCTGTAGACGTGGTGAAAGCAATCCAGAAGCAGCGTAATATCCGACAGGGGAAGGTTGCGATTGTAACCGGAGACTCACTTAATAAAAAGAAAATCGGTGATATATTCGATAAACTTTACGGCGGAGCTCTTATTATTGAGAAAGCCGGAAAGATGAACGAAAAGACGGTTGCAAGACTGAACAAGGCGATGGAAAAAGATACGGGAGAACTTCTGATCGTACTGGAAGAGCAGAGAAAACCGATCGACAGACTTTTATCGTCTAACCGGGAATTCCGCAGAAAATTCACTTCACGTCTGGAAGTACCGATCTTCATCAATGATGAGCTTGTTACATTCGGGCAGACATACGCACAGGAGAACGGATACCGGATCGACGAGATGGGAATCCTTGCACTGTACAGTAAGATCGATTCCCTTCAGAGAGAGGATCATGCAGTTACTGTGGCAGAAGTGAAAGAAATTATGGATGAGGCAATCCAGCATTCTCAGAAAGCATCTGCAAAGAAGCTTGTGAGACGCGTATTCGGAAAGAATACGGATGATTCGGACAGAATTCTGCTGTCTGAAAAGGATTTTAATATTTAATACAGCTTTCCGGTGAGAAAGAAAAACAGACGGTCAGAACGATCGTCTGTTTTTTTATGCAGTATTTTTCTGTTTCCGGGCGCCTTAACTCTTTCTTTTTCTGACACTATCAAGTATAATATATTTATTATTATAAAAAATGAGCGATGAGGTGGCTTTTATGAAAAAGGGAAAAAGCACAAAGAAAAAACTTGAGCCTTTTGAGATCGGAGAACTGGATCAATATCTGTTCGGTCAGGGCAACCATTATGAGATTTATGAAAAGATGGGTGCCCACAAGGTGGTCTATAAGGGGCAGGAAGGCGTTTATTTTGCAGTATGGGCTCCGCATGCACGCAGAGTGGCAGTTGTAGGAGATTTTAACGGCTGGGATTTTGAGGCTAACTATATGGAGCGTCAGGAGCCGGTCGGCATCTACACCTGCTTTGTACCCGGAGTGAAAGAAGGCGACTTATATAAGTTCTGTATTGAGACACAGCAGGGAAAGCGTATTTTCAAGGCTGATCCGTTTGCCAATTATGCTGAACTCAGACCGGGAACGGCTTCGCGTGTAGTGGACATCTCCCATCTGAAGTGGACGGACAGTGCGTGGATGACACGCCGTGCCTCATGGGATCACAGACAGAACCCGATGTCAATTTATGAGGTTCATCTTGGTTCATGGATGAGACATCCGGGAAGGGATGATGAGGGATTCTATACTTATAGAGAATTCGCTGATGCTATCGTTAAATATGTGAAGGATATGGGATATACCCATGTGGAACTTATGGGCATGGCGGAGCATCCGTTTGACGGTTCGTGGGGATATCAGGTGACGGGATATTATGCACCGACTTCCAGATATGGTACGCCCGAAGACTTTGCATATATGATCAATGAACTGCACAGAAATAATATCGGTGTCATCCTTGACTGGGTACCGGCACATTTCCCGAGAGATGCACACGGACTGGCTGATTTTGACGGTACGCCGACTTTTGAATACGCAGATCCGCGCAAAGGAGAGCATCCGGACTGGGGAACAAAGATTTTTGATTATGGTAAACCGGAAGTGAAAAATTTCCTGATTGCCAACGCATTGTTCTGGATTGAGCATTATCACGTGGACGGTCTCCGTGTTGACGCAGTGGCTTCCATGCTGTATCTGGATTATGGCAAGCAGGATGGACAGTGGGTGGCAAATAAATACGGCGGTAATGAAAATCTGGAAGCGATTGAATTCTTTAAACATCTGAATTCTGTTGTGCTTGGCAGAAATAAAGGTGCGGTTATGATCGCCGAGGAATCTACCGCATGGCCGAAGGTGACCGGAGCGCCGGAGGATGACGGATTGGGATTCAGTCTGAAATGGAATATGGGATGGATGCATGATTTTATAGAGTATATGAAACTGGATCCTTATTTCAGGAAGAATGCTCATCACATGATGACATTTGCCAGCTCCTACGCCTATAGTGAAAATTATATCCTTGTACTTTCTCATGATGAAGTTGTACATCTGAAGTGTTCGATGCTCAATAAGATGCCGGGACTTGGATTTGATAAATATGCAAATCTGAAAGTAGCTTATGCATTTATGACAGGTCATCCGGGCAAGAAACTGCTCTTTATGGGGCAGGAATTTGCTCAGCTGAGAGAATGGAGTGAGGAGAGAGAGCTCGACTGGTATCTGCTGGCGGAGCCGGAACATCAGGCAATCCAGAACTGGTACAGAGACCTGCTCCATCTCTATAAGAAGAATAAGGCGCTTTATGAGATGGACTGCGATCCGGCCGGATTTGAATGGATCAACGCGGATGATATTTTCCGCAGTATTTACAGTTTTGAGAGACATTCAAAAGACAATAAAAAGAATCTGCTGTTTGTATGTAACTTTACTCCGATGGAGCGCCCTGATTACCGTGTGGGTGTTACAAGAAGAAAGCAGTTAAAACTTGTTCTCAACAGTGATGAGAAGAAATATGGCGGTTCCGGAGCTGAGAGACCGCTGATCTATAAACCCGTAAAACAGGAGTGCGACGGCAAGAAGTATTCTATTGCTTATCCTCTTCCGGCATACGGCGTAGCTGTATTTGAGTTCTGATATAAATTTTATTATGGACAGATCAAAGCCATGGTCAGCCACCTTGAAAGAGGACTGGCCATGGCTTTAAAATTGCATAAAAAATATTATAAAAAGCAAAAAATATTCATAAAAATATATAAAAAAATCCAAATAGATGATATAATAATCCACGTACACACAAATATGGAAGGAGAGATTTAAATGGACAATCAATTGGCACTACTGACACTATGCGGCTCCATTATTGCGCTTTTGTTTGTGGCAAGCAGAGCGCAGAAGGTACTCCGTTTCCCGGAAGGAAACGATACCATGAAAAAGATTTCCGCATCCATCCATAAGGGGGCAATGGCGTATCTGCGCCGCCAGTATAAGATCCTGATCGGATTTTTCGCAGTCATGTTCGTAATACTTTTTGTGATGGCTGCGCTGGGACTTCTGACATGGTTTGTTCCTTTTGCGTTTGTAACTGGAGGATTCTTTTCAGGCTTATCCGGGTTTGTTGGAATGCAGATCGCTACGAGAGCGAATGCCAGAACAGCGGCTGCCTGCCAGAAAAGTCTGAACAAAGGTCTGAATGTTGCGTTTTCAGCAGGTTCAGTTATGGGATTCACGGTAGTAGGACTTGGACTTCTGGACATCTCGATCTGGTATCTGTTACTGAAGCTTGTGTTTAAGCTTTCAATCGAAGATATTACAAGTACAATGCTTACATTTGGCATGGGCGCATCTTCGATGGCGCTGTTCGCCCGTGTAGGCGGAGGTATTTATACAAAAGCTGCAGACGTCGGAGCTGACCTTGTAGGAAAGGTAGAGGCGGGAATTCCGGAGGATGATCCGAGAAACCCGGCTGTTATTGCAGATAACGTAGGAGATAACGTAGGCGATGTTGCCGGAATGGGCGCGGATCTCTATGAGTCCTATGTGGGATCGATTTTGTCAGCGTGTGCCCTTGGGGTTATCGCATTTAATAAGATCGTTGAGGTAGACAGAGTAAATGCAGTAATCATTCCTATGGTGCTGGCTGCAGTAGGCGTGCTTGCATCAATCCTCGGATCTCTTCTTGTGAAGACAGGAGAAGATACAGATCAGAGTACACTTTTGAAAGCATTGAGACGCGGTACGAATACGAGTGCGATCATCATTGCAGTTGTGGCGTTCCCGCTTGTGTGGTTTATTCTTGGAAGAAATTATATCGGATTTTATTTTGCAATCCTTGCCGGCTTGCTTGCCGGTGTACTGATCGGATTCTTTACAGAATATTTTACATCAGATACATATAAACCGACGCAGAATCTGGCAAATAAATCCGAGACAGGTTCTGCAACGATCATCATCGGAGGCTTAAGCCTTGGAATGCTTTCCACAGCAGTGCCGATCATCATTATCGCAATCTGCGTTATGGCTGCTTACGCATTCTCAGGCGGCTTCATTGAGTCTACAAGAGGACTTTACGGCATTGCACTGGCGGCAGTCGGAATGCTTTCAACACTGGGAATTACCCTTGCAACGGATGCCTATGGCCCGATCGCAGACAATGCCGGTGGTATTGCTGAGATGGCAGGTCTGGATGCAGAGGTCAGAAAACGTACGGATGCTCTGGACTCCCTTGGAAATACAACAGCTGCAACAGGTAAAGGCTTTGCAATTGGATCTGCAGCGCTTACAGCTCTCGCCCTGATCGCTTCTTATGTAGAGAAAGTACAGGAAGTAGGAGGACCGGACATTGTACTTGATATGAGCGTTATGAACCCGACAGTTCTGGTCGGTATCTTCATCGGAGCGTGTCTGCCGTTTGTATTCGCGGCTCTTACAATGGATTCTGTCGGACGTGCGGCTCAGAGTATCGTAGTTGAGGTACGCCGTCAGTTTAAAGAGATCAAGGGACTGATGGAAGGAAAAGCGGATGCGGATTACGAGACATGTGTTGATATCTGTACGAAGGCTTCTCTCCATGAGATGATCCTTCCGACACTGCTGGCAATCATCACCCCTGTTGTGACAGGACTTATCCTCGGATATAATGGAGTGATCGGACTCCTGACCGGATCAACAGCAACAGGATTCCTGATGGCCATCTTTATGGCTAATGCAGGCGGTGCGTGGGATAATGCGAAGAAATACATTGAAGGCGGTAATCACGGCGGAAAAGGCAGCGAGCAGCACAAAGCAGCTGTTGTCGGTGATACAGTCGGCGACCCGTTCAAGGATACATCAGGACCGTCTATCAATATCCTGATCAAGCTCCTTTCGATGGTTTCAATCGTGTTTGCGGCACTGGTTGTAAATTATCATATTTTCTAATCAACTATGAAGATGTTTCCCGATACAGGGAGAATATAAAAATGAAAATCCGTCAGCTTTGCCGGCTGACGGATTTTCGTGGTTTTTAAGTTATATAAAAAGGAATGAGAGTAAAGTGCGGTGCCCTTACGGCACCTTGGCTTTATGAGGGGGAGATAGCTGTTTATCAGCTATCTGACGTTAGTATAAAAAATAAATGTGACAAAAGTATGAGTGATTTATTAAAGAAGTCGAAAGAATCTAAAGAGATACTGAAAATTATCTTTCTGCCGGAACAATCTCCAGCCAGTACCCGTCCGGATCTGAGATAAAGTAGATTCCCATCTTCGGATTTTCAAAACAGATACATCCCATTTCCTTATGTTTGGCATATGCGGCGTCAAAGTCATCCACCTCAAATGCCAGATGGATCTCGTTGTCTCCAAGATTGTATGGACGATCCATATCCCTCAGCCATGTGAGCTCAAGCAGATGCGGCGTGACACCGTCGCCAAGATATACAAGTTTAAAGCTTCCGTCATCGGCATCCTTTGTGCGCGTTACGGTAAGACCGAGAGCTTCTTTGTAGAAACTGAGAGATTTATCAAGATCATAGACGTTCAGATTATTATGGGCAAATGTAAATTTCATATAATGGTCTCCTTTTCCTGTGAATTTGAATCTGCTGTCCAGCAGATAAGATACAAATTTATAGTATCAGAAGGATAGATATTTTTCAATAAACACAGATGAAGTAAATTTAAGGAGTCCAATAATACATGACTTTCTATTCTCCTGCATACATTGTAAAAAGAATGTTTGCAGGGGGATTTTTTTGAAAGATTACATTGAGGAAAGAGCCGTGGAAATTGCTGATTATATTATAGAGAATAACGCGACTGTGAGGCAGACAGCGAAGCAGTTCCGGATCAGTAAGAGTACGGTACATAAAGATGTCACCGAACGGCTCCTCCAAATCAATCCAACCCTTGCCCGTGAAGCCCGCAAAGTGCTTGATACGAACAAATCAGAGAGGCATATCCGGGGCGGGATGGCTACGAGAGAGAAGTATCTTCATCAGCATG
>CAKNJS010000033.1 GCA_930986645.1 uncultured Lachnoclostridium sp.
ATGTATATTCTTCTCCCCCGATCAGGGCTTTCAGTTCGGCGTTGATATTGAAGCCTCCTGCCTTGTCTGCGGTGTACGGAAAAGAATACGTAAAGGATCCTCTCGCGCCGACCGCACCGTTATCGCCGATCTGTGATACATCCGCTGTGTGGAACGGTTCTGTCTGTCCTTCCATTGTATATGTCAAAGATTCCACTGTCATATCATCACTCAGGTTGTTGAAGATCTGGCTGGAGATATTGATATCATCTCCTTTGATCGGCATAGCCACATCACTGGATGTATTGGAAATTCCCGCGTTTACACTCTCTCCTGTCCATACCGGTGCGGTTACTGCAATCTGCTTGTCGGCCTGAGTAATTCTCAGGTAATAATATCCGTAACCTGTGGAAAGATTATTAAATTCCACTGACGCGCTGCCGCCTGTAAATGTTTTCTCCGCCAGCGTCTGACCTCCATTTACTATGACCTCCACTTTGGTCTCACCGGCGGTGTCTGTCGGGTCGGATATTTCCGCTTTGATGTTGATCTCATCCTGCTCGTCAAGGATCGAGCCCATTGCATTTCCGTTCAGAGAATACAAAATGGAGAGATCATTGTCCTCCGTGGCATATACACGGTAGTTCTTCATTGCATCGTAAATAGCTTCCTCAGAAAGTCCGTCAGAGAGCACGACACTTCTTGCCGTGTTGGAGTCGCCCCAGTTGCCTTTGTGGTTATCCTGATTGTTCGTCGGAGCCACATGCCACCCCTTGTCAAGGGCTCTTGTATAATAGCTGTAGGACGGGAAATATCCAGAACTTCCGATAGCACCCTCTCCGTTACCCACTTCGATCAATGTGATCTGATTATCTATGACCGGATCATACAGGGCGAAATCCATGAAATCACCGAACGTATCCCCCGGATGGTTGAACTGGGAGATGGTCTCCGGATTCTCATTCAGTGTATTATAGTAAGCTTCCAGTACTTCATAGTTGTCGCCTTTTTTGTAAGGCGCGGCGTTTCTGTTTTCAAATCCTTCTGAATTAAATGTATTGATATGCCCCGGAGCTCCGCCAGACCACGTCATCTCGAATCCATAGATTCCTACGAAATCGCCTTCCTGTGCCGTAATAGCTCTTGCACCCTCACGTCCCTCTCTCCATGAAGCATTTACTTCCTCAGCATTCTCATCGCCCAGATGGGTTGTGCCCGCACTTGGAAGTCCGCTCTGTCCCTCAAAGGAGTTTGAGTGGTCTGTCAAGGCAAGGAAATCAAGATTTTCCACATTGGCTGCGTGCTCGAACGCCTGCTCCACTGTTCCTGTTCCGTCAGAAAGATTGGTGTGTGCATGAAGCTGTCCGAAATACAGACCGTAATCCTCGATCATCATAGGTGCTTTATATGTAAAGGTATAGACTTCACCAGTCTGCGCTTCCCCTTCTCCGTTCTGTGGAATACAGGCTAGAGCCTTTACTATAATCGGCTTATCTTTTTCCGGTGTAGCTGCGATTTCCAGAGGCTCTGTGTAGAGCTGTTCTGCATTTCCCGCCGCCGGATCTGCCGGCTCTGTTCCGTCAGTATTCATTGTATAATAAATCTCCGCACCGCCGGCAGCTTCCAGTGTGATCTTCTGGCCTTCCACCACACTGGCGCCGCTCTTTGGGGACGCCTCCACTGCAAGGTCCTCTGCTGCAGAAGGCTCGTCCGGCTCATCAGAACCTCCGGGAACATCAGCCACTTTATAAAAAGCCAGCGCGAACATTCCCTCACTGCCTTCTGCGATGTTGTAGTATGCACTCCAGTTTCCGTTGCTGTCATACCACTCCATGTATAAATTACGGACTGTATTCTTCACATAATAAAGGCCATTTCCTGCATCTTCAAGAACCCATTTATCATTCTTCCCGCCCAGAGGCATACTGGAAAAACTGTCGCCCATGCCGATATTCTGTCCATTGTAAGAGAAACTGCAGGTTCCGTCTTCATTATTTTTTACAGTCCAGACATCCATATCCGTGTATCCGGAAAGGGTTCCATCATTCTCCACTTTCACATCCGTACCCTGATTGTAATAACTGCTGCCATAGTCAGCAGAAAGGGCTTTGTTATATGCCGGCGCATAGATCACAACCTGATCCCCGTCTTCAGGAAAGTTTTCTTCCTCTTCTCCACTGTCAGAAACAGTGTACTTCAGTGTCTGCACCGCACTATACACACCATCCAGTACTGCTGCAGCTTTCAGCACACAGTCTTCGGTAATGACAGGCTTATTGTCCGTACTATAGAGCTCCCGCGCCTCATTTGCCGCATCTGAAGGATCGCTTCCGTCCAGTGTGAAATATATCTGCGCTCCCGACGTGGCTGCAGTCAATGTAACTGCTGTTCCGGAAGCCACCTTTCCCGCCTGAGGAGATGCCTGAGGCGCTGCTGTCGTGCCTTCAGATGCACCGCCTGTTTCTTCTTTATAGAGTGTAAACTCTGACAGGTATCCGGCGGGATTTCCGCTTACGGTTGTAGTTTTATAGGCACGGAATTTATTCTGACTGCTTTTGTTGCTTGCCAGAACCACCGTGTCCTCTCCCTGACCGCTGAATGTAAATTTTCCGTCCTTACATTCCCATTTCCACTTATATTCGGTGTCTGATACACTGATCCCATTGTTATTTCCGCCTTTCGGCGCAATAAACTTCCCGTCGGAATCTTTAATCACAGCTGTATCTGCCGTCACCGCGATCTCCCATACTGTTTCATCAGCCGGAGCTGTTACAGTGTCTCCCAGATCTGTTCCTAGTTCCGCCGCCGGAAGCCAGTTATCATCAAACTTCTGCGGTGCATATCCGGTATCTGTCACCATGACATAACGGCCCGCAGCAAAGTCTTCTTCCGCAATCTTTCTGAAGGAAGTCTCCGCCGCCGAAACCATCTGCGCCGGCAGTAATGACACTGCCATAAAAGCGGCCATACACAGGGCGGTAAGCCGTACGCCAAGTGATGCTTTGCCTTTCTTTTTCATCTTCATCCTCCTCTTCTGATAAATTATATTGATAAAATCGGACGCCGGATTTCTTCCAGCGCCATCTATATTAAACTCTCTGCTTTTTTCCCCGCGCCATAAGTCTTGCGCTGATAAAAGCCACGAGAGGAACGGTCATCAATATTCCGATCGAGCCTGCAACACTCTGCACCACTTCCAGAGCAATGGAATCTGTATTGATCAGCTGCAGGAACGGAATGTTATAAGTCTGCACCAGAATCAGCATATTAAGAGATGACCCGGCGAATGCAAGAATCAGCGTATTTGCCATAGTTCCCATGGCATCCTTACCGATCTGCATACCCGAACGGAACAAATTTCCTGACGACGCATCCGGATTCTGCTCTTTCATCTCCCATACTGAAGATGCAATCCCCAGAGCCACATCCATCACTGCTCCCAATGCAGAGATCAGAACGCCGCATACAAGAAGACCACTTACCTTCAACCCTTGATCTGCCCCGTACAGAATCAGATTTTCCGCCTCCTGCATATTGAAGCCGTTCATAGGGGAAAGGACTCCAACCACAGCCACAGCAATGCCTGACACAAGAACACCGCCCACACAGCCGCAGGCTGCACAGAATGTTTTCTTTGAATATCCGTTTAAGAAGATCAGCCCTGCCGCCGCAGACACAGCCGACACTGAAATAGTTACCGGTATCGCAGGAACTCCCCTGAGCAGACAGGGGATCAAGATAAACCAGATACAACCCAGAATGAGCAGAAGTCCTGCCAGAGCGCCCATCCCCTTCTTTCCGCCCAGTGCTGCAAGCAGGCCAAAAAAGACAAGCAGGAAACCGCCCAGAACAATTCCCCTGTCATAATTAAATACAGATGCATAGTAGGAACCATTCTCATCGGTCATAATTCTTACAATGATCCGGTCTCCCTGCTGCACATCTACATTAAACAGCGCACTCATATAATTGGTCACCGTCATAATCTCGTCTTTATGATCTCCTGACAGAATCAGAAGTTCCAGTTCTTGATCTCCTGTCCGACGGCCCTCTGCATTCTTAAAATCCTCCTGTGTATTGTCTGACAGAACCGACGTCACTTTTGCCGGCGCGTACACCATACGGCCGGAATCCGCCTTATCTGCGTCTTTTCCGTTTATCCAAACCGCAATCCCTCCAAGGAGTATCAGAACTATAATTACAGGCAGCGCCCGCAATAATATGTTTAAAGCTTTATTTCTCATTCCCGCTGTCCTTCCATGTCAAATTCAACAAGTATTTTAAAAAGAGACTGTTAAATCTCTTCAGTTCTTTATGTAAAACCGAAATTAAAATTACGTAATATTGGTTAAAACGCAAAAAGTCCGGGAACTGTAATCTGCCCAAAGACAGATCCCGGTTTCCGGACTTCGTCTATACTTCTCATATTTTCATTTTCTATTCTTTTCCATACGTGATTTTTCCTCCGTATGCGAGGAGATCATACATTCAAACGTGCATGATGCCAATGAGATATTCGCTCGTATATTCTGTTACTGCGCCAGCTGGGCGTGATGGCTGCCAAGGCAGCAGGAGGCAGTACAGTTGAATTTTACGAGTATTCGATATATTATATAAATTGAATTATTTTAGCTGAATTCTATGCTTGCGCACTGCGTAACAATCAACGAAAAAGATAAGGAGGAAAAGGTCATAATGAAACACAGACTCATGAAATCCATGGCAGCCGCAGTCGCCGCGTACATTATCGCCGTGTCGCTGACAGCATGCAGCAGCAACGATAAGGAAGAAATAAAGACCGCCGATCTCAGCATCACCGTGACGGCCAATGCGGGCTGGGATCAGAACTCGACGCCCGCCATCGCCCACATCGAGGGCAAAGATGGCAGCGTAGACTTCTATCACGCCGTGATGCCCGACACCGAGGGCAGCAAGGGGACCTCAACGGTGACCCTTGAGGAGGGCGACTACACCGTGAGTTTCGTCAGCCCCATCAACTCCGACGGCTCCGCCTACGACACGGACGAGCCGGTCGATGTGACGGTCGACGCCGGCGCCGAGACCGCACCCGCCGTGGACTGCCCGATGACGCAGATTCCCGCCGATAAGGTAACCGACGAGATGCTCCATGACATCATCGACCAGACTAAGGACGCTGTCGAGAACGGTGACGAGACGCTCAAGGGAGACGCCGGCAAGGGCGTGCTCGACAAGCTCGAGGGCAACGCGGCCAACAACCCGAACGCCTCTGGCGGCACCAAGCAGGACGCCGCCGACACCGACGCCAAACAGGACGGCACCGAAGCTGACGCGAACGGCACGACCGAGCCGGCAACACCTTCCGGCACGACTGGCGGCTCCAGCTCTTCAAGCACCGGCAACACGGGCGCCTCCGCGGACAACTCCGTCTCAACCGGTTCGGACTCTTCGAAGCAGCCTTCCCAGCCCGCTCACCAGCACAGCTGGAAAAACCACACAGCCACCAAGCAGGTGTGGGTATCCAACTGGGTCGACGTGCCTGACTACGAGACCAAGCAGGTGTTCAGCCACTATCTGTACGTGTTCTCTGCCGACGGATATTCGACGACCGACATCAACGCCGTGAAGTCGCACTCCATCGAGCTTGCTAAGCAGGGACTCTTTACCAACTACGCCGAAGTGCCTCAGTACACCGAACAGCAGGTTCAGGTGGGGTCCCACAAGGAGGACCACGGCCGCTACGAGACCCAGTCCTATACTGACTACCAGTATTGCGACTGCGGGGCAACGAGGTAACAGCTGCCGGATGCCTCCGTCGCAGGCGCCTCTCGAAAGAGGGGCGTCTCAGACTGTCAAAGCCCCTCTATTAAACTGTGGAAAAAAAAGAGGCATATCTGAGCATTGTAAAGCACAGCATACAGATTCTTCAGCTTCTCATTTCATATAATCGTTCTATCTCGTTCCAATTTTCTAAATATTGTTCGAGCTGCTTCACATTCACAGATTTTATTGCATCATCATCCCATTTATCTATGTCTACCATCGGGATTATGTAACACAAGCCTACTTGTTTATCCACGGCTACATAAATATCGCAATCATCAGCCGTTATCCTTTTACCAATATTTCGATTATTATGAGTATCTATACCTCTTCCGCCTCTATCACGATCCTTAAAGCTTACAGTGCTTCCACTGATGCCTTTTACTTGTACTTTAAAAATCATTCCCTTATAATCGATAACTGCATCATATCTGCTAGACCTTACATCTACATTTGAACAATTATATCCTGCCAGAATAGCTCTTGATACAAACAAAAATTGTGCTGAATCTCCTGCATTAGCAGTCATCACTCCCGAATTTATATTGTTCAAATTTACCTGAAATCCGTTTTTAGTAATCATATATGCAGATTTCCGAACAACTTCAGACAATTTTTTCTTTAAAAATCGCTTTTTTTCATCGGACAATGTGCTATTTTCCAGTATGCTCGATGTAACTCCGTTACACATTGCATCCCCATAATCATTTTGAAGTTCCTCAAAAACTAACGACACAAAAATATTTTCAATGTCTTTTTTATAAAAAACAAACTCATTAGCCACATCTGCAATCTTGCTTTTTTGAAATCCTATATTTTAGTATTTATCGCTTCGATATTATCACTTACGTATAACTCTAAATTATCTTTGTGCGTATAATTTATAGCCATAATGCATCCTCCGATTCATGTTATAAAGCACAAGCGCCCATATTTTACACATAGACGCCCAATAAAACATATTCATTTCCAAATTATATCAAGTATGTATCGGTATTACAACAGCTCGGCCACTCGAAATCGGCTTAAAAAAAGATTATCTTTCAAATAAACCGCTATAACAAAACGGCATTGCTCTTCCAGTTGATCAAAGAAATTTCAATGAATTTCCCTATACCCATTCTGCGGAAACACACATCTATTTTCGCCCCAAATCGGTGGAACCCCTTGATTTACTGGGCTTTTCTCGTAAGCAGAGCGACTGTTTCCACATGCACTGTCATCGGAAACTGATCCACCGGCCTCACTCTCTTTAGCTCGTACCCGTTTCCACACAATACTTTAAGATCTCTTGCCAGTGTCGCGCAGTCGCAGCTTACATACACGACTTTTTCCGGCTGCATTCTTATAATTGTCTCGAGCAGTGTCTCATCGCATCCCCTGCGGGGCGGATCTACCACGATTACATCCGCGCGGGCCTGCTCGCCGCCGTGTTCTTTTCCATATCTTTCATAATAATCCGGAAGGACTTCTTCCGCCTTTCCCGCAAAGAACTCAGCATTTCCAATCTCATTAAGCCGGGCGTTTCTCCGGGCATCCTCGATCGCCTGAGGCACGATCTCGACTCCATACACCCGCCCCGCTTTCTGCGCCAGAAACAGGGAGATTGTACCGATTCCGCAGTAAAGATCCCACACCGTCTCTCCGCCTTTCAGATCTGCGTATTCCAGCGCAAGCGAGTACAGCTTCTCCGTCTGTACCGGATTCACCTGATAAAATGACAGCGGGGAGATCTGATACTTAATCTTTCCGATATAATCTGTAATATACCCCTGCCCCCGCAGCACCTCAAAGGATTCTCCCATAATCACATTCGTCCGGCGTGTATTCACACTGACTGTGATACTGGTCATTCCCGGAATTGTACTCAAAAGTTCTGTAAGTTTTCCCGCATTGGGAATAGAGGTCCCGTTTATCACGAAACAGACCATGATCTCTTTCGTTGTAAATCCATAACGGATCAATACATGACGGATCAGCCCTGTTCCTGTCTTTTCATCGTAAGACGGAACGCGATACTTCTCCATAAATTTCAGAATAATCTCCAGAATCTTCTGATTGACCGGCACACCCAGAGCACAGTCCGTATTCGCAATGATATCGTGTGTCCGTCCTGCATAGAATCCTGTAACCGGGCGTCCTTCTTTATCCGTGCCAAAAGGAAACTGCGCTTTGTTTCGGTAACCGAACGGATCCGCCATGCCGACAGCCGGTTCCATAATACAATCCAGCAGTTCCGGAGAAAAACCTCCGATACGCTCCAGACTTCCCCGCACTTTCTGTTCCTTAAATGCAAGCTGCCTCTCATAGGACATTTCCTGAATCTGGCATCCGCCGCACTGACGCGCAAATCTGCATCTGGCTTCCACACGGTACGGAGACGGCTCAAGTACACGCATCAGCCGTGCATAGCCGTAATTTTTCTTTGCTTTTATAACTTTAACTTCAGCCCTGTCACCGATTACGGCATCTTTTACAAAAAGCGTGTAGCCGTCGACTTTTCCGATTCCTTCACCGCCCACGCCGATATCCGTAATCCGGATAACCGCCATATCATTTTTCTGCATTTTACGCTCCCGACGTTCTCCTCAAATTGGACTCAAACAGTCTGTTATAACCGAGCCATTCTGTTCCTGTTTTTCCTTTAAATATCTCTGTCAGCGTCTGCATCTTGGCATCTGCATTATCCGCAAGATTAAGTGCCAGCGCTTCTGCCAGCGCCGGTTTCTTCGGAGAGCCGTACTCCAGTTCCCCGTGATGCGCAATAATGCAGTGCTTCAGCTCATTGGCAAGCCGTTCCGGGAAATCCGGAATAGAACGGATCGCTTCGTCTGCCATCTCCACTCCGATCACAATATGACCGATAAGCTGCCCTTCATCTGTATAATCATTATCCGGGAAGGCCGATAATTCTCTCGTCTTTCCTATATCATGACAGATCGCCGCCGTAATGAGAAGATCTTTATTCAGGATCGGATATGCTCCGGCAAAATAGTCACACATATGGACCACGCTGAGCGTATGCTCCAGAAGCCCTCCTGAAAAGCCGTGATGCACAGTCTTTGCCGCGGAATGTCCTTTGAATTTTTTGATAAACTCTTCATCCTTTATAAAATAGTACTCCAAAAGCTGTTTCAGCCACGGATTGGAAATTCTGCTTATATAGCCGGTCAGTCCCTCGTACATCCGGTCGACGTTTTTATCTGTAGTCGGCATATAGTCCGCCGGATTGTATTCTCCCTCATCCGCTTTCCTAATCTGCTTAATATTAATCTGCAGATTTCCGTTATAGCTGATCACATCACCGTAAACTTCTATAAAATCCTTCTCTTCGTATTCTGCGATTCCCTGTGAGTTCGGATCCCAGACTTTGCCGTCCAGCGTACCTGTCTTATCCTGCAGGATCAGATTATCATAGGGTTTCCCGTTTCTTGTCTCTGCGGAGCGTTTCCCCCTGCACAGATAAACATTCCTGATTGTCTCACCTTCATGTAGTCCACTGATATATCTCATGTCAATCCTCTTTCTATCTTTATTATTCTTACTGCAACAGTTCAGCACATCTGACACCAGATGGCTGAACTGTTCCTTTCTATTCCCTGCTCCCAACCGTAACGGTAAATCTCACTTCTACATATCCGTCTGACCCGAGGCGCATTCCCCTGATCAGAACCTGTCTTCCGGTCTTCGCCTCCAGAACCGCACTCTGATATGTAACGATACTGGATACTTTCTCATCCCCGATCTGACAGATGATATCGCCGCTCTGTATTCCCGCTTCCATAGCCGGAGAGTCCGGATCCACATCCACCACATAGACGCCCGCCGGCATCCCCTGATTCTGCTGAAGCTCCGATGTGACCGTAGTGCCGTATATCCCGATATACGGTACACTTTCGCCGTTTGCCATAATCTCTATGACAGGCTTCAGATCCGAAACCGCATATGCATTCACGGCATTTGTCTCATTATCCTTCCAGACTGACGGGGAGATCAGACCGATCACTTCTCCGTCCATATTAAACAACACGCCTGTACCCTCAGAATCCGATACAATATCTGTGGCCATCACATCACACTCTCCATCGTAGAACAGCGTCTTATAATCTGTAGAGCTGATCAGGCCGAAACTCATACCGCCGGGATATCCGAACATATTTCCAAGGGCCATCACAACATCGCCCTGCTTTGCCAGATTTGAATTTCCCAGCACAGATACCTTCACTGCATCCCATGTAGAATCCGATATACTGCCGCGCGGAACGCTGAACATAGCAAGCCCGGTATTTAGATCGCGTTTTTTTAAGGATGCGCTGCAGCTTTTTCCGTCATCAAACACAACATTCCACTCTTTTGCATCTTCACAGATGGAACTATCCGCAAGAATCAGAAGTTCCTGTCCGTTATCGGCAGTAATGATTCCCGTCACACTTCTGTCTATTCCGGTCATCTCCGCAGTCCAGTCTGTCTGGCCGGCAGCCGCCTGCACCGATACGATGCCTTTCCGGGCTTCCTCGGCCCTTTCATTCATCGATGCCATCATCTGCTCGTAGTCTTCGGCTGCCGCGGGCTGTCCGGTATTCTCCTGTCCTTCTGTTTCGTCTGCCTGAGAAGACGCTTCGTCCTCCGCCGGATCTTCATCCTCCGGAATGCTCACTGTCTCAAGATTTCCCCGGAAGATGTCCTGTACCCATGGTTTAAGCGCAAAAAAACCAAGGCAGGCAAAAGCCCCGAGGATCACTCCGTATATCGCGATCCTCACAAGCTGCCGCGCGAGCTGCTGCCTGCTGGTTGGTTTTGTTTTGATCGTCTCTTGTAAAAAAGAATATTTCTTCTCTTCCGGCTGTTCTTCGTCCGGTTTTGGAATCTGATCTTTATCATCTGGCATGGATCTGTTTCCTCCAAATTCTAGTATAACCGATTCACAAGGATAGTTCAATCATTTGGAAAATACTTTTCTTTATTCCGAGAATGGGGTAAAATGTTATGAGCACATACTATTATAAGGGGAAGCCATGAATCAGAAAACGCTTACAAAACTTGAATTTGACAAAATCATCTCCCGTCTGGAAGAAGAAGCCGGATCTTTCCGCGGCCGCCAGCTGTGCCGGCGCCTGAAGCCCATGACGGATCTGGAAAAAATTAATACATTTCAGGAGCAGACCGCAGCGGCGTACACCCGCATTGTGAGAAAAGGCAGGATTTCCTTTTCCGATGCCGCTCCTGTTGAAGAATCGATGAAAAGGCTGGAAATCGGCGGTGCACTGAGCATATCGGAACTGCTGCGCATCTGCCGTCTCCTTGCCAATGCGGCACGTGCAAAATCTTACGGCAGGCATGACACTCAGGAGGACGCAGCCGACTGTCTGGACGCATACTTCGACCAGCTGGATCCGGCCGCTCCTCTGTCAAACGAGATCGAGAGGTGTATTATATCAGAAGAAGAAATCAGCGATGATGCAAGCAGTACACTGAAGCATATCCGCCGCAACATCAGCAATATCAACGACAAGGTCCACTCCACACTGAACGGACTGGTAAACGGATCTCTGCGCACCTATCTGCAGGATCCCATTATCACCATGCGCGGCGACAGATACTGTATCCCCGTAAAGTCCGAATACCGGTCACAGGTACAGGGTCTGATCCACGACCAGTCTTCCACAGGCTCCACGCTCTTCATTGAGCCTATGGCGGTGGTAAAGCTTAACAACGACCTGAAAGAACTCTATGCAAAGGAACAGGAAGAGATTCAGGCAATACTTGCCCGTCTGAGCGAAGAAGCCGCCCAGTATATCGAAGCAATCCGTGCAGATTACCGCGCAATGACAGATCTTGATTTTATATTTGCCCGCGGAGCGCTGGCGCTGTCCATGAAAGGAAGCCGTCCCGTCTTAAACAACGAAGGGCGGATCCGCATAAGGGAAGGACGGCACCCTCTGCTGGACGAAAAGACTGTTGTCCCGATCACCGTATCTTTGGGAGAGGATTTCACACTCCTGATTATTACGGGGCCGAATACCGGAGGCAAGACTGTCTCTCTGAAAACCGTGGGGCTCTTCACGCTGATGGGACAGGCAGGTCTTCATATTCCCGCCGGGGACCGCTCGGAACTTGCCGTCTTCCATCAGGTATATGCTGACATCGGAGATGAACAGAGTATCGAACAGAGCCTGAGCACCTTTTCATCTCATATGACTAATATCGTATCCTTCTTGAAAAAGGTAGATGAGCATTCCCTCGTCCTGTTCGATGAGCTGGGCGCGGGTACAGATCCCACCGAAGGGGCAGCGCTTGCAGCATCCATACTTTCTTATCTTCATAAAAGAAATATACGCACAATGGCGACCACCCACTACAGTGAACTGAAAGTCTACGCGCTTTCAACTCCGGGCGTGGAAAATGCCTGCTGCGAGTTCGATGTGGAAAGCCTCAGGCCGACCTACCGGCTGCTGATCGGCATTCCCGGCAAGAGTAATGCCTTTGCCATCTCCGGCAAGCTCGGACTTCCGGATTTCATCATAGAAGATGCAAAGAAACGGCTCAGCGAACAGGATATTTCCTTCGAGGACCTTCTCACAGATCTGGAGACAAGCCGGCGCACGATTGAGAAAGAGCGGGAAGAAATTGCAGCCTACCGACGCGAGACAGAAGCACTCAAACAGCAGGCTGAAAAGCGTCAGGAAAAGCTGGATGAGCAGAGAGACCGTATCATCCGTGAAGCAAACGAAAAAGCCAACGCCATCCTGCGGGAAGCAAAGGAGGTGGCCGATGAGACAATCCGGAACTTCCACAAATTCGGCAAAGAAAATATCTCTGCCGCAGAGATGGAAAAAGAAAGGGAACGCCTTCGCAAAAAGATCAAAGACACTGCCCCCGCGGCCGCTCCCCGCAAGGCGAAAAAAGCTCACAAACCCGAAGAGTTCAAACTGGGAGAGACTGTAAAAGTTCTGAGCATGAATCTTACGGGAACCGTACAGTCTCTTCCGGATTCCCGGGGGAACATCACAGTACAGATGGGAATTCTCCGGTCTCAGGTCAACATCTCGGATCTGGAGATTGTGGAAGAGCCTTCCCCGTACACACCGAAGAAAATGAGCCGGACCTCCAAAGGGAAAATAGGCATGAGTAAATCCCTCTCCGTCAGCCCCGAGATCAATCTGCTCGGCAAGACAGTGGATGAAGCAGTCGCTGAGTTAGACAAATATCTGGATGACGCTCTGCTCTCCCATCTGAATACAGTGAGAGTTGTTCACGGGAAAGGCACCGGAGCCCTGAGAAAAGGGATTCACGAATATCTGCGGAGACAGAAGCACGTCAAATCCTATCATCTCGCCGAATACGGCGAGGGGGACGCCGGCGTGACCATTGTAGAGCTGAAGTAAAGGAGGACATAACATGATAGGGAAACAGAAGATCCTGATCGTTGACGATGACGAAAATATTGCAGAACTTATTTCACTTTATCTTACCAAAGAATGTTTCGACACAAAGATCGTATATAACGGCGAAGATGCACTGACAGCCTTTGACACTTACCAGCCGAACCTGATTCTTCTGGATCTGATGCTCCCGGGAATAGACGGCTATCAGGTATGCCGCGAGATACGCGCCCATTCCGCTGTTCCGATCATCATGCTTTCCGCAAAAGGCGAAGTATTTGACAAAGTACTGGGGCTGGAACTCGGAGCCGATGACTATATTATGAAACCCTTCGACTCCAAAGAAATGGTTGCCCGCGTCCGCGCAGTCCTGAGGCGCTGCCAGCCTTCCAAATCAGATGACAGCGGCAGGGAAAAGCCAAAGTGCGCAGAATACGACGGACTCGTCATCAATCTTACCAACTACTCTGTCATATGCGACGGAAAGCACGTGGAAATGCCTCCTAAGGAACTTGAACTGCTCTACTGCCTCGCCTCTTCTCCGAATCAGGTCTTTACAAGAGAGCAGCTCCTTGACCGGATCTGGGGCTACGAATATGTGGGCGACACACGTACAGTCGACGTACATATCAAGCGTCTCCGGGAAAAGATCAAGGATCATCCGCACTGGAGCCTGAGTACGGTATGGGGCATCGGATATAAATTTGAAACAAAATAATCTGCTTTAAACAGAACGGAGCCTGAAATATGAAAAGCATCCTTCACCTGAAATTTATTGCACTATACATCATCTTTGGGTTTTTGTGCATCTTTACAACCGCGACCCTCACTGCCCAGCTTGTGAGAAACAGGTTTATGGAGGATTCATCACAGACACTGTACAGGGAGGCAACGCTGATCGCCAGCGATTATCTTCCCTCCTACTTTTCGGACGATTCCTCTCTCTATGCGGTACAGTCGCAGCTTGCCGCCATGAGGCTTTATCTGGAATCTTCCCTGTGGTTTGTAGACGCTTCCGGAGTAATGATCACCTCTTCCAATCTGGAGAACACATCATCCCCGGATGCGATCGAAGATTTTAACCCTGCTGAGATCGGCGGGAACCAGTTTATCTCAGGCACTTACCACGGTTACTTCAACGAGGAAGTCATAACCGTAATGGCCCCTGTAACAGAGGGTTTTTCAACAAAAGGGTACCTGTTGATCCACACCCCGGTGTCCATTATCAGCGAACGCTGCCGTCCTGTCATGAACACCATATACATTTCTCTGGGTGTCATCTTTCTGCTTTCCTTCATCTTCCTGATCGGATTCCAGTTCTTTGTATACCGTCCTCTGAGGAAGATATCCGAGGCAGCACAGCAGTACGCCATGGGAAATCTTGACTATGAAATCCCCGTATACACCCATGACGAAATGGGCTATCTGTCCGCTTCGCTCAACTATATGGCTGCACAGCTTAAAGACATGGATGATTATCAGAAAAAAATCGTGGCAAATGTCTCCCACGATTTCCGCTCGCCCCTCACTTCCATGAAAGGCTATGTGGAAGCAATGGCCGACGGTACGATCCCGCCTGAGCTGTACGGAAAATACCTGAAGATCATCCTCTTTGAGACCGAACGTCTTACTGATCTTACAGGCGATCTGCTGACGCTGAATGAATTTGACACAAAAGAGCTGATGCTTAATAAGATAGAATTTGATATTCAGGAAGTAATCAAAGGGACCGCCGCATCATTCGAGGCAGTCTGTACGCCGAAACATATTTCTGTGGAACTGCTTCTTATGCCCGCTCCGGTTATCGTCTACGCGGATAAAAGAAAGATCCAGCAGGTTCTCTATAACCTGATCGACAATGCGATCAAGTTCAGCGAAAACGAATCCTCCATTACTATCGAGGTGAGTATCAAAAACGAAAAAGCCTTTATCTCGGTAAAAGATCACGGTATCGGCATTCCCCGCAAGGACCTGAACAAGATCTGGGAACGCTTTTACAAATCAGACCTTTCCCGCGGCCGGGACAAGAAAGGTACAGGTCTCGGGCTGTCTATCGTAAAAGAGGTTATTCAGGCCCACGATGAGCATATCAATGTTATCAGCACAGAGGGAGTCGGCACAGAATTCATCTTCTCCCTCAGCAGAGTAATGTAATGACCGTAAAGTCAAAAAGGCTCCGGCACAGGGGAATACCCCCGTGCCGGAGCCTTTTTGATTTACAGCAAAACAGAGAGATCAGGTCTGCCTGTCTTATTCGTACAGCATTGGCTGCACATTCTCATCTTCCATATTGTCAGCATCTACCCATACAAACCCGGTATCAACCTGAGCCTCATTTCCAATCTCGAGAACAGTCCGCGCCGCGGCAACTACTGCGGCATACCCCATCCCGAACGGATTCTGAACCACCAGCCCGTCAATACTTCCGTCCGCCAGAGCATCAAGCTGATCTTTTCCCGCATCGAATCCCATCATAACAATATCTTCTGTCTTATCCATACTTCTAAGCGCCTGTGCCCCGAGCAGCACCGTCTCATCGTTTGTCCCAAAGCACCCTTTCAGATCCGGATGTTTCTGCAGATAGTAGACAACTGCGTCCTCATCACTCATGGATTCCGCCAGTGAATCAATATCTTCCAGACGAGTTCTCGCTTCTTCGGATATACCGTCCTGACTGTCGTCTTCCTGCGCATCACCGTCCGCTGCTGCGGCTGATTCAGCTTCTCCTTCTCCTGACGCTTCTGCAGTCCACGCTGCCAGTTCCTCCGCCGAAACACCCAGCTCTTCCGCTGCCGCACTGCGCTTAAACTGATCAATCTGATCCATATAGATTGTTTCCACAACAGACACGCCCGGGTGATTTTCCGTGATTTCCTGCTGAAAAGCCGCCACGCGGTCTTTTGCATTCCCGGAAACAGAATCAGGCACGATCAAGGCCACTTCTCCGCTCTCCCCGACAGCTTCGCAGAGCTTCTGTGCACCTGTAACCGCAGCCTTACTGTTATCTGTCATGCAGGTACACTGTATTCCCTGATAACTGTTGCCTGAATCAAATGCCACGATCGGGATTCCGTTTGATATAGCAAGGTCAAACTGAACTTCCGAAGCATTTTCATCAATGCTGGCGATCGCGATCACATCCGGATATCTTGCCATCTCCTCATCGAGAATATTAACCTGCTCATCGATATCCTCATTATCGGCAGGAGCATTAAAAAGCACCTTTACCGCATCATTTCCACTGTATCCGAGCCTCTCATTTATATCGTCCGCAGCCTGCCGCACACCTGCGGCCACCTGTTTCCAGTAAGAGGAATTTTCCGTCTTTCCGATCACAGATATATAGGTGCCCGGCTCCAGATCCAGATCATCGATATTTGTATACACCGCAGGGCTGACTGCATCAAGATTAGCCTGCCACTTCGGCACATCCGGCGTATCCCCCGTAAAAACATCTTCGTCCTTTCCGGAACTGCATCCGCAGATCCCTGTCACCATGCATACGGCAAGCAACACTGCCGTAACTGCTCTTTTCTTCATACTGCGCCTCCATCTATTCAAAACACTGCTGTTTTCAAACCTGAATTTTTTACATTATTTTACTATCATACACCAAAATCATAAAAAAGAAAGTGATTTTTTTCTAAATTTTCTAGGAAGTACTAAATTTAGAACAAGTAAATCTCTTGTATATTCGTACTTATTGTATTAAAATGGGAGTAGCGAAAAGGGACAAGACTTTTTCGGAAATCAAAAAAGGAGGGTACATACTATGGCACACGTAATTAGTGATGAATGCGTAAGCTGTGGTTCTTGCGAAGGCGAATGTCCAGTAGGCGCTATCTCCGAAGGCGATGGCAAATATGAGATCGATGCTGATGCTTGTGTAGACTGCGGAGCATGCGAAGCTGCATGTCCTACAGGTGCTATCTCAGCAGAGTAATAGATAAATCGCAGAGTGATCACACGCAGAAGAGGCACTGCAAGAGGGTAATTCCCGCTGCAGTGTCTCTTTTTTTATTCAAATTCCAATTTATATAAATGCGGAATCAGGTAACAATTTGACGAACGATTGTTTGAAGTGTCCCGCCGCGCTTGTGCTATAATACCATTAAGGTTGAGGGGATTTTTACCTGCTCTCAACATACGAGGCTGATATAAGGAGGTATAAATATTAATGGGTGAGGTCAGATTTATGATTTCTGAAGCCGCAAAGCAGGTCGATGTCGAATCTCATGTATTAAGATACTGGGAAGAGGAGCTCGGCCTGACAATCGGACGGACAGAAATGGGCCATCGATATTATACAAAAGACGATATCCAGCTTTTCCGCTGTATTAAGAAACTCAAAGACGAAGGGATGCTTCTCAGAGACTTGAAACCACTTATACCTGAGCTGAAGGCCACGCGTCTCAGACTGAAAAACTCCGAGAGCGAAAACAGCTCCCGCGCCGAAGACAGCAAAGAAGAGGCGTCTCCCGGAACCTCCGTCCCCGCCGCGCCAGAGCCGGCTTCGCAGAAGGCCGCGGTTCCCGCGCAGGCTGATGCTGCCCCGGAGGCTGCGGAGGTTGTCATTCCTCTTGAAAAGGTCGACCAGATCCGTGCGTTGTTCGGAGATGTATTCCGCGAAGTATTAAATGAAAATAACAATGTATTAAAAAAAGACATCAGCAGTACGGTAACTACTGATGTCATGCATGAAATGGACTATCTTCTTCAGGCAAAGGACCGCCAGCAGGAAGAGCATTTCCGTAAGCTGGACGCTCTGATCCGCCAGCAGCAGGCGAACCGTAAGGAATCTGCCAGAACTAATCCGATCATGAAACTCCGCAAGATCTTTACATAATCCTTACTGCTGCCGCAGTTCATTTCCGAAACGTGTGTACTGCGGCATCCAAGCAAGCCTTACGGTGCCGATCGGGCCGTTTCTCTGCTTGGCAATAATGATTTCCGCAATGTTTTTGTCTTCCGTATCAGGATTATAATAATCATCTCTGTAGATAAACATACAGACGTCGGCGTCCTGCTCAATGGCTCCGGACTCACGGAGATCCGAGAGCATAGGGCGCTTATCGGTTCTCTGCTCCACCGCACGGCTGAGCTGGGACAGCGCGATAACCGGTACATTCAGCTCACGTGCAAGTCCCTTCAGAGAACGCGAGATCTCGGAAATTTCCTGCTGACGGCTCTCATTCTTACGGCCGCCGCTTCCGCTCATCAACTGCAGATAGTCGATAATGATAAGATCAAGGCCGATCTCCAGCTTATATTTCCTGCACTTTGAACGCATCTCCGATATAGAGATACCTGACGTATCGTCTATAATCATTCTGGAATTACCAATAGTTCCCGCACCCTCGATCAATTTTTCCCAGTCCGTATCTGACAGATTACCAGTTCTTAAAATCTGGGCATCCACATGGGACTCCAGAGAAAAAAGACGGTTTACAAGCTGCTCTTTTGACATCTCAAGACTGAAGATAGCGACCGCAAGATTCTGGCGGAACGCCACATGCTGCGCGATATTCAGAACAAACGCCGTCTTACCCATAGAAGGTCTGGCAGCGATCAGTACAAGATCCGATCTCTGCAGTCCTGACAATTTATAGTCAAGATCGATAAATCCAGTGGGGATTCCCGTTACATTTCCCTTTGTCTTCGATGCTCTCTCGATCACATCAAGGGCATTTAAAACAACCTGACGAATCGGTACATACTCCTCAGAGTTTCCGTGTTCTACAAGTTCAAACACCTCTTTCTGGGTCTTCTCAAGTATCTCATCAAGAGGCTGGTTTTCCAGATAGCAGGTATTCGCAATATCTTCGTTAATACGGATCAGTCTGCGCAGTATCGACTTATCACGCACGATCTCCGCATAATACTTCACATTCGCTGAAGTCTGCGTCCCTTCCAGAAGATCTTTCACAAATTCCATGCTGCTGATCTCAGGCGGAACATTTTTTTCTTTCAACTTCTCCTGCAGCGTGATCAGATCCGCAGGTTTTCCCGCTTTAAAGAGGTCGACTACACTGTCGAATATGATCCCGTAAGCGGTCTGGTAGAAGTCTTCTCCTGTAATGATCTCTGATGCGACCATAACGGCATCCTTATTCATCAGCATCGCCCCCAGCACCGCCTGCTCGGCCTCTATGCTGTGGGGCGGTATCCGTTTCATCGCCGCTTCTATGTTTTCCATAAAGAAGTCTCCTTTATGCTTCTGTTACGTTTTCGTTCCAGCTGTTTCTACGCTTCCTCTTTCACAACAACCTTCAGTTCTGCAGTTACTTCCGGATGAAGTTTCACATTTACAATATGTGTGCCAAGGGTTTTGATATTCTCTTTCAGAACAATTTTCTTCTTATCCACATCAAGCTTCATCTGCTCTTTAACAGCCGCTGCAATCTCCTTGCTGGACACAGATCCGAATGTCCTGCCGCCCTCTCCGACTTTGATGGCAAGTTCTACCTTGCCTGCAGACAGTTCTGCCGCCAGTTCCTTCGCTGCATCCAGATTTTCCTGAGCCACTTTCTTCTCATTGTTCTTCTGAAGTTTCAGGTCGTTGAGATTCTTAGGCGTAGCCTCTGCACCAAGCTTTTTAGGCAGAATAAAATTTCTCGCATATCCGTCGTTTACATTTACGATCTCTCCCTTTTTTCCGAGAGATTTTACATCCTGTAATAATATTACTTTCATCTTTAAATATCTCCTTCCTCTATCATCTGGTCGATCGTCGCCTTCAATGCTTTGATCGCCTCATCCATATTTGTATGATCAAACTGTGCGCCCGCGGAATTGATATGTCCTCCGCCGCCCAGCTTCTCTGCTATGATCTGTACATTTACCTCGTCGATGGAACGGGCACTCAGATAAATCTTTCCGTCATAAATAGTAAGAACAAAAGAAGCCTTAATACCGCTGATATCCAGCAGCTCATTTGCCGTCTGGGCAGCCAGCACCGTCGGGCTGTCAATATCACTGGGGCACTGGGCGATGGCGAATTCCTCACGGTATACTTCGGCCTTGCGCATCGCCTCCGCCTTGGCACGGTAAGACGCCATATCATCCCGGAACATTTTACGCACACGGGTAATGTCTGCACCGCAGCGGCGCAGAAATGCCGCCGCCTCAAAGGTACGCACACCTGTCCGGTTCATGAAGTTTCTCGTATCAATCATAATTCCCGCGTACAGACACTCTGCCTCCACAGACGGAATTTTAATATCATCTGCAATATACTGAAGCACCTCTGCCACCATCTCACAGGTAGACGATGAATACGGCTCCACATAAGAAAGGACCGCATTTTCAATTATGTTGCTGCTCTGACGGTGATGATCGAGCACCGCGATCATGCGGGAGCGTCTCAGCAGTTCCGGACACTCTGTCATCTGTGGTTTATTCGTATCAACTACGATCACCATGGTACTGTCTGTTATATAGTCCAGAGCCTGATCCGATGTCAGGAAAATGTCATCTTCATAGGCAGGGCTTTCCGCAATCTCGTCATACAGCGGACGTACAGATTCCGTAACTGTGTTGATCACGATATGCGCTTTCTTCTCAAGGCTCACCACTGCTCTGTAGATACCCATGCATGCGCCGAATGAATCCGGATCAGCAATCTTATGTCCCATGACAATAACCTGATCTTTGGTCACGATAAATTCCCTTAAAGCCTCCGCCTTTACGCGGGCCTTGACACGGGTATTCTTTGCAGTCTGTTCCTTCTTGCCGCCAAAATATGTGATTCCGTTACAGTCCTTGATTACAGCCTGATCACCGCCCCTCGCAAGAGCAAGGTCGATCGCTACACGGGCATACTGATAACTGAGTGCATAAGTCGCGGTATTGAGTCCCAGTCCAATACTGAGAGTTGCAGAACGGGCATTTCCGATGTTAACCTGCTTCACTTCCTCAAGAATAGAGAATTTATCCTCGGCGATCTTCCTGTAACTGGACTTGCGGATAACAACGAAATACTTATCCTTCTCCATCTTCTTAACAATACCGTCCACATCGCCGATATACTTGTTGATCTTCCTGTCAATAAGGGCAACAAGCAGAGACTGCCGCACTTCCTCGACACTTTCCATTACTTCATCATAGTTATCGATATAAATCAGACCGGCGATCATCCTCTGGTCTTCATTTTCCCGGATATAGGCATTCAGTTCCGTCACATCCTGAAGGGATACGGCCACGAAATATTCTTCCTCCTCCGGGATCTGAAGAAGCTCCTCCTTCTGGCTGAAGCCCTGAAGAGACACCCGGCGCAGTTCAGCCTGATAGTCTCTGTCATGGTAACTCACCTCGAGCTCCACGTGCTCCATATCCGCCTTCGGAAATACACCGGTATGCAGTTCCGGTATCATGCGGTTCAGATACTTTTCCTTCCGCGGGCTGTCCATCAATGCCGCGAACGCGTCATTTTTCCACAGGATACGTCCGTCCTCAAGTGTAATGGCATATGGAACCGCCAGCTCTTTCAGGAGAGTATGTTCAATTCCCTTATACTGCGCCGAAAATTGAATCAGATCCGCAAGGATCAGGGATCGGTTGTAAAAATACAGACCTCCGGCAATTCCGAGATAGATCAGGATAAATACCGTCATAATAAAGCCGGCTTTTTTATCAATCACATACACCCAGATATCCACTGCCGCCAGCAGGATCGTCATGATCAACGGCCAGCTCATATACATCCTGAGCTGTCCTTTCAAGCGCATTCTGTTTCTCTTTTTCATATCATTCTCACCTCATCCGCGCCCATATACAGGCAGCGCACAACGCTTATCTCAAAAAAGGAGTTTAACTTCCCTTTCTAATACTAACGACTTATTATACCATTTCTTCAGAGAATTTACCACTGTAGAATTTTTCCCATTAACAGTTCAGCCATCTGTCAATCAGGAGACGGATTTATGCTTGCATATATATCCGGCGGCTGTTTGACAGATGTACTGAGCGCCTGCTTATGAGCAAAGAGCGGCATCGCCGCTGCCAGCACTTCTGTGCGCCTTTGCGAATGGCGCGGGCTGAACTGTTTTCCTCCACCCTTCTGTCCCCTTCTGTCAATCAGGAGACGGATTTATGCTTGAAAAAACCGGACAGCTCAGGCTCCCCCGATCTGTCCGGTTTTTATCTTATTCTTTCATTTATGCAGCTGACTAGCAGGTTGCTCCGCCTTTCAGATGCTTCTGTGCTTTCAGATTTTCTTCTTTTCTCGAAAGCAGATCATCCTTAAGAAGCTGTTCCTGTACATTTTCGAATCCGAGCCTTGCAACTGTATCGGCAAATCTCTCTCCCGTGATTCCCTGCTCGCGGAACAGAAGGATTGCTTTTTCCACGATCTCAAGCACTTCGTCTTTATCTGTAAATACTTTGTCCAGATATCTTCCCTGAGCCACTTTCTTGCCCCAGCGTCCGCCGATGTAAATGCGGTATCCGTTCGTGTAATCCTCAACCGCGTGGAACGGGCATTTTCCGACGCAGCGGCCGCAGTGGTTGCATGCAGTCTCATCGACCGTGATCTTTCCGTCAACCATCTTTGCCACGCCGATCGGACAGTTGTTCTCAATCTGGCAGACCTTGCACCCGCGGCACTTCTCCAGATCGATCTGTGGAACTCTCTGACCGATGATGCCGAGGTCATTCAGATCCGGTTTTACACAGTTGTTCGGGCATCCGCCGACCGCGATCTTGAACTTATGCGGCAGCTTCACTTCCCGGTATCCGTGATAGAATCTCTCGTGAATCTCCTCAGACAGCGCGAATGTATCGATCAGTCCGTACTGACAGGTTGTTCCCTTACAGGATACAACCGGGCGGACTTTAGAACCTGTACCGCCAGTCTCAAGTCCTGCCTGCATCAGATACTCTCTCAAAGGCTCAATGTTATCAAAAGGCACTCCCTGAATCTCCATCGTCAGACGGGAAGTCATGGTCACCTCGCCGCTTCCGAACTTCTCAGCCGCCTCTGCGATCACTCTCGCCTCATCTGCCGTGATCTTTCCATTCCTTGTAATAACACGTCCGTTAAATTTATCCGGTGTGCGCTTATCTTTCAAGAAGCCGAGTGCTTTCACTCTTGTCTCCTCTTCCTTGGAAACCGCGCCTTCGGCGTTCTCTACTTTAACATCGTTAAAGAATGTCGCGCCTTCAAGCACAACTGTGTTTTTGTATCCATAATAGCGCATTCTGTTCTGCAGGAAATATGCTCTCTTTCCTTTTGCGCATACAAGCAGGAGCTTCTCGTCCTTGCCCAGCCCTTCGATCTCTCCGTTCACCTGAGCCAGATTTACAAAGAAGGCTCCGCGGATACCCGGCTCGGGCTGCACATCCACTACACGGTATCCTTTCGCCGCACCTGCCGCATACTCCGCCGGCGTCATGCTCACAAATGTACCGTCGATCTTGTTCATCAGCACATATACTGCCTGCACGAACGGATGGATCGCAGTGGAGAACGGCGGAGCATATGCAAAGTCCGCATTTTCGAAATCATCCAGTTTTGCATCCATATTGATGCCCATGACCGCGATATCCACCATCTTATCTACTTCGCCCGGTCCGAACACCTGAACTCCGAGCAGCTTCCTTGTCGTCTTGTCCGCAATCACCTTCGTAATGAAGAAGGATGCATCCGGATAATAATGCGCCTTGTCATCAGTCGGCACAAGTGCGGTAATGACATCGTATCCCGCCTCTTTCGCCTGCGCCTCTGTCAGACCGGTGCGTCCTACATTTAAGCCCGGAAGTTTAACCACGCCGGTTCCAAGCACTCCCGGATAAGTCTTCTGCGCGCCTGCGAGCACCTGCGCCAGTGTACGCCCTTCCATATTTGCAGAGGAACCCATGGGGGACCACTGTCTCTTTCCTGTGATCCGGTTTGTTACCATCACACAGTCTCCTGCCGCATAAACGTCGTCAAGATTTGTCTTCATCTGTCCGTCCACAAGGATGGTTCCCTTAAACATCTCGATTCCGGTATTTTCGAGGAATCCGGTATTCGGACGGATACCTGCAGCCATGATCAGCATCTCGCAGGGCATCGTCCCGGCAGATGTCTTCACACCTGTCACCTTGTCTGTCCCGAGCACTTCCTCCGCACTTGTCCCTGTAATTACCCGAATACCACTGTTGAGAAGATGCTTCTTCGCATAGGCCGCCATCTCCGGGTCAAGAATATTTGGCAGGATCTGGGAAGCAAAATCGATGACCGTCACATTAATTCCTCTGGCATGCAGATTTTCAGCAGCCTCAAGACCGATAAATCCGGCGCCGATCACAACCGCTTTCTTCACGCCGTTTGTCTCTGCATATGTACGCATCGCTTCCGCGTCGTCCGGCGTTCTCATCTTAAACACGCCCGGCAGATCCTTTCCTTTGATCGGAAGTTCCGCTGCAGAAGCACCGACTGCAAGCACCAGCTTATCATAGGAACAGACCTCTGTATTGCCGGTCTGAACGTCTTTTACCGTAACTTCTTTCTTGTCCGCATCAAGGGCAACAGCCTCTTTTCCGGTGCGCACTTCAACCCCGGTAAGTCCCGAATACTTCTGCGGTGTATTTACGATCAGCTCGTCTCTGCTCTCGATAAATCCTCCCACATAATACGGGAGTCCGCATCCGGCATAAGAGATATCCTGATCTTTTGTGATGACTGTCACTTCAATACTTCTGTCTTCTCTTTTTAACTTTGCCGCAGTTTTGGTCCCGGCAGCGACACCGCCGATAATGAGTACCTTCATCATCTTCTACCTCTCTTCTTTTTCAATTTCCTGACACTGAGCTCTCTGACGCTTTCACTCGTCCGCCGGATCACCTTCAAACGTCCTGACGCCTCGCGACAGCTCCGGATCCCTATGACAGCAGTGTTCTTCTCCGGCGCACTCGGGCCACATCGCCGGGCAGACGAACACGTCTCCTCCGCCGATCGTAAGAGACTTGCCGTCCACGAGCATATCCGCCATCTTCCGGCGTGCTTCATCGTAGATCCTCGTCACAGTCGGGCGGGAGATCTGCATTCTCTTCGCACACTGTTCCTGCGTCATCTGCAGATGATCCAGCAGGCGGAGCACTTCGTATTCGTCATATGTAAGATTAATGCTCCCGGACGCCCCGCAGCCCTGCGGGCTGAATCCCGTCACACGGGGTACTGAACAGATACATCGCTGTTTCTGCGGTCTTGCCATGATCTGCTCCTCCCTTCCATTTCTATAGCTCTGATTATAAGTATACTATGTTATGAACATATGTCAATAACATTCTTTAATAAGATATCTGCATATAATTCATAGGTTCATAGGATTTTACCTTTGAAATTCTTGCACATTGATATTCAATATGCTATATTAAAAACGAAAAAGGAACAACCGCCCACAAGGGGTTGGCCTCGTAAATTGTATAGTAAGATAGAATTACCACCTCTTCACTCGCCAAAGTTACCGGGGTGGTTTTTCTATGCTTATAACATTACTTTAAATTCGCAAATACAAATGTCAGCAATGCTTATGTATAGTGATTTATTATGGAAAGTTCTTAA